>CAIMUF010000052.1 GCA_903844635.1 uncultured Sulfuricurvum sp. | reverse complement strand
CCTTCGCGGGAATGACAGTCCTCCCGTCATTCCCGCGAAGGCGGGAATCCAGCCAATAGGATACACGGCAGTAAATATCACCCTCTCCCTCACTCAGTCCCAAGCTATTGATTTCATCCGTTCTCATCCCGTCTCTCTTCTTTTCGGTGACACAGGTGCTGGTAAAAGTGAAATCTATATGAAACGTATGGATGAAGTATTACAAGAGGGGAAACGGTGTTTGCTTCTTCTCCCTGAAATTTCTCTCACTCCTCAAATGGAACAGCGATTTAAACATCATTTTGGTGAGTCGTTCGTACTGTGGCACTCGAAAATGACCCCAAAACAAAAAAAAGTGACATTGGAAAAAATTTATGACGGTTCGGCTCAAATCATCGCAGGTCCACGGTCGGCTTTATTTTTACCTATTGTAAATTTAGGCTTAATCGTCGTGGATGAAGAGCATGATGAGAGTTATAAATCTTCCTCACGTCCCCGTTACAATGCACGAGATATGGCGATATATATAGGCTCACTTCTAAAAATTCCTGTTGTATTAGGGAGTGCAACTCCAAGTCTTGGCAGTTATGCAAAATATCCTTTTTATCGTTTACGTGGGGGGTATTATACTTCCAAACGTTCCTTTGAGTATGAGCCCTCGATCGAAGCATTGACACCATTTTTGGATAAACATATTGCCTCGAATTTTCAGGCAGGGCATCAAGGGATCGTTTTTATCCCTACGCGTGCGAATTTTAAAACGATGGTATGTGATGGTTGCGGATATGTGATCGAATGTCCTTTTTGTAGCGTTGGGATGTCTTTACATCGTAATGCTCGTGCACTTAAATGTCATTATTGTAACTATACGGAAGTATTACCGCGCGTGTGTCCCAAATGTCAAAGCGGTCATTTAAGTACGACTCGGTTGGGGACGGCGGAAGCGGTGGAGCATTTTGAAAAAAATCTTGGTGAGCTGCAAATACAGCAATTCGACCGTGATGTGATTACGACGCAAAACAAACTGACCAAAGTGCTCAAAGCCTTTAATAATCGTGAGATAGATCTACTTGTAGGGACACAGATGCTTTCCAAGGGGCATGATTATCACGACATTGCTCTGGCTGTTGTAATGGGGATTGATAATCTGTTGGGACAAGCGGATTATCGTGCACGGGAGAAGGCACTATCACTTCTCGTCCAAATCGCAGGACGTAGCGGGAGAAAGAATGACTCTACCGTCATCGTACAGAGTTTTAATGAGTCATTTTTTTCTCAATATTTGGATGATTATGAGACGTTTTTAAAAGATGAACTTAAAATCCGAGAGGGACGGTATCCGCCTCACAAAAAGTTAGCACGATTGCTGTTTACCCATAAAAATGGAATAAAAGCAAAAAGTGAAATGGAAAAAGTGGTCGAGATTTTGAAAACTATACCCACCATCGAGATCGTAGGTTTTGGGGCTTCTCCGATTGAAAAAATTGCAGATAAATATCGATTTCAAATCTTGCTTCGCAGTGATAAAAGTACAGAGCTTATCCGTTCGATTAAGTTCATCAAATCACCCTTATGTGAAATCGATATGGACCCCATAGAGTTTACGTAAAATTAACATCCAACAAGCTACAATCACCTCATGATTACACGATACCCAACTAAAAAAATTTATGTCGGAAATGTTGCCATTGGCGGTGATGCTCCGATTTCAGTACAGTCGATGACTTATTCACGTACGTCCGATGTTACGGCTACAGTGGAGCAAATTAACCGTCTTCATTTCGCCGGATGTGACATCGTTCGTGTTGCAGTTCCAGATGAAGAGGATGCTCGTGCACTGAAAGCGATAAAAGAACAAATTTCTCTCCCTCTCGTAGCGGACATTCATTTTAATTATAAACTAGCACTTATTGCCGCTGAAGTCGTTGATTGTATCCGTTTTAATCCTGGAAATATCGGTGAAAAATCACGTATTCGTGAGATTGTAAAAGCGTGTGAAGAACGTCATATTCCTATCCGTATCGGGGTCAATGCAGGAAGTTTGGAAAAAGAGTTCGAGCAGCGTTACGGTCAAACGGCAGAGGGTATGGTAGCCTCGGCGGAATATAACATCAAATTTCTCGAAGATTTAGGCTTTACCGACATCAAAGTCTCACTCAAAGCCAGTGATGTTCAGCGTACTGTAGAAGCGTATCGGTTGCTACGTCCGAAAAATAATTATCCGTTTCATTTGGGTGTAACCGAAGCAGGGACGATTTTTCATGCGACGATAAAAAGTGCTATCGGGCTTGGGGCATTACTCCTCGATGGTATCGGTGACACGATGCGTGTTTCGATTACGGGTGAGCTTGAAGAAGAGATCAAAGTAGGACGTGCGATTTTAAAAGACAGTGGTGTGGCGCGTGAAGGTGTCAATATCATCTCATGTCCTACGTGCGGACGGATCGAAGCGGATTTGGTCAGCGCAGTTGCAGTGATCGAAGAGCGGACGAAACACATTAAAAAACCGTTGGATATTTCGGTAATGGGGTGTGTGGTAAATGCCATCGGAGAAGCTAAGCATGCAGATGTGGCTATTGCGTATGGTAAAGGTTCGGGATTGGTTATGGTCAAAGGTGAAGTTGTAGCACGGCTTGATGAAGATAAACTGGTTGATCGTTTTATCGAAGAAGTTGAAAAAATGGAAGCACAGGAAGACTGATGGAAGAATCATTATACAATTTAGCTTTTGAGCGGTCTGTTTTAAGTTCTATTATTTTTGATCCTGCACAATTTGATGAGTTTGAAGCGGTGCTTAATGCCGAAGACTTTTATCTCGCGGCGCACCAAGAAATTTATCGTGCTATGCTTTCTCTCGCACACAGAGATCTTCCTATCGATGAAGAATTTATCAAAAAAGAACTCAGCGGAAAACAAAAGTTTGATGAGCGGGTGTTGGTGGAAATTCTCACCGCCAATCCGATTTCTAATACTACGGCGTATGTCCAAGAAATCAAAGATAAGGCAATTAAACGTCATCTTCTCACCCTAACCACAGAAATCAAACGGGTAACGCTCGAAGAGAATTTAAACGGCAATGATGTTGTTGATTTGGTCGAAAAAAAGCTCTATGAAATTACTCAAAATTCCCAATCCATTGATTTTAAAGACGCTCCGAAAATTACCGATGATACGATGGCATACATCGAAGAGATGCGTGAACGGGGCGATGCGATTTTGGTCGGTGTTGATACCGGATATGCTGAACTCAACAAAATGACGACAGGATTTGGCAAAGGGGATTTGGTCATTGTAGCAGCGCGTCCTGCGATGGGGAAAACGTCTTTCGCTCTTAATATGGTTCAAAATCTTCTCGAAAAAGGGAAAGGGGTGGCATTTTTCTCGCTGGAAATGCCAGCTGAGCAGTTAATGCTCAGACTTTTAAGTGTACAGACCTCAATACAGCTTCAGCGCCTCCGCGTAGGTGATATGACTCCTGAAGAGTACAAACGGCTCAATGATGCAGTGGACAAGATGCGCCATTCCAAGCTCTTTGTAGATGATCACGGTTCGGTTAATATCCATCAGCTCCGTTCGAAATTGCGTAAGCTCAAAAGCCGTCATCCTGAGATTGAACTTGCTGTCATCGACTATCTCCAAATCATGAACGGTACGGGGGGAAAAGATCGTCACCTTGAAGTCAGTGAAATCTCCCGTGGACTTAAGATGCTTGCCCGTGAGCTTGAAATCCCTATTGTCGCCCTCTCTCAGCTCAACCGTAGTCTCGAATCACGCTCGGATAAACGCCCGATGCTCAGCGATATTCGTGAATCGGGTTCGATTGAGCAGGATGCGGACATCATTCTTTTCGTCTATCGTAATGATGTGTATCTCTATAAAGAGGAAAAAGAGCGGGAAAAAGAGGCAATTTCTGCCGGGAAAGAATTTATTTCCAAATACACTGAAAAAGAAGAAGAAGAAGCGGAAATCATTATCGGGAAACAGCGTAATGGTCCGACGGGGCATATAAAACTGGTCTTTCAGAAAAAGTTCACCCGCTTTGTGGATAAACCGACATTTGGTGCGGCACAGATTGTGTATGAGAGTATTGATATGAAAAGTGCTAACATGAATATGGATGATAGTATGAGCTCAGGAAATGTTTCGATGCCGATAATCTAATGTCAAAATTAGAACGCATTGATCTTTTCGATCTTAAAAGCGGTTCACTTTTTGTTTTATTTCTTCTCTTTATTGCTTCACTTTCTCTTACGTATGAATATCACAAATACTCAGAACTAAAACGTTTCGATGATCCTCTGATAAGCGCAGAAGTAATCGATCAAGAAGTTCGTCTAATTTCTGATCAACCGAAAACCTCCATGAAATTACAGTTGGATAATGGATCACTGTGTCGATGCATTATGAGCCCTTATTTACGCGATTTACGCGGGCGTGAGATTTTGGTTGAACTTCAAGTTAAAAATGTCACTTTTTTGGATTATCTTAGTCGATTTAATGCTCGTGCTTCTATCATTGAGGTGTATCCACAGCTTAGTCTCAAAGAGCAATGGTACAAAGATATCGCCTCCATGCACACGGATGAAATGATGCAAGAACTGTATGGAGCGTTATTTGTAGCTACTCCTATGAGTAAAGAATTTCAAACCTTGGTAGGGGCAATGGGATTGAGCCATATACTTTCTATTAGCGGGTATCATTTTGGAATTTTGAGTATTATTGCTTATTTTTTACTTCGACCGCCGTATCGATGGTTGCATAATCGTTATTTTCCTTATCGTCACGGCAATCGTGATCTTTTTTTTATGGTACTTGGATTGCTGTTTACATATTTGTGGGCACTGGAGTTTATCCCTCCGATGGTACGATCCTTTGGGATGATTGCGGTTGGATATTGGCTGTATGATCGTGGGTTGAAGATTGTATCTATTCAGACTCTATTGATCACCGTAGGACTATTACTGGCCTTTTTCCCAAAACTTTTTTTCTCGCTTGGTTTTTGGTTTTCGAGTTTCGGTGTTCTTTCTATTTTTATTTTTATCCGCTATTACGAA
The DNA here is from genome assembly GCA_903844635.1 of uncultured Sulfuricurvum sp. GTDB lineage: Bacteria > Campylobacterota > Campylobacteria > Campylobacterales > Sulfurimonadaceae > Sulfuricurvum. The sequence goes on along the minus strand of CAIMUF010000052.1, from coordinate 99,308 downwards.
GAGTGGAAGCCATGGCAAATATTTTTGGCACTGCATATTTGGTGTTATTTAGTAATGCTGCCCATCTCATTAGCACTATTTGGGATATTCGGATGGTGGCATATGGGTTCGATTCCACTGGCACTTCTTTTTAATCTTTATTACCCTGCTGTTTTAGCGCTGCATCTTACGCCGTGGGGAGATTTTTTTGATCCCTATTTGATGGCGTTATTTGGTGCTGGGGATGTTCATAGGATAGTGATTTCGGTGTGGATTGGGTATACGAGTATTTTTATAGCGTTAATGGCGATGCGCTGGAAATCGGCGTTTTGGGCGTTAGGTCTTTTGGGTATCGGAACGCTTGGTGCTGCGATTTATCAAATAGCATAGCTTCATCCCGTAAATGACGATAATCCACGAAACGTAAATCCATAAAAAGAAAAAGATAAGAGCAGAAAGTGAGCCATACATTGTGGCATAGGTTTTGTTATAAAAAACGTATTGGACAAAGCTGTTTTTTGCTAATCCCCAAACTAATGCAACGATAAAAGAGCTGATTGCAGCAGCTTTTGGTGAGATGTCTGCATTAACAGCAATTTTATAGATAAGAAAGAAAATCCCCCACAGTAATAAAAAAGGAAAAATGGAGAGAGTGTTTAGAGCAACGCCTGTGATGTTTGCCTCCAAATAGGCTTTAAGACTCATGGAAGCAATCAAAACGATAGGAGTGAGGGTAATGAGGGTCCAATAGGTCGTGATTGCTTCCCAAATGCTACGTTGGGGAGAGTGAAATATTTTTTCGACAATGTGCTCAAAATTTTGAAAAAAGAGCATTGAAGAGATAATCATTGTTGAAAATCCAATGATTCCAAGCTGCACAGAGTTTTTAAAGAATGACTCTAAGTATCCGGCAATTGCCTCGGTCTGAACTGGCATAATGTTATCGAACAAAAATACCTGTATTGATGCATATTGAGCACTAAATACAGGTACATTAGCGATAAGGCTGAGGGAAATGATAAGTAAGGGAACAAGGGTAAAAATCGTGTAAAAACTAAGACTGGAGGCATAGACAGTAATATCACGATCAAACATCAAGAAGAAAAATGTCTTTAGATGTTTGAATATCGCTTTGAATCTCATTTTTAGTGCAGTCCCATTTTAGCAGGGTTTAAAATATTGTTAGGATCAAAAGCATTTTTAATCGATTGAAAAAGTGCCATTTCTTCAGGAGTAAATGCCATAGACATATAAGGAGCTTTAGCAAGACCGATTCCATGCTCACCACTAAGAGTTCCCCCTAAGTCGATTGTGGCTTGGAAGACTTCTCGGATTGCTTCATAACCGATTTTTACTTGTTCAGGATCTTTGCCATCAACCATAACGTTGGTGTGGACGTTTCCATCTCCGGTATGACCGAAACAAGGGATATTGATATTGTATTTAAGAGCGATAGCATTGAATTTTTCCAACAGTTCAGGTAATGCAGAGCGAGGAACAGTTACATCTTCATTGATTTTTTTAGAACCATAAATAGAGAGTGATTGACTGGCATTACGTCGCGCAAACCATAAATCGCTTGCTTCTTGTTTGTTCTGGGCAATTTTAAATTCGCTGCATCCATTTTCACGGAATACTTTTTCGATGATAGCGAGTTGAAAATCAAGATCTTCTTCAAGGTTACCGTCTACATCGGTGACGAGAATAGCACCTGCTTCGATGGGTAATCCTTTGTGATACACTTGTTCTACTGCGCGGATGGTGAGATTGTCCAAAAACTCCATAGCCACAGGGGTAACTCCGCTTGCCATAGTTTTATAAACGGCTTCCATAGCAACGTTTACTGCCGGAAAAATTCCCATAGCAGTTTTAGTCATTTTTGGTTTAGAGAGGAGTTTTAGTGTGACTTCGGTAGTGACAGCAAGTGTCCCCTCCGAAGCAATCAAAATCCCTGCGATGTTATATCCAGCGACATCTTTGATCGTGCGTTTGCCGGCTTTGATAATATCACCATTAGGCAGTACGGCACGGATGGCCATGACATAGTCTTTAGTAATACCATATTTGGCAGCGCGCATTCCACCTGCATTCTCATTAACGTTGCCGCCAATAGTTGAGTATTCTTGGCTTGCTGGATCAGGCGGATAAAAAAGACCGACTGCTTCAACAGCGCGTTGCAGTTCCATATTGATAACACCCGGCTGAACGATGGCAACCATGTTTTGCATATCGATTTCTAATATTTTATTCATGTGTTTTTCAAACGCCAAAACAATCCCGCCGGAAGAGGGGAGTGCACCACCCGTAAATCCGCTTCCTGCTCCGCGAGGTACGATAACGATACGATGTTCATTACAATGTTTCAATATATCGCTCACGTCCTGTTCATGACGAGGGAAAAGGACGGCATCGGGTTCGAATTTCTCGCGTGTAGCGTCATACGAATAGGCGATTAAGTGAGCTTTATCACTGTAAACATTTTCTGATCCGAGTAGTTCGGTAAAAAAGTTAAGCGCATTAGTGGGTAACATGATTACTCCTTAATATCAAAATTGCGTAATAGTGCACTTTTCTCGCCAAATTTACCTTTGTAGAGTTCATATAATTCTTTATTTTTTGGGTTACTTAAAGCAATTTGCTGAAGATAATAAGGCTCATACGACTCAAGACGAGAGCTCCCATTTCCCCACCATGCAGCACGAATGGTAGGAACTCGAGAATAAAAAGGGGTGAGAGAATTTTTTCCAATAGCATTCGATGCTGTACTTTGAAGCAGCGTGAAATTTTTGCAGTCAAGAGTAAAGAGGGTATCGGCACTTTGAATAAAGAGTAATCCAATCGATGCTGAGGTACAAAAACGGCGGAAATCTTCTACTAAAGGAGTTGGATGCCCTTCATGCGAGAGGTAAGTGGCGTAGAGATCAGGATGAATCCATTCGACGTTAGGGATACTGGCTGTGACTGCCGCATAGGTATCATCATTGGGTGCAATCATCAAGGCCCGTGTATAGTCATAGGCTATAACAACTTCGTCCTGAGCTTTTGGCGTCCATGTACCGCTGGGAAGAGAATTTTGACGCAATCCGTCGTACGCTGAGAATTCTAGGAGTGCACGATTGGATGAAGGATTAATCTGTGTAACACGAGCATTTGCAATGATTGAACTGTGTGTAGCATCAAAATGTCGAACGACAAAACCACTCATCCCCACCTTCAATTCGGGCGCTTCAATGGAACCTCGTTGTTCTTGGACTTCTAATAATGGCGTTGAGATTGAAGATGCCTGAAGCATTTTTAACGTGATAAGTAAAAAAAATAAAATGCGCATTAGGGTAACCTTTGTTGGGGTAAATATGATAGATTATAGCCAATAGAGACTTTGTAAACAGTTTTTTTGCTATCATTTAAGACTCTTTTTGCAAAAAAAAGATTTCAAGGATGTTGATGGGTCGAATATTTCTATTTTTATTGTTGCCCATTTTTATTTTTGCTGCACAAGTGAAGCCATTTAAATGGAACAATGGTGAGAGTTTCCTCAACTTCTTAGAACACAAAAAACTCCCTCTTTCTCTTTATTATAATATGGATAAAGAAGATCAAAAACTTACCGAAGATATTCCCTATACTGCTAATTGTCAGATGTTGATAAGTTCCAAAAAAACCATTAAACAAATTCTTATTCCTGTCAATGATGAGCTTCAGCTTCAAATTTATTTAACTCCCAAAAATCGTTATTCTATGCGTGTTATTCCCATTATTAGTGAAACCTACAAAGAGGTTCTTTATACACAGATTAAGAGTGTTCCTTATGATGATATTCTAAAAGCCACTGGATCTAAGAATCTTGCTTCTATCTTTGTAAAAATGTTTAAAGGACGAGTAAATTTTAAAAAGGATCTGAAAGCGGGAGATCCTTTGGTCATTGTGTATGAACAAAAATATCGTCAAGGAAAACTTTTTTCAATGCCTGAAGTTTCGGGTGCAATGATTGAAATTGGGGGGACGCGTTATGCTCTTTATCGTCACAGTGATGGACGTTTTTACGATATAAAAGGAGCTCAAATCGAAAAGTTTATTTTCAAACTTCCGATTCGCAATGCACGAATAACATCAGGCTTTACAAAGAGTCGTTATCACCCCGTTTTACATCGCTATCGTGCCCATGTTGGAGTTGATTTTGGAGCTCGTCCTGGAACTCAAATTTTGTCTACAGGTGATGGAAAGGTCAGTTTTGCAGGCTATTCAAACGGATATGGAAAGACTATCAAAATTCGTCATTCCAATGGACTTACGAGCCTGTACGCTCATCAAAGAGGATTTAAACCTGGGATTCATATTGGATCAAATGTCAAACAAGGTGAACTTATCGGCTTCGTAGGTTCAACGGGACTTTCATCGGGTCCTCATTTGCATTTTGGAATGTATGATGGGAGTACACCGATTAATCCTATGGGTGTTATGAAGAAAAAAACCGAAGGGTTTAGCGGTAAAGAACAGCGAGTCTTTGTCGCGATTCGCAGCAAACTGGATCGCATTTTTAATGAAAAACTCCGAACCAAACCAATCAAGAGTCGAGGATATGATTTCCAAGATACGTATTATGTGGATAAAGAGTCGTTTAAAGTGAAAGCGTTTTAGGAGAGGAACTCCCGATAAACTCGGGAGAGAGAATCCTGAAATTTTGACGAAACGTTAGGATTCCCCGGTAGGGGAAGAGAGATTAGAATTTATAATTCATACCAATATTGAATGAGCGCCCCATGCCTTGCAATGGGGTGTAACTACTAGCTAGATTGTTGACTACATCAACTCCTCCAAGAGGCAGTTCATATGCGTGATTAAAGAGATTAGTAACTGAGAGATCCATATTTAATTGTTTTGTCCATGCGTAGCCTGTACGTAGATCGACCAATGCATATCCAGGAGTCATAGGCTCTTTTCGAATGGTATCAACTGATTCTTTAGCGCCTACGGTCTCAATATCGATTCCATTGTTCCATGCACCAGAAACGCGATCAAGCGATACTTTTGCATGAAGTGGCATCATGTGATAGAGCGATCCACCGTTGTCGCGGAAACCTCGTGTGTAACTAAGGCTTCCTTTGATGATGCCTTTCCCGTTATCGCTATTATTCCATAGTGTTGTGAAACCTGAAAGATCGGCACCAAAGAGATGTGCATCGGTATTTACAAATTTCAAGAGTTGAATATTGGTGAACATTCCTGTTGTTGCACTTCCAAGATTGGTTACATCAATATAATCGTGTACTTTTGTATAGTATGGTGTTAGTTTTAACCCCCGTTCTTTTCCTAAATTATCATGTAATGATAATGTCGCACTGATCGTATTTGCAACTTCAGGTTTTAGTTCAAGATTACCAACATAACCGTTAGCATCACCAAACCAGTTGATCATGGCCATATCCATGCGGATTGGGCTGCTAGCCATTGCAGTCAAATTAGAACCATATCCCCCCGCCCATGCGTAGCGCTCATAAATGTTAGGTGAACGCGTTTTACGAGCAAATCCAAGTTCCATATCTGTAGTATTAGTGTATTCATATTTTGTGGTTGCAGTCAAGTCGAAATTATTATCAATTTTTTTGTGATCTAAGGCATTAAACCCTGCTGCATCAATCGGGTCGTTGTCCATTGTGGTACCAATTCCATCGTTATAACCTACAACACCACCTGTATTCATCATTACTCTATCATAGCGTATACCTAAAACAGATGAAAGTTTTTCGCTCCATTGAGAAATCTCTTCAGCATATATACCGATACGATCACGTTCCCCATTGTTGATATTCAAAAAAGTATTTGGTCCCATTCCTCCAAGTGTACCTGTAGGTGAAGGCCAATAATCATTCAGACGATATCGGTCATAATCGGTACCAAATTTTAAGGTTTGTGTAGAACTTAATGGCACTATTGCTTTGATATTAAAACCTGTTTCTTGTGCTTCAGTATACATAGGCATATTGGGATTCGGATTTATTAGTGTGGCTCGTTCACTAACAATTTTGTTCATATAGTGATCGGTATCTTGACGATAAAGATTTGCATCAATCAGCAATTTACCGACTTTACCTTTGTAGCTTAGATTTCCAGAAGTTGACTCATTACCGAGCATATCCATGTATTGATTTGGGAAGCCGATAAAGTCTGCATTGGTTTTGGTTACTTTAAGAGCAACAGTGTCATCAGTGCTTACTTTATACGCGATGGTTGCCGATTGATTTTGTTGCTGATAGAGGGTGTCTTTGACAATTTTTCCATCACCATTTTTATAGTTTTCTGATTTTTCTGCAAATCCAGAGTAGTTGACACTAATTTTATCATTTGCTACCGATGTGTTTACAGAAGCTCCCCGTGTTTGGCTGTTGCTTCGATAAAATCCAGATACATCACCACTTATAACAACTTCACCTGAATTTTTAGCGAAGAGAGGGTCTTTAGATTTAATGACTATGGTTCCACCGATACTATCTCCTCCTGCGCTGACAGGAGTAATTCCAGCCATCACGTCAATCGATTCGATTTTAGATGTATCGATGTAAGAAAGAGCAGGATTCATGTGATTTGGACAGGCTGAAGTAATGGTCATACCGTCAATATCGATTTTGACACGATCATCCGCCATACCGTGGATGACAGGTAAAGAAGCACTGCCTCCAGTTTGGTAAATGCTAACACCTGGAATATCAGCAAGAATACTAGCAGTATCGCCCGTCATAGTTTTTGATTTAGACGTTGTAAGTTCATTCGCAGTAATATCCGTTTTGGGCGCAGCAGCTTCGACGGTAATTTTTTGAATTGTAACGGGTTCAGAGGCGAGCGCAGCAATTGCCGCCAATGAGAGTAGAGAGATTTTTTTCATTCTTTTTCCTTAAAGATTAATTGATATCTTATCATAGGAAAAAAGTGTTACATTAGTGTTAAGACGGAACCCGCAATCCCACTTCTTCGGGGAATTGCATCGTAACACAGTGGAGTGATCCATGCTGACGAATGAGGACAGAACAATCGATAGGGATGATATCACGACCGTGAAATGCACGTTTACAAATAGTAATTGCTTCAGCATCATGAGGATCATTGTAGATGGGTAAAAGTACGGCATCGTTGATAATCAAAAAATTAGCATAGGTAGCAGGAAGCCGCTCTCCTTCATAAAAATGAGGTTGTGTCATCGGTAATGCAATGAGATGGAAGGGCTCACCGTCCAAATCACGTAAGGCTTGGAGTTCTTCTTCCATTTTTTTTAATTCGCTGTAATGCTCATCTTCTTTGTCTTCACATTTCACGTACATGATGGTGTCAGTATCGATAAAGCGGGCAAGAGTATCGATGTGGCTATCAGTGTCATCTCCTGCTAAATAACCGTGGTTTAGCCACAAAATCTGCTCGATACCAAACTCTTTTTTCAAAATTGCTTCGGTTTTTGTTTTAGTGAGATGAGAATTACGATTTGGATTCAGAAGACATTCGGACGTTGTAAGCAAACTTCCGACACCGTTAGATTCGACACCTCCCCCTTCTAAAATAAGGTTGATTTTTTCCATACGCGCGCCATAGATACTTTTGATACTTTCACTCATCGCATTATCACGCGTTGCGTCAAACTTTCCGCCCCAGCCGGTGAAGGTGAAATCCAGTAATAAGGCTTCATCTTCATTTTCGTCAATGACACTCAGAGCACTGCAATCGCGTGCCCATGTGTCGTCACTTTGGTAGTGAACAAAAACGAGATTATCGTGAGAGGAAAAATAACGTTTGACAATATCAATATCATCACAGATGATAAGACACGGTTGATATTTAGCAATGGACGAGGCAATAGCAACAAAGCATTGACGTGCTTCTTCAAGATAATCTACCCAGTCACTTTGGGGATGAGGAAAAATGAGTTGAACAAAACTTTGGAGTTCAAATTCGGCGGGGAAATAGCGCATTAATTTACCTTGTAATATAATTAGATGCCAAAGGAATTCATACCTTTGGCTACGTTAGCCACTTGGGCTACTAAAGCTAGCCTTGAGACAGGCAGAATTTATTGAGGCAGTCATGGGAACGATAAAACTAAGCCGCGAGGCACTTAAAAATAATCTTGACATTATTACACATCAAGTCGGTGGAAAAGATAAAATTGCAGTGGTTTTAAAAGACAACGCATATGGTCATGGAGCTGTGTTAATTGCTCAGGCAGCACGTGACTACGGGATTACACATGCAGTTGTGAGATTGGAGCGTGAGGCATTAGAGATCAGCGAGTTTTTTGAGGATATTTTAATTCTTTCGGATTTCCCTACGGTTGTTAATCCAAAATTTCATTATGTTGTTAATTCCCTGTGCTATCTAAAAAAGTTTCTAAAAGGGACAAAAGTAGAGCTTAAAATGGATACAGGAATGCACCGTAACGGTGTTAGGATTGACGAACTCAAGAAAGCATTTGATGCTATTGCAGCTCAGGGGTTAGAGTGTGTCGGAGTTATGAGTCATTTGAAAAGTGCCGATACTCTCAGCTCAGAGTGGTTTTGGCAGCGATATGCGTTTGATACTCTCAAAAAAGATGCATTAAAATTTGGACAAAAATACCAATGGAATCTTCGTTTTCACCTTTCCAATTCGGCTGGAATATTTCGTTCAAGCGAATGTTCTGATGATATGGTCCGTGTAGGGATTGCTTTGTATGGATGCTTACAAATGGATATTTCTTTACCGAATCCTCAATTACAGAGTGTTTTATCGCTGTGGGGGGATAAAATTTCTACACGGACGTTACGAGCAGGCGAGAGAGTAGGTTATAACGGTCTGTATGAAGCATCATATGATGAGGTAGTGTCAACATATGATTTAGGATATGCCAATGGTCTTGACAGGCTTGCATCCAATCACTATGTGACTCCCAATGGAGTTGCTTTACTGGGGCGTATTTCTATGGACTGTGCAACATTTGCCAGTGATGAGCATGAGCTATTAATTTTTGATAATGCAAACGAGTATGCTAAAGCGGTCGGAACGATTGGATATGAAATATTGGCATGTCTGGATAAAGATTTGAAACGGGAGTGGGTGGATTAAGAGGTGATTTTAATGATCGCCTCTGCAAAAATAGCTCCATCAAGTCTCATATCAATGAGTTTCTCAAGATTTTCCTCTTCCTCACAATATCCCAAGACTTTAGCATCAAAGAGATAATGTTCTGCAACCTTTTGGATTTCAGAACCATTTTTAGTATTGACGATGAGATAGGTAGCGCAAAGATTTTCAGCCAAAACTGCTTCAATATTAGTGTTAACGTATAGAGCAAATCGGATATTATTAAGATGTAAATGTGAAATGATATCAAGATTTTGCTCTTCAAAAAATAGCGCTATTACCGAATTTGAGGGAGTGTTGCTAATCGCTTCGATAGAACTGATGTGATAAAAGCGCTCCGAAGGAATAAGTGGGTGACCAAAGAGTATCATAATTATCCTTCTTTCTTTTTCAGACATTCGCTTGAGCAATAATATTTGCCATTGCTTATTATTGCTTCTTTTGCTTGAACGTATGTTCCACACATTGCACATGGAATCATTGCCTCTTCCATGGAATCATTATTTTTACTGGAAGTGATACTTTTTTTCTTTGCAAAAAAAACATAATAGACGGTAGTAATAAAACCAATAAAGAGTAAGAATTTAAACATAATTTATGACTTAATAAGAAGATAATGACGATTTTGTTTTTCGATAATTTGATAGTCAAACGATTCGTCTACTTCATCATACACTTTTTCCCCTTTGTAAAAGAGCAAAAGGGTTCCATCTGAACGAAAAGGTTCTGAAAGTTTGAGAAGCATTTTAGTATCCGTCACCGCGCGAGAGGTGATAAAGTCATAGGATGCAGGGGGAAGCTGTTCTACGCGTACTGCTTTAACGTCTACATTGGTAAGTCCTAAATCCGCTTTTACAAACTGTAAAAAACTGGCTCGTTTTGCGAGGGGCTCGACAAGCGTAAAATGGGTTTGCGGTAGTGCAAAGGCCAAAATCATACCTGGGAATCCTGCCCCTGTACCTATATCCATTGCTTTTTTAATGGGAGGTAAAAAAGTAATAGGAGCTATTGCATCAACGATAAATTCATCAATTTGAGCAATATTTTTTGCCCCAGTTAGGTTATGAATTTTATTCCATTGCATTAATAATGTTTTATACACTTCAATTTTTTCAAAAAAATCATCTGGAACATTAATATTTTGATCTTGGAGCAATGTTTTCAGTAATGCCAAAGGAGTTTCCTCTTAATTTAATTCAACACCAATAATACCAAAAAAGTACTTAGGCTATATATTGTGCAGAGAGTATCTGTTTCGATTGATTTCTCGATTTTTCAAAAGCATAATACAAGGTAGTATAAAAGGTGTTGACATCAATTGGTTTGCTCACATGCCCATTCATTCCTGAACTGCTGATATTATGAATATCACTTTCAAACGTATTTCCAGTGACGGCTATAATAGGAATAAAATCTTTTTCGTGATCTTGACGTATTAATTTTGCCGCCTCAAAGCCATCCATAATCGGCATTTGAATATCCATTAAAATAACATTGATGTCTGAATTGAGTTCAACGATTTCAACGGCTTCTTTCCCATTTTCAGCGGTTATTATGATGATATTTGTACCTGAGAGCAATCCTTTAATAATGGAACGGTTAATCTCATTATCTTCGGCTAAAAGGAGTGTTTCACCTGCAAACTTTTTTAAATTATCTTTGAGTTTTTTACTGTTGCTTAGCCCTTTTTGTTCTTGATCTAAATGGCCATAAGCAGATAAGACGGTATTGAAAATACTTAGTTGATTGTATGGTTTTGAGAGGCTTATTCCGCCTCTTTTTTTAATATCTTCACCCATCCATATGAGCTTTAAATCATCATCTTTAATTCGATTTTGAAGTTCTTTTTTAAATTCCCCAGACAGTACTACTTTCGTGTCGATAAAGACAATATCGATAAATTGATTTTTTAAAACATCGAGAGCATCGGTAGAGTTCGTCGTAGTTTTCATTTCATAATGAAAATATTCCAACCCCCTTGTTAGCACTTCAGCGCTGGTTAAATTCGTATCTAAAATTAATCCATTTTTAGACATCAAATTTTCTGTAGGAAGGCGATATCGACGTTTTTCGTACTCAAAATCGGAATAGAGTTTGATGTCAAAAGAGAAAGTGCTTCCTTGATTAGGAACACTCTCTACTTGGATACTTCCCCCCATTAAAGAGATGAGATTTTTACATATTGCAAGCCCCAGCCCTGTACCGCCATATTTTCGTGAGATACTCTCATCGGCTTGAACGTATGAAGCAAATAATTTTTTCAACGAATCTGCTTCGATACCAATACCCGTGTCAATAATTTCAAAATGAATTTTTAGATTTAACCGGCTAATTTGCTGAGCACGCAAGCGGAGAATAACACTTCCATTATCGGTAAATTTGATGGCATTATTGAGTAAATTAACCAATATTTGGAGCAGTCTCAGAGGATCACCGATGAGTTTATTGGGGACACTTTGATCAATATCAAAAATTAATTCAAGTTGCTTTTCGTCTGCTTTATGGCTAATGATATTGGAAATATCATCCAACATCGTATTAAGATCAAAAGGAATTTTTTCAATGGTTATTTTGCCCGCTTCTATTTTTGAGTGATCCAAAATATCATTAACCAACGTATGTAAAATGGAGGTAGCGTCTTTTATTTTAGTAATTTGAGAGCGTTGACTTATGGTGAGCCTTGATTCTAAGACAAGATGACTAATCCCCATGATCGCATTAATAGGGGCACGAATTTCATGATTCATCATTGCAATAAAATCATTTTTAGCTTGCATAGCATCTTGGATTTCTATTTTTTCTTTTAAAAGAAGTCGATTACGGTTTTGTAAAATTTTCAATAGACGTGCATTCCATAAAAAATAGACAAGCAGTAATGTGAGAATAGAGAGAAAGAGCATTTTTTCATAATTGAATGACGATGCAGTTGATACGCCCTGTTCTTTTTTAGGTAGAGTGATTACTGCAGCAACTTGACTAGAAGGACTTTTCTTTTTTAGAGCTAGATCGTTGCGGTGTTGCATTAAAAGAAATTCAATATCGTCGGCAACGCCTCGACTTATAAAAGCATGCGGGTAAAAGGGCGAGAGATCCTGCAAGACAGCTTGCGCCTCTTTTTGATTCGAAAAGGGCTCCATCGCAATAATATTGTTTTCTCCTGATTTTCGGGTATGAATTATCAGTTGTTCTTCATGGATATAGGGAACAAGAGCATTTTTTGGATCAGCTTTATTGTGTTCGAATGCTTGTCGTGCTTCATTTTTTGTTTTATAAGTGTCAATAACAATTTTATAATTATCGCTTAAGGCAAAAAGTGTCGTTAACAGGCTTAAAAATAGTACTGTAATGTGCACAAAACCTCATTTATTGAAAAAATTATATATTATTTTAACCTAAAAAAGTTAAATAATGTGCCCCATGCACTCTTTTTTTGTTTTTAAGTAGCCTTCATTATAAGGATTAGGATCAATAATTACAGGGATACGTTCGGTTATTTCAACATCCAGCCCTTCGACGACTAGAACTTTAGCAGGATTATTGGTCAGAAGGCGAATTTTTGTGAGCTTAAAATCATTAAAAATTTCACGTACAACGTCATAAGTACGCTGATCAGGAGCGAAACCAAGCTCTATATTGGCTTCGATGGTATTACGACCTTGATCTTGAAGTGCATAAGCGTTTAGCTTATTAAGTAGCCCGATATTTCGCCCTTCTTGAGCATGATAGATTATCAATCCGCCTTCTTTGGCTATAAGCTCAAGAGCTTTGTGAAGCTGATTGTTACAATCACATTTGATGCTTCCAAAAGTATCCCCCGTAAGGCATTGAGAATGAATGCGTACTAATGGGGATTCTACAGAATTAAAGTGTTCAGTAAAAATAGCAAGATGCTCTTGACAGCCTTCTTTGTAGGCACGGATTTTAAAGTGGCCGTATTTACTTGGAAGGTTAGCGATGGCGGATTTTTCAAAAAATATTTCAGATGTCATTCGGAAATTATAGTTTGTTTTTCTTAATCTATTTATTGATACACTTTTAACTTAATTTTTTACAAAAGAGGGTATTTTTTATGGAGCGTTTTCGCCGCACTCGTCTTAATTCTCATTTGCGTTCGTTGGTTCGTGAAACGCATGTTAGCGTCAATGATTTTATTTATCCTTTATTTGTGAGACCGGGTGAGGGGATAAAAACGGAAGTTGCCTCTATGCCAGGTGTATTTCAGATGAGTTTAGATGAGATTTTAAAAGAGTGTGAACTCCTCCAAACTTTAGGAATTTATTCAATACTCCTTTTTGGTATCCCAGCAGTCAAAGATTCTATCGGTTCGGATGCACTTTGTGATCATGGAATCATTGCAACGGCTGTTCGCGCCATCAAACGATCATTCCCGCAGATGTTTGTAGTGACGGATTTGTGTTTTTGTGAATACACTGATCATGGACATTGTGGGATACTCGATCACGTGCATGAAACGGTTGATAATGACCTCACTTTGGGAATATCAGCGCAGCAAGCGTTGGTTCATGCACGAGCAGGTGTGGATATGATAGCACCCTCGGGAATGATGGACGGTATCATTGGCACATTACGTGACGCTCTCGATGGAGGCGGATATTCAAATCTTCCTATTATGGCGTACTCTACCAAGTTCGCAAGTGGTTATTATGGGCCATTCCGTGATGTTGCTGAATCGGTTCCGAGTTTTGGTGATCGCTCAACCTATCAAATGGATCCTGCTAACCGTCGTGAGGCCATTCGAGAAAGTCTTGCAGATGAAGCGCAGGGTGCAGATATTTTGATGGTGAAACCGGCATTAGCGTATTTGGACATCATTCGAGATATTCGTGAAGCGTCTTCTTTACCGTTGGCAGTTTACAATGTGAGCGGAGAATATGCAATGCTGAAATTTGCCGGAAATGCGGGGCTTATTGATTATAACCGCGTGATGATGGAGACAATGATTGGATTCAAGCGTGCGGGTGCTGATATCATTATTAGTTACCATGCTAAAGAAGTAGCTGCATTATTACATTAATGAAATAGTTTTATGCTATCATTAATATTACTTTAAATTGTCTCAAAGAGGCAAGCGCAGGAAAAGGGATAAACTCTTTTGGCGTTCTAATAATAGAATGAGGATTTTTCGTGAGACATTTTTTAACTTTACGTGATTACACTAAGGAAGAGATCTTAGAGATCATTGATTTGGCATTAGCGATTAAAAAAGAGCAAAAAGCCAAAAGACCGCATCCCTATTTGGCAGGACAAACATTAGCGATGATTTTTGAAAAAAGCTCAACACGTACACGTGTCAGTTTTGAATCAGGTATGTTTCAGCTGGGCGGTCATGCCTTATTTCTTTCAAATCGTGATATTCATTTAGGACGCGGTGAGCCGGTTAAAGATACGGCACGCGTTATTTCTTCGATGACGGACATGGTGATGATCCGTACATTCGAGCACTCTATGCTCGAAGAATTCTCTCTTTATTCCAGTGTTCCTGTGATTAATGGTCTTAGTGACAGTTATCATCCTGTACAGCTTATTGCTGATTATATGACTATGGTAGAGTGTGGTCGACATGAAAATCCGATTGTAGCGTACGTTGGGGATGGAAACAACATGACCCATTCATGGTTAATGCTTGCAAGTAAACTGGGCTTTGATCTTCGTGTAGCTACACCAGAGGGCTATGCATGTGATCCACTTATTGTTGAAGATGCTTTAAACTTTGCAAAACAAAGCGGTGCAAAAATTTCGTTTACCAATGATCCAAAAATAGCTGTAGCCGGGGCTACTGTGGTTACAACGGATACGTGGATTTCTATGGGTCAAGAAGAAGAAAAAGCCAAGCGCTTACATGATTTTAAAGGCTACATTGTTGATGAAGATCTGATGGCATTGGCTGACCCTTATGCGATATTTTTACATTGCTTGCCTGCATATCGTGGAGTAGAGGTAAGTGAAGCCGTATTAGAAGGGGATCAGAGCGTGATTTTTTTGGAGGCAGAAAATCGCCTTCACGGTCAAAAAGGTTTAATGGTTTGGCTCGATAAACATCGTTAAAAAGGGGTGGATATGCGTTTATGGTTAATTTTTACTTTTATAAGTAGTGTTCTTTTTGGAGCACAAGTCGTTCAAGTTGGAGATAAATTTAAAGATTCCACTAAATGCAAGGCATGTCATAGCCCTATTGTGAAGCAATGGGAAAAGTCATGGCATGCAAAATCCCATTATGACAGTGATGAGTATTTTCAAAAAACGATTGATTATGTCGCGCGAAAAGACAATGGGAAGTCTCTAAATACGATTAAAATCGAGTGCGCAACGTGTCATAATCCGCGTATTTCTGTAACATCTACTAATGCAGAAGATGAGGCGCTTGCCTCGGTTGGGCTTGATAAAAATACTGCTGCGTCAAAAGCTCTTAAAAGTGATGGTATTTCAGAAGGAATCAACTGTGTTGTTTGCCATAATATTGATAAAATTCACGATGATCTTCCGGAAAGTAAACGAGGGATGGACCGTGTTATTTGGATGAAGTCTGGGACAATGACAGGACCGTACAATGATGCTAAATCACCGTATCATCAAGTTGAAGCGCGAGATTTTATGAATACAAATCCTAATCAATTATGTTTTGTCTGTCATGCTAATGATAAATCTGAAGACGGACATCGTTTTGTCAATATGCAAGCAGAATTTAAGAGTAACGGCAAGCAATGTGTTGATTGTCATATGGGAATTCGAACGCAAGGTGTTGCAGCAACGATACGATTATCGAATGGCGATGCCCATACGCGAATGGTGCGTTCTCATGGATTTGTTGGGGCACACACTGAAACGATGTGGCAAGATGCATTGGGCGTGAATGCTAAAAAAACAAAACAGACGGTAGAAGTAACATTGAGCAATCCTCAGCCTCATGCACTTCCTAGCGGATTTGGTTCGCGTGAAATTTTGATCGAAGCACAGTATGTAAGTGCGGGGAAGATACTAAAAACTGAAGTTCTGTCACTAACGTCTAAATATCTAAGCAAGCGGGATAAGCCAACTATTCCTCATCTAGCAGTAAAAACGATCAGCAATATTTCGATTCCTGCTTTCAGCTCAAAAATATTTTCTTTACCTATGCCTATAGGTGCTGAAAGTGTCAATATTGTTGTTTCTTATCGATTGGTAAATGATGAAGTGCGAGAGTTATTAGAGTTGAAAGACCCAATTTGGTCGAAGAAAATGGTGATCAAAAAGCTAAATTTAAAACTGTGAGGCTTATGCCCCGCCAGTTTTAATTCATTTCTACTTTTATAAGAAGATCATTACCTTCTTCAATAATCGAAAAGTTATGTTTTTTACAGAAAGTTTCATTCATTTCTTCTGCCCACTCTGACGCTTCACTTAATGCATCATCTTTATTATCAAAAGTTTTGATTGAGGGCATCCCGCTTCGTTTAAAACAACCACACTCTTTTTCCATACGTACATTAAACATAGACATTCTCCAATATAATTTTTGCAAGTATACTCACCCAAGGTTTAAAATTTTTAGGATGAAATATAAACAATTTGAAACTAAAGATTAACTTTAGCTTTTATTACTATAGGTTTATCAGGAGTAATTATGCTTTGTGGAGTTATAATTCGCTCGAAATTTTTGGGTGCCTTCGTAAAGCTTTAATAAGACTGAAACTTTACTAAGGTACCTTCCATGGTAAGAGAGTTGCTCTCTGAAAATTTGTCGTCCAAGAGGACAATATTTAACGTCATCGTCACACAGCATAGCAACATGGGCTTTTTAGGAAATATTTTCACTTGATTTAGTGAAAAACGGATTCCTTTTTTTGTTGGCGTGGCGTACACACAAAGGTAGAAATATGAACAACGTAGAAACAGAAATCGTAGTAGTCGATCAAGATCTTCCAACATTTGCTGATTTCGGTCTTCGCAAAGAGATTATGCAAAGTATCGAATATGCAGGTTTCAAGAATCCAAGTCCAATCCAGTCAATGGTAATCCCTGTAATTATGGAAGGGCGTGACGTAGTAGGTCAAGCTCATACTGGTACGGGTAAAACGGCAGCATTTGGACTTCCAGCACTTAATAAAATGCATTTAAAAGGTGGTATCGAAATCCTTATCATCACACCAACGCGTGAACTTGCCAACCAAGTAAGTGATGAGATTTTCAAATATGGTAAGCATCTTGGTGCTCGTACCGTTACAATTTATGGTGGTAGCTCGTACAATCGTCAATTGGATTTGATTGACCGCGGTGCGCAAGTAATTATTGCAACTCCAGGACGTTTATTGGATATGCTCAGCCGTGATATGCTAAAAGGCTTTTCTCCTTCAATGGTTATTTTGGATGAAGCAGATGAAATGCTTGATATGGGCTTTTTGGATGATATTAATGAAATCTTTAGCTATCTTCCAACTGAGCGTCAAACATTGTTGTTTTCTGCAACGATGCCACAACCAATTAAACAGCTTGCAGAGCGTATCTTAGTAAATCCATTTTTTGCGTCTATCACAAAATCTGAAACAACCAATACAGATATTGCACAGCAGTACTATGTTATCGAAGAATCTGAACGTGATGATGCGATTATCCGTTTGATGGATGCTGAAGATGCTAAAAAAACGGTTGTTTTTTGCCGTACGAAAAAAGAAGTTGATCGTCTTTCAAATGTATTGTCAGCAGCAGGTTATTCTGCTAAAGGACTGCATGGAGATATGGAGCAGCGTCAACGTGAGAGCGTTATCAAAGGTGTTAAATCCGATGCTTTCGATGTATTGATTGCAACAGACGTAGCAGCTCGTGGTTTGCACATTGATGGCATTACTCACGTATTCAACTATCATATTCCTTTTGACCCTGAGAGCTATGTTCACCGTATTGGTCGTACAGGACGTGCGGGTAAAAAAGGTGTAGCGATTACTTTGGTAACACCACTTGAGTTCAAAGAACTTCAGCGTATCCGTGCAAAAGTAGGAACTACTATGGAGCATGCATATATTCCAAGTAAAATGGACGTCAAAAATACTCAAGTTAATCGTCTCCTTGCTGAGATTGAAAAACAACACATTTATGATGAAGCTCATAAAGTTTTAGATGCACTCAAAGAAGATTTCGATCAAGAACAAATTGCTTATAAACTTATTTCAGTTCTTATGGAGCGTAATACCGTTCAAGGACCAAATCAAATTGGTATCGCTGCAGAGCGCTTGGATAAAATTTTGAGTAATCTTGAGAGTCGTGGCGGAAGCGGCGGCGGTAATCGTCGTCCTGGCGGCGGTGGTGGATACCGTGGTAATAACAACCGTGGTGGAAGCACTGGCGGTGGATACCGTGGCAACAACGATCGTAACGCAAGCGGCGGCGGAGAGCGTAGTTCTTCAGGCGGCGGATACCGTGGTAACAATGATCGTAATGCTAGCGGCGGTGGAGAGCGTAGCTCTGCTGGCGGTGAGCGTGGAGATCGTTCACGCAGCTTTAGCGGTCAAAATCGTTCAGATAGCAGACCAAGAAGTTAATTTCTTTTGTACGCTTTCTAAAAATGGCTCCATTGGAGCTATTTTAATACTTCCCTTTCTTTGTTTAACTCCCCACATCGGCTCTGGAAAATAGCTATCGTCATTAAAGCGTGCCATTATATGCCAATGAACTCTCGGACACATATTACCAAATGAAGCTATATTGATTTTATCTGGTTTGAAATATTCTAACATCTCTTTCTCGATAATGTCTAAGTATTCCCAAATCATTGTTTTTTCATGAGGTAAACATTCAGAGAATTCTTTATGAGGGGTATGGGTAAAGATTTTAAGCCAAGGGATTTCACTGTCGTGAAGTTCAATATAAACGAGGGGGTTAGAATAGAGCATAAAAGACCTTTATAATAAGTCTTTTATTGTAGCAAAAGAGTCTTTATTTCCCTTTTCCAGCAAAAGGAACTAGGGCGCTTCCCCATGTCAAACCACCACCAAAAGCGTCCAGAAGCATCAAGTCACCTTCTTGAAGGCGGCCTGATTCGTAGATGTCATTGATTGCCATTGGAATGGATGCGCCAGAGGTGTTACCGTATTTTTCGACGGTAAGGACAACCTGTTCCTCTTCTAAATTTAGGGCATCACCAACTGCTTTAATAATACGATAATTGGCTTGATGAGGGATGAAATGCTTGATGGCAGATGAGGCAATATTGTTTTCTTCTAGAATTGCTACAACATCACTTGTGAGAGTACGAACCGCAACTTTGAACGTTTCATTCCCTTTCATCTTCATAAAGCATCCAGCCTCTTCACGGTTAGGCTCATCGTGTGCTGAACCGCTTCCTCCATTTGGTGTCATCAATAGATCAGCATAGGCACCATCAGAACCTGTATGCACGTCAATGATTGCTTCAGATTGAGCAGAGGTTGCACTGATGATTGCTGCACCTGCACCATCTCCAAAAAGAATACAGGTTCCACGATCAGTATAATCCGTTATCGCACTAAGTTTTTCAGATCCGATAATAAGAACATTTTTTTTCATTCCAGATTCGATAAATGCTTTTGCCACACTGAGTGCATAAACAAATCCCGTACATGCTGCAGAAATATCGTACGCCATTACTTTTTGGAGACCAAGTTTATCAGCAATAATTGTAGCTGTTGAGGGCATGCAAAAATAATCAGGTGAAATAGTTGCACAAATGACCATATCAATTTGATTTTTATCGATACCAGCACGTTCTATTGCTATTTTGGCCGCTTCTACACCCATATCGCTGGTAGTTTCATTCTCTGCGGCAATATGGCGTTCTTTTATTCCTGTACGTTTAAATATCCATTCATCACTCGTATCGACCATACGTTCAAGATCAGCATTGGAAAGAATTTTTGTGGGGACATAAGCTCCAATAGAGCGGAACGCTGCATACATAGTGCACCTTTGTGTCAGGCTAGTTTAGTTTTTTAGTTCTTCAAGACGATTTTCAATGTGTATATTTACACCTGTATCTACATAGCGTATTGCTTGGAAAATGGCATTTTTTACGGCTTTTGGATTGCTTTTGCCATGACTTACGATGGCACATCCTTTGATTCCAACGAGTGGTGCTCCACCAATTTCAGCGTAATCAATTTCTTTTTTAAGCAAATGAAATACTTTCCGCATGAGCAATGCTCCGGTGATAGCGATAGGTGATTTACGGATATATTCTTTGATAAAATAACTGATCGTAGAGGCTACACCTTCGGAGGCTTTAAGAACCAAATTTCCGATAAATCCATCGCAGACAATAACATCACAAGAGCCGTCAAAGATGTTATTTCCTTCGACATTCCCGATAAAACCTTGCTGTCCTTCGAGTAACTTGAAAGCTTCTTTAGTAACTTCATTCCCTTTGGAATCTTCTTCACCATTGGCAAGAAGCCCCACTCTAGGAGAGGAAACTTTGAGCATATCCTGAGCGTAATAATAGCCCATGATTCCAAATTGGAAAAGGTGCTCAGCTTTACAGTCGACATTTGCACCCGCATCCATTAAGATACTTCGTTTTCCGCTTTTAGTCGGCATGGATGTTACTAACGCTGGACGTAATACATTTTTTAGCCGTCCAAGACGTAATGTAGCAAGTGTCATTGTAGCACCGCTATGTCCTGCACTCACAACACCATCCGCCTGACCATTTCGAACGAGTTCTACTGCTTTGTAGATAGAACTATCTTGGCGCTTTAATGCATCCGTAGCTGCATCACCCATATCGATAACATCATTTGCTTCGATAATTAAAATCTTGTCTTTATAGCCCTTGGGTAGCAAAGACAAAATTTCATCTTTTTTGCCAACCAAAATTGCTTCGAACTTTTTCTCTTTAAGAGCTTCTATGGTTCCTTTTACAATTGGTTCAGGACCGAAGTCCCCACCCATTGCATCAATAGCAATTCTGATCATCAATTATTTATACTCACCAGTAACGGGGTTAGCGTAATGAGACAATTTATACGTGCCATCTTTGTCTTTGACTGGACGAGCAAGTGAAACTTTATAGTGAGTTCTGCGTTTTGCTGCGCGAGTGTGACTCACTCTTCTTTTAGGTACTGCCATAGTATTGATCCCTTTCTGTTTGATTTAAACGCTTTTGGAATACATCCCAAAAGCTACGTTAACACTGAGTTTTCTTCAGCAGATGCTCAGTGCACTTTGTGCTTTAAAGAGTGTTAAAACTCTTGTTCTACTGTTTTGCCTTCGCAGAGCGAACAGCAAAAATAATCACTCTTAATGAGTTCAATTTCTGAAGCTAAAAGCTCTTCCATGTCAATCATAGGTGTAGTGATCTCTACAATATCAAGTTCATCTTCATTGTCACTTATAATACCGTCCGAAAGATAAAAAAAGAGCTCTTCATTAAGAACTCTTTCAATGTTTTCAGCGCATAAATCACAAGGCATTGAGATGCTTCCTGTTATTGTACCGTTTAACTCCGCAATTTTACCTTTTTTATGAACCAAAGTTCCTTTAAAAAAGACATTTTCCACGATAACGTCAAACTCTAAGGGGATAGAGTTTAAGTGTTTAAATGGAATTAAATTCACTTAGGAGATCTCGCGTCCTGAAAAGAAAAACGCAATTTCGTTTTTAGCGTTTTCAACTGAATCACTACCGTGAACAGCATTTGCATCAATATTTTCAGCGAAATCAGCACGGATAGTACCTGCTTCTGCTTCTTTAGGATTCGTTGCACCCATCAAATCACGATTTCTAAGAACAGCGTTTTCGCCCTCAAGAACCGTAATAACAACAGGACCGCTTACCATAAAATCAACAAGGTCGTTGAAGAAAGGGCGAGCAGCGTGTACTGCGTAGAATGCTTCGGCGTCTTGACGGCTAAGCTGAACTTTTTTGGTAGCTGCAATTTTAAGACCATCTGTCTCAAAACGATCCAAAATTTTTCCAATGACACCTTTTGCTACGGCGTCAGGCTTGATGATTGACAATGTTTGTTCCATCAATGCTCCTGTTCTGTATGTAAATTATAGAGCGGGATTATAGCGAAATAATAATTTGAGTAATATTAAAGAAGAAAAAAATGGGGTGAAGAAAGATTTTTGAAGGGTATTAGCCTTCAAAAAATGATTTAGTCTACGATATTCGCTTTGCCTGAACGCATTTCAGCGCTGATATCATCACGGTGAGACGGGCTTTCACCAACTTCATCCCAAGTAATACAACCCTCAGTAGGACAAGCAGTTGCACATGCAGGAACATCATGATGTCCAACACACTCAACACATTTGTCGCCATAAACGTAGTAAATTTCTTCACCCGTTGGGTTGTCATCTTCGTCTACGATCGCTTCTACAGGACACTCGTCGATACAAGCGCCACAGTTAATACAGGTGTCGTTAATAACTACAGCCATGGATTCTCCTAAATTATAAATATAGGTAACTATAACAGAAGAATTTTAAAGGTAGCTAAAAAAAGAAAAGTTTTGTGGATTTATTGGTGAGTGTGTTACCTCTTGTCATTCCCGATTAAACGGAGAATGAGAAAGAGAAAATATTAAAGTCCTAGGTAGGCTCGAATGGCGTCTACTTTATCGGTTTTTTCCCAGGTAAATTCAGGAAGTTCGCGTCCAAAATGTCCATATGCAGCAGTCTTACGATAGATTGGGCGCAATAAATCAAGTGATTCGATAATACCGCGAGGCGTAAGGTCAAATAACTCCTTTACACACGCTTCAATTTTTTCTTCGGCAACGACAGCGGTGCCGTGAGTGTTAACCATGATTGAGATGGGTTTTACTACTCCGATTGCGTACGACACTTGTATGGTAGCGCGATCACATGCGCCTGAGGCGACGAGATTTTTTGCAACATGACGAGCAGCGTATGCAGCCGAACGGTCTACTTTGGTTGGATCTTTTCCGCTAAATGCTCCACCCCCGTGAGGGCAAGCTCCGCCGTAGGTGTCAACAATGATTTTACGTCCTGTAAGTCCAGCATCCCCTTGAGGACCGCCGATAACAAATTTACCGGTTGGATTGATGTGATAAACGATATTTGGACTCATCAGCTCATGAGGAATGACATACTCAATGACTTCTTTGATAACGTCAGCATGCAACTTTTCTTGAGAAATATCGGGAGCGTGTTGCGTAGAGACAACTACGGTTTCAACAGATACGGGCTTGTCATCCACATATCGAATACTGACTTGTGTTTTTCCATCAGGACGAAGGTAAGGAATGATCCCCTCTTTACGCACTTGAGCCAAACGCTCTGCAAGACGATGTGACAGGTGAATAGGCAATGGCATAAGGACTTCAGTTTCACGGCATGCGTAACCAAACATTAATCCTTGGTCACCTGCACCGATTTCGCCATCTGCTTGGTCAACCCCTTGGTTGATATCGGGAGATTGCTCACCGATCCCGTTTAGGACTGCACATGAACGGTAATCAAAACCGTAGGTTGCATCGGTATATCCGATTTCACGAACGACTTGGCGGGCAATTTCTTGCATAGGGGCATACGCGGTTGTTTTAAGCTCGCCTGCAATGACACAAAAGCCATTGGAGACAAGTGTTTCACACGCTACGCGAGCTTTGGTATCATGCTCGATGATGTAATCTAAAATCGCATCACTGATTTGATCTGCCATTTTATCGGGGTGCCCCTCGGTTACGGATTCAGAAGTGAAGATGTATTCTTTTGGCATAACAATCCTTAGTGGATAAAATGTAGAAAATTTTTGTAATTGCGCGGATTATAGCGTATTGTATTTTAAGTTTTTTAATCTCCCGCATTTATGTGGGTAGCTTCAGGGGATTGCAAAGGACTCTTATGTCCTTGCCTTCCTTAGTGGGCTCGGCGTGCCCCGTTGGGTATTGTTCACTGAGGAAGTGTACTTTTAATGAAATCTTTTTCCCAAAAAAAATCAATCCAATCCGTAGCTTCATATAAGGAAAAGTCAGGTTGGACAAGAGCGGTTGATTTAGTAAAGAGAGAGGCAGTTTTAAAAATAACATGGGGATTATTACTCTGTAAGAACGGTAAAAGTGCTTGGAGCGTTCGTCCGCTATCAACAATATCATCAACTATGAGTACTTTTGATGACTGTGAAAAATCTGATTTTCCAAACGTTGTTACGGTTTCGCGTTGAGTATCTTCATCATAACTTTCACATCGAATGCTTTGAAGATTTCGCACATCCAAATGCATGCACAATGCATGGGCAAGGGTCATTCCTCCACGAGCCACGGCTAAAATAGTATCAGGCTGAAAGGTTTCACACAGAGAGCCAAGACGAGGAATATCAGTTTTAAATTGGTTAAAATCATAGTAAGTCATTTCAAAATCATACCCTAAGTGCATTTACGCTATAATGAAACACTTATTTAAAAAGGCAATTAATGCAAAAATTAGCCATTATCGGTAAACCAAACGTTGGCAAAAGTTCTTTGTTCAACCGTTTACTGAAACAGCGTGACGCTATTACCTCCGAGCAAGCTGGTACAACACGCGATGTCAAAAAACGTGTCGCTATAGTTGTCGATAAACAAGTCGAAATACTCGACACAGGTGGGTTGGACGAAGGGTGTGAACTTTTCGATCGAATTAAAGAAAAATCGCTTGAAGCAGCACATAAAGCGGATATTATTCTCTTTATGGTGGATGGTAAAAGTTTACCGGAAGAGGACGATAAAAAACTCTTTTATGAGCTTGAATCGATGGGAAAATCGATTGCATTGGTTGTCAATAAAATTGACAATGACAAAATGCAGGAGAAGCTTTGGGAATATTATGAGTTTGGTACCAATAATATTTTTGGTATTTCTGTTTCGCATAACCGTTCCATTTTACCTTTGTTAAATTGGGTTGCCTCCGTACTTCCTGAATCCGCAATCGTTCAGCCAGAGCCTGAAGCAGGTAAAGAGGAAGACGACGATCAAATGGATGGTTTTGATTCATTTGTTGAATCGTATGACGAAGAGTCAGATGATGACGATGATATGGACGATGAAGATGATGATGGAGAGATAAGCGGTGATCTTGCAGAAATGGAAGAGGCGTTCAAGGGGCTTGTAAAAGAGTATGAACCTGGCAATGCTGATAAAATGAAAGTTGCGATTATCGGTCGTGTTAATGTCGGGAAAAGTTCACTTCTTAACGCACTGTTGGGCGAAGAGCGTTCAGTAGTAAGTTCGGTTGCCGGGACAACGATTGATCCAATCGATGAAGAGGTTGAGTATAAAGATAAGAAAATCACCTTTATCGACACGGCGGGAATCCGTAAACGTGGCAAGATTTTAGGTATTGAAAAATACGCACTTATGCGTACCGAAGAGATGCTTGAAAATGCGGATATTGCTTTGCTCGTTCTTGATGCGTCCCAACCGTTTATGGATTTGGATGAAAAAATCGCTGGTTTTGTCGACAAAAATCGTCTCGCGTGTTTGATCGTTCTCAACAAATGGGATATGGCGCCTAAAGAAGATTATGAAAAGATCATCCTTGAAGTACGAGACCGCTTTAAGTTCTTGAGCTATGCTCCGATCATTACGATTTCGGCGCAAAGCAAACAGCGCGTACACCGAATTTTCGATATGTTGCTTAAAATCAATGAAAACTATTCACAGCGTATTTCGACGAGCAAGCTTAATGAAGTAATCCAAGCGGCAATGCGCAAACATATCTTGCCAAGTATCAACGGTATGAATATCCGTCTCTATTTCGCAACACAGTACGATATTCGTCCACCGCGTATCGCATTGATTATGAATAAGCCTCAAGGATTGCACTTTAGTTATCGCCGTTATTTGACGAATCAGATGCGAGAGCAGTTCGATTTCGAGGGAACACCGGTACTCTTTAAAGCAAAAAGTAAAAATGTGTCTAAAAAACCACAAGTGCATAAGAAAAGAGCGATGTGGTAAAAAGGTGAAACCGTTAAAACGGTTTCACAATAACCAAAGCAACAATGCCGATGAGTAAAAGCGTCGGTACTTCATTATACATTCTAAAAAACTTCCCACTTTTATAAGCAGTATTTTCTTTTAGTTTCAGGCGGTAGTGTCCGAGTGAGAAAAAATAGGCGATTAAAATAGCCACAAGCGTTATTTTAGCGTGCATCCATCCTCCCATTTGAAATACATTCATTCCATAATGGGCTGTAGACATTGCAATCAATGCGATACCTGATAACAACGTTGCCCAAAAAGCGGGAACGCCGATGTATTTATAAATCTTCATCTCCATTACTTCAATGACTTCTAAAAATCCATTGTTCTGATTGTTTTCAACGTGATAGACAAAAAGTCGTGGCAGATAAAATAATACAGCGAACCACGACACCATAGAGATGACATGAAACCAAAGAACCCAGTTATATGCCATTATTCTGCTTCTGCTTCTGCTTCTGCTGGCACTTCTATATCACGAAGTGAAGTGGCGTGATGATCTTTCATTTTGTCGTGTAAACGTCCTAATGCTTTGTTAGCGCGATCAATGGCTAAATCAATAGCAGCATCTATTTGTGCATCGCTGTCGGTGATAATAACAGGTTGTGCATGGGCAATATGGATGTCAAATTCAACTTCAACGCTTTGTTTTTCTTTTTTAATATTAACATTAACGGTTGTAATATCCAGGTGATAACGTCGAAAGTTTTCGATAGCTGCAGCAATATGATCGTTTAAGCGAGGAGTGAGAGTAATTTCTTTAGAGTGAATTTGAACATTCATGGTAAATCCTTTTACATTTGATATGATGGTAATTTAGCATACTTTTTCTTAAGAGGAAGCTTAAGTCACTATTTGGTAAAATTATCCTTATTCAAGGAGTTACAGTGCGCGTTTTAACAGGAATTCAGCCATCAGGCGATTTGCATATCGGAAATTATTTTGGCTCCATCCTTCCCATGATTCAATCACAAGGTGAGCATGAGGTATTTGCGTTTATTGCCAATTACCATGCGATGTCCTCACTCAGTGACGGCGGGCGTTTGAGCCACCTTACCTTGCAAGCAGCAACAGACTTTTTGGCATTGGGGATGAACCCTGATAAGAGTACCTTTTGGGTACAGTCGGATGTTAAAGAGGTTTTAGAACTTTATTGGGTACTTTCAGGATTTACGCCGATGGGATTACTCGAACGTGCGCACAGTTACAAAGATAAAACAGCTCGCGGCATTGCCTCCAATCACAGCCTTTTTTCTTATCCAGTATTGATGGCAGCGGATATTTTGCTTTTTGGCTCACAAGTCGTTCCTGTCGGTAAAGATCAGATTCAGCACGTTGAGATCGCGCGGGATATTGCGACCAAATTTAACAACCAGTACGGTGATATTTTCACTCTTCCAGAATTTCGAGTCGATGAAAACGTGGCTACTGTACCTGGTACAGACGGGCAAAAGATGTCGAAGAGTTATGGCAATACTATTACGATTTTTGGCGAAGAGAAATCGCAGCTCAAAACCGTGAAAAAGATTGTGACTGAAGTCATCGGAGTAGAAGAGCCCAAAGAGTTTGAAAACTGTAATGTGTATAATATTGTTAAACTCTTTTTAGATGAAAATGAGCGTGTCGCTTTGCAAGATCGTTATACGCGCGGCGGTGAGGGGCATGGACATTTCAAGCTTTATCTGGCTGAAGTACTGTGGGAATATTTCCGTCCTTATCGTGAGAAGCGTTCGTATTATGAAGCAAATCAAGATGAAGTGAGAGAGATTTTAAAACATGGTGCGTTAAAAGCAAGTGCTATTGCGCAACCGATTATTGAAAAGGTACGTTCCGCTACGGGAATAAAATACTAAAGAAGGATAATTAAAATGAAAAATTATATTATTAAACAAATCGCCGAATCGGCGGCAACCAAACAAGCTATTTTAGAAAATGAAGCACTCTTGGATATGATCGTTACAGTGGCTCAGGAATGTGTGGCAGTGTATCGTAAGGGGAAAAAAACTATGTTGGCGGGTAATGGCGGTTCAGCAGCAGATGCTCAGCATATTGCGGCAGAACTGGTAGGGCGTTATGGATTTGATCGCCCTTCTATTCCTTCATTGGCATTGACCACTGATACGTCGAATCTTACGGCAATTGGGAATGATTATGGTTATGACAAAGTATTCTCCCGTCAACTTGAAGGAATGGGGCAGGAAGGAGATTTATTTATCGGTATTTCTACTTCGGGCAATTCTCAAAATATTATTAACGCTTTCGAGTCGGCAAAAGAGCGTGGAATTACCACGGTAGCTCTCGTGGGACGTGATGGTGGAAAGATGGGACAAATGGCAGATTTCTCGATCATTATTCCCTCCAATGCAACTCCCCGTATTCAAGAATCTCATATTCTGATCGGACATATTCTTTGTGATATTATCGAAAAAGAGCTATTTGGGGGCGGGGTGGCATGATAAATACATTTTATCGTGCCTATGCTTCGCTAGAAGAAAGCTTTAGTGCCATAGTGGCAAGCGTAGCCGAGCGGGGCTTTGCTCTGTTGGCGTTCAAATAATAATGCCTAAAGCCCTTTTTTTAGATCGCGACGGTGTGGTCAATGTTGAAAAAAACTATCTTCACAAAATCGAGGAGTTTGAACTCGTTGAGGGGATAGTGGAAGTATGCCGTGCGTTTCAAGATAACGGGTATCTCATCATCATCGTCACCAACCAGTCGGGAATATCGCGCGGGTATTACAGCGAAGAAGATTTTGCTACTCTCAGTCAATGGATGGTAGAACATTTTAAGACTCTCGGAATCATAATCACCCATATCTATCATTGCCCGCATCATGAAAGTATTGATGGAGTATGTGAATGTCGAAAACCTGAACCCGGAATGTTTTTAGAGGCAAAGAAAGAATACGATTTGGATATGCCTCACTCGGTTATGATCGGTGATAATGAGCGGGATATTGAAGCGGCACAACGTGCAGGAGTGGGGATGAATATTCTCTTATCGACGGATGCAAACCAATCCAAAGCAAATCGTATTATACAGACACTTATGGAACTCGTTTAAATGCTTATCCTAAGCACGGGCGGAACTTTTAATAAGCGTTATAACCCGATAAGTGGTGAGCTTTTTGTCCCCGGTGATAACGACGCAGTTGAAACTATACTCAAATCGTTGGTGATAGAGATTGATGTTCAGGGAATACTCTATAAAGACTCTTTGGAAATGAAAGATACGGATCGCTCATTATTGGCGGATACGATAGCTAAGAGCGATGAAAAAGTTATTATCGTGGTTCATGGTACGGATACAATGGATTTAAGTGCTGATTTTATTGCAGGATTGGCTTTACAAAAAACCGTTGTTTTTACGGGTGCAATGATCCCTTTTTCTATTAATCCCATCGAAGCGACAGCTAATCTTGCTATGGCAATAGGGTTTGCATGCCGATCGTGCAGCGGAGTCTATATTGTGATGCAGGGGATTTGCGGACAATACAATTATGTACGAAAAAATCGAGAGTGCGGGAAGTTTGAATATGTCTAAAGTGAAATGCGACCATTGCCATTTGGAATTTAGTGATTCGGTGATGATTCACGATGGAGAATATCGCTTTTGCTGTAATGGATGCAGAGGTATTTTTCATTTGCTTAAAGACGAAGGGCTGGAAAGTTTTTATTCTAAAATGGGGGATACCACTTTATTGCCGCCCACTGAGCAATTTGAGGCAAGTTCTAATTTTGATACTCCTGCGTTTCATGAGCGTTTTGTCACCATAGATTCAGAGGGTTTGTCTCAAGTTTCTCTCGTTA
The DNA here is from genome assembly GCA_903844635.1 of uncultured Sulfuricurvum sp. GTDB lineage: Bacteria > Campylobacterota > Campylobacteria > Campylobacterales > Sulfurimonadaceae > Sulfuricurvum. The sequence continues at coordinate 69,467 of CAIMUF010000052.1, read as the reverse complement.
TTGAGGGGATTCACTGTGCTGCGTGTGTTTGGCTCAATGAAAAAGCGCTTCATAAGATGGATGGTGTTATCGAGGCAAATATCAACTATACCAACAATAAAGCTCGTATTACGTGGGATGCAAATGCACTTCAGCTCTCTGCTATTATCGATATGATTCGCGCCATCGGTTACAATGCATTTCCTTATGACGCGTCGTTTCAAGAAGTACGTGCGAACAAAGAGCGCAAAGAATATTATCTGCGTATGGCTGTGGCGACGTTTGCTGCGATGAACATGATGTGGATTGCGGTTGCACAATATGCAGGATATTTTACGGGAATCACGCAAGATATTAAGACGATTCTCAATATTGCCGAATGGTTTTTGGCAACACCGGTACTTTTTTACAGCGGATGGGTTTTTTATCGAGGGGCATATTATGGTTTGCGTAATCGTACGGTTACGATGGACTTACTCGTGGTCACGGGATCGAGTTTGGCGTATTTATACTCCATTTACATTACCGTATTTGAAAAAGGGGAAGCCTATTTTGATTCGGTAGCGATGATTATTACCTTTGTATTATTTGGAAAATTCTTAGAGGTATTAAGTCGTAAAAATGCAGCAGATACTCTCGATGTTATGAGTAAACATATTCCTTCTGAAGTAACGATAGTTGATGGTGAGAGTGTTCGCGAAGTTAATGTTAATGAGGTAAAAGTAGGAGACATCATTCGTATTCGAAGTGGAGAACGCTGTGCAATCGATGGTGTAGTGATGAGCGGTGAAGGGAATTTTGATGAATCAAATCTCACTGGAGAATCGGAGCCTATTTTTAAACGCCCCAACGACACTATTATTAGCGGTACGACGAGTATTGATGCTCTGCTAACCTATAAAGCGACTAAAGATTTTGCCCATTCAACTCTCTCTAATTTGGTCAATTTACTCGAAAATGCGTTAAGCCATAAACCCAACATAGAGAAATTAGCGAATCGCTTGTCGCAGCATTTTTCTTCGACTATTTTATTTTTGGCAATCGGGACATTTTGGTTTTGGTACTTTTGGCCACACAGTTTTGACCGCTCTTTGATGGTGGGGATTTCGGTGATTATTATCGCTTGCCCGTGTGCATTGGCGCTTGCTACTCCTGTTGCTACTTTGGTTGGACTTGCTTTGGGGGCTAAACGGGGGATATTGTTTAAATCCGCGGCGCAAATCGAGACGATGGCAAAGGCTTCGATGGTGGTGCTGGATAAGACAGGAACCATTACACAAGGTCGCCCTGAAGTGGTGTATGCGACGATACACGCACCTTTTGAACCACAGATGCTTTATTCACTGACCAAAGCATCCAAACATCCGATTAGTCGAGGTGTTGCAGAGTATTTAGAGCGAATTGAGGGGATGTTTGAACCCAATGCGCTAGAAGAGGTCAAAGAGATTCCTGCACGAGGAATTGTGGCACGTCTTGACGGGAAAATGATCGTGGGTGGTAATGCTCTACTGATGAATGATAGCAAAATAAAAATTGAGTCAGTCAGCGACAAAAGTCTTTTTTATTATGCGGTTGATGGAGTGTTGGTTGCAACGTATGAATTACGAGATTTACCGAAAGAAAAAGCGTTTGAATCGATAAATATATTGAAAAAATTTGCTTTACGTGTCGTTATGTTGACGGGTGACCATGAGCGTGCAGCAAAACGAGTTGCTGATGAAGTAGGAATTGATGAAGTTCATGCCCATTTAAGCCCTGAACAAAAAGCAGCGTTTATTGAGAACGCTCACAATGAGGGGTATGTTGTTGTCATGGCAGGGGATGGTGTCAATGATTTACTCGCACTTGCACGTGCTGACATTGGTATTTCTATGGGAAGTGGAAGCGATATTGCCATCGAAGTGAGTGATGTAGTACTCCTAAATGATTCATTAACCTCATTGGCAGAAGCGTTTGCTATCAGCAGACGTACGTATGGGCTTATTAAGCAAAATCTAGGGATTTCATTGGTCTACAACTCGATTACTATTCCTCTGGCAATGATGGGGTATGTGATACCGTTGATGGCAGCGATTTCGATGTCGTTTAGTTCGCTTCTCGTGGTGGGTAACTCGATGCGAAGCCGTTGGATGTACAAATAAGGAGTCAATTATGGACAGTTGGGTAGTGGCGATGATGTTAGGCGCTTCTTTATTTTTAGGAGCTCTTGCATTAGCTGCATTTTTATGGGGAATTAAAAATGGTCAGTTTGACGATGAGAAAAAAATGATGTCACAAGTACATTTTGATGATGAAAAAGAGCTCAATGATTTAGCGGATCAACAGAAAAAACGGGAAGAGTTAAAAAAGAAAGTATATAGACCGGAATAATTTTTTAAAAAAAGTGAAAGTAAAGATTCGATATGGATAGATTTATTCCCACTCGGGAGAGTAGGAATGAGAATTAAATGATTATTTAATTCCTGCAGCGTAAGCAGCAGCTGCTTTGATGTCAGCGTCAGACATAGTTGCCACTTGACCTTTCATCAATGCGCCCATACCAGCTTTGTTTTGTGTACCCGCTTTGTATGCTTTCAAAGAAGCTTCGATAGCCGCTGCTGATTGACCTTTTACGATTGCTGATTTACCAAGAGCCGCTTTTTCAAAGCTAGCACCATGACAAGCAGCACATTTAGCTGTAAGAGCTTTTCCGTCTGCTGCCATCATTGATACGCCAGCGAATAACATTGCAAGAGCAATTTTTTTCATTTGTTTCTCCATATAAAAATTTCGTCATCATTATAATCGTATCAATCTTAAATCATACTAACTTTTTCATCCTTTAAAGCAAGCTTTGTTACAATGTGCTACTTATATTAGCAAGGATTACGAATGCGCTACAGTGATGTTGATTTTAATAATAAAACCATTCTTATTACGGGGGGAGCTGGCTTTATTGGCTCTAGCCTTGCTTTTTATTTTCAAGAAAATTATCCCCAATCCCATGTAGTTGTATTGGATTTATTTCGCTCCAATCTGACTCTTTCGAATGGAAATCTCAAAAGTTTCGGTCATTTTAAAAATCTACTCGGCTTTCGCGGTGATGTGATTAGCGGGGATATTAATGATAAAGGACTTCTTGCCAAGTTAAGCACTCAGTACAAATTTGATTATATCTATCACGAAGCGGCGATTTCGGATACGACAGCGTTGGAACAGGATTTAATGATCCAAACCAATCTTAATGCGTTTGTTGATTTACTTGATATTGCTGTAGTTCACGGGGCAAATATGATTTACGCTTCATCAGGCGCAACGTATGGGGATGCCCAGTCGCCACAGCGTGTTGGTCGCGAAGCACCTCAAAACGTGTACGGTTTTTCAAAACTGATGATGGATCATACCGCGCGCCGATACGCACAAAAATATACTAATATCAGTATCGTAGGATTGCGTTATTTTAATGTCTATGGCCCAAGAGAGTTTTTCAAAAATAAAACGGCATCCATGGTAGTTCAGTTTGGTCATCAGCTTCTTGCTCTTAAAAATCCAAAACTCTTTGTTGACTCTGATAAAATTTTACGTGATTTCATTTACATCGAAGACATCATTCAAGCGAATATTTTAGCGGCATCTCCAAAAGAGTCGGGTGTCTTTAATGTGGGTACCGGTAAAGCACGATCGTTTCAATCGATGGTGGATATTCTTCAAAGTGAACTGGGTACATCATTGGTATGCGAGTACGTTCCTAACCCTTATATCGGACGCTATCAGTTCCATACCGAAGCGGATATTGAAAGTACGAGTGATGTTTTAGGATATGCTCCGCGTTTTGAATTTGAAGAGGGGATTGCGGCATACGTTCCGGAGATCCAACGACTTTTTGCTGAGGAGCTTTGATGATGCATCTTCGAGCGTCTCATCCGCGTATTTTAGTCATCGGTGATTTGATGATCGATCATTATTTGTGGGGAGGCTGTGAGCGTATCTCTCCTGAAGCTCCTGTGCAGGTTGTTGACATCTCTCGTGAGACAACCGTTTTGGGCGGTGCAGGTAATGTTATTAATAATCTTGTAGCTTTGGGCTCAAATGTCTGCGTGGCAGGGGTAATCGGGAATGACGAGAGCGGTGAAGAGCTGAGAACAATGTTGGAAAAACTTGGGGTATCGTGCGAGGGGCTGATCGTTCAAAATGATCGCAAAACTTCCAAAAAAAGTCGTATTGTGGCTTCTAATCAACAAATTCTTCGTTATGACCGTGAGTCTAAAGAATCGATTTCGGATGATTCAATGCAAGCCGTGGTTGAGTATGCTTCACAGGTGATGAATGAGTGTGATGTCGTGATTCTCTCGGATTATGGCAAAGGGGTCATTACTGATTCTCTCGCGCAGGGAATTATCCAAAGCGCACGAAAATTGGGCAAAAAAGTCCTTGTCGATCCCAAAGGGAAAGATTACACCAAATATCGTGGCGCCTATTTGCTAACACCCAATAAAAAAGAAGCATCGGAAGCAACTGGGATTACGATTAACGATGAATCGTCATTGCGTGCAGCATTGTTGCAGTTGAAAGCTACGTGTGATTTAGAGTGCTCGATGATTACTCTCTCGGAAGACGGTATTGCTATTGATGATGGTTCAATGCGCCGTTTTCCTACGGTGGCTCGTGAGGTTTTTGATGTGACGGGTGCTGGGGATACGGTTATCGCGTCACTTTCTTTTGCTCTGAGTTGCGGGATGAGTATCGATGAGTCAGCGAAGTTTTCCAATCGTGCCGCTGCTGTGGTCGTAGGTAAAATTGGTTCGGCTACCGTAACGCTCGAAGAGATCGAAGAATACGAAGCAACACTTCACCAAAGCGATTCGCGTGCCCATTTGAAATCTGCAAATGAGATTGTGGAGATTGTGCAGCGTCTTAAAGCTAAAAATAAACGAATAGTCTTTACAAATGGATGTTTTGATATTCTTCACGTTGGGCATGTCAAATACCTCCAAGAGGCAAAAAGTTATGGGGATGTGTTAATCGTTGGACTCAATACAGATGCATCGGTGCGTGTGCTAAAAGGACCAACGCGTCCCGTGAACACAGAAGAAGATCGTGCGTATATTTTGGGTGCATTGGAAGCGGTCGATTATGTTGTCCTCTTTAGCGATGATACACCGTATGAATTGATTAAAAGTATCGCTCCGGACATTCTCGTCAAAGGTGGCGATTATGAGGGAAAATCGGTGGTTGGAGCGGAATTTGCTAGAGAGCTTAGACTGGTGCAGTTTGTTGATGGGAAAAGCACAACAGCAACCATTGCACGAATAAATGAAGGATCAGCATGCTAAAAAAGATTATTTTAACGACTTTGATGGGGACAAGTTTATTTGCCGCGCATCAAATTGAAGTGAATGTGAACGATAAAGAGGTAGAAGGACAAATCCGTTTGGATATGGGACGAATGGGGAGTATGGAAAATACCTATTTAGGTGCTCGTTTTTTGAATGGCGATAATAATAACAGCCAAACGATTAGCAAGCCAGATCCGCTTATGGAAGTATCATTTATGGTAATGAGAGATGTTCGAGGAGCTCAAGGATTAAAATTTGGGCTAGGTGTTAAGGGTGAATACACGAAAGTAGATGGAAATACGTATGCTGCAATTCCATTGGGTGTAGAAGCAGAGTTGAGACTACCACTCAATACCCCGTTTCCATTCTACGTTGGAGGAGCTTTGTATTATGCCCCTTCGGCATTGACGTTTAAAGATGGTGACAGTTATACGGAAACACGTATTCATGTCGATGCAGAACCTATTGATAATGGACGAATCGAAGTAGGGTATCGGAAAATTGACACCGACTTAAAAACGGCTAATGTCACGTATAATGATGCGTGGTATTTTGGATTTAGATTAGATTTTTAAACTATTTATTGTGAATGCCAAAGGGATATATTCCTTTGGCTACGCTAGCCGCTTAGGCTATTAAAGCTTGCCTCGCTCAAGGCAGATTTTTTTAGTTGCTTCAATAACTTCTTGAGCAGTGATACTCTTCATGCACTCATGATGTCCCAGCGGACATTCTCGCTTCATGCACGGTGCGCACTCCATATCATGTCGGACAATCACATTTTTTTCATTCATCCATTGAGACGTTTCCAAATAACGCGTCGGACCGAAAATCGCAACCGTAGGAACCTGATAAGCCGCCGCTGCGTGCATCGGACCGCTGTCGTTGGTGACAAAGAGATCAAGTCCCCCAATCCTCGCACACAGTTCTTGAACCGATGTCTTCCCTGCCAGATTCATAACATTTACTCCATCTAAACGTGCTTCAATATCATTTGCCATCTCCACTTCATTAGGACCTCCGAATAAAACAATCTCATAGGAATCACTAAAGGCACGGGCTACTTCGGCAAATTTCTCAGGATACCATCGTTTGGCACTTCCATATGTTGCTCCCGGATTAATTCCCAATGTTGGACGCTCAAAGATGTGAGGCTTGATATGAAGTTTTAAATGTCCGATTTCGAGTGGTTTTTCACTTAGACTTTGGGCAATGTCACGGTATTGCTCTACAAGATGGCTGGGATGTGCAGGTTTGATGGCATGCGTTAAAAGAAGATGAGAATGCCAACTTGCTCGTCCTGCGGTGATGGGTGTACCGCTACAGCAAAGCAAAAGTGAGGAGTGGAGCTGATTGCGAAACGTGATCGCCATATCATGAACCCCAAGCTCTTTTGCAAAGCGGTAGGTATTGAGAAAGCGATTGCCCTCTTTTTTCGTCTCATCGACATAAGAACGGAGACATTGCGGATGATGTTTAAGCGCTTCGATGCTTACATACGAGCCTACCAAGGTAAGTTGTGCATCGGGATATATAACGCAGAGAGCTTCAATAGCAGGGGTTGCCATGATGGCATCACCCAGCCAGTTGGGGAGAATGATGAGAATTTTCACGATACAGCCTTATAGGTATAAATGGGAAATGAGTTGAGATTCCATGTAATATGTAAATTGCCTCTGGGGGTAGAACAGACGAGAAGATACTCATCCGCTTTTTTGTGGTATTGTAAAAAGTGTGCGTCGCTCATGTGAGACAGCATGATTTTATACGCATCAAAAGCACTTCGTTTACGGATTCCTTCGCGGTTATCGATGAGCCCATATCCGGGAGCGATCAGCTGATGCCAATAGATGCAGCTTACTTTTTGGGAGGCAAAGGCTTCGAGATAATAGCGCACCATAAACGCAGCATAATCCTCTTCGCTGATACACTCGTGCTCGCTGGTAGGTGCATAGGGGGCAGTATTTTTGATCGGCCAATTGGTCTCAGTGATGATAAGTTCATTGGGCGCTTTTGGACTTAGTGCCAGCAGAGAGTAGATGAGATTGATTTTACCTAAGAGATTAAAGCCCATTTGAGTGTTTTCAGGAGCACCGCGTCTGTCAACATAGAGGAGACTTCCCAGTGCATCGAAGTGAACAGGTTGAAAATTAAAAAGAGTATGGGAAGTGAAGTGAAGCTCAAAATCGATGACGTTGGAGGCGATGAGTTTTAGATGGGGAAATCGCTCTTTTTTGAGTTTATAGGCGATAGTATAAAATGTCAGGTATTCGTTGACACTAAAAAATCCCCATTTGGCACGGTTGATTGTGGAGCCTATGACGTATGTGGTACAAAAGCCTTCGAATGCTTCAAAAATTTGGATGAAATGATCTTTTGTCAAAGTTGGGGAAATGATGTGCTCACGGTCTTGCAATAAAGCGACAGTGATATGTTTATCTTTGAATGTTTTGATAAAAGCAACATATTCATCCAGTCGATCCATCTCCCACAGCGGAATACGAATCAGGAGTTTTTGAATCCCAAGTTCATCGATGAGATAGGGGGTCGTGTTGGGCTCTTTATCCAGATTGACTCCCATACCGAAAAAATGCTCTCCGGAAATAGCACGTCGTGGCATGAACGGCATAAGTATTAAGGCGATAGGAAGCGTAAGCAATGCAATGCAAAATGTTTTGATAAGTGAGGGGAGAGCACTGCGACGCATAGCACGTTTTAGTGTTTTATCTTTGATGATGGCAGGTTGATCGGAATAATAATCCCACGCGAACGGTTCTTTCATTTGTGTATTATAGCGTTTTCTTTACCGCTAATCGGGTAGAATATCGAATCTTTGACATGTATAAATTCGTCACTCCCGCGAATGCGGGAGTCTAGCTGGATTCCCGCATTCGCGGGCGAAGTGCCCTCGGGTGAATGACGATACAACGATAATAAATGATTAGGGCAAGTAATGAATATATTGGTAGTGCGTAATGACAAACTGGGCGATTTTATCACGGCACTGCCAACACTGTATGTCCTCAAACATCATAATACCTCTAACCGTATCATCGTCCTTGTCGCACCGCTCAATCGCAAACTCGCCGAATCCTGCGATTTTATCGATGAGGTGATTCTGGATGGCGGTGAGGATATTCTAGCGTTGGCATTTAAAATCAAACAAGCCCGTATCGACGCTTCAATCACCCTTTTTTCCAATACCCGTGTGGGACTGGCACAATTAATTGCCCGCATCCCCATCCGAATCGCCCCCGCTACCAAAATCGCTCAGATTTTTTACAATCGCCGTGTCACGCAACGTCGAAGTGAAGTAAAAATGGCGGAGTTTGAATACAACCTCGAACTTACAAAAGCTCTTTTTAGAGATATAAATCTTGATTTTCCCAAACCGCTCCTGCATTTTGACGAGGATATTTTCAATGCATTTTGTGAAGAATACACTATTACTAAACCCGTCATCGCGTTCCATCCCGGTTTCGGGGGCTCATCGGATGCCAACTGGACGCTTCGTGAATACATCGAGTTGGTATGGATTGCTCAAGAGGATGAAAAGATTGATGTCGTGATGACGTTTGGTCCTGATGAAGAAAAACTTTATGAAGAAGCCAAAGAGCTACTGGGTGAGAGCAGGGTTATCCTCTATCGTTCTCGCGGAAGTGTGGTTGATTTCGCAGCGTTGCTCAGTGGGTTTAAACTGTTTGTCAGCACCTCAACGGGGACGTATCATCTGGCAAGTGCAGCAGGATGTGAAACATTTACTTTTTTTGGAGATTCACGGTTTGCGTCCGCGTTACGATGGAAAAGCATTGGAGAAGAAGAGAGACAACACCATTTTATGATTCCTCAAAATCCTGCGGGACGCGCAGAGATGTTTGAGAACGTTAAGAAAGAATTGAAAAATCGCCTTTTAGCACTTTCTTAAGCTTTTTCTTGAAATTCTTAACTCGCTTGTTGGCATCATTATGACGCTTCATTTCGGCGATGGTGACTGCCACATTAAAACTGCTCAACCTTGCATATTCCCGCCCCATAATTTCCAGTTCTTCATCGCTCGCCCAGAGTTTATTAAAGTTTTCACAACCCTGTAGCGGGCCAATTTCTCTAAACTCCATTCGATTGATGTCAACAATACTAAATTGATATCCACTCTCTGTTCGTTTAATGAGAATATTACCGGGCGAATAATCGAGATGCCATATTCCTTTTTGGTGCAAGGTGTAGGTATAAGCAGCGAAGGCGGTAAAAATGGCTTCTCTATCTTCCAAGGGTTCAAGAAGCGGGGTACGGATGGTGAAATCGTAGTCGAAAAATTCTGAGATAAAATAACTCTCCCCTAAAAGATTTGATTCGAAAAATTCGATCAACGCAATGGGTTCGGGGGTAGAGATGTTTAATTCCCGTAAGTGAAGTGCATTATGGTACGATTTGTACGCTTTGCTTTTTCGAAAAAAAGTATACACAATACGGTTAAGCAGATGAGGTACTTTGAACGATTTGACGACCGTTTTGATTCCCTCTATCTCAATAATTTTCAGTTCATTGCGTGCTTTGTGGATAGAGCGATTATCGTCGGCAAAGATTTTTTGAATCGATTCAAAGGAGCTGGCGAGATATGTATATTGAAGTGGAGTGGTCAATGAAATTTTCATAATCCCAACCTTTCACAAAATTGTTCACTGTTAAGGAGAAGAATATCAGGACTCAAAAAGTTTTTATCATTGGAGATAATACAATCGCATAAAGCTTTTTTAGCGAGGATATATTGGATGGTATCTTCTAAATCTTTGAAATCACTATTTTGAGCCATTAAATCGCAGGTTTGTTCTACATCGGTGTTTGAAAAGTCGATAATTTTACAAAAACGGTTGATTTTTGTAATTTCATTGAGTGCCTGCTTTTTGTCTATTTTAGCACTAAGATAATAAACCGTTGTTACAATATCACAGCTAGTAAAAAGGTGGACATCTTTCTGTATTGCATCAATGATTATTTTTTTGCTCTGAATATGAGATGGTCTCATATCGTCTACAAAGTCCACCAAAATGTTGGCATCCAAAAATAGTCGCTTAAACATCCATTTGGGCTTTAATTTCTTGAATCGTTAGATTCCCAAATACTCCAGAAGCACTACCTACGATACTCATTGCAGCCTCAAGCCTCTTTTGCTTTGCTATCTCTTCGTATCGTTGCTCAATCATATTATTAATTGCTTTTGTCAATGAAAGTCCTTCAACACGAGCAATTTCTTCCAAATGAGAGACAACTATGGCATCAAAAACGAAATTTTTACGTAATGTAGCTGACATCTGTATTCCTTTGTATGTAAATATTATTATGTATTATAGCTGTAATTTCAAAAATAGTGTAAATTTTGTATAATGAGACTAAAGGTTTTAGAAAGGGAATTATGATTCCAGTAGTAATGTATCACCATATTAATAGCGATGATTTACCCCTTTCGAATTCAGACTCGATGATGGATGCGCATCTACGTCTGATTAGCGAACGCTATGTTACAGTTTTTCCGGGGGAAGAGTTTCAAAGCTCTTCGATTTGTCTTACATTTGATGATGCGTATTATGATTTTTATCACTATGTATTTCCTTTGCTAAAGAAATATAACTTAAAAGCTTTGCTTGCTGTCCCCTCTGCCTATATCCTCGATGATACCAATATTGCACCGGAAAAACGTCTTTCACTAAAGCATCATGAAATTTATGAAAATTATCAAACTTTTGCTCCATTTTGTACATATGTGGAGCTACGAGAGATGGTTCAACGCGGTCACGTGGTTATTGCGTCGCACTCTATGAATCATATCAATCTCAGTGATGAGGGCGTGGATTTGGAACGTGAGATTTTTGGCTCCAAAGTTATCCTTGAAGAGAAACTGGGCTACCGTGTCGAATCGTTCGTATTGCCCTATGGAAAATACAATGATGCAGCTGTTACACTGGCACGTGAACATTATGAGTATATCTTTCGAATTGGTAATGCCCTCAATCCCTCATGGGAAGGAATCGGCGGATTAGTGTATCGTATAAAAGGGGATGCGCTTAAAAGTCCTGATGAATTGTTTAAACCCCTAAAACAGTTGGGTTTTTGGTTTAAAACTGTACTTAAAATGATAAAGAGTTAAGATGAATGTATCGGCTGTAATGATTGTTAAAAACGGAGCACGTACTATCCGTATAACCTTGGAAAGTTTGCGAGAGTTTGAGGATGTGGTCGTGCATGATAACGGTTCAACCGACGGAACGTTAGACATAGCACGTGAATATCCAAATGTTCATCTGATCGAAGGAAATTTTGATGGATTTGGCACGACTAAAAACCGTGCGGCAAGTTTTGCAAAGTACGATTGGATATTGAGCATTGACAGTGATGAAGAGATTGATATAGGATTGTTGAATATATTAAAAAATGATACATTTGACTCGAATACTGTCTATATGATCAATTCTCTGGCGTATTACAAAGAGATAGCGATCCGTCACAGTGGCTGGAATAATCAAAAAATTCGTCGACTGTATCATAGAGGAATTACTTCTTTTAATAACAACTATGTGCACGAACGTATTATGGATGAGGGGATGAAAATTGCATTGTTAGAGGGAAATATGAAGCATTACAGCTACACGAGTATTTCTGAATTTATCATCAAACTGGATCGTTACTCGACTCTTTTTGCAAATGACAATGTCGGTAAAAGATCTTCCTCGCCTGCCAAAGCATTTTTCAATGGTTTGTATTCGTTTTTCCGAACCTATGTGTTAAAAAGAGGATTTTTAGATGGGTATGCAGGACTCATTATCGCCTTTTCACATATGGCGACCAATTTTTACAAATACATCAAATTGTATGAATTGAATCTCGAACAAAAGAGCAAACGTGACAAATAAAATTTGTGAACTGTGCCTTTCTCCTGATCTCGGCGGATTGGAGCTGTATATGATGCGCGCTTCGCGTTATTTGGGTGAGCAGTGTATTAGTGTTATTAATGAAAAAGGAAAGTTGAAAAGTTATTACGAAGATAATACTTATACTTATTTCACACTAAAACGTCGAAGTGTATTTTTGTCATGGTTGAGTGCCCGCCACCTTGCGAAAATTATCGATGATGAAGCAATTGATGTCCTTCATCTGCATTGGACAAAAGATCTTCCCTTGGCTATTATGGCTAAACTAATTTCTAAACGTAAACCTCGAGTAGTACAATCACGGCACATGACGATGACCCGTTTCAAAGATGATTTTTACCACCGCTTTTTGTATAAAAATCTCGACATGATCTTGGCCGTCACCCATCAGGTAAAATTGCAAATTGAGAAATTTATTCCTAACGATATCCGTCCAGTAACTGATGTGCTCTACATCGGTGCGGAACAACCAGCGGTAATCTCATCAGATGAGCGAAATGAACGTCGTCAACAGATGGGACTCGCAAAGGCGTTTACGGTCGGAATCGTCGGGCGGATCGAAGAACCAAAAGGGCAGCATATCCTACTGCAAGCGGTAAAAGAGTTAGTTAATAATGGGATTGATGCAAAAGCTTTAGTTATAGGAGCTGCTATGGATGAAGCATATCTTCTAAAGCTCCAAAACGATTATGTCGATATCGCAGTTTTCACCGGATTTACCCGTGAAGTGCAAACATTGATGCAGCTGTGTGACGTGATGGTTTTGGCAACTGAAAATGAGACATTTGGACTGGTGCTGATCGAGGCGATGATGTGCGGTGTGTGTGTTGTTGCCAGTGACAGTGGCGGGCCGTTGGACATCATTGATGATAATGAAAATGGGCTACTTTTTAAAACTTTTGATGTGGCAGATTTAAGAGAAAAATTGAGGTTACTGTGTCAAAACAGCGATACAAGACAAAAATTTGCCAATGCTGGAAAGACAAAAGCATTGAAGCAATTCGAAAGTCAAAAGCAGTTTTTAGAATTACAAAAAGTTTTGGAGAATCTATGAGAGTTAGTGTCATCATTGCCGTATATAAAGATATTCAATCGCTTTCATTAATTATTACCGCTTTGAAACGTCAAACCTATAAAAATTTTGAAGTAATTATCGCCGAAGATGGTGAAAATCCTCAAATGAAAGAGTATATTGAGAATATTAAAGATTTGGATGTTAAACATACGACTCAAGAGGATATCGGTGTACAAAAAGCCCGTTCCCAAAACAACGGAATCGTTGCCAGTTCGGGGGAATATTTGATTTTTATCGATGGAGATTGTGTTCCTTATACGACTTTTGTTGAAGCACATGTTGCTTTGGCTAAAAGCAGGACGGTTCTCTCTGGTCGGCGTGTCAATTTGTCAGAATTTTTGACTCAAAAGATAAAATCAGGAATACTTGATATCCTGGATATCGAAAAACGGCTTTATAAATATATTGGATTGGCATTTGAGAAAAATTCGAAATACGAGTACGGTGTTTATCTCTCTCCGACAGGATGGCTTTATTCATTGTTGTCAAAATTTCGCAAACGTAACACGAGTATTTTGGGATGTAATTTTTCGTGTTTCCGAAAAGATATGCTTACTCTCAACGGATTTGATGAGGGATACTGTGAAACATCACTCAGTGATGATACGGATTTAGATTGGCGTTTTCGTGCATATGGGCTTGAAATCAAATCGTGCAAAAACGTAGCGAATCAATTCCATTTATGGCACAAGTACAATGAGAGAGATATTGGTGCATTTTATTGGGAAAAGATGATCAAAAATAAAGAAGAAAATCGGTTTATATGTGAAAATGGAATTAGTACGCATAAAACTGATTTAGAAAATTTAGAATAAAGTTGAAATATGGCTCTGTATTTATGAAATTTATTATAATTGCACCAGGATATGACGATAATGCAGGTGGAATCGTTGTTCTTCATCAGTTGTGCGATAGACTCAATCTCCTCGGCCATGAATCATATCTTTGGCCATTTTTTAAGCCTGCTTTAAATTGTACTAATCCCTTTAAAACAATTTATTTATTTATTAAATATTTTCGTAAGCAAATAAAATACGGATTTAAAAAAAATTATAGACTTAATACACCAACTGCAAATTATGCAGATTTAGAAGGTGCAGTTATTGTATACCCTGAAGTAGTTGTTGGCAATCCATTGAGAGCTAAAAATGTGGTTCGATGGTTATTGCATAAACCGGGATTTAATAATGGCGGTAAGATAAATTTTGGAACAAATGATCTATTTTTTTATTATGATAAAGCATTTGATGATAGTCGATATAACAAATATTCTAATAATCATTTACATATTATTTCGCAAAGATCTGATGTGTATAAAATAACAAATCCTGATACGCGAGAAGGGACATGTTACTTGCTTCGAAAAGGATATAAGAGAGAGATTGAACATAATATAACTAATTCAATATTAATTGATAAGTTATCGCATAAAGATACGGCAAAGGTTTTTAATCAAGTACAATATTGTATATCATATGATACATATACTATGTATCACATTTATGCAGTCATGTGCGGATGCATTCCTATTGTTATCCCTGAAAAAGGTATTACTAAAGAGCAATGGCAGCCGAATGAAGAGAATCGTTACGGAATCGCGTATGGATTTAATGACGTAGAGTATGCAGTTCAAACCCGTCCTTTGCTGTTGCTGTATATGGAGAAACAAGAGCGTGAATCAAATGAGTCGGTTATACGCTTTGTTGAAAAATGTCAAACCTATTTTGATCTTTAGAGTTTGACAATCCCATTCTTGCAGAAAACGCATTTTGTATAAAGACCTATTTGACATATGCTTTAATAGTCTCTGTCATATATTTAATTGCTTCATCACCCATCCCCGGATAAAGCCCGATCCAGAAACTGTCATTCATGATTTTGTCTGTATTCGGTAAATCACCAACCACTCTATAGTCACTATCTCGTACCATGCTATCAAACATCGGATGACGGAGCATATTTCCGGCGAAAAGATTGCGGGTCTGAATATTAGCGTTTTCGAGATGTTCTACGAGTTCATTACGGCTAAATTGTACGCCGTCTTTTAGGGTGATTATAAAGCCAAACCAGCTTGGATCACTGTTTGGTGTAGCAGCATTCAGGATTAGAGCATCTACCCCTTTTAGCCCATTGTAGAGTTTTGTGAAGTTTTCTTTGCGCTTTTCAACAAATGTCGGGAATTTTTCGAGTTGTGCGACACCGATTGCCGCTTGCATATCGGAAACTTTGAGATTGAAACCGAAGTGGCTATACACGTATTTATGATCGTACCCTTTTGGCAAGGTTCCAAAACTTTGATAGAATCGGCATCCGCAGGTGTTATCAATACCGCTTTCACACCAGCAGTCGCGTCCCCAGTCACGCATGGAGAGCATGATTTTTTTAAGGAGTGGATTGTCGGTGTATGTCGCACCACCTTCACCCATGGTCATATGGTGCGGTGGGTAAAAGCTTGATGTTCCGATGTCTCCCCATGTCCCTGTTGGTTTGCCTTCGTATGTAGAACCGAGTGCGTCACAGTTGTCCTCGATCAACCAAAGGTTGTGTTTATCACAAAACTCTTTGACAGCTCGAAGGTTAAACGGATTACCGAGGGTATGGGCGATCATGATTGCTTTAGTTTTTGGGCTTAGCGCTGCTTCAAACTGAGTTACATCGATATTGAAATGGGTTAATTCCATATCAACAAAAACGGGAACAGCACCATATTGAACTACAGGAGCAACCGTGGTTGGAAAACCTGCTGCAACGGTGATCACTTCATCTCCGCGTTTAACCTGACGATCACCTAACAACGGTGATGTAAGGGCATAAAAGGCGAGAAGGTTTGCCGAACTGCCGCTGTTGACGAGAAATGTCCAACGTACTCCGAGATAGTCTGCTAATTTTTTCTCAAATTGTTTCGAATAATCACCATAGGTAAGCCAAAAATCGAGTGAACTGTCGACGAGATTGATCATTTCTTTTTCATCGAATACACGTCCTGCATAATTGACGCGGCTTTTACCGGCTACAAACTCTTTATCTTGCATCGGTTTATGAACCAATTCATAATACTCTTTGGTCTTGGCTAAAATTTCTTGCTTTAAGGCTTCTTGTTGGGTCATTCTTTCTCCTCGTGTTTGTTCCAAAATGATGTGCACAGTTGCAAATAAGGATCTGCTTCAATTTTTTTACGATCGATTGTATCCAAAATGGAGCTGTAATAGTTTCGCATTTGTATAATGGCTTCGCGATGCTCGGTAAATTTAAATCTACTGATCTCATCCATCAATTTACTATTATCAGAGGTGTACTCATTGTTGAGCCCTTCATTAATCACTTTGATTTCAGAAGTAAAATCGCTGGTTTCATTCACTAGATTTGCCAATGTGATCAAATCGATTTTTTTGCCTGTTGTCAGATTGTAAACGTTATGTTTACGCTCATGATCTAAAAAATGATCGACAATTTTTACCAAATCATCCACATAAATATAATCGAAAAAGACATTTTTATTGATCGTTATGGGCAAATGCAAAAGATTTTTGACAATGGCGTTTGAGATAAATTTGAACTCATAGTTCTCATATTCACCGTAACAGCCGAAAATTCTCAAATTGAGATTATTGTCACTTTTTTCGATGAATTTCGAGCAGACAGATTTGTAAAACCCGTATTCATCCAGAGGCATTGCCATATCTGCATCCTCCTCTTTGACATTCACAATCGGCTTATCCTTGCTGTATTCTGCACCGCTGCCGAAATGAATGATCTTCGACACTTTATCCGAGTGCTTGACGATGTTAAAAAACATCCGCAAATTCTCGTGAACAATATTTTCATTGCCACTGTCTCGACCACCTCCGCGATTAGCACAGTTGATGACAATATCAGGTTGCGTGGCGTGAATGTAAGTGTCAACACTGGTTTCATCGGTAAGATTGAGTGTTTTACTATCCGGCATCAACAGCGTGTAGGCACTGTTTTTTGACAAATGCTCACGTAAATGTTTACCTATAAACCCGTTGGCACCGATGATCAGAATTTTCATATTACTCATCCAACGGCTTAATAATCATTTCTTTCTTGAACTCTTCTCTGTCTAAAAATGGATACATGTCTTCAAGCGGTTTTGACACCATTGTTCCATCTTCTTTTCTCATCGAAGCTGTTGTTGGTATGATTTCTTGATTTTCAGGACAAATTATTTCACAAATGACCGGTCCATTATAATTCATTACATCCCTCAACACATTGTCTAATTCTGAGACTTCTTTTGCAATAAAATATTGAATTCCATATGCATAAGCTATTTTTTCAACTTCTGGAAATGAAATGCCAGAGTCTTTATCTGTTCCAATTGCTCTTCCATCAAAAAATTTTCTTTGTGTTGCTCTTATTGAAAGATAACCATTATTGTTCCATACAAAAAGTTTTAAAGGTAAGTTATAGTGCTTCATAGTTTGTAGTTCTTGAATATTCATCTGAAGTGAACCATCACCAGTAATCCCAACAACTTCGCCTTTTTTTGCAAAACAAGTTCCAATTGCAGCTGGAAGGGTAAAACCCATATCTGCTTGTGCTCCTGAAGTAATATATCTTTGGTTTGCTCTAATTTGTAATGCTTGAGAAGTTACATAATAAGATGAACCAGCATCAGAAACAACTGCAGTATCTTCTTTCAGGAATTTACATAAATGATCTATAAATGTGTATTTATTTATTTTTTCTTCATTTTCATATCTTTCTAAAGCTACGGGCCATTTATTTTTCCAATGATTACATTTTTTAATCCAATCTTTTGTATCTAGATTTATTACCTTCTGATTTATTTTTTCAAAAAAATTTTTTAAATGAGCATTCACAAATTTATCTATTCTGACCGTATTTTTTTGATGTTCTTTTTGATCAATATCTACAACTATTACTTTTGCATCTCTCATAAATAAGTCATACTCAAATCCTGTTAATGCTACGCTAAGCCTAGATCCTAATACAAGAACAACATCTGCATTTTGTATTGCAAAATTTCCAGATCTATCCCCTTTTGTTCCTAATCTTCCTATAAATTTTTCATCAGCAGTAGACATTAAATCAATAGCCAAATAAGATGTTGTCACTGGAATATTTGTATTATCAATAAATTTACTAAATTCAGCTACTGTATCTGATAATCTAATACCATTTCCAGCAATCACCATAGGTCTTTTTGCATTTTCTAAAATTTTTATTATTGCATCAATATCATTACTGTCTACAACTTCTTTGTAGTCTTTAGTTAATTCTTCAACGCTAAAATGTTTAAGATTATTTGTATCAATAATAGCTCCCTGAACATCTAATGGAATATCGATCCAAACTGGACCAGGTCTTCCACTTTTTGCTAAATAAGCAGCCTTTTCTAAGTGATATGCTATTTCAGTTGGTTCATTAACCATCACAGAATATTTTGTAATTGATTTTACTACAGCAACTATATCTGCTTCTTGTACTCCGAATTGTCTTAATGGTAAATCAGTGTTATAACAAGTTTCTTTTTTCTTTACCTGCCCAGAGATAAAGAGACATTGTGTACTATCTTGCCACGCATCTAATACCCCTGTTATAGCATTTGTTCCACCACAACCAGTAGTTACATAAGCAACACCTATTTTATTTGTATACTTAGAATAAGCAACTGCGCCCATTGCACAAGCTTGTTCATGATGATTACAAATAACATCTAACTTATCATGTTTTGCAACTCCATCGTTTAAAAACATGGCTCCACCACCGGTTAGCATAAATACTTCTGGCACATTTAACTCATCATATATGTAATTAGCAACATAATCTGCAACTCTCATTTTCATTTATCTATCCTTTAGAGCTTTTTTTATATTTTCTATAGCTTTTATTATATTGTCAGAAGTATTAACGTAACAAATTCTCACGAATCCTTCTCCAGCTTCTCCAAAATTATTACCAGGTAAAAGAGCCACCCCAGCCTTTTCTAAAACAAAATTTGCAAACTCATCACTAGTCATACCTGTTCCAGAAATATTAGGAAATGCATAAATAGCACCATCAGGTTCAATACAGCTAACACCGTCAATTGAATTTAATCCATCTACCAAAATTTTTCGTCTTCTATCATATTCATTCTTCATTTTTACTAATGCACTTTGATCACCAGTAATAGCTTCGATCCCAGCCCTTTGGATAAAAGGAGGAACACATGAGACTATCGTTGAAACTAATAAACCCATTTTTTCAATCACTTCTTCTGGTCCAATTGCTACTCCAAGTCGCCATCCTGTCATTGCAAAAGCTTTACTGAAACCATTTAAGATAATAGTTCTTTCTTTACAATGATCAATATATGAAGGACTTAAAAATGATTTTTCATTATTAAAAATCAATCTTCCATATATTTCATCACTTAATAAATAAATATCATGTTTTCTTGCAATTTCTGCAACTTGTTTAATTTCATCAGGAAGCATTACTGAACCTGTTGGATTACTAGGAGTATTTAAAATAATTAGTCTTGTTTTATTGGTTATCGCATTTTCTAAATCATTTGGGTCTAATCTGAATTGATTTTCTTCTTTTAATTTTACTGTTACCGCTTTTGCTCCACAAGCTTTAATAGCTGAGTAATACGTAGGAAACCCTGGATCTGGAACAATAACTTCCTCGCCTGGATTAACTAAACATTTAATTGCTAAATATATAATAGAATTCGCTCCAGGAGCAACTAACACTTGATCAATAGTTGGCAAGAAACCTCTACTTTGAAGAGTGGCTTTTTGCGCAACTATTCTAAAATCATATAATCCCATTGAACTTGTATAGTGAGTGTCACCTGAGTTTAAAGCATCACAAGCCGCATTTACTATATTAATAGGTGTATCGAAATCAGGTTCACCTAACTCAAAATGAAGAATTTCTTTTCCTTGTCTTTCAAGTTTTTGAGCTAAATCAAGTATTTTAAACATTGGCTGACCATCAATTTCATATGCAATATTAGATAAACTTTTCATTATTTACTCCACTCCAAATTTTTCTTTTTTGCATCCAAAACATAGTGATTCAAATCATCAGTCGTACCAACGCTATCATTTTCATAAAAGTTTTTATACCACATCACCGTTTTTTCAAAAGTTGTTTCACTATCCCAAACATCTTTCCATTTTAAACGGATATGGGCTTTTGAACAATCGAGTTTTAACAAATTGGCTTCATGCAGTTGCTTTGGATCACGGGTGATTTCGTAGTCGATTTTATCCCAATGTGTTTTGACATGATTTACGACCGTTTCGACCGTAACACTCCCCTCATCGCTTGGGCCGAAGTTCCATGCTTCACCGAACTCCACTTTTTCTTCAAGGAGTTTTTGACCAATATGTAAATACCCGCTAAGTGGTTCGAGGACATGTTGCCACGGGCGAGTAGCATTGGGATTTCGGATACTAACTTTTTTCCCTTGCGAGACGGAAAGCATAATATCGGTCATAAGACGGTCTTTTGCCCAGTCGCCTCCACCTATTACATTTCCAGCACGGCAAGATGCCAAGAGGGTATTATGCGATTTTTTATACTCGGCAGGATTGAAATAAGAGCTTCGGTATGAGTTGACAAGTAAATCGGCACAGCCTTTGGATGAGCTGTAGGGATCATATCCTCCCATAGGGTCATTTTCACGGTAACCCCATACCCATTCTCGGTTCTCATAGGCTTTATCACTTGTGATGTTGACGATAGCCTTGACGCTGTTGGCTCGGCATGCTTCGAATACTTTGAGTGTTCCGATGACATTGGTTTCATACGTTTCGATCGGATTTTCATAGGAGAGTCTTACAAGTGGTTGGGCGGCTAGGTGGAATACGATATCCGGTTGGTACGTTTGAAATGTTTCATTTAGTCTATCCAGATCTCGAATATCTCCGATGATAGAGGTAATGTCGAGATTTAAAAGTCCAATATGATTTGGCTCGCTTGGTGCTTCTAAAGAGTACCCGATAACATTTGCCCCCATTTGAGTGAGCCAATATGCCAGCCATGAACCTTTAAATCCTGTATGTCCAGTGACCAAGACTATTTTACCTTTATAGATACCACCAAAAAGATTATCCATTACCAAACTTTCCAAGGAGCTTTATTGGTATCCCAAAGTTTATTGAGATCATTTTTATCTTTTAAGCTATCCATTGGGGACCAAAAACCTTCATGTTTATAAGTAAATAATTCTCTATCAAGTGCAAGGTTTTTAAGTGGTGTTTGTTCAAATACAGTAGTGTCACCATCACAAATATAATCGAAAACTTTTGGCTCGCAAACAAAATAACCGGCATTGATCCATCCGCCGTCACCTTTTGGTTTTTCCAGAAAGTGTGTCACTTGATCATTATCTTCGATATTCAATGCTCCAAACCGTCCATCTGGCTGATTGGATGTCATGGTCATTGCCTTACCATGAGATTTGTGAAACTTTACCAGTTCATCTATATTGATGTCACTAACACCATCTCCATAAGTAAGCATAAACGGCTCATTACCGATAAAATCTTGAGCTCTTTTTATTCTTCCTCCGGTCATACTGTTTAATCCAGTATCAAGAAGAGTTACTTTCCAAGGTTCACTAGAGTTGTTTAGGACTTCCATCTTCCCGTTTTGCATATCGATAGTTACATCACTTTGATGGAGAAAATAGTTGGCAAAATACTCTTTTATAAAATAACCTTTGTAGCCGAGAAGAATGACAAACTCATTAAAACCATATTGACTGTACGTCTTCATAATATGCCAAAGGATCGGTTTACCACCGATTTCTACCATCGGTTTGGGACGTATATCTGTTTCTTCACTTAACCGTGTTCCGTAGCCACCGGCTAATAATAAAACTTTCATAAAGACTCCTGCTTATTTATCCCATTCTTGCAGAAAAATGCATTTTCTGCTTGATGCTTTTCCATAATCGCTTTATTTATATCTCCTTCGATTGCACTAAAACGTTTAGGATGGTACAAATGAATGATGTTGGCATTATTTCGGCACGATTTAAGCTCAATACCAATTCCCCTAAAACGCCAGCTAGGATCGACATCTTCTCCTTCAGCGGGCAGGCAATATGTTTCGTCAAAGCCGTTGATTTTTAAAAAATCTTCTTTGTAGCATGACCAGTTACATCCGATAATATGACGAACATAGCGTTTATGGATTTGACGGCTGATTAAGGAATGGGATTTAAAGCTAAAACCATCTTCTGGATGGCGAGCATTATCGGTAAGCATTGCAGGAAGATACCATAGGAACTTTTTTTCAATATTAGAGATTGTTAGCACATGATTTTTTACTTTATTCGTAAATTTTGGTCCGAGCTCGAACCGCTTACCGCACAATACGATTCCGTGTTGTGCATTTTCTATATGCCCTTGGATAAAGTTACCATAGGGGACACAGTCACCGTCAATAAAAATAAGGTATTCATTAGAGGAGGCTTTGATAGCATTATTCATCGCGATATTTTTACGCCACCCGTCATCTTTTTGGGTGAGATGGACGAGATTTGGGAAACGAGATTTTTGTGTAGCGATATAATCGCGCATCTCAGATGAATCACCATCTTCAGAAACGATAATTTCATCAGCGGGTAGGGTTTGGTGTTCCAAACTCTCCAAGATAAATCCAAGCGCTTCAGTGTCTTTATAAACTGAGATAATAATGGTTGTTTTTGGAAAGTTCATATTGCACCAATTTGAAAAGAATTTATTATTTTACTATAGAATTCCTAAAATCATAAAGAGGATGTTTCAACGTTATAGCAATAACTAAAACAATTAATATTGTCAAATATGCTGCTGGAAAATGACCAATAAGCATAAAGCATATCCAAAGAGTTGCCAAAACACTTCCGAGAGTTTTTAGCTCTCTGTTGGGAGAGAAATTTTGGTAAAGAATGAACAATGCTCTTAATAATAATCCCAATCCAATTATTCCAGTCGATACCGCTATCTGTAAAAAAGTATTATGAAAATCACTAAAGCCAATAATCTGATCTTTGTATTGAGAAAGTTCGTTTGTTAGAGTAGTAGCATAAGCGTCTCTTTCATCTCCAATTCCTACACCGACAATAGGATGCTCTTTAATGATAGTGCCAGCCGTCTGCCACATCATAAATCGAAACCCTGTGCTGTCATTTAATGGTTTGCCTTGGGTTATGAGATAGTTAAATGTTTGATAGGTTTCGTTTGTACGGTTATGAAAGTTGGGACTTAACCAGTATGCGAGTGAAAAAATCGATAGAGCAATTAGTGTAGATGACAAAAAAGTTTTAAGCAATGAAAAGCGCCAGTAGGTTGTGATAAAGACAGCCAATGTTATTAATAAAGCAAATTGCCCCGTTCTTCCGACATTGAGAAATAAATTTGCAGTCATTGTGAGAATGAAAAATAAGTAGATGAACAATTGAATTTTTGTTTTTTTCTCATTGAGTAAACGAGTGATCATTAAAAAGATAGAAAATATTAAAAAAATACTGTAGGGAGTATGGTGCATAAATGGGGAAGGATCGATAGAGGACCATGTCTCTTTGTATTTAAACGGCATGAGTTCAAAAAAGATTAAATATGAAAGAATTTCGCTGAAGATCATGGCATATAAAAATGCGCTGAAAATCTGTGGTATTCGTTGGCGATCAATGGAGGTGTAGAGTATAGGCAGGAGGAGCACTGCAAAATAGTATTTTCGTAAATACTCTAAGCCAAGAGCAAGATTATCACTCCACATTAAGCTAAGAACTAAAAAAAAATAAAAGAGCCCAAACGCTTTAAAAAAAGGTTGATTTTTAATTAATTCCCATTTAATATTCCAGTTTCCTTCTACGATCCATAGGATTAATAACAAAGCAGAAAAAGCTGTATATGCGGCAATAGAGAGAGGAATGGCTAATGCCAGCGCAATAGTAGTGTATTGAAATAGCTGACTCGCGCGTTGTGCTTTTAATGAAGGTGTCAGAAAAGCTCTTTTCATAGTATTTTTGCTGAGAGAACGGACTCTAAAACCATTTTTGGAGTAATCTGATTCATACAAATATTATCTTTACACCGCTTCATGACTTCAGTTTTATAGCATGGAGAGCAGGGGAGTCTTAATGAGATTGGATAAACGGCATTAGTATCACTTTTGTATGGGCTGTCAGTGATGGGGTTATTAGGGCCCATAAGAATAAAAGTTGGGGTATCAACAGCAGCGCCAATGTGTCCGGTAGCGGAATCGGTACAGATGAGTCCTTTCGCATTTTGAAGTGTTGTAATGAGCTCACCAATGGAAAGCTTACCTACTAGATCAATTACATTTTCTGGATAAGGTTTGATATGGTCAAAAAAAGTCTCTTCTCCACGTGCACCGACAATAATAATTGGTATGTCTTTTGAAAGCGTCGCAATAAGTGATTGCCAGTGTTCAAATGGCCATGCCCTATAGTTAAGCCCTTTTTTTTGATTGTGAGAGTTACTAGGGGCAATTACGATGGCATTATCAGGAAGTAAAAATTTTTTACAACATTGAGCTTTTTCCATTCCGATGAGAATGGGTTTAGCCCTAGATAAAATATCAGTTTCGAGAATATCACGATAATATTGCTTAGTAGCTTCACTTCGATTAATGTCTGTGATAGCATGAGAAGTTTCTAAAATACCCATTCCTGTTTTATGGGTTGCATGAATTGATTTAATCATACTTTTAAATTGTTTCCCAAATTCCAATGAGATAAATAGATCATAAGGATTTTCTTTTGATGAACGGATAATGGCACGCTTTTGAGGACTAAGCCAAATAGGGAGCTTCTTGTGTTTGAGATGAAATGTCTGATTCACACGAGGATCAAATTCAAAGAGTTTAGCTGTTCCTGGGGTCGTGATAAAATCGATGATGATATTGTCGCCGTATTGCGCTCGTAATCCATCGATAACACTGGTGGCATAGACAAGATCTCCGAGTGCTCCGCAACGTAAAATTAAAACACGCTGTATATTCTTTAAAAATGACATATTTAATAATCCTTCTTCTATTTTAGCGCAACAAAAACTGTTTTGATTTATCTTACCATATTGAACCCAATCAGTAAATTACGGACATGCTGAACACTGAGCGGTATCTATTCAAATGACAATAAGAGTTAAGAAGCAAATGAGGTAGAGGATGAAAAAAACTTGATCATATTAACTCACCCCTTTTTTTCCCAGCACTACTTGTACCGTTTTAATTAAAATAACAAAGTCTTTCCAGACGCTCCAATTTCGCACATACCAGATATCTAAATCAACACGGCTGGCAAAATCAACATCATTACGACCGCTGACTTGCCAAAGACCAGTAATTCCAGGCTTTACAGCCAAAATAATATCGATATTGTCACCCATTTTAGTGCGTTCATTGGGCATATAAGGGCGTGGTCCTATTAAACTCATTTCCCCTTTGAGTACGTTAAAAATTTGAGGCAATTCATCCAATGATGTTTTACGTAGAAAAGCCCCGATTGCAGTAATTCTTGGGTCATTGTCATATTTATGATAAATCTCATAATTTTTGATTTCTTCAGGATGTTCTAGTAAATAATCTTGCAATAATTCATCACTGTTTTCCTGCATAGAACGAAATTTATAGCAAACAAACTTCTTTGCGTCTTCACCCAAACGAGCTTGTTTAAAGAAAACAGTTCCGCCATCTACACGTTTTATGAGTATAGCAATAATGCCAATGAGTGTTAATAACAGTGGAAATATTAAAAGGGAAAGCAAGGTGTCAATAGCCGTTTTTATCCATTGGTTTGTTCTGTTGAGAAGATTATTTTCAACGATGATAAGATTACTACGGGCATTGAATAGATGTATGATATGGGCATCTGAAAAATCAAAATTAGTAACGAGCGGGACAAAAACGACTTCTTGCTTACGGACAATAGCCTCGTGCAAATACGTTTCAAGTGCCTCAATCCCTATCGAGGATGAGATGAAAAGTGTTTTTGCTTTATATTTATCGGACAAAACATATCCAAGATAGGGGTTTTTAAATACATGTTTGGTAAAAAATGTATCTCCCCCTATAATGGTTGATTCATGCTTCCATGTACCAATCTTAAAAAGTAATCGTTTGAGATAATATTTTTGCAGCGGTAAAACAACAGCTGTAAGTGCAAAGGTAACGATCAAAATAAAACGCGAGTAACTTTCGGATTGTTTTGTCATTGCCAAGAAAGCAAGTAAAATAATGGAAGCTAAAAACACCCCCTTGACTATCCTCTGCATTTCTTGCCAAAAATCATACCGTTTAGAGTAAATTCCTTCAACAAGCAGCAAGGAAATGATAACTGCATATAGTAGTCCAAAATGGAGGTAATGGTCGAGATCATTAGGCGCAGAGCGCTCAAAGCAATCACACCATTGACGTAAAACAAATGCAAGAACGATAGCGATAAAAATACTTATGAGATCGGATGCAATCAAAGTAATACGATTAATCCAATTTTTCATTTCATCACTTCTCTAGCTTTTCTTGAAGGAATGATTTCATTTGAACTAAAAATCGTTCCTCTGAAAATTTACGAGCATGTATGGAAATATCTGTAGGGTTAAATTTCATCGTTTCAAAACGTCCCAAAGCCTCACATAAACTTTCAACGCTCTGAGTATCAAAAAACAGTCCACTTACGCCATCAGCTACTGTTTCCAGTGCGCCGCCCTTACCAAAGGCTATTACAGGCGTTCCGCATGCTTGCGCTTCGACAGGAGCAATTCCAAAATCTTCCTCCGCAGCAAAGACAAAGGCACGAGCTCGCTGCATGTGATCACGCAAAACTTCAAATGACTGATACCCCATCAAAGTCACATTAGAACCTGCGTATGCGCGGATCTTTTCAAAATCAGGTCCGTCTCCGATAACGATAAGTTTTTTATCGGGCATTGCTGAAAATGCTTCGACGATCAGATCTATCTTTTTATAGGGAACCATACGCGATGCCGTAAGGTAGAAATCTTCTTTATTTTCATGCAGTTTAAACGCTTCCACATCGACAGGAGGGTAAATAACAACCGATTCACGACGATATACTTTCCAAATACGACGAGCAATAAAGTCAGAAATAGCAATGAAATCATCCACACCATTGGCAGTACGCAAGTCCCATAGTCGTATCTTGTGCAACATGGAACGAGCCATCCATCCTTTTAAGCCTTTATCTAAACCACTTTCTCGTAAATATTGGTGCTGCAAATCCCATGCGTAGCGAATGGGTGAATAACATAAACAAATGTGCTTTTGATCAGGTCCGGTAATAACTCCTTTTGCTACGGCGTGAGAACTAGATATCACTAAGCTATAACTAGAAAGATCAAATTGTTCAATAGCAAGTGGCATTAATGGTAAATAATTCCGGTACTTAGATTGTGCAAAAGGAAGATTTTGGATAAAACTGGTCGTGATTTTATGTCCAGTTAAAAATTTCCGATCTTTTTGGGGTAAAAAATCAACGATAGTAAAGATATCTGCTTGTGGGTAAAGCTTTAACATCGGTTCTAATGTTTTTTCCGCCCCTGCATAGACGGTGAGCCAGTCGTGAATGATAGCAATTTTCATTGTGCTAACACCTTGTTAAATACTTTTTGATGTTCCAAAGCACTTTTCTCCCAGCTAAATTCTTTGGCTCGTACCAGCCCCTTGGCTATAAGAGCTTTTTTTAACTTTTCATCTCTTAATACGTTTATTATCCCCTCTTTGATCGCTTTCGTATCCAATGGATCGACATAATATGCAGCATCTGCACATACTTCCGGTAATGTTGACGCATTAGAAGCAATCACGGCTGTTGCACATGCCATAGCCTCCAGAGGAGGAATACCAAATCCTTCATATACAGAAGGGTAAATAAATAAACTTGCATCGCTATAAAGCAGTGCCAACTCGTCATCACTCACATAGCCGCTATATTTTACCCATTGACTGAGGCTTTTCATCTCGTGGATAATATCGTCATTGTTCCAACCTGAAGCACCTACCAAAATCAGATGATACTCATTTTTGAACTCTTTGTCCAGCATGGTATAAGCACCCAAAAGGTTCTTGAGATTTTTACGCGGTTCGATGCTTCCCACTGCTAAAATATATTTTTGTAGCGGTTTTACTGTGGATTGCCGAGGATAAAATAGATGATGATCAACACCGTGATAAATGACGGTAATTTTATCAGGAGCAATTCCTACACGCTCAACAATTTCTCGTTTAGTAAACTCTGAACCTGTGATAATATGATCACATTGCAAGATAGATACGTAAAAATATTTTTGAAAATATTTAACCCGTTCCACAGGTTGAAATTCAGGATAAATCTCCCACGAAAAATCATGTACCGTTGCAACAATTTTATCGGCTTTGATACTGTGATTAGGGATAAAATTGGGCTGCCAGTAGAGATCGTAACGAGGCGCTATCATCCCTAAAATACGAAACATTATAGTCCGAATGATGGATTTTACGAGAGGATTTTTGATAATCCACGATCGTAGGGACTTTGTCTTTTTGGAACTTGCAGGCATCATCAATTTGTCCGAAACATACCCATAAAAATAATTAATTTGGTAGTTGTTTAATCGTTCCAATTCTTTTGCATTTTCATAGGTATATCTCCCGATTCCCGTTAAGGAACCTAAAAGTGAGAGAGAATCAATGATGATCCTAGGCTTCATACATCGTTCGTAATGTTTGTTCCAGCGCTATGGGTGTTATTTTACCAATCAGCTGTTCTAATTGTATCGTGGAACCTACGAGCCGTTTGATTTCATTCGCTCTCATAAATGCAGGATTTACTCGTACATTGATCTCATATTCGGCGATAGTATTCATCAACTCAATAATTTCCATTAAACTGATAGCTTGACCTGAGCAGAGGTTAACGATCTCTCCTGAAGTGTCACATTGAAGCAATTTTGTATAGATATCACATGCTAGTGACACATCATTAAACTCACGCGATACATGAAGATTTCCCAGCTCGATCACACTCTCTTTACGTTTAAAATGACTGACAATTTTTGGGACAAGAAAGTGTTCAGGCTGTTCCACTCCTGTATAGTTGAATGGACGGACTATGATTATAGGTAATCTGGAAAAAAATGTACGAGCCGCATGTTCCATAGCGAGTTTGCTGATACCGTAATGATTTGCCGGTTGCGGGCACATCGACTCATCGAGCACTTCACGCCCTTGATCTCCATAAACGGTCGCACTGCTCGCTAAAATCACTTTTTTAAGTACACTATTAGAGGCTACTAAAGCATCAAGCAGATTTTGAGTTCCCAGAGTGTTGACTTGATAAAAAGCTTCAGTATTATCGTGTCCGACATAGGAAATACCTGCGAGATGAATGACATATTCTGGTTTAACTGAGGAGAGAACATCTTTACATTGCTGTACCTTGGTAATATCACAATTGAAACAAGTGATACCATCTCCACCTCGAATTACGGTGCCATAGACATCATACCCTAATGAGCTCAGATGTTTAGAGAGATGACCTCCGGTGAAGCTGTCGATACCGGTAATGAGGACTTTAGAAGCTAAAACCAATTTCATTTCTCCGTAAATCTTCAGTGACCATCATCGCACATAGTTCTTCGAGGGTTGTTTTTGGTTCCCATCCTAATACTTCTTTTGCTTTTGCTGGATTTCCGATCAGCAGCTCTACTTCCGCAGGGCGGTAAAACTTAGGATTGACACGGACGAGTACTTTTCCGGTTGCCACATCGGTCGCGATCTCATTTTCATCTTTTCCACTAAATACTAGCTCGATTCCTACTGCTTTAAATGCCATTGTGACAAAATCACGTACCGTTTCTGTACGGTTGGTCGCGAGGACAAAGGTGTCAGGCTTATCGGCTTGGAGCATCAAATACATCCCCTCAACATACTCTTTTGCAAATCCCCAGTCACGTTTGGCATCCATGTTACCAAGTTCCAAAACATCGAGTTTTCCGAGCTTTATTTTTGCTGAACTGTCCGTGATCTTACGGGTGACGAACTCACGACCACGAAGCGGTGACTCGTGATTAAACAATATTCCACTACAAGCGAAGATGTTATACGACTCACGATAATTGATCACCATCCAGTGAGCGTAGAGCTTTGCAACACCGTATGGACTACGAGGATAAAATGGAGTGCTTTCGATCTGAGGGATTGCTTGTACTTCACCGAACATCTCAGAAGTTGATGCTTGGTAAAAACGGATTTTAGGGTTGACGATACGGATCGCTTCGAGGAGATGCACACACCCAAGCCCTGTGATATGAGCTGTAGCCAGAGGCTGATCAAACGATACCCCGACGAAGCTCTGCGCTGCAAGATTATAGATTTCATCGGGCTGGATATCCGCAACCATTCGGATACTGTTAGATGCATCGGTGAGATCGTACTCGATCAGATGCAGATTTGGATGCTTTTCAATGCCAAGCTCCTCAATCCGCCAAAAGTTCACCGATGCAGTACGACGATACGTTCCATATACCTCATACCCTTTTTCGAGTAATAGTTCCGCCAAATAGGCGCCGTCTTGTCCTGTGATTCCTGTTACGATTGCTTTTTTCATTAAACTATTCTCCTGATTTATATTAATATTTTAAAGTAAAATTGATTAAAAAGTACTAACTATTCCAGCCAGATGCTTTCCCTGTTGCAATATAATCTTTAATATTTTTCTTTGGCTTCCATCCTAGAGCTTCAGTTTTAGCACTTATCACATCGGCGGTCATTCTATTTCCTGCCCGTTCGGGGAGCATTTGGATCTCCCCGCCAAACATCTGAGCAATTTCTAGAACTGTATAAGCTTCAGGGCTTCCGATCCCAAACTCATCCCCGTAACCATTTTCTCCTACAAGGACAAGCCCATCTATAATATCATCGATATGGGTAAAATTTCTTTTTTGCATTCCTGGAGAAACAATAGTAATCGGTTCATTATTTTTCATCTTTTCTTTAAAAAGTGCGATAAGTGTCGCATATTTTCCGGTTTGGATCTCTCGTGCGCCATAGACATTATAAAAGTAGGTGATCGCATAGGGCACATTGAACCAGTTCCCGTAGTTCATCACTAGTTCGGTATTGGTAGCTTTTGTCCATGCATACGGGCTGGCACTTCTCCCTAGCCCTCCGTCTCCAAATTTCGTACTGCTTCCAGCATAGAGTATTTTACAACCGGCACGACGTACAAATTCTAAAACAGCGAATATCCCGTCTTTATTATATTTCCATACTTTTTCAATATCATCAAAACTTTGTTCAACTCGTGAATACTCCCCCAAATGATAAACCATATCAGGCGTAAAAGTGATTAGAGTTACTATATCTGCTGTATTTCCCTCGATGTAAGTTACATTTGGTACATGATTGCTTTTACTGCCTGTAAAGTAGTTATCTAAGCTATAGACTTCATAGTTCGGATTACTGGAAAGTCTTTCACATAGATGACTTCCGACAAATCCGGCTCCACCAGTGACTAAAATCTTTTTTCTCATTTTATCTTTCCTTATTTATCGCTATTGAATATATCTCTGGTATAAACTTTTGCTTTTACATCAGAGAGAGTATCTTCCATTCTATTGGCTACGATCACATCAGACAAGTTTTTAAACTCTTGGATGTCTTTGATAACTTTTAAGCTTTCAAATACATCATCGTCTAATACAGGCTCGTAAATCACTACCTCTACACCTTTATTCGTGAGCTTTTCAATAATCCCTTGTACAGCAGAACTTCTGAAGTTATCACTTCCGCTTTTCATGATCAATCTATAAATACCGACAACTTTTGGCTCTTTTATAAGTATTTGGTTGGTTATAAACTCTTTTCGAGTTTCATTAGACTCTACAATTGCCCCAATGAGATTATTCGGTACATTAGAGAAATTTGCTTTGAGCTGCTTAGTGTCTTTAGGGAAACAGTAGCCACCATATCCAAAGCTCGGATTGTTATAATGAGTACCGATCCTAGGGTCTAGGCCTACACCATTGATGATATCTTTTGCATCCAGAGAATACTTTTCACAATACGAATCCAATTCATTGAAGTATGCAACACGCATTGCTAGATAGGTGTTTGAAAAAAGTTTTATCGCTTCTGCCTCAGTACTGTCTGTAAATAAAACTGATATCCCTTTTTTGATGGCACCACGTTCTAGCAGTCCAGCAAATATCATAGCACGATCTGATTTTTCGCCCACAATAATTCTACTTGGATGTAAATTATCATGTAGGGCTAATCCTTCTCGCAAAAATTCTGGAGAAAAAATAATATTATCTGTTTTGAATTTTTCTCTTAAGCTGTTAGTATATCCTACTGGAATAGTGGACTTGATTACCATGGTAGTATTTTGGTTAATGCTTAAAACATCGGCAATCACATATTCAATCGATTTAGTATTGAAATAATTGGTTGTTTCATCATAATCTGTCGGTGTAGAAATGATGACGAAATCAGCCCCTTCATACGCCTCTTTTTTGTCAAGAGTTGCACGAAAGTTTAAATCATCCCGCTTGAGATACTCTGAAATCTCTATATCCTCGATAGGGGATTCCTTTCGGTTCAACATCTCCACTTTTTCGGGGATAATATCGAGTGCTACTACTTCGTTGTGTTGAGCCAATAAGATTCCATTAGAGAGTCCTACATATCCTGTTCCTGCAATTGCTATTTTATAACTCATCTCATTCCTTTATTTGCATATATAATCAAAAGTTTTGTTAGCATCAACTGCCCCATGGCCAAATGGATCCGTCAAATCATCCGTATATTGTCCCATTAACAATCGCTCTTTAGGAAGCAGATTTTTTCTAAAAAATCGGCTGAATTTTGCGAGATCATCCCCTTTTTGGGTCAGTTTTACACAACCATTTTCGATGATTACGGTTCCTGATGAGAGTTGTTCCGTCAATCGTACATCTACGAGTCGATGTTCTTTGACATACTCCTGCGTAAATACCTCTTCGAATCCTGATTGTAAAATACCACCACCGCGTTGTTGCAGTTTTTCAAGAATATAAAAAGAAAGGGAACGATCGATAACCGTAGGTACCGATATAGCAAATGCATATCCTGCTAATATCCAAATAACAAAAAGTTGCAATTTCTCAAATGAATTATAGAGCTTGAAGTAAGGTGTGATAGCCACAATTAAAATAGTTACTAGAGCTGCCAAAACACCATCAAGGATTGCGCTGTAAAAAACAACATCGACTCTGAAAAACTTCAGATGCACTATATAAAACACCATAAGTAAAAATACAAATAAGAGTGAACTGACTATCGCTTTTTTTATTTTCATTTGAATACCACCTTTTTATTTCCAAAATAACTTAATGTCACTTGCATACCTGTTGCAAGTACAAATCCGATCTGATAACTCAGATGATAGTGGTCCGTCCATACAAACAATATGAAACCATGCAATACGGCTATACCGCCATAAAGCGCTCCAAATTTAACAGCATGATGCCATATCGTCCCTTGGTGGTTTTGAAATACAAAATATCTACTTCCCATAAAGGAAACAGTAATTCCAAAAATCGCCGCAATAAAATTTGCAAATCCTGCTGAACTGATATGTAATATTTCAATATTGAACGTCAGGATGGAAAAATGGATTAATGTTGCAAAAAGCCCATTGATAATATAGCGAACGACTTCATTACGCATGAGCAATATCTTCGATAAAAATTTTGTAATCCACAACCGCTGCCGTACTTCCTTTGACCACTCCAGTTAGCATTAACATCATAAGTGTCATTGTCCCTGTTTGTAAAAATACTAAAAGTAAAATCCCTAAAGCTACAGAAAACCATCCCGGAGTAGCAAAACCTGAAAACTTGAGTATGATCGCCATGGCTCCAGCGATCAAAGCCAACACTGCAACAATGGCAGATGCAATACCAACGCGTACTAAAACGTCTTCTGCGAAAATCATTAAACCTTTAAATCCGTGCAATACAAGACCCACAAAATTCATCTTGCTCTTTCCGGCGTATCTCGCACCTCGATCCAAAGGGATGAAATCAATCCTGAGTTTTGATAAAAGGACAGTACCTGCAACGTGTGTCCCCAGCTCTTGCATGGAGGCTATTCGTTTTACTGCACCATATTTTAGACCCATAAAATTACCAAAGCTGATTTTTTTCCCTGACAAAAGTTGAAAAATAAACTTATACACGACATAAAAAGCTTTAAACTTGATGGACTCCACTCTGCTTTTTCGTTGAGCCACGACGACATCTATAGAATCATTCTCCAAAGGCTTAACTAACTCTTTGATAGAAATAGGAGTATCTTCACCATCCGAATCCATCACTACCACTGTTTGTGCAGGGTCCATATACTCGGCAGCATAGCCTATGCCTATAGATATTGCTTTTTGGTGTCCAACATTACGCTTGAGCTTTATCACTACACCACTTAAGCCAGCTGATTGTATTGCACTAACATCGACGGGTTGCTTGACCGATCCATCATCCACAGCAATAATAGTGACTTTTTTATCGAATGTAATCGCCAATTCGTGAAAGAGTTTAGTAGAAGCTTCTACATCCTCATAAATAGGCATTACAACAATTAAGTTTTCTTGTAAAACAGATCTTATCATCTTAGGACTCTTTTTTTCATAATTTTTCCTTAACTATAATTGATTTATGTATCACTGTATTTCCTTTATCCTTGAACCAAAAAGCTCCATCTTGTACTAAGTCTATTTCCATAATATACATACCTGCTTTATAAGGAGTTTTGAAAGTCATATTGAGCATATCTGTATTGTTATTTGATAAATAACCCTTACTCAAAGCAGTTCGAATAGATTCACCATCACTTCCTATACCTAAAAGCTGAAGTTCTAGACCTTTTTCATCATAAAACTTATAGCTTAATGAAATAGGATATTTTCCAACTGAGGCCCAAGTTTCATTAGATGTATTTTGAATATTTATGGTAGCAACATACATTGAATTAACGAATTCTATTTCAGGAAAAGAGACGATATTCATCGTAGCATTGGATCCATTCAAAGGTTTATCCATAATTGGAAACTCTGAAAGGTTCTTAGTAGAAATACACTCAAAACTTGAAAATGAGTCTTTAATACTATCTAGCTGTAATTGACAAGGATAGTCTTTTCCATTGATGCTTAATGACGTAGAAATTTGTTCTTTCTTCTGAACAACACCTGATAATTTGCCAACTAGCAGACCTTGAAAAACTGTTTTGTCATTTTCAACTTTATAGCTTTTTAACTGAAATTGCCAGGGAATAGTTTTTAATGCTGCATTTAAAGAAATAGTAGGTACCGAAGAACCCATATATTGATACAGTATCGTTTTATCATCTTCATATATATTTTTAAAATTACTAGAAGTGTTGATTTCATGAAGTAAAAGTGCATTGATAGATTGTTTTTTTTCGATATAAATTTTTTTGAATCCAAGTCGCAAAATCCTATCAATAAACTCCTGTGCATTATTCTTTGTATTTATATTGTAAGAATATTGTTTTTCAATTTCAGCAACAAAATTTGGATTAAAACCGCTGTATATATCTAAAATTGGATATTGCATATTAACGTTTTTCATTCTATCAATAACTGTAAATAATTCAGGTATTTTTATCTCATATAATGGCAACACTAGGGTAGGTTCATTATTTATTAACTTCAGAAGTTCCGGGCTTGTGGATTGATTACTATAGTTATATTCTTGTGACAATATTGGTTTCTGCAATAAAGAATACGACATACCGAGCAAAAATAGCAATGATAAATATTTTACAAAATTATTTTTTTGACTTCTAAATACTAAAGGAATAAAAATGGCTATTAATGTAATGGATACAAATATAAATCTTCCAGGAGTTCGGATGGAGTCAAATCCTGGTACGAACGAATGAAATAATTGAAAAATATGGGTTTCTTTTAGCAAAAACATATACGAGAGAATAATAATTCCTAGAAATATTTTGCTACGTACATTATTTATTAATAGTATTGCTATCAAAAATAATAAAAATATAGGTATTCCCATAAAAATTGCTTTTTCTCCAATATCAGCAAGAAAAAAATCGGATAATGAGGGAATAAAATTTAATACTTCATCGTATGACCTAAATCCAGTTAACTTAGCTGCTTGAAGATAAGGTAGTAAAAGTGTGAGAGTTGGAATGGCGAACGAAATCCCTAACAATAGTATATTTACAAAAGATATTTTTTGATATGTAGCAAGATAAAAATAATATAAGGGCAACAAAAACATCAGCAGGATAAGTAATATAAATCCAGTTTGTATTCCTAAATAAAATTGAAAAGATATAGCAAGACCAAAAAGTATGTAATATTTACCTTTTTGGGTAATGAGTAGTTTTTCTAAGAGATACAAGGAAACAGGTATAAAATATAAAGGTAAAAGTTGAAGATGACCACCCATAAGATCTATCGATGGAACAGAAAAAGTAAAAATAGTTGCTCCAACTATAGCGATTAGCCCATTTCTTTCTATTCCTATGAACTTTGAATTTTTTAAATAACTGTACATTAGTATGTAGTTTAAAAAATACGTAATTAAAATCCATAAATTATACGATAGTAATGGCTCTCCTGTCATAACATAGAGAGGTAAAAAAATGATTTGATTACCAAATAGATTATCTGAAAAAGCTAACGAATTTTGAAATGGATAGGCTAAAGGCAAATTAAAAATTGATAATCCCGAAACATTGCCCAGAATATAATCAGCACCCCATTTTAAAAAATATAAATTTAGCGTCGGATCACCCGCGTTGAAAAGTAGCGTATGATCTAAATGAAATAAAAAATCTTTATACAATAAAGAGATTCCGACAATAAATATCAAAATACTTAAGGCGTTGTATATATATTTTTTCATATTCATTTTCATATTCATTTTATACAACCCAATAACTGTTTTGCACTCTCTTCCCACGTCAACCACGGCATAGCATCTGATTTTGGATGACGATCATCTTTATAAAGTTCAAGCCAAGAGATGACAACATTTGCTAAAACAGAGGAATCGTTACTATTTTCAAAATAATAAGCATATTTACCAGCCACTTCACGAAATACGGGGATATCCCTTGCAATGATTGGCAATTTATGCTGAGCTGCCTCAATAAGCGGCAATCCAAACCCTTCCCCTTCGCTGGCGGCGATAAGGCAAGTAGAGGCTTCATACACTTTTTCTAAGTACTCATCGCTGATGCCTTCAAGCCAAAAGAATTTAGCCTCGCTTTTTAAAGCATTCATTTTTGAAACTATTTGAGGAATTGTTCTTCGTTCATTCTCAAGCAAAAGTTTCCAACCCTCATTTCCAACGATGACGAGGTTTAGATCACAACCCTCGCTCCACAGTTTTTCAAAAGCTGCCAACACTTGTAAATGTCCTTTTCGCGGTTCAATTGTCCCTACCAACAAAAAAGTCGGTTTTGATCTAAGCGTAACAAGCGAGGTTTGTACATCATCGGGTAGTCCAGCTGATGGAATTGAACTTTCTATATCTGCACCCAAATGATTATAAGATATTTTGAGCTTAGGCTCTTTCAATATATTTTTTACTTCATCCGCTACAGATTTTGAAATACATATCAGATTAGCAGAAACAGATGCTATTGCTTCGAGCCAAACATGGTGAGGCTTACTTGTTCCTATTGGAAAAAACTCCGGATGCAGGATTGGTAAAATGTCATAAACTGCAAAGTTCAGCTGAATACCTTGCATCTTCATCTCAGCAAACAATCCCTGTTTTATAGCTTGGGCAATGCCATCCCTAAAAAAATCTGCACAATAATATACATCACCGTTGTGCATATCTATTAACTCATTTTGCATCTGTACATTTTGTATTTCTAAAAGCGATAAAGCATAATCTCTGGCATACCTATAGACCCATTGTCCATTTTCATATGCCAGATATATTGGTTCTACTCGGTATCCTGCAGGTTGATTTTTTATTAATTCCAATAGCTGAGCTTTGACAACCCTTTCGATACCTGTTTTCAAATCGTTTCTGCAAATAGCCGATACATCTACAAGTATTTGTTTTTGTCTACATGGGACTTCTACAGTGCGCGATATTGCTTTAGAAATATGTAACAACTTAGTTTCATCATTTTCAATAGAGCGAAATTCTTTTAGATCAACTATGCTTGAGATCAAATCATTTACGGGGTGTTTTTGATAAGAAGCTTCTATTGCTTCAAAATACATTTTTGCACAGACTTCTGGAGAATGTTGCTCTTTGATAGTTTTTGCAGCTTTTTGAGATAACTCTTTCCGAAAGTTTTCATTATCATAAAGTTTTTCAAGGGCTTCAACCAGAGTTTTGATTTCAAATTCATCTTCTATCATATACACCGAATCTTTTGGGATGTCAGCAAAAGAGCCATTTGCATTAACAATGGTTGCCAAAGCATAAGCCATACAATCATGGACAGCTGCCGATGTTTCACCTCTGGACATAGTACGCAATTGTACCCCTGCATCAGCTATTTTTAAATAGTTTGCGTATGTATCACTGTCCGTCCATCCCGTGATAATAATATTTTTACTCTTTTGGATGGTTTTTAAAATTTGTTGTCCATAATCACCATCATTATTTTCCCCAACAAAAATGAGTTTGCAGTTTCCTAATGATGAAAGCTTCGACGTTCTCCAGGCTTCCAAAAGCTTATGATTTAGTTTAGTGGAATCTAAATAACCGAATGAACACACTATGAAATCACTTTTATCGTATCTCATTAATTTTCGTATTTCTTGTTTATCATAACCATTTGGCATATATTTCAAGAAAGGTACCTGAAACATTCGGACTTGATTGTGCTCACCATACCATTGATTCAACAAATGTCTTGAATAATTCGAATGAAAAATCAAACCTCTGGCATTCTGCATGACCTCAATATTGGCAGGATATTTTTGCTTTGCATTTTCTTCACCATATGAAATACATCTATCTTTAAGAGCAGCAAAACCGTGAGATTCAAAAATAGCTTTTTTCCAAAAATCCTGCTGTCCTAATACAGTCTCTTCGTAAGCATACAAACTGCTCAAAAAGAAATCATGAAGCATTGCCACCCCAGAATGTTGCTTCAGTACATCTAGCATGTGTGTATGAAAAGGGTTATTCCCTATATGGTATAAAATTCTGTCAAAACTCTTTATATTATTTTCAAACCAAGCAACATTTTTTTTCTCAAATTCCATCTCATTAAAAATATTCTCACATGCATCGCTATTTACGATCAATGTAATGTCATAATAAGCATTTAAGTATGGTAACAACTCTTTGCTATAGTCACTAATGCCGCTTCGTTGTGGAGGAAGTGGAGAGAAATACGCAAGTTTTCTTTTTGTAGAGTCTTTATAAGTAGTTTTGTCCGATGTTTGCAGATTAACCATTGAAGCTATTGCTCTTTTTGCACTCTCGTCCCATGAGAACTTTTTACATTGCTGCAAGGAATGTGATTGAAGCTCTTTCAAAAATTGTTTATTTTCGAGCACTTCTTGAATTTTATCGGTAATAGAATGCACTGATTTCGGATCAAAAAGAGCTTTTTCATATCCTATTACTTCAGGTACGCTTGTGGTATTTGAGCCTATCACCGCAGCCCCGCAAGCCATCGCTTCAAGTGTAGGCAATCCAAACCCTTCATGAAGCGAAGCAAATACAAAAAGTGTACATGTGCTGTAAAACGCCATGAGTTCTTCATCGCTCACATAACCTGTGATGATGAGTTCGTCTTTTTTTAGTCTTGTATTTTTGGCGATATTTTCTAAGTGAAGTTTATCGCCCTCTTGAACCTTACTAACAATGACTAGCTGATGATCGTCTCGTAAAAGTTGGGGTAGTTCGCTATAAGCAACGATAAGATTTTCAAAGTTTTTACGAATATCAAAACCGCCTGGAGCGTACATCACCATCTTTCTGGTGATGTCGTATTTGGCAAAAAGGGTCTTTTTTTCATCTGCTGAGAGTTCTTTTGGCTCAAAGGTCTCATCGACTGCTGTAGAAATGTTCGTAACTTTTTCGGATGGTATGTGAAGTACATTCTCACACTCTATTTTAGAAGCCTCTGAGATAGCTAAAAGGATATCTGCTTTTTGGAGTGAGTTGATTTTTTTATGATAGTACTCTTTTTGCGTGCTGGAGGGTAAATATCTCTCTTCATCTATATAAGGTATGAGATCATACAGTATTACCGCTGTTTTGTAGCTCGATGTAAATCGACTTACTGATGTTACTGCATCATCGAGATACCCCTCAAAAAGACTCATTACTAGGACAACATCAGGGTTGAGCTGCTCCATAAAATACTCTCGTATCAGCTCTGCGACTCTTGCTCTGTTTGAGTTTGCAGGATCGTGTTCAGCTACGGGAAGGGGAGCTTGAAAAACTCTAATTCGCCCTTGAGACACCATCCCTTCAAACTCTTCTCTAAATGCTAAAACACTTTCAGGAAATGCACCATTAAGAACCAGCCATATCTCATGATCGCCTGCATTTCTTATTATCGCTTTAGCCAGTGAGAGTGAATATCTACCAATTCCTCTAAAGCGACTTTCAGTTTGGGCTCCTTGAAGGTCTATGACGATTCTCATTTTGATGCCTTTTGCTTTTGCTCTATCGCATATTTCAAATCATTGTATATTTTTTTGGCTTCTGGAGACAAGTGCGATAATTCTAAATTTTGACTTTTGCACCCAAGGGCATTCCATGCGGTCAATTTTGAATTGTCTGATAGAAAATAGTTGTCTTGACTAACTCTTTTAAGCCTAGCTTTCAGTTTTGGAAAACGATTTAAGATACTAATAATTTTCATTTTTAATTTTGGGTTTGAATTAATATAATTTTTCATTTTTAATACTAAATTTTTAATGCTTCTACGCGGTCTGCTGGTCGGTGAAAATGTGAGCCAATGATAAGAGCCATAGACTAACCATCTTGTAAATTTACCTGCCAATCGCAATGACTTGGTCATCTTCCAAGAAGTACTATTTGCGATCATGTGATAATGTTGCCATGCATTATTTGCACTTTGTTCTGCTTTGGTTGCCCTAGAATTTGCTTCATTGGCTTGTACGCTTGCTTCACTAGCCTGTGCGTATGCTTTATCAGCTTTCGAGTTTGCTTCATTAGTTTGGGTTTCGATTTTTAATAAACGATTTTCAAATTTATCTGCTAACATTTCTAAAGATAAACCATATTCTTTATCAAACAACTCATTAAAGCTTGACATGATCTCACCACTAGCTTGTTTTTGGGCAATGACTGCATAGTCTGGGCTCACACCACTAATGACCTGCGAAAGAGTGATGGATAGTGTATGATGTACTTCTTGTGATTCCTGAAGACGGAGAATCTTTGTCCGTTCAAAACCGTAATGTTCTGTTAAAAAAGAGAGTAATTGGGACGGAATAGGTCGAACATGTGTCGGGTCTAAATAAAAATTAGCCGTGGCTACCTTGATATTTTCAGGATTAGGTGTTTCCATGATGAGCAAGCCGCCTGGCTTTAAAACCCGTAATGCTTCTTGGACAACTTCTTGCAAATCACTAAATGAAATATGTTCGACAACATGAAATGCACTAATCACTAAGTGACTTTCCGATTCAAGTGTTTTAAGATACGATACCGCATCACCTTTTTCAGCCGGCAATCCTAAGTCTCTGCATCCTTGTAGCATGCCATCATCAAGATCAACACCATAGGGGGTTAATTGAAGCTCCTGCATTAATTCAAGCCATTCACCACGACCACAACCTAAATCATATGTTTGACCAGATGGATAATGCTGGATGAGTTGTTCAACAAAGGATAAATATTGCTTTCGAAGTTCTTTAATTACTGTCCGAGGAGCATAATATTTCTCTTCAAAAGCTCGGTAAAAATTGTTATGTATCATATTAGTTTAACTTCTATTTTTGGTTCGTGCCATGTTGATCCAACAAAAGCAGTCTTGTCAATATTAACAACATTGAAAACTAATGCTAAGTCTTTCCATTCATAATTGACAGATAAATGGGTATCGTGTTTATGCAGAGCAGTTTGAATTGAATAATTACCAACCCCAATATTGATGGGAAATGTAATTATAAAGTTATACAAATTACCTGCTTTCAAATCTTCTAATACTTGCTTCATCAGCCATGTATTCGTTCCGTACATCACCTGACCAAGGCGATCTTTAATTCCGTATCCTAATACGAGCAATGGAATATCTTGATATATTTTCACTTTCACTCGTAACTCTACTGGATCACCAACACCGACAAACTCTACTTTTTCGCCTTTGTCATTGTAGAGTCCAATATCTTCGACTTTGGCTTCGCCTGTTCCGGAGATCGTCTGGACTCTTCCATTGTCAAGTGTTACTTGCTCAATTTTGCTGTTTTCCTTGTCCGCGATGAGAGCATTGTAAAAATCCATCACTTCTTCGGGCTCACCGTCTCGGATCACTTTCCCTTGCTCTAATAAAATAGCACGATCACAGATCGCCTGAATAGCACCGCGATCGTGAGATACAAGCAAGAGAGTTGTTCCCGCGCTCTGGAACTGTCGGATACGGTCAAAGCTTTTGTGCTGGAAATAGGCATCCCCGACAGACATAGCTTCATCGACAATTAGAATCTCTGGACGATAGGCGGTCACGGTTGCAAATGCTACACGCATCTGCATACCACTACTATAAGTACGTACCGGCTGATCGAAGTACTCTCCGACCTCTGCAAATGCTTCAATTTGATCGATTACTGCATCGATTTGTGCGCTTGTATAGCCCATAAGTCCTGCAGAATGGTAGGCATTTTGTCGCCCTGTAAGGTCGGGGTGAAATCCCATCCCCAGCTCTAGGATTGCGGCGATTTTACCGTGCACCGTTACACTGCCAGTACTTGGCTTGAGAGTGCCTGTAATGATTTTGAGCAAGGTGCTTTTGCCTGCACCGTTTTGCCCAACAACACCGATCGCTTCACCCGGTGCGATGTTAAAGCTGATATTTTGGAGTGTCCATGTCTCATGAACGGGTTTAAAACGCAGTCCGAACCACGAGAGGATACGCCATAGCTCACTACCGTAGTTACGATAGGCTTTGCCGATGTTACTGATTTCGAGGACAGGCGAAATCAATTTTGAATTTTGAATGTTTAATTCTGAATTCTGAACCCCAGGGCATTCCCGTTGGTCAATCTTTAATTTTGAATTCATTTTTTATTTCTTTCTTGCGTTGTTTTAATGATGGATGTTAACATTTTGATAAGCTCATCAATATCGCCTCGCAATGTTTGAGTGTGTTGTTCACTGGAATCAAGAAAATCTGTCTGAATTAAAAGATCTATCCAGTATCTGCTTTCTCTCGCTTCTTTGCTTGCGATACTCATTTTGGTGATAAAATCGTTCGTACTCTGCGCTGCTTGAGCTTCATTGATATTGGCTCCGATGGAGGTGCCGCTTCTCAACAACTGTTTGGATAAAACATACTCTTGTTTTTCATCACACAAATATTTATAGAGTTTTACAACTCTCACTGCAAAAGCAAATGATTTATCTAAGATAATATTTTCTTGCTTCATGCTACTTGCTCATTCTTACGTTTTGATTCAACATTAAGCATTCAAAATTAAAAATTATCATAACGCATCCGCCATTTCTTCATTCGCACGAAAATACATAAAGAGGGCAAGCGACAGTGCTACAATGGCGATTGTAGCCGGATAAAGAAGCGTGCTTACATCTGGGGCTTTGTTGTATACAAGGATGTTTTGATACCCCATGACGATACCGCTCATGGGATTGAGCATCAATAGCGCATGATATTTTGCAGGAATCATCGTAGAGACATACACGACAGGGGTGAGCCAAAACCAAAATTGTAAAATGATCGGGACGATCTGACCGATATCGCGCACAAAAACATTGATAATACCTAACGCTAAACCTAGCCCGAGTGCCAATGCGAGCGTTACAGCAATTAGAACAGGCAGCCACAAGAGCATAAGAGTAGGCATGTGCCCAAGAATCCCAAAAACGA
The DNA here is from genome assembly GCA_903844635.1 of uncultured Sulfuricurvum sp. Classification (GTDB taxonomy): domain Bacteria; phylum Campylobacterota; class Campylobacteria; order Campylobacterales; family Sulfurimonadaceae; genus Sulfuricurvum. Next base: position 25,089 of record CAIMUF010000052.1, on the reverse strand, counting down.
CCAATACTGCTCCAAAGAGGAGAAGGTTGTTGACCAATGCACTGCCCGTGACGATGAGAGGGAGTGCGATTTTTGGAAATGCCATTTTTTTGAGTAAATTGCCATTATCAACAAATACTCCCAAGCTTCGTCCAAACACCTCAGCAAACAGTGACCAACCAAGTGTCCCAGCCATCAGATAAATAGCATAGGCATACTGGTTGTCAATACCGGGAAGTTTGGCAGCAAGGACGGCTGAGAGTACGAGGGCGTAAATAGCCACTTGTGCTAGCGGATGTAATACCATCCAGACACCGCCTAAACTGCTACGTGCAAAACGACTTCGAAATTCCGTTTTGATAGAGCTGATAATAAAATAACGATACGCCCAAATAGCTTTTAATTGGTTCATGCGCGGTTGTACTCATCACTAATTCGAACGATATCATCTTCGCCTGTATATTCTCCGACTTGTGCTTCGATAAGAACTACTGGAATTTTCCCATCATTGGCGAGACGATGGATCTCACCCATTTTGATATAGGTGGACTCATTGGGGCGGATGATTTGCGTTTGATCCCCGACAGTAACTGTCGCTGTACCGCTAACGACAATCCAATGCTCGCTGCGGTGAAAGTGTTTTTGTAAACTTAAGCGCTTTCCTGGCTGCACAACGATCCTCTTGATCTTATATCCGGGAGTGTCTTCTAGAATCGTATACGTTCCCCATGGACGGTGAGCGGTGAGGTGGATGTTATGAAGCTCGGTATTACGATTTTTAAGTTCTGCGACCACGTTTTTAACTTTTTGAGATGAGCCTTTTTTCGAAACAAGCAAAGCATCACCTGTATCAACAATGATCAAATCTTCGACGTCAATGGTTGCAATTTTACGCCCTTCACAGAGAACGAGATTGTTTTTACTATCGATACTGATGTGCTTATCGCATACTGTGTTGCCGTTGGCATCTTTTGGCAGCTCTTCATAGAGAGCATCGAAACTCCCTACGTCGCTCCACTCTATATCGCTGGCTACTACGACTTTGACGCGATTGCTTTTTTCCATCACGGCATAGTCAATACTGTCTTCGGGAATATAAAGCATATCGTCATGTGCTATACGGATCATGCCGTTGGTCGTTGCGTTTTTAAAAGCTACTGCACAGGTTTCGAACACCTGCGGTGAAAGTTCACGTAACTCTTCTAAAAATACTCCGGCTTTAAAGCAAAACATCCCGCTGTTCCAATAATAATTTCCGGCATTGAGGTACTGGGTTGCAGTATTAAAATCAGGTTTTTCTTTAAAACTTACAACTTCTTCGCCATTCTCTTTGTCTGCTTCGATATAGCCAAATCCGGTTTCAGCAAATGCTGGAGTGATTCCGAAGGTTACGAGATAATCTTGCGATGCCAGCTCTTTCGCGCGTTCAACTGCTTGGGCATAAGATTGTTGATTTTTTATGAGATGATCGGAGGGTGTTACAAGAACGATCTCTTCGGGATCAAGTGCCATACAAGCCAATGCAATCGCCGGAGCCGTATTTCTGCCAACAGGCTCAAGAAGGTAGTGATTACTTTGCGCATTCATTTCGCCAAGTTGATCCAAAGCTAAAAAATACTGCTCGGCATTAGAGACAATGAATTGTTCGCTGCAAAGAGGAATATTACGCTCTACGGTAAGTTGAAAAAGAGATTTGGGAGGTGAATTGCGTTGCAAGAGAGACTGCCCTGGGGTGTCACCAAAAAGTTTTACAAATTGCTTGGGCATAAGGGTTCGACTAATCGGCCAAAGGCGTGTACCGCTTCCGCCACACAGAATAATATTGGTCATAGAAACCTCTGAGCAATGTTAAATTATATTAAAGATATTATTATAGACTTTTAAAGCTTAAAAGGTTATTTTTTTGGTTAGCAATGACTTGTGAATGCTTGCTACATGATACGTACATAATGAAAAAAATATTTAAATATCTTGGCTGTATTTTTTTAAATACCACTCGATAGTTTTCACAATCCCAGTATCAAACGTTTCCTGAGCTTTCCATCCCAGTTCATTTTCGAGCTTGGTCGCATCGATAGCATAACGGCGGTCGTGTCCTGCTCGGTCTTCTACGTATGAGGTTAGGGTGCTAAATCGTTGATTAGGCATTTAATAGTTTCTCTGCTTCCAAGTAAATATTTTTTGCAAATGTGTAAAACTCGCGCGCATCTTGGATTGTTGGTTTTCCATGTGGAAGTAGCCCCATGTCTCCCGGATAACGTGATTCGATATATAAGCTATCGAGTATGGTTATAAGATTTGTATCAACATTTTTCAACTTTGATGAAACGATCTCATTGAGTTTGGATAACTTATGAATTTTTGGAATATCAATTTCTTCTTCTTCTATGATGGCTTTCATGACTTTTTCAATACATTGTTGCGAATGAAAGGCGACAATATGGGTTAACTGATCATTTTTAATAATTTCTTCTATCGTCATTAAGTCATCTTGTGCAGCTTTCAGCCATTCTTTAGTAAATGCTCTCATCGTATAACGATCCCTTCATTTAATATTTTTCTACTGAACATACTATCCATTTCTTTAAATTTCTCATGCATAGCTTTAGTGTGAGTTATTAAATCTGTGGGAAATTTTTTCATTATTTCTTCTATAGCTTTTGCGACTTTTAAATGAACTTCACTCTTCTCTTTCCAGTTTTGAGGCATAAATTCATCATTAGTCACTACGTATAAATCTATATCGCTATCTTCTGTAGGAGTTCCATACGCATAGCTTCCAAAGAGTATGATTTTTTGGGGATTAAGTGGTTTTAATCGTTCTATAATTTCGGCTTTAAGTGTTTCAATGTCAATCAATGTCTCTTACCTCGCGTACTTAAAAGATAAACACCTACTTGAGTGGAATTTTCAGAGTCTTCATATGGACCATAGTACCACTCTTTTTTTTCATCGTAAAGAATATGGATTACTTTAGTATCTATAACTGCATCTAATCCGCCTTCATATCCATCGACTAATACTAAAGCATCCTGCGGTAATTGATTTAGCTTTTGTATTATATCTGCTACAGTCATATTTTTCATCAGTAACTTCTATTTTTAGTCATCGTTATTATTACTGTATTTTTTTAGATACCACTCGATCGTTTTCAAAATCCCCGTATCAAACGTCTCTTGAGCTTTCCATCCCAGTTCTGTTTCGAGTTTGGTAGCATCGATAGCATAACGACGGTCGTGTCCTGCTCGGTCTTCGACGTAGGTGATAAGGTCTTTATAAGATGGGGTAGATCCTGAATCAAGTTCAGGATGACGAGGGTGCATCTCATCGAGCAAGCTGCAGATACGTTCAACGATTTGATTGTTGTTGCGCTCATTGCGTCCACCGATATTATAGACTTCCCCTGATCTTCCGTTGTGATAAACCAAATCAATCCCCTTACAGTGGTCGAGGACATAGAGCCAATCACGGATGTTTTTACCGTCACCGTAGACAGGGATATTCTCGCCGGCTAGTGCTTTGCGGATAACGGTCGGGATTAGTTTTTCGTTATGCTGTTTTGGACCATAGTTGTTCGAACAGTTAGTGATGACAGTGTTCATGCCGTAGGTATGGTGGTAACTGCGGACGATCATATCGCTTCCTGCTTTGGATGCACTGTAAGGGCTGTTAGGAGCATAAGATGTCTCTTCAGTAAAGAGTCCTGTTTCTCCTAGCGTTCCGTAGACTTCATCGGTGCTGATATGGTGGAAACGGGGAGTGGATTCCGGATCTAGTCCGGAATGACGGTAGGTGAACGGTTTTTCCATCCATGCTTTGTAGGCAACATCGATAAGGATAAAACTTCCATTGACGTTGGTTTGGACAAAGACACCTGGGTTTTTGATGCTGTTATCGACGTGACTCTCAGCCGCGAAATGAATCACGCCACGAATGTCGTATTGGGTAAAAAGTGACTCGACAAGAGAACGGTCACAAATGTCTCCTTGGACGAAGATATGACGATCGCTTTGTGGTGCATCAGAGAGATTTGCCATATCGCCGGCATAAGTGAGAAGGTCTAGGTTAATGAGACGAACTTCTGGATATTTGTCTAAAAAGTAAGGGACGAAGTTGCTCCCGATAAATCCGGCGCATCCGGTGACTAAAATAGTGTTCATTTTATTTCTCCTAATTCTTTTAAACATTCTTTGAGAGCATCTCTCCAATAAGGGATAATGATTTCAAAGTCGTTTTTTATTTTTGCTTTGTTGAGCAGGCTGTAATGGGGGCGTGTTGCTGGTGTTGGGTATTGATCGATGGTGATGGGATTGACCTGACATTTGATATCGGAGAGTTCGAATATGGCGTGAGCAAAATCATACCAGCTGATGGCACCTTCGTTGCTGTAGTGATAAATCTCAGGTGTTGTAGTGTTGATTTGTGGAAGCATATCTAAAATTGCTTTGGCTAAATCCCGCGCGTAGGTTGGAGTTCCGACTTGATCGAAGATTACCCCAAGTGAATCTCGTTCTTTACCTAATCGAAGCATGGTTTTTGCAAAGTTAGCTCCAAAGGACGAATAGACCCAAGACGTACGAATGATGAGTGTGTTTTTGGGTGCAACGTCTAAAATGGCGTTCTCACCATCACGTTTAGTTCGTCCGTAAACCCCTTGCGGATCGGTGTGGTCGGTTTCGAGGTAAGGACGGTGATTTTTGCCGTCAAAGACATAGTCGGTTGAAACGTGAATGAGTGCAATATCTTTCTTTTTGGCAATTTTTGCGAGCAAGGATACGGCACGATGATTGATCGTGTTGGCAAGTTCTTCGTCGGATTCGGCTTTGTCCACAGCGGTGTAAGCGGCACAGTTGATGATGGCATCAAATGTCCTATCTTCAAAATAATCTTCCAGTTTACAGAGATTGGCTAAATCCAGTGTGTTACGATCGGCAAAGGTAAAATCGTGCTGGGGATAAAGAGTGTGAATGGCTTGCAATTCGCTTCCAAGCTGTCCATTTGAACCCATAACGAGAATTTTAGACATCTGTACCCTTTAGGGTGTATAGGTTTTCACTAAAGTCAAAGTGATCGGCATTGGCAAAGCTTGGTTGTCCTGTATCTTTAGCAGAAAGTTGAAGTTGAGCTTTTTCAACTATCCAGTCAATATTTAAAGCAGGATCATCAAAGGCCATACCGCGATCACATTCGATACTGTAATAATTATCGACTTTGTACGCGAAGGTACAGTGTTCAGAGAGGACAACAAATCCATGAGCAAACCCGCGAGGAATAAGCATCTGGCGTTTATTTTCACCTGAAAGACGAATCGCTACGTGTTGACCAAAGGTTGGTGAACCCTCACGTATATCAACAGCAACATCGAGCACTTCCCCCTCTATTACACGTACGAGTTTGGTTTGTGCATGGGGAGGAAGCTGATAGTGTAATCCGCGTAGCACTCCATACGAGCTTTTAGACTCATTATCTTGGCAAAATGCGATGTGAAAACCTAAAAAAGCTTCAAGTTTATCGGCACGAAACGTCTCGACAAAGTAGCCGCGTGCATCGCCATGCACTTTGGGATCGATGAGTATTACATCAGGTATTGCTGTACGGGTAAAAGTCATTCTCCTACTTTCCCTTCATTGGCTCTACGGATCAGATATTGACCGTATTGGTTTTTAGAAAGAGGTTTCGCTAATTCTAACAGTTTTTCTTTGGAAATATAGCCCATTTCAAAAGCGATCTCTTCGAGACAAGCGACTTTGAGTCCTTGGCGGTTTTCGATGGTTTGGATGAACATACTGGCTTCTAGCAAACTTTCATGCGTACCCGTATCAAGCCATGCAAACCCGCGTCCCATTAGCTCTACTTTGAGAGCGTTTTGAGCCAAATATTCTTGATTGACCGTAGTGATTTCAAGTTCGCCACGATCAGAGGGTTTGATGTTTTTGGCAATCTCGACAACACTGTTGGGATAAAAATAAAGCCCGATAACGGCGTATGAACTTTTAGGCTTGGCAGGTTTTTCTTCGATGGAGAGAACATTTCCCTCTTTATCAAATTCGGCAACCCCATATCGCTCAGGATCTTTGACCCAATAGCCAAATACGGTAGCTTTTTTCTCTTCGGTGACATTGCGTACTGATTGTGCTAATAATTTGGTGAGACCATGACCGTGGAAGATATTGTCACCCAGCACGAGACACACATCATCATTTCCGATAAAATCTGTACCCAAGATAAATGCTTGAGCCAAGCCATCCGGACTAGGCTGAACACAATACTCAAAGCGCATCCCGATGTCACTGCCATCACCTAGGAGTTCTTCAAAACGTGGTAAATCAGTAGGAGTAGAGATGATAAGAACTTCGGTAATCCCTGCAAGCATCAATACGGATAGAGGATAGTAGACCATCGGTTTATCGTAGATGGGAACGAGTTGTTTACTTACGCCCTTGGTAATAGGGTAAAGGCGTGTGCCGCTTCCTCCGGCTAGGATAATGCCTTTCATTGTCTTTTTCCTTTTTCATAGAGTTCAATGGTGGCTTGGACGTAACCGTCAATGCTTCCGCAGTCATAGCGTTTACCACGGAATTTATAGGCGATAACATTTCCAGATTTAGCTTGTTCCATGAGGGCATCCGTGATTTGAATTTCTCCACCTTTACCCGGTTTAGTAGTGCGGATAATGTTAAATATGTCGGGAGTTAGGATATAGCGTCCTATGATCGCCATGTTCGTTGGAGCATCTTCGGGAGAAGGTTTTTCCACCATTGTGCTGACACGGTAAATTCCGGGTTCAATCTCTTCCCCTGCAATTACCCCGTATTTATCGGTTTGAGAGGGATCTATCTCTTCTATGGCAACGATGGAACATTGATATTTTTTGTAAAGTTCAACCATTTGGGTGAGCACTCCCTCATCGTCATTGACACATAAGTCATCCGCCAAAATAACGGCAAATGGCTGATCCCCAATCAGTGTTTCTCCTGTGAGAATAGCATGCCCAAGCCCTTTCATCTGTACTTGACGAGTATAGGAAAAGGTACATTTATCGATGATATGACGGATGTCAGCGAGCATTTTTTCTTTTGATGTTCCCTTGATCTGATGCTCGAGTTCATAACTAACATCAAAATGATCTTCAATGGCCCGTTTTCCACGACCAGTGACGATCGCCATAGTATTCATACCAGCATCCATAGCCTCTTCGACACCGTATTGGATGAGAGGTTTAGTTAAGACGGGGAGCATCTCTTTAGGCATTGCTTTAGTAACGGGTAAAAAGCGGGTTCCATAACCAGCAGCTGGGAAAAGACATACGGAGATAGGGGATGATTTTTTCATTAAATGTCCATAATTTTTAAATAATTTTTGTTAGAAATTGAAACAATATTTCACATAAAATAAGAATGAAATAGAAAAGTATTATCCCATTAATTGGCTTAATAAAAGTATTTTTATGAAGATGAAAAATATCGCATTTTAGTCAATGAAACAAAGGGTTTATGGGAGTTTTTTGTGATTGGTTTAAAAGTGTGGCTCCGGATACTGGATTCGAACCAGTGACCAAGTGATTAACAGTCACCTACTCTACCGCTGAGCTAATCCGGAATGTTTAAGAGGTCGTAATTATAGTGAGCTTTGTCTTAATTGTCAAGATTTTTGAGCGATTTTTTGTCGTTTTCTTGCACTATTTTCGAAAGGGAGGTAAAAAATGATATTTGAGCGTTCAATTTTGGTTATTTTTCCTTCATTTAGAAGGATATGGAACTGTTTTTGGGATTCTTCGTCAAAAAGTGCGTTGATGTCATCGTCGCTAAGAGGACGTTTATCGAGTGTTGTTAGTATTTCATTTGGTGAATAATGTGAAGGTGTCGCGGTTGCATGGGTGCGTGAAACGATATGAATAGGTAAGGAAGGGTCGAAATAGTGTGATAGTTCATACAGTTCTTTAAATTCTAACCCTTGTACCGGATAGGCTGGCGGTCTGTCGATGGTGCCGATGTCGATACGTTCGCATTGGACATTTTGCAATGCGGTGTTGAGCGCTGAAACTTCTTTTGGTGTGTCGTTCAGTCCGCGAACGAAAAGAATTTCGATAAAAAGCTTACCTTTAAAAGTGTGCGAAAAGCGTTGGATGGCTTCAATAATATCAGTAATCTCGATCCCTTCTGCAGGGCGGTCGATTTTACGAAATATTTCTGGGGTGGCGGCATCGAGAGAGAATTTAACTTGATCAAGGCGTAATAGGGCATTAAAAATATTTTTATCACTCAAGGATGCACTGTTAGAGAGGATGAGGGTTTGAATATTTCCCTTGATAGCATCAATGCCGGTGATGAGTTCATTTAAATATGGATACATAGTCGGTTCACCGTTAGCAGTTAGGGTGATGACATCGATATTGGGGTGGTTTTGAAGTGCTTCTTTTAAATCATGTAGGATTGTTTCTGTACTGGTTACGGTATGTTGTGCTTTGATAGCTTGCATAGGGGTAAGTTCACAGTAAAGACAATCAAAATTACATTGCTTAGTAGAAGAAGAGAGATCAATCCCAAGCGACACGCCAAAGCGACGTGAATGGACGGGACCGAAGATAGTACTCATGTTATTTTTTACTGACTCGTTGGCACTCACGGACAAAGTGTTTTGCATTTTCAACGGGGACATCAGGAAGGATTCCATGACCTAGGTTAAAGATATGGCGTTTTCCACCCATGATTTCTTGGAGTGATTCCACGGATGCGGTTGTTTCTTCTTTGGAATACAAACGGCATGGCTCCATGTTGCCTTGGAGAACATAACGATCACCCAATTTTTCTTTTGCTAATGCCATAGGGGTGCTCCAATCGACGCCGAAAACATCGAAATTACCATAGACGTGATCTAAAAAGGCAGGGACTCCTTTGGGGAACATGATAACAGGGATGTGCGGATATTTGGTTTTAAGATACTCTGCAATCTCAACCATATAGCTCCATGAAAATTCGTCATACTTGCTAGGTTCAATCGCAGCAGCCCAACTGTCAAAGATTTGAACGACATCGATGCCCGATTGGATTTGCTTTTCCATGTAAAGCTTGACCACTTCAGTCACTTTTTTGAGTATCTTATGAAGAAGTTCTGGGTTGGAGTACATCATTTTTTTACAAATATTGTACGTTTTTGTCCCATGCCCTTCGATCATATAGGTGGCAAGAGTCCATGGTGCACCTGTAAATCCGATTAATGCTTTATCATCACCACGTGCATCCAGCTGTGTGCGTAAAAGTTTGATCGTATCATATACATAAGTGAGTTTTGAAGCGGCTTCATCTCCACCGATTAGAGTATCTAAATCTTCTTCACACGTGATCGGTTTTTCAAAAACTGGTCCTTCGCCATTGATAAAATCGAGCTTCATTCCCATTTCATTAGGGACGACTAAAATATCGCTGAATAAAATGGCGGCATCTACGCCTACGATATCCAGTGGCTGAATGCTAACTTCAGCAGCCATATCGGGAGCATGGCAAAGATTTAAAAAATTTCCGGCACGTTTGCGCACTTCCATGTATTCAGGGAGATAACGTCCCGCTTGGCGCATCATCCATACTGGAGTATGGGATGTTTCTTTTCCAAAACATGCATCTACAAAAATTTTACTCATGATGTCCTACTTTACTTAAGAAATACAAAGCAATTGCAACTGCCGTGATTGAGAGGGCGAGATAAAGCATATCCAACGCACCGACAAATACCGTATGCCCAACTTTTTGAAAAAATCCAACAACCAAAACCATAACGATAACTTTGGAAATTTTATCTTTGAGCTGATCGAGAGAGTGGACTGCTAGAAGTTGATTTTCGTGACCATTTTCATCTTTTGCTGCATCAATATCGGAAATAAATAGCTCATATAAACCAAATGAAAAAATAATCATGATGACACCGATAAGATAGAGATCGACAGCACCGATGATTCCACCCACAACTACTTCATGAAAGCCTTCTGGATGCGCGTGTGTAGCGTAGGTATTAATGACGTAAGCAGCAGTGTTGTAAATATCAAAACTTGCAACTGCAAAAAGTAACACAGCTCCTACGAGACCAAAAATAACTGCCAAAATGATAATGAAGCGTGAACTCCAAAGTCCATGTTCAAATATTTTTTCGATGAAATCCATCTTATTCTCCTTGCATTTCTACCCATTTTTGGGCAATTCTTACGGCATTGGTGGCAGCACCTACGCGCAGATTATCTGCAACAACCCACAAGTGAAGAACATTTTCACGATACAAATCATTACGGATACGCCCGACAAACGTTTCATTTTGATCCATGCACAAAGATGGCATTGGATAAATACTCTCTTCAGGGGTATCTAAAATAATAATGTTTGGCGCTTTACGTAAAAGTTCACGTGCTTCGTCGGCATTGACTGCGCCGTCAAAGGTAAGGGTAAGCGTTTCTGCATGGCCGCGTAATGTTGGGATACGTACACACGTTGCGCTAACTTCGATATCTTTGTGCAGGATCTTTTGCGTCTCATTCACCATTTTCAATTCTTCTTTTGTATAGCCTGTGTCGGTAAAAGAATCGATTTGAGGAATGGCATTGAGTGCGATGCGATGAGGGAATTTTTTTGGCTCAACGTCATCGAGTTTGAAGGAGAAAAAAGCTTGCATTTGCTCAACAAGTTCTTCCATTGCAGATTTTCCTGCACCTGAAGTCGCTTGGTAGGTACTGACATCAATACGTTGCAAGTCATAGGCATCATCCAGAGGCTTGAGTGCTTGAACCATTTGGATAGTGGAACAGTTCGGGTTAGCGATGATACCACGGTTACGCCATTGAGCGATGTCTTCAGGATTGACTTCAGGGACGACGAGAGGAACATCCTCAAACATACGAAAGTGACTGGTATTGTCAATGACAACGGCACCAGCTGCTGCCGCATACGGTGCAAACTCTGCTGAAATGTTTCCACCGGCACTAAAAAGTGCGATTTCAATGTTTTCTTCATCAAAAATAGTCTTTGTTAGTTCTTGAATGGGAAGCTCTTGATCGTTAAACATGACCGTTTTCCCAACGCTTCGTGCGCTGGCAAGAGGGACAATTTTTGCGAAAGGAAAGTCGATTTCCTCGAAAACACGTAAGATTTCTTCACCGACAGCACCGCTGGCACCTACAATTGCAACGTTATAAAGTTTCATGGACAATTTCCTAAAAGTGGATAATAATTTTGCGATTATAGCGCAAGGGGGCTTGTAAAAAACTGTATTGTCATTCCCGCGTAGGCGGGAATCCAGCTAAGAGTATTTGTTATTAATTTTTGGAGTAATAGTTTAATTTTAAAAAGAGCTGGATTCCCGCTTACGCGGGAATGACGGGGTTAAATTCTCCCAAACCCTCGGGCTTCTAAAAAAAGATCACTCACACCGATGCAATCTCCATCGCTGAGTATGGCAGCACGTTCAACCACTGAGATAAGTTCACGGATATTTCCGGGCCAGGTATAGAGCTGTAAGGCAGCTTTCGCTTCATCATTAAAGCTTTTCGAACAAAAATTATATTGGATACAGTTTTGTCCTAATACAGAAGTTGCAATCGAAAGTATTTCTTCACGGCGTTCACGTAAGGGAGGGATAATCAGAGGGATAGTGTTGAGTCGGTAATAAAGATCTTCTCTAAACTTTCCATCTTGAATATTTTGTTGCAGGTTTGCATTGGTGGCGCAAATGATTCGAACATCAATTTTGATACTTTTTGAGGAGCCAAGGCGTCTGATTTCACGTTCTTGCAATACTCGTAACAGTTTTGCTTGGAGAGAATAAGGCATTTCTGCTATTTCATCCAAAAAGAGGGTCCCTCCGCTGGCAAGCTCGAATTGTCCTATTTTGGTTTCTATGGCATCGGTAAAAGAGCCTTTTTCAAATCCGAAGAGTTCACTTTCAATCAAATTTTCAGGAATGGCAGCCATGTTTATAGCGATAAATGGTTTGTCAAATCGAGATGATTTTTCGTGAATGTGACACGCAAAAACTTCTTTTCCTACACCGCTTTCACCCAGTAACAGTATGCTGGCATCCGTTCGTGCTGCTTTGTGGATATAGGAGAGAAGTTTTTCAAGAGCAGGTGAAGTTCCTAAAAATGAGCCTGATTTCAGTGTACATTTTGGGGCAGCTTTTTTTGCCTTTTTTTGCACCGTAGCGCTTCGTTCGATGGCAGCTACGAGGGTTTCAATTTCGAAAGGTTTAAGGAGAAAATCTTTGACACCAAGTTGAATGGATTCGATGGCTTTTGAAAGAGTTGCATTACCCGTAATAAAGATAATTTCATATTTGCCAGCTAATGTTTTAGCAAACTCAATGCCGTCCATTCCCGGCATGTTGATGTCACTGATGATAAGTTCAAATGATTCATCCAATTTTTTGAGGGCGTCTTTGGGATTTTTAAAAGTATGTACCTCGAAATGCGGATACTCTGCCATCGCAATTTCGAGTGATTTACGCATATTAATATCGTCTTCAACGATGGCAATTTTCATGGTAGATAAATCCCTTATTGTAATAAGGTTATTGTAGCAGTGTCATCATTAAACTCGACTGCATAACAGTGTGTTGGAAGAGTGAGGGTTTCGGTGGAGTTATGAGATTGTTCTTCAATGACTTGATGGCTTTGCAGATGGAATGTTTGCTGTGTTACGAATGTGAAAAAGTCTTCTTCATTATTTTTAAGCGTTGTTACTAAAAGATCGTTTGATTGGCGAGGAAGGATTAAAGTATTTTTTTTTACTCCATTGCACGGAGTCATAGATTTTGATACAGAGAGTTTTTCAGTTTGAACAGCAGAGTTTTTCGTTGTAACGCGGTAACCGATAAGAAAATCATCTCCTATCAGTGTACACGTAATAATTATTTGGAAAGCTGTGAGTAGGAGAGGACGATTTCGAGTTCGACTTCGCATAAACCGTCTTTAAAAGTAGTATCCATGACATTAGCACCGCGTACCATAGCTTCAACTGAAGTGCGAACGGTTGAGCGCTGAAGCATCATATTTTTGACAAAATCTTGACCTTCAACATGAACACCTTGAACACGCTCAGCAATCTGACGGTATCCATCAGCCAATGCCGCACGTTTAGCTAATGCGTATGCTTGTGCAGGTGAAGCGGTTACGGTAGGTGCAACACCTTGTCCAAAGACAGTAATGACAAGTTCATGCGTTGCTGTTAGAGAGGGCTCTACACAATTACCATCTGTGCCACTGTAAACACAGCGAACTTTTACATCATCTTTCGATGATAGGAGTCCTGCTTGCAAGAAGGATGCGCTGAGGATGAATGCCAAAGCTAATGAATATTTCATGGTTAGGTTCCTTTAATAGGCTAAATAGTATCTGACTTAAGCAAATACTATTCCAAACCTAATGTTCCTTCTTCGATTTCACCTTCTTCTCCATCTTCATCGTCATCTTCTTTTTTCGGACAACGGGAAATACTTTTGACATCATCACCTTTGATGATATAAACACCGCTGGTATTGCGTCCGGATTTTGCAATGGTTTGCATATCAACACGGATCATTTTCCCCGCTTTAGTCAGTGCCATCATATCCATCGTTTCATCGACCATGAGACATCCTACAACCGTTGTTCCGGTTTTAGCATTGAGTTTCATTGCGATGACGCCTGTTCCTGCACGATTAGTGAGACGGTATTCTTCGGCAGTTGTACGTTTCCCGATCCCTTTTTCACTCACCATCAAGATTTCTTGCTCATCATTTTTAATGATGTTAGCGTCTACTACTACGTCACCTTCGATTTTAAACTTGATACCACGAACACCGCGAGTGCTGCGTCCTTGATCTCTGGTTTTTTCAATCTCAAATTTGATACATTGTGCATATTTCGTAACGATAAAGAGGTATTTTGTCTCTTCGGTTGCGATGTAGGCTGTAATCAGAGCATCATCATCATCAAGAACAATCGCACGCACTCCATTGCTTCGAACATTTGAAAACTCACTCAGAGCTGTACGTTTGACGACTCCGTTTTGAGTAAAGAATACAAGAGATTTGTTTTCATCAAAATCGCTTGTAGGGATGATTGAACGAATTTTCTCATCCGCTTCGAGGTTGATAAGATTGACAACCGCTTTACCTTTGGCGGTACGTGATCCTTCTGGGATTTTGTACACTTTGAGCCAGTGGAGTTGTCCGCGATCGGTGACGAACATCAAGGTATCATGAGTATTACACGTAAAGAATTTTTCGATAAAGTCATCATCGTAGGTGGTTGCAGCGATTTTGCCTTTGCCACCACGTTTTTGTTTTTCGTACGCTACAAGAGGGACACGCTTGATGTAACCACGGTGAGAGATGGTAACAACCATTGGCTCATTTGGGATCAAGTCTTCGATGTTGATGTCGTCATAGTTGTCTTCGATTTCGGTGACGCGATCGATATTAAACTGTTCTAAGAGTTCAACAAATTCACCTTTGATAATATCTTTGAGAACTTCTTCGCTTCTAAGTATGCTCTCTAGATATTCAACGTGTGCCAAAATTTCTTTGAGTTCATTTTCGATTTTTTCACGCTCTAATCCTGTTAAACGTTGAAGACGCATATCCAAAATCGCTTGGGCTTGGATAGGAGAGAAACCAAACTCTTCAATCAGTCCATTTTTAGCGTTTTCGCCATCTTTGCTTGCACGAATAAGTTTTATGATGGCTTCAATATGATCAAGTGCTTTTTTCAAACCTTCCAAGATGTGTGCACGGGCTTTGGCTTTTTCAAGGTCAAAAATCGTACGGCGGATAATGACAGTTTTACGGTGATTGACAAAATGACCCAGCATTTCAAGGAGTGAGAATATACGAGGCTCTTGGTTGAAAACCGAAAGCATAATAATCCCGAATGTTGTTTCCATATTGGTTGATTTGTAAAGATTGTTGAGAACGATTTCGCTCATCGCATCACGTTTAAGCTCGATTACGACACGAATTCCTTCGCGATCCGATTCATCACGAATTTCGCTGATTCCTTCGATGTATTTATCTTTAACTAAATCAGCGATGGTTTCGATAAGACGTGCTTTATTGACTTGATACGGAAGCTCATCGATGACGATAACGTCTTTATTGGCTTTTTTCTCGATATGAGTCTTAGCGCGTACGCGGATACGTCCACGACCCGTTTCGTAAGCGTCCAAAATCCCTTTTTTACCGTAAATCGTTCCACCGGTAGGAAAATCAGGGGCTTTAATAAACTGCATGATCTCGATGAGAGAAGCATTAGGGT
This sequence comes from uncultured Sulfuricurvum sp., assembly GCA_903844635.1. Lineage (GTDB taxonomy): Bacteria > Campylobacterota > Campylobacteria > Campylobacterales > Sulfurimonadaceae > Sulfuricurvum. The sequence continues at coordinate 9,839 of CAIMUF010000052.1, read as the reverse complement.
TGTCCATAAGATGGACCAATGCACTCAGAACTTCTTTTGGATTGTGAGGAGGGATATTCGTAGCCATACCGACTGCAATACCACTAGAACCATTAATAAGAAGATTAGGGACACGTGCAGGAAGAACGACAGGCTCAACGGTTGTGCCATCGTAGTTTTCTACCATATTGACGGTATCTTTTTCAAGATCTTTGAGAAGTTCACCTGCATAGCGGGTCATACGTGCTTCGGTATAACGCATGGCTGCTGCATTGTCTCCATCGACGGAACCAAAGTTTCCTTGACCATCTACGAGCGGCATACGCATCGCAAAGGGCTGTGCCATACGGACAAGTGCATCATAAACCGAAGTATCACCATGTGGATGGTATTGACCGATTACGTCACCGACGATACGGGCTGATTTTTTGTATTTAGCACCTGCAGATAGGCTAAGTTTGTCCATCGCGTACAAAATACGTCTATGAACCGGTTTAAGCCCATCACGTACGTCAGGCAATGCCCGCCCGATGATAACACTCATCGAATAGTCGAGATAACTACTCTTGAGTGTGTCTTCTATATTAATATCGTGAATTTCGCTGTTGTCTAGCAAATCGTTCATGCAGTCCCCGAAAAAGTGAAGATTAAGTTTTCGATTATAGCTAAATGAGACTTAATCTTCATAAGAGAGGAAGGTGATTAAATTTTAAGCACTTATTCACAGATAACTGCTTTGTTTTGTATGTAGAATGGTGGTTGAGTTTTTGATAACACATTTAAAGGAGTAAAGATGAAGAAATTCATTCTATCATTATTGTTTTTGCCTATGTTGGCATTGGCAGAAGATGCGGCTGCTGTGGTCGAACCTGTACTTAATTCAGGTGATACAGCGTGGATGATGATGTCAACAGCATTAGTAATGCTTATGACACCAGTTGGATTGGCGCTGTTTTACGGCGGTATGACGAGAGCAAAAAATGTGCTTAATACCTACGCGATGGTTTTTGGTGCGTTTACTGTTGGTTTTATCGTTTGGATTATCGCAGGATACTCACTCGCGTTTGGGACAATGGAAGGACCGTTAAATCAAGTGATCGGCGGATTTGGCAATGTTATGCTTAATGGTATCGCTTGGACAGATTTTTCTAGTGTTCAATTGGGTCAGCTTTACCCTAAATATGTGTTTGTTGTTTTCCAAGGGACGTTTGCAGCCATTACTGTTGCAATTGCAGCAGGTTCAGTAATTGAGCGTATAAAGTTCTCTACATGGATGGTGTTTGTTGCGATTTGGGTTTTGGCAGTTTATGCTCCTATTGCACACATGGTATGGGGTGGCGGTTACCTTTTCAACGAAGGTGCTCTTGACTTCGCTGGTGGTACCGTTGTTCATATGAATGGTGGTTTAGCTGGATTAGTATTAGCTCTTTTGGTTGGCAAGCGTGCCGGTTATCCAAAAACAGCGATGAAGCCTGCGAGTGTTATTTTGACAGCTCTTGGTGCAGGATTACTATGGTTCGGTTGGTACGGCTTTAACGGCGGATCAGCGTTTGGTGCTAATGCAATCGCTGGTGTTGCGTATTTGACAACAACTATCGCTGCATCTATTGCTACAATTACATGGATCTTATTGGAATATATGGTATTCAAAAAAGCAACACTACTAGGTGCGGCTACAGGTGCCATTGCTGGACTTGTTGCGATTACACCAGCTGCAGGATTTGTTTTGGTTCCAGGAGCTTTCATTATCGGGGTTACGGGTGCAATCGTTGCATTCTTCGGTGTCATGGTTATGAAGAAGAAATTGGGTTATGATGATAGTTTGGATGCGTTTGGTGTTCACTTTATCGCTGGTCTTTGGGGTGCGATTGCAACGGGTATCTTCGCTGTAAACGATAAAGCATTGCTTTGGGATGGTCCTCTTAAAGCATCAGGTGATCGTATGGGACAAATCATGGTTCAACTTGAATCGGTAGCACTTGTTGGTGCATTTACCTTGATTGGAACGGTTGTAGTGTATTATATCGCTATGGCAATTACAGGTGGATCACGTGTGAATGAAGAAGAAGAGAGCATGGGTCTTGATGAATCAGTTCACGGTGAACGTGGGTTTAATTTATAAACCATAATTGAACGCCAAAGGAATTCATCCCTTTGGCTACGCTAGCCGCTATGGCACTAAAGCTTGCCTTTTACGAGGCAGATTTTTTGACCACAGTCTTGAGTTTTCTAAAATTATGACAAGGGAATTAAAATGAAAAAAATTGAAGCGGTTATTAAACCATTTAAACTTGAAGATGTAAAAGACGCTCTTGCTGAAATCGGTATTACCGGTATGACAGTAAGTGAAGTAAAAGGTTATGGTCGTCAAAAAGGACACAGCGAATTGTATCGCGGTGCGGAATATGTAGTTGATTTTCTTCCGAAAATCAAAATGGAAATGGTTGTTGATGATGCAATGGTTGATCAAGTGGTTAATACCGTTGTTGAAGCGGCACGCACAGGTAAAATTGGAGATGGTAAAATCTTCGTAAGTGACATCAATCAAATCATCCGTATCCGTACGGGTGAAACAGATATCGAGGCTATTTAATAACACGCAATCGAAACTCGTCCCTGCCTTCAGCGTGATGAACCTTCGCTTTCGGTTCCGAACCTATCAGAGTGAGGTTTCTCACTCCGATGACGGTTCTCATGCTAACACTGGGTTCACTTCGGCAGTGAGCCCGCGCACATTTATGTGCTTTTTTTCTATAGTGATTAAATTTTAATCACTACTTCTTCTCAAATCCATTTAATTGGATATATAATGCACACCTTTAGTTTAAAATCAAAGGTGTTGCATGGATACTGCGTACGTTATCGATACCCTCTTTACCCTCTTCTCTATTACTCTTATTATTTTAATGGTTCCCGGATTCGCGATGCTCGAAGCAGGTTTGGTTCGGACAAAAAACGTTTCCAGTGTCTTGACTGTCAACGTGATGATTTATGCTGTGGCTTCTATGGCGTTTATTTTGGTCGGATACACATTGGCTTTTGGTGAATTGCAAAGTGCGACGATGAGCAAATGGGCATTTTTTATGTTTCAGATGGCATTTGTCGGTAAAGCGATTAACATTATGAGCGGTGGTGTCGGTGAACGGACAAGATTGTTGCCGTTAACGCTGTTTACCATTATTATGGGTGCATTTATCTATCCGACAGCCGTTAATATCAGCTGGGGAAGTGATTGGCTTAAAGAGACAATTTTTGATTTGAATATGGTTGATTTGGCGGGTTCTACCGTGATCCATTCCACAGGCGGATGGGCGTTGCTCGCAGCAATTCTAGTCATCGGATCACGGAAGGGTCGATACGTTCATGGTCAAATGCGTGTGATTCCTGCATCCAATATTCCTCTCGTCGTTTTGGGCGCAATGTTATTATGGATCGGATGGTTTGGATTTAACGGCGGTTCTGTGGGTGGTATTTCGACCAAAGAGTTAGCAGACAGTGTCGCACTGACGATTTTTAACACCAATATTGCAGGTCTTGCCGGAGCAATATCTGCCGGAATTTTAATTTATGTCCGCTATAAACTTTTTGATATCACGATGATTCTCAACGGTGCACTGGGCGGATTGGTTGCGGTAACGGCTGGGGCACATTTATTTACCCTTTATGACGCGTTAGCCGTAGGTTTCATCGGCGGTATTTTAGTTGTTGTTGCGATTCCGTTGTTTGATAAAGTGCGTATTGATGATCCTGTAGGAGCGCTTTCTGTTCACCTCGTCAACGGTATTTGGGGAACACTTGCCGTGGGAATTTTTGCGAGCGATGCGGCGAAAAATATCACCTTTTTGAATCAGCTTAAAGGGGTAGCGGAGATTGCCGTGTTTGTATTCACTGTTTCGTTTGTTGTTATTTACCTTATCAATAAAGTGTTTGTATTCCGTGCAACCGATGAGGAACAGCAGCAGGGTCTTGATGTCAGCGAATGCGGACTCGAAGCCTATCCTGAGTTTAAACGCGCAATTTAATTTTATACGTCATCGGAACGCGTCCCGACTTAGCCTTTGGCGGGGCAAGCCCTTCGCCTTTGGTTCCGAACCTATCGACGTGAGGTTTCTCACTTCGATTACGCTTCTCATGTTAACACTAGGTTTCCCTCGGCGGGAAGCCCACGCGCAGAATCCGCGCTTTTTAAACTTTCTTAACACTTCTTTACTATTCTTCCATGGGGCTTTTTTGCTCCACAAAAGACTCTTTTAACCACCGCGTTGTATAATTTGTTAATATTGATTTAAAAGGGCAGCTATGAGTATTTATCGTGAATATGACATTCGGGGAATTTTTGAAGAAGAGCTTAACGAAGAGACGATTACTCGCTTGGGTTATGCTCTTGCTGATGAGATGCGTCCGTACGGTGAATACGTTGCAGTTGGGTATGATGCCCGTTCTCACTCTCCGATTTTGTTTGAATATCTCACAGCAGGTCTGAATGCAGGCGGTATGAAAGTTTTGGGGATGGGGATGGTTCCTACTCCGGTGAATTATTTTTGCAATTATCAAGAGTTTGATGGAAAAACGGCGTGCGCTTCGGTGATGATTACCGGCTCTCACAATCCGAGCGAATACAACGGGTTTAAAATTACCATTAACAAACTTCCTTTTTTCGGTGAATCCATTTATGCTCTTGGGCGAACGATTGACATCCTTCCATTTCCTCTTAAAACACCGCGTGACGTTGTTGAAATCGATGCTTTGAGTCGATACAAAGCCTATATGATTAAAGAATTTGCACATTTGCGCGGGATGAAAGAAAAGATTGTTTATGACTGCGGTAACGGTGTGGCAGGACTAGGTTTGGTGGATATTTTCAGTGCGCTTGAACTGGATACGTTTGGTATTTATGTCGATCCAGACGGAACATTCCCAAACCATCACCCTGATCCTAGTGAAGAGCACAATCTTCATGATATTAAGAAAGTGTTAGCCGAGCGCGGCGATATTGCTTTTGCGTACGACGGCGACAGTGATCGTATCGCGGTATTGACCCACAAAAATAATATCAAAGGCGACATGATGGCGCTGTTATTTGCGCTGAAGATGAAAAATCCGATCGTTATTGGTGAAGTGAAATGTTCTCAAGTGATGTACGACACGTTACGTGAGCGCGGTGCAACGGCCGTGATGTACAAAACCGGGCACTCCAATCTCAAAGTCAAAATGAAAGAACTGCATGCCGATTTGGCATGTGAAGTAAGCGGGCATGTTTTCTTTGCGGATCGTTATTTTGGATATGACGATGCGATTTATGCAACGTTGCGGATGCTTGAACTGATTCATGACGGGATTGATCTTGATGCTGAAATTGCAAAACTTCCAAAAGTGTTTTCCACCGAAGAAATCAAAGTCAAAACGACAGAGCACGAAAAATTTGCTCTCATCGATAAACTCAAAGAACTCTTAAAAAATCCTCCTGCTGATTTTCCAACTATCCGTGAGATTATTGAAGTAGACGGTGTTCGAGTTATATTTGATAAAGGATGGGGTTTGGTACGCGCTAGCAATACGACTCCTGTACTAGTAACGCGTTTTGAATCCACCGAAGAGCCCGAAGCCGTACGCTATGAAAATGCACTCAATGCGCTTATCCAAGAAGCACAAACCCAACTCAAGGTCTAGTCATGCAAACTGTAACCCTCACAATGCCACTGGACATGCACGTACACCTACGGGATGGTGATATGCTCAGTATCGTTGCACCTCTCACGTCGTACACGTTTAGCGGTGCGTTAGTGATGCCCAATCTCGTTCCGCCTGTGACAACCCTTGAAGCAGTAAAAGCGTATCGTCATCGTATCAAAGTAGCGATGGAATCGGATGATTTTGAGCCATACATGACTCTATTTTACCAAAATTACAACCGTGAGTTTTTGGAAAGTGTTCAAGATTACATCACCGCAATCAAAATCTATCCCAGCGGTGCAACGACGAATTCTGAGGGCGGAGTCGTTAGTTTTGACATTGAACCGATGCGTGAAACATTAGAAGCAATGAGCGATTTGGGGATTGTCCTTTGTGTACATGGAGAGACACAAGGTTTTGTGATGGATCGCGAAGCCGAGTTTATGAGTGTGTATGAGAAACTTGCTCTTAATTTTCCGAAACTCAAAATCATTATGGAACATATCACGACATGCGCGGCAGTAGAGATGTTGGATCGGTATGAAAATCTCTATGCGACGATCACCGTCCATCACTTGATGATTACGCTCGATGATGTTGCAGGCGGGATGTTACGTCCTCATTTATTCTGTAAACCAATTGCCAAGCGTCCAGAGGATCGTGCCGCATTACTCAAAATAGCGCTTGAAGCCCATCCGAAAGTGATGTTCGGCTCTGATTCCGCTCCGCACCCAAAACATGCAAAAGAAGCGTGCGGATGCGGGGCAGGAGTCTTTACTGCTCCGATTGCATTGCAACTGTTGTGTGAGATTTTTGATGCACACAATAAGTTGGATAATTTACAAGCCTTTATCAGTGATAACGCGCAAAGAATATATGGGATTTGTGCTGAATACAAAGAAGTTGTCCTCTCTAAAAGAGATTTTGTTGTCCCTGAGATGTACGGTGAAGTTGTCCCTATGAGAGCGGGAGAAACATTAACATGGTCGATTGAGCGTGTCGATTAAACTTCTCCTTCTTGAAGATGATCTTCTCTTTGGTGAATCCATCCAGGATTTTCTTGAAGAAGAGGGGTTTGTCGTGCAATTATGCCGTAACGGTCAAGAAGCACTCAATGCAACCTTCGAATCACGATATGACCTTTATCTTCTCGATATTAACGTCCCTTTAATCGATGGTCTTTCATTGCTCAAAGAACTTCGGGGATCATTGGATGAAACACCGGCTATTTATCTAACGTCTCATAAAGATGCAACGGTTTTACGTGAAGCGTATGAGAACGGAGCGGATGATTATCTGAAAAAACCGTTTGAAACGGATGAGCTGCTTTTGCGTATTCATGCACTATTGCGTCGCAGAGGATCGGTAAATAATCGTTATTGTGCGGGTGAATTGTGTTTGGATACGTATCATAAATCGATTCTTTTGGACGGAAATGAGATAATTTTTTCTCCTAAAGAATATCTGTTGATGGCATTGCTGATTCAAAATGCAGGCGAAGTAGTGACCAAAGAAATGATGATGGATGCGTTGTGGAGTGCTTCCGAGTCGATCAGCGAAGGGGCAATCCGCGTCTACATCAACCGACTTAAACAAGAAATCGGTAATGAGCGGATTCTTAATGTTCGCGGCATGGGGTATCGACTTGTTTCGTAGCGTTGAGATTGCTCTTATATCCCTGTTCGTGATGGGGGTTGCGGTTATTGTTGCAGTTATTTATGCCTTGCATGAAATCGCCCATGTCAATCAATGGGGTGTGATTGCTTTTGGTAGTTTAGTGGGTTCGATCGGTTTGGGTAAGATTCTCTCTAAAATAGCGATTGAACCGCTTAAAGAACATTTTTATCATCTCGATCGTTTTTCCAAAGAGACCTTGCATGAACTTAATCTCCCCATCAACACGATCACTGCCAATGTAGCGATGTTGCGAAAAACGCATGAGGATGAAAAAAGTCAAAAACGGCTTGAGCGGATTGAGTTGGCTGCTAAGATGTTAAAAGAACGATATAATGAGCTTGATTATTTGATAAAAAAACAGATGGAGAAAGAAGTTATCGAGTGCTTTGATCTTTGTAAATTGATTGAAGAGCGCGTCTCTTTTTTAAGCGGGCTTTATCCCTCTGCTCAGTGGCAACGTGAATGTGAGCCGCTTGAGGTTGAGCTTGATCGAATCGGTTTGGCAAAAGTCATTGATAATCTTGTGGATAATGGGGTTAAATACTCATCCGGACTTCCAAAGATCACCATTATGTTAACGAAAAATACGTTGCGTATTTGTGATACCGGTGATGGGATGGATGAGGTGACACTTATGCGTATATTTGATCGATATTATCAAAGTGATAAGACAATGGCGGGATACGGTATTGGGCTTGGGCTTGTTAAAAAATACTGTGATCGATATCGTATTGCATTAAGCGTTCAGTCCCGATTAGGTGAGGGAACGTGTATTACATTAGAATTTAATAGGGGTAAAAATGGAAAATAGCAACATGTTGGAATTTGCGCACATGGCAGTGGATTATGGAATTATTGGTATTTTGGTGTTGATGAGCATCGCATCGTTGACGTTATTTATCGAGCGATTGATGAGTTATGGTTCTGTTCGTATTGAGGATTATGCAACTAAAGAAGAGCTTGAGCTTGATTTGGGAGATAATGTTTCTACGATTGCGACTATCGCTTCTAATGCTCCGTATGTCGGATTGCTCGGTACGGTTTTAGGGATTATGATTACGTTTTATTCTCTTGGAGATGTAGGGGCAGTTGACCCTAAAAAAATCATGACAGGGTTAGCCTTGGCACTCAAAGCTACGGCAATGGGTCTCGTCGTAGCAATTCCGGCTATTGTTTTTTACAATATTTTGCTTCGTAAGATGGAGAGACTCCTCACGATGTGGGATGTAAAGAATAAAGGTTAAATCATGAAAATGAAACGTATGGATACGATCAACGTTATCCCTTTTATCGATATTATGCTTGTGTTATTGGTGATGGTACTTACTACTGCAACCTTTATCAAAACCGGAGTCATCCCTGTTGATCTTCCTAATGCAAAAGGCTCAGTGGCAGAGCATAAACCAAGTGAGCTCAAGCTTACCATTCAAAAAGACGGAACACTTTTAATGGGTGAGGAAAAAGCACCGATAACATTAGAAGTGTTTGAGCAAAACGTTGTTAAAGGCGGTAAAGAGATGACGGTCGTTCTCTACAGTGATAAAGACGCCGCATTTCAAAATTTCGTCGGGGTTATGGACGTACTCAAGCGTTTAGGACATGAACAGCTTTATATTGTGACTGATAAGCAAAAATAACTGTGCTTCAAATCAGTAATTACGTTTATGCTCGCAATGAATTACTGGAATTGGATATCCCTACCAAGCGTTTCCCTAATCCCTATCACGATTTCCCCTATATGGTCATCGAGGGGGTACTGAGTCCTTCTGAGTGTCGTGCTATTACCAGTGCTGCAATGGAGGACGATGAATCAGTCAGTGCAGAACTTCGTGGACGTTCTCTGGATACGGCAATTCGTAAAACGGATATTCATACGCTATCTCCTCAACACCGTGCAATTTATGACAAGCGATATTCTGCTGTTAAAGCAGAGATAGAAGAATTTTTTGCTCTCTCACTTTCAAGCTCGACCGATGTTCAAGTGTTAGGATACGAAAGCGGAAGTTTTTATCTTAGGCACAGTGATGATTCGAGTGAATTGCGTGATCCACAGGGGAAAACAATCGGTTTTCGAACTGTTGCCTCAGAGCGTAAACTTACAACCGTTTTATTTACGACTTCTTATACTCCTAATCCTACCGACAGCGATCATTTTAGTGGCGGAGAGCTGTTGTTTAATTATTTATGCGATATTCACGGTAATACCATAACCCTTCGCCCAGAAGCCGGTGATATGGTTGTATTTTTAAGTAATCCTTGTTTCTCACATGAAGTTCTCCCCGTACACAAAGGCTTTCGCCTTTCTCTTGTTCAATGGCATAACGCACTCACGTAATTTCCTCTTTTTATCACAATTTTTTTAATATTTTTATTTTTACTATATTTTTTTGTAAATAACATACGTAAAACCGTATAGATAATAATTAAAAAAGTATATATAAGCCAATTAAATAGATATAAAATTAGTTTATATGTAGTTTAAAACATATATAATACATTTAATAATTATT
>CAIMUF010000051.1 GCA_903844635.1 uncultured Sulfuricurvum sp. | reverse complement strand
TGCCCAATACATCCAGTTCCTTGCCGATGAACGGTTACACGCGGTTGGACTCAAAAAACTTTACAATGTTGCCAATCCGATCAAATGGGTCGATGATTTCTCGAAGTTTAATGACCAGAAAACCAACTTTTTCGAGGGAACGGTTACGAACTATTCTAAGGGAAGCCTTAGCTTTGATGATTTCTAAGCCTATCGTTTCACTTTGTCTCTCAACCGAAGAGAATTTTGAAAACAATCTGACAAAGCTCATCCTCGTCATCGTCCAATCCCCTGAGGATGCAATCATTGTAGCTCCCGAAGTAGTCTTAAGCGGATTTGCCTATGACCGATTCGAAGAAGTTGCAGCTTTTACCCCCTATGCTCTGGATAAACTCATGGGATTTATCGGCAATCGGCTCCTTATTTTTACCGCCATTACCAAACTGGGGGAAGAGTTTTACAATATCGCCTACGCTCTTCATGCGGGAGAGGTTATCCATGCCCAATCAAAAGCCAAGCTTTTTCCTCTAAGCGGTGAAGTCGCGCACTTCCAAGCAGGAGAAGAGACAAAAATTCTTCCGTTTGAGTTTAAAGGGATGAAAATTGGGATTTTAATCTGCTTTGAGCTTCGGTTCAAATCCCTTTGGCAGCAACTCGAAGGGTGTGATCTCATTGCTATTCCAGCCCAATGGGGGAAAATTCGTACTGAACATTTTGTCACCCTGACCAATGCACTTGCCGTAATGAATCAATGCTATGTCGTAGCATCAGATGCTGACAATGATGACACCAGCGGTATGAGTGGTATTATCAACCCGCTTGGACATGAAATGCGAAACAATGGAGTGCCATCACTCTCCTCAACATACGAACAACGTACTGTGATCTCTATGCGTCGCTATCTGGATATAGGAATTACTGCATGATCGATAAAGTTACCATCATAAAAACCACTCGCATGGCAGAAGAAATTTCCAAAAAATATCCGCTAAGCCCAGCTGTCAAAAACGCCATTATTCAAACCAATCGTGAAATGTTTGTCCCGCTTGCTATGCGCCACAATGCTTATCGTCTCGACGCTCTTCCCATCGGTGCTCAGCAGTTCATCTCTTCACCTCTTACTGTGGCAAAAATGTCTCAGTATTTAACTCCAGAGGGATGCGATAATGTCTTAGAGATTGGGTGCGGGAGCGGATATCAAGCAGCCGTGTTGTCCCATCTTTTCCGTCGTGTCTTTACGATTGAACGAATCGAATCGCTTCTCTTAGAGGCAAAGGATCGTTTCCGTCATCTGAAATTGGGGAATATTCATACTCGTACCGATGATGGACAAAACGGCTGGGAGCAATACGCTCCGTTTGACCGGATTCTATTCTCAGCATCGGCACGCTCCATCCCAAAAAAACTTTTTGATCAGTTGCGTGAGGGCGGTATATTGATAGCCCCTATGGAAAAAGGTCGTGAGCAAGTCATTACCCGTTTTACAAAGCAGGGAGGTAAAATCATGGAAGACTCTCTGGAGGTATGCGATTTTGTTCCTATTCTGGATGGTGTCGTACGATGAGCCTTCCCGAAGCCTTTGTCGAGCGGCTGGAAAAGATTGTTCCACGTGAACAGTTTGAGGCCATTATTTCTACTTTTGATGCCCCAAAACAAGTCACCTTTCGCGTCAATACACTCAAATCAACACCAAATGAACTTGAAGCCGAACTCGAAGCCGCAAAAATTCCTTACGAGAGAGTAGTGTGGGATACAGAGTTTATGGAAGGCGTCTATCGCATTGCTCCCGAAGACAAACTCCGTCTCACGTCATCGGATGCGTTTTACGGTGGACGACTCTATATCCAAAATCTGGCTTCTATGATCGCACCGTGGATTTTAGCTCCTAAACCCGAAGAGACTGTCCTTGATTTAGCCGCCGCACCCGGGGGTAAAACGCTGATGCTAGCAGGGATGATGGAAAACACGGGCTGGCTCTCTGCTGTGGAGCTCTCACGCGAACGTTTTTTTCGTCTCCGCGACAATCTCTCATCTCAGGGAGTCACCAACGCCCATACTTATATGACCGATGGTCGAAGTGTCGGTAAAAAATGTCCCGAGATGTTTGACCGAATATTGCTTGATGCACCGTGCTCTTCCGAAGCACGATTTAAAACGCACGAACCAAAGTCCATGTCGTTTTGGACCATCCACAAAGTCAAAGAGACCTCCAAACTTCAACGCCGATTACTCCTCTCTGCCTTCGATGCTCTCAAACCGGGAGGGAAACTCCTCTATTGCACTTGTTCCTTCTCTCCCGAAGAAAACGAAAGCCCTCTCCAGCATCTCTTAGAACGTCATGGAGAGCATTTAACGACGATACCCCTAACTTTGCCCTTCAATAACATACAGAAGCCTCTACAGCGCTGGGGAAAAGAAGTCTTTGACGAGAGAATTCAAAATGGAGTGAGGATTTTACCCACCGATACGATTGATGGATTCTTTTTGTGTTTGTTGGAGAAAAAAGGATGAAATCTATTCTATTCGTCTGCTTGGGAAACATATGTCGTTCACCGATTGCAGAAGGAATAGCACGCCATTTGATAGAGCAGGGCGACCACAATATTCACGTTGATTCAGCAGGAACGGGATACTGGCATATTGGCGAAACACCATGTGCTCATTCTGTACAAGTTGCCAGTAATCACAATGTCGACATTTCAACTCTTCGAGCCCGTCAAGTCACAAAAGCTGATTTTTCTGCATTTGATTTGATTGTCGCTCTTGATCAAAGTAACTATCATGATCTTAAAGCGATGGGGTGTACGAATCTAATAAAATTAGGGGATTACGGATATGAGGGGGCAGATGTTCCAGATCCTTATTTTTTTAAAGGATTCGAAGGATTTGAGAATGTCTATTCAATGATCGAATCGTGCGTTAAAGAGCTACTTAAGCGCTAAAAGGCAGTTCTTCATAACCCAGTGAAGTACCGATGATATAAAGTGGCGCTTCATGAACGCTTCCGCTGTAGCTTCCTAATGCTAATGCACACTCGTTAGCACCAATCTCAACCGTTATCCCCTCAGACATATCAAGTGATTTTAAAACATTATCACTCGCGAGCTTCGCATCACGAACACCCTCTATACGAAATACCACATCAATCCAATCATACCCGCGAGCAATATCTTGAACACTAAACCGGATTTCGATAGAAGTAGGGGAGAGTGGAGCGATGGAACGGATTTCGCCGTGTTTTGCATTGTCCAAACGCGCTAACAAAGCTGTTAGCGTTTGAGCGTTTAGGGGCTTTACTGGCACCCGTCACACTCTATAGATCGATCGGCCGTATCTTCTTTGGCTTCAGGAGATTGAGATCGTAGATAGTAGGTCGATTTGAGACCCAGTTTCCATGCGAGCATATAGATATCGTTGAGATATTTACCGCTTGCCTTGTCCAATGTGATAAAGATATTGAGACTTTGTCCTTGGTCGATCCACTTTTGGCGGATAGCTGCTGCTTTGATCAAGATCGTTTGATCCAAATCATACGCAGGAGTATAATAGCCCCATGTTTCCGGAGAGAGCTTCGGAGCAACAACAGGGATAAGCCCAGAAAGATTCTCTTCAAACCATTTACGTTTATAAACCGGCTCAATGGTTTGTGTTGTTCCTGTGAGGATTGAAATCGAACTTGTCGGAGCGATTGCCATCAGATAACCGTTACGCATACCTTGCTTTTTGATAGTTTCACGTAGAACATTCCAGTCGTAACTAGAAGCAAACAATCCGCCACGATCGACGAGGTTTTGCACTTCCGCTGTTGCATGGTCCATTGGTAAAATACCACGGCTCCATTTTGAACCTTGATACTCTGCGTATGACCCTTTTTCAAGTGCTAAATCCGAGGATGCTTTAATAGCGTTATAACTAACCGCTTCCATCACTTCATCAATCTTGTCGAAATGTTCTTGCGTACCCCACATGATTTTATTCTCTGCAAGCATCTGGGCTTCGCCCATAACACCCAAACCGATTGCGCGGCTTTTCATGTTCGTGCGTTTTACTTTTTCTAACGGATAGAAGTTCAGATCAATAACATTATCCAGTGCACGAATGGCGATAGGGACGATACGATCAATCTCTTCTTTGGTATTAATACGTGAGAGGTTGACGGAGGCTAGATTGCACACAGCCGTTGCTCCATCAACTTTTTCTTTTTCAACGATGTAAATAGGTCTTCCACCCAACGAATCAAGTGCCGTAACTTTGTTAGCAGGTTTTTCGATACCGCTGTCCACTTTTACTAACTCATCTTCTTCGTACGTTACAAACGTCCCGTCTTCAAATTTGACTTTGATAAGATAATGATTAGGCTGCGTATTTTGGAAAATCTCGGTACAAAGGTTTGAACTGCGGATAATTCCATAATGGTCATTCGGGTTAGCACGGTTAGCACTGTCTTTGAAACATAAGAACGGGCTGCCCGATTCAAAATAACTGGTAAGGATTTTTTTCCACAGATCTTTTGCTTTTGTATGCTCTTTGATGACACTTGAGTCTTGCTCTAATTCGATATAACGCTTTTCAAACGCATCGCCGTAAAGCTCACTCAAATCTTTTACATCATACGGATCAAACATTGTCCAGATACCGTCTTCAACAACCCGTTTCATAAACATATCATTGATCCACAAAGCAGGGAACAAGTCATGCGCACGACGACGCTCTTCACCAGAGTTTTTCTTGATGTCAAGGAAATCTTTGATGTCCATGTGCCATGGTTCGAGATAGACTGCAATCGCCCCCTTACGCGTACCCAACTGGTCAACAGCGATAGCGATGTCGTTAGTGATTTTCAAAAACGGTACGGTTCCGCCCGCAGCATTTTTATGACCATCAATGAATGAACCCATAGCACGAACTTGTGTCCAATCCCAGCCGATACCGCCGCCGAATTTAGAAAGAAGTGCCATCTCTTTATAGGCATCAAAAATTCCTTCAATATTATCCGGACTTGAACCGATATAACACGAGCTAAGCTGATGGCGTGTTGTACGGGCATTCGAAAGAGTAGGGGTTGCGAGCATCACTTGGAACTGACTGATCATGTCGTAGAACTTAATCGCCCACCCTTCACGGTCAGACTCGTTTTGTGCCAAGAACATAGAGATTGCCATAAACATATGCTGAGGAAGCTCGATAGGATCACCCTTACGATCTTTGATAAGATAACGATCATAAAGCGTTTTAACGCCCAAATAGTTAAACTCTAAATCACGCTCAGGGACAATGTGCTTCTCAAGTACGGTCAAATCAAATTTTTCTTTTAGCCCAAGAAGAATGCGCCCTTCGTTCTCACAGCGTTCAAAATAACTCAACAAACTTCCATACCCCGTAAATCCATTTACGCGGTGATACAAATCATACAAGAAAAGGCGTGAAGCGACAAATGTCCAGTTAGGACTGTCGATATCGATTTTATCCACCGCTGTTTTAATCAACGTATGCTGAATCTCATTGCTCGTAATACCGTCACGAAACTGTATTTGTGCATCCACTTCAAGTTCACTCTGTGAAACATTGATTAGCCCATCAACGGCAGCAAAAGTATATTTTTGAATTTTAGCAATATCCAATGGCTCACGACGGCCGTTACGTTTAATAATTGTTAGCATCTATCTTCCTCGTCATTCTTAAGAGAGTGTATTATACCCTCTAAATTTTAGAAATTCTTATAGTATTGTGACTCTTTTTTGTTCATAAATTCTAAGCAAATAATGAGCCAATATTTTCTCTTTCTTTTCTTTACCGCAAGAAAAGAAACAAAAGAATCTCATCCCCCTCATAGACGCACAATCTATTTTGGCAGGCATGCCAA
Source organism: uncultured Sulfuricurvum sp. (assembly GCA_903844635.1). Classification (GTDB taxonomy): domain Bacteria; phylum Campylobacterota; class Campylobacteria; order Campylobacterales; family Sulfurimonadaceae; genus Sulfuricurvum. The sequence continues at coordinate 13,513 of CAIMUF010000051.1, read as the reverse complement.
AAAGATTGGCTCTAGGTGATTCGGGGGATGTTTATTTTATTAATTATGCCCTCGCAACACACAAAAAGCTCGATTGCGTGCGGTAGCGCACAAGCATATCGAAAGCGATTTGTTGTGAGGGCGCTTTTCTTTTGATACTTTTCTTTACTAAAAAGAAAAGTATAGAAGCTTACTTGAAAACTCTCGCAAAAATACGATCAACATTTTTCGTATAATAATCAAAATTAAAACATTCACGTATCGCTTCTTCACTCAAACTCTGACGTAATTCTTCATCATCTAAAAGATATTGCAAATACAAACTCTCACCCTCTTCGTTAGTAGCACTTTTCCCGTGCTGTAATCCTTCCCATACTTTCATAGCATTACGTTGAACGATACGGTACGCGTCCTCACGACTAACACCTTTGATCGGAAGCTCAAGCAATACGCGCTGAGAGAAAACCAAACCGCCTGTTAGGTTAAGATTACGCATCATGTTTTCAGGATAAACCACGAGTTTAGAGATAACACTGTTAAAACGATGCAGCATAAAGTCAGACGTTACAAAACTATCAGGCAACCAGAAGCGCTCAGTAGAACTGTGAGAGATATCACGCTCATGCCATAACGCGACGTTTTCCATTGCAGGAACAGCATACGAGCGAACCATACGAGCAAGCCCTGTAATGTTTTCTGTCAAAATAGGATTACGTTTATGAGGCATTGCCGATGAACCCTTTTGTCCTACGGCAAAATACTCTTCACACTCGTACACTTCTGTACGCTGCCAGTGACGAACTTGTACCGCAAATTTTTCGATAGAGCTTGCTAACAATGCTAACGTAGATGCGAGACGTGCATAACGGTCACGTTGGATAACTTGATTCGATGCAGGAGCAGGTTTTAGTCCTAGTGCTTCACATGCGTATTCTTCAAGCTCTAACGGAGCGTGAGCAAAATTACCCATTGCTCCTGATACTTGACCGACTGCGATAACTTCCATTGTTTGTTCTAAGTTAGTGAGATGACGTGCCATTTCATCGTACCAAACCGCTAACACCAAACCAAACGTGATAGGCTCACCATGAATACCATGTGAACGCCCAACTACTAAAGTCATCTTATGTTCTATCGCGCGGAGTTTAATCGACTCCATCACCATTTTGACATCTTCTATAATAAGGGCCAATGAATCACGCATCTGTAATGCAACAGCAGTATCAACTGTATCTGAACTTGTCATCCCGTAATGGAACCAGCGACTCTCTTCTCCGAGTGTCTCAGAAACTGAAGTTGTAAAGGCAATAAGATCATGTCGTGTAATCGCTTCGATCTCATCGATACGCTCAACACTAAATCCTGCATTGGCTACAATCTTTGCAGCGTCTTCATCAGGTATTAATCCCAATTTATTCCATGCAATGACGACTGCTTTTTCAACATCGAGCCATGCCTGATATTTAGCTTGGATGCTCCACTTGGATTTCATCTCTTCTCTACTATAACGATCTACCATATTATGCTCCCTTGATATGCTAAAATGCGTATCTATTATTATAAATTTAGTCTATCCAACCATCGCTTATAAAGGAATATATTTTGCCCTTCGTTATTAAAAAACTACACGCATCTACCCGTCAAAAAGCTATTTTATTTTTGATTCGCGAATTGGGTCTTGGGCAACCTGAAGCTCAGCGTCTTATTGCCAAAGGTCGCCTTTCTCAAAATGGAATTGTTATGAGTAATCAAATGGGATTTATTGAAGGTGATTTCGATTTCATTTGCTTTGAGCCATTATCACGCGGTCTTCCTGCCACCTTTGTTGCTCCTGATTTTGCTGTTTATGACAAACCAAGTGGTGTGTTAGTTCATCCCCAAAGTCGCAGAACAGCCTATTCACTCAACGATGAAATCAAACATCGGTTTGGACATGATGCTAACGTTGCTCACCGAATTGACCAAGAAACAAGTGGTTTAGTCCTTGCTTCTCGTAACAAAGAAAGTGAGTCTGTTTTAAAACTATTGTTTGAAAATCGTGAAATAACCAAACGTTATTTAGCAATGGTACATGGTCATCTCGAAGATCCTATGGATATTCAAGAGCCGCTATTACGTAAAGAAGATCCGAGTACTTTAGTGCGGATGGTGGTCAAAGTTCATCCTGATGGTAAAACTGCTCGTACCTTTATAAAGCCCCTGCAATACTTTCCCCAACACAACATGACTCTCGTAGAAGCATCTCCCTTCACTGGTCGTACCCATCAAATAAGAGTTCATTTGTTTCACGTGAAACATCCAATTGTGGGTGATCCTATCTATGGGCAAGAAGAAGCAGACATTGTTAAATTCTTGGATAAAGAGATAACAGCGGAGGAACGATTTCAAAAAGGGGGAGCAAGTCGATTACTTCTGCATGCTTATAGTTTGGAGTTTGAATATGAAGAAACTCGCTTCCATATCGTTTCTCAAGAGAATTTTATTTCAACGTGTTTTGAAGCGATGGGAGTCAATAACTAATATTATGCCTATGCTATACATTGAGTGATTTTCAAGAAAATCACTCAATGTGTGCAAGGTCAGCTTCGGAAAAATGTTATATTTCTCTCATATAGCGTTGACGTTTTACCTCTTTTATTTTCCGAATATCCACGACAATATACCCGTCAATACAGTTATTAAAATCCACGTCAATACCAAAATCCATAAACTCTACCCCTCCCTCTTCACAAAGTTCTGTGTACTGTTTATAGAGTGTTGGAACACCTAGATCAAAAGTTTTGAGATAATTTTTTAACCTTCTAAAATCTTCATTGTAATCATCTCCCTTGAAAAATTCTGAAAATTCTGAGCTCACAAACTCCGAAAGATGATACGGAGACTTTGCTCGAAGCATTGTGTGATTGCTTCCAAAATAGTGAGAATAAAAATAGACCAGAGCATCCTGCGCACTTTTTGGAAAACTTCCTGATATACTCACAGGACCAATCATGTATTTAATATGAGGATTATGACTAAGATAAGCACCAATTCCTTGCCACAAATAATCCAATGCTCTGCTTCCCCAATATTTAGGTTGAACAAAACTGCGACCCAATTCAATCGCATCTTCGAGTATGGGATCAAATGAATCATGCATGTCGCACAGTTCATTGAGGTAAAGTCCTTCACGCCCAAGCCATGATAATATCCATCCACACTCACCAATACGATATGCCCCGACGACTTCAAGTTCATCATCATCCCACAAAACAAGATGGTGATAATAACGGTCATACTCATCTATGTCTCTCGATTTACCACTGCCCTCTCCAACTTTTCGAAAAGAATATTCCCGTAATCGACCGATTTCATTGATTAGGTTTGGAGCATTATCATGTTCAATTAAATAAATTTGTTTGTTGTCACTTGTCGTCCCCAACCGTTCTCCACTCTTTAGTTCCTGACGAATATCTTGACGTGACAGCGGATGGGCAATAGAACTTTCAGTAGGATAAATTCCATTCTTCCCTTTTCCAAGTCTTAATAAATGTTTTCGAAACATACGAGCATGATGTCTTTCACTCATAGCTGAATCATTAAATGCTCTAGGAGTGATGATTTCCCCTATTTTAAACTCAAACGCTTGGTTCTTGGCAGCAAACATCTCATGACTGAGCAAAAGCGTTCCTAGAGGCTTATAGAGCCATGAGGCAACGTAAAATAAGGAACTGTTCCGTGCTTTGATGTAAATAGGTAAAATAGGTGTTGAGTTTCGTTTAGCAAATTTTATAAAACCCCCTTTCCATCCTCCCTCTTTTAAACCAAAAAATCCTGCACGCGATACTTCTCCACTAGGAAAAAATATAACAGCTTCTTCTGCTTGTAGAGCCAAATCAATTTGACGCAACGCCTGTTTGGAAACTTTTTCATTTATATTATCAACACTAATCAAAAATTCTTTGAGTTGAGGAATGGATGAAAGCATTTTATTAGCAACGATTTTTACTTTTTTGTCCGTCCGTACACTGCACACCATTTGAATCAATGTTAATGCATCCAATGCACCAAGTGGATGGTTAGCAACAATAATAACTTTTCCAAGTGCAGGAACATTTTCAATTTCACGATGAACTACTTTATAGGAAACATTTAAATATTTGAGGACAGTATCAATAAATTCCAAGCCACTCTTTGATGGGTGTAATTGCATAAAAGAATTAATGGAATTTTCATGGATTAGCAAGCGCGTTAATCCAACAATTGATTTGGAAATTATTTCGGGATATTTAAATAAAGAGGGATGCTCTTTTTTGAGCAATATTTCTACATTTACCATAGTGTGAACCTTTAAGAGGTATAAGATTCGATATGGTAAATTATGTTAATTTCAATTGCGTTACACTCTGATTACCCCTTGATTACAACAATTAATTAACCCGTGACGTGAATAACTTTTTATAACATCGACTTAATCCTAACTGAAATCTTTATTAACATTTATTATCCCCACACAAAGCCCTATTTTAGGGATTTTAAAGAAGATTAAAGACTTTTAATTTCAGGCTAAATTTATCTAAAATATTTCTTAAATATCTAAAATTTATACGAATGAAAATGAATAAAATGAAAATTTTATTCACATTTCACTCACAGTGTGAATATTACACATTTTTCAAAAAAATACTATATTTTTACAAATTTCAGAAGATTATAAGGTGCTAATTTTGAATTCCAAGTATTTTTTTTAATTATTACTACAACTTAAATAAATTAAGACTCTCTAAGACTCTTTTGATATACTTCTAATCAAACGGTCTCCCTGGTGTGTTGACCGTTTACCTTTATTTTTTCTCTGCTCTTTTGATTCATTTCTAATTTTACTCTTTGCGCATGGGTTATTGCTACTGCCATCGCGTCCGTAATATCCAACGGCTTAATTTCTTTTGTTATTCCCAAAATTTGTTTGACCATAAATGCAACCTGCTCTTTTGCTGCTTTTGCTTTTCCGGTCAATGCTTTTTTGACTTGTAATGCTGTGTATTCTGAAAACATTCCGTGCTCTTGTAAAATTTTGAGCATTATGGCTCCACGAAACTGTGCAAGCTTTAAAACCGTTTTAGGATTATGAGCATAAAAAATATCTTCCATTGCCACTTCATTGATAGTATATGTTTTAAAAAGCTGTTCTAATGCTTCGACTACTTGTGGGATTTGAAACTGCAAACCTTCACTTTTCATTTTGATAAGCCCGGCTTCAACCAGTTTGAATTTTTGACCCTCAATTTTTATAAGTGCGTAACCGCAGTTACGTGTCCCCGGATCTATTCCCAAAATTACCATGTCTCTTCCAATCATCTTATAAAAACTTATTCACACCCGTGAATATCTTTATTCACATTTATACATTCCCTAATTATAGGCTAATATTGGTATTATTCTCAATACTATTCACATATACAGGAAACAAGATGGCGAACATTGGCAGCATGGTATTACAGATGCTCAAGAATGAAATTAGTGAAGTTGATTACACTCGTTACATAAAACAAATCCATTTTAATGAAGAAGAATCTAAAAGTAACAGTGTTGTTTTTACGGCTCCTAATCCATTAATTGCTAACTGGATACGGACTAAATACGCTGACAAAATTTCCCATCTTTTTGAAATCAAAACGGGAGTAAAACCTTCTGTTTCTATTAATGTCAAAACTATCAATCCAACTTCATCCAATCAATCAGCAACTGTTTTACCCGTTCACACCGATAAAATACCGCAAACGCTTCTTAATCCCTCTTATACCTTTGATAACTTCGTGGTTGGAGGATCCAATAATTTTGCCTACGTTGCCGCAAAAAATGTAAGTGAAAAACCAGGAATTGTTTACAATCCACTTTTTATCTACGGTGGTGTTGGATTGGGGAAAACCCATTTGATGCAAGCTGTTGGAAATGTGATGTTAGCTCAAGGTAAAACTGTCATTTATACTTCAGTTGAACAGTTTTTAAATGATTTTATGCGCCATCTTACCAATAAGACAATGGATCGCTTCAAGGATAAATATCGTAAATGTGATGTTCTTCTTATTGATGACATACAATTTTTAAGCAATAAAAATCAAATTCAAGAAGAATTTTTTCATACCTTTGACGCTCTGCGCAATGAAAACAAGCAAATCATCATAACGTCTGATAAACACCCTAAAAAAATTGCAGGTCTTGAAGAACGCCTGAAAAGCCGTTTTGAATGGGGATTAGTAGCGGATATTCAGCCTCCTGAACTTGAAACAAAAATTGAAATTATCAAGAAAAAATGTGAGATTAATCGAGTTAAGCTCGATAAAGAAGTGATTAATTACATTGCAACAATTATCGAAAACAATACGAGAGAAATTGAGGGGATTTTATCGAAGCTCAATGCCTATTCTCAACTTATGGGAGTTGATATTAATATCGAATTTACCCGAAACGTTTTGAAAGAACAAATGGCAGAAAAACGACAAAATATTACCATTGATACCATCGTAGAAATTGTTTCCAAAGAACTCAACGTTAAATCAACGGAAATTCGGTCAAAAAGTCGTAATAGCGGTATCGTTTATGCACGGCGCATTGCTATTTATCTTTCTCGTAACCTTACTCCCAATTCTATGCCTCAACTTGCACATTATTTTGGAATGAAAGATCACACTGCAGTCAGTCATACCATGAAAAAAATTCAAGAAATAATGAAAAATGACGAAGATTTTAAAATTAAAGTAGAAGAACTCTCCAATAAAATTTCATCCCTGACAAGTGAGTAACATTTCATTTGTAATGGGGTTTTAAAAAGGCTATAATTCGTACAGGTGAATGAATGTGAATGAAATCTCTTCAGTTAGTCACCCTAATTCACCCCAGTAGTAAGGAACAGAATGTCCTTTTTCACACATTCACACCCCCTTATTACTACTATTACAATTACTTACTTATAAATAATAAGGAGATACGTTATGAAAATAACCATTGATAAATCGGTTTTAGAAAACATCTTGCTCCACTTGCAACCTTTTTTAGAAAAAAAAGATACATCACAAATTACCTCTCATATTTGTTTAAGTACCGATGGTCGAGTCTTAACCGCAAGAGCTACCGATTATGAAATAGGTCTTAGCCTGCAAACCCATGCTCACACCGTGGAAGAACCTGGATCTATTACTGCCAACGGTAAAAAGTTATTGGATATTATTCGTATACTAAAAGATGAAGAACTGGAACTGGAACTCGTTAAAGATAATCTGCACATTCGTCAAAAACGATCCAACTTTAAATTACCTACCTACAAAAGCAGTGAATTCCCAACTTTTCCATCGATCGAAGATAAACCTAACATCACAATCGATTCACAACTCTTAATGGAATCACTTAAAAAAATTACTCCAGCAGCCGATACCAATAATCCAAAATTTGAACTTAATGGTGCTCTTATCGATATTAAAAGCAATCAAATTAATTTTGTAGCTACCGATACACGACGACTTGCCCTTGTTCATATTGACAATCAAAATGATGAAGAACTTTCTATCATAGTTCCTAAAAAAGCAATAATAGAAATTCAAAAACTATTTCTTGATAATATAGAAATTTATTATGACAATACTCATCTTGTTATTAAATCTGAAAATTCTCTTTTCTTTACCAAGCTTATTAATGGTAAATTCCCAGATTATACGCGTATTATTCCTAGAGAGTGCTCACGGATCATTACTCTTCCAAAAGTAGCTATTATCAGTGCTATCAAGCAAATCACAACGATCTCTAATGATTTAAAGCTTACTTTTACGAACGATTCAATTTTATTTGAAAGTTTAAGTGATGATAATATTGAGGCAAAAACTGCAATTGAAATCGATAATGGATTTGATTCTCCATTTATATTAGCCATCAATAGCCGCTATATTTTAGATTTTCTTGGACAAATTACTACCAATGATTTTACTCTCGAAGCAAATGAATCGAATCAGCCTTTTGTACTTAAAAGTGATAATTTTAAAACCATTGTAATGCCAATTGTTATTTAAACGATAATTGGAACACATCCATATTATCATGCTTATCACTGTGCTTTCTTCGACAGGAAGCCTACGTGTAGTAAACAGCACTCAAACTTCCATATAAATATTTCTTTCATTTTTCACAAAACTTCCTTTTTAGATTATTTGCGCTAAAATAAAGCTATTAAACACGCAAATTCGTGGGAGCAATTATGGAAAATTACGGTGCCAGTAATATTAAAGTCCTCAAGGGTCTCGAAGCAGTCCGAAAACGTCCAGGGATGTACATCGGTGATACAGGTCATAGAGGACTTCATCACCTTATTTATGAAGTTGTTGATAACTCCATCGATGAGGCAATGGCTGGACATTGTGATACTATCAATGTTACTTTAACCAAAAGAGGAACAGCGATTGTTTCCGATAACGGACGCGGTATTCCTACAGATATACATCCGGGAGAAGGAATTTCTGCTGCAACTGTTGTTTTAACGGTATTACATGCTGGTGGAAAATTTGACAAAGACACCTATAAAGTTTCCGGTGGATTACACGGGGTAGGGGTTTCTGTTGTTAATGCTCTAAGTAGTGATTTAAAAATGACTATTTATCGTGAAGGTCAAATTTTTGAGCAAGATTTTAAATGCGGTATTCCTCAAGAACCTCTTGTTCCTATTGGAACAAGTCGTAAAAAAGGGACAACGATTGAGTTTTCTCCGGATCCATCTATTTTTACAGAAACAGTCATTTTTGATTACGACTATTTAGCTAAGCGTTTTAAAGAACTTGCGTATCTTAATCCTCGTATCACGATCAAATTCAAAGATGAACGTAACGGCGCAGACAATACCTATCATTTTGAAGGTGGTATTACTCAATTTGTTTCAGATATGAATAAAAAAGAGGTTGTTGCTCTTCCTTACGAATTTAATGAAAAAATCGAAGATATCGAGATGGATATTGCGATTATGTACAATGATACATATGAAGAAAAAATGTACACGTTTGTTAATAATATCAATACTCCAAACGGTGGTACGCATGAAGCAGGTTTTCGTGCTGGACTGACTCGTGTTATCTCAAATTATAATAAACAAAATGGAAATGCCAAAGAAAAAGATATTCCACTCTCAGGTGAAGATGTTTCCGAGGGACTTATCTGTGTTGTTTCCGTTCGTGTTCCTGAACCACAATTCGAAGGTCAAACCAAAGGAAAATTGGGGAATACCTACGTTCGTCCATTGGTACAAAAAGTTACGTATGAACGATTGACCAAATATTTTGAAGAAAATCCTCTTCAAGCAAAAGTAATCATACAAAAAGCATTGATGGCAGCACGTGGACGAGAAGCGGCTAAAAAAGCTCGTGAACTTACACGTCGTAAAGATGCTATGACGGTAGGAACACTTCCTGGTAAGCTTGCAGACTGTCAGAGTAAAGATCCGGCTATAAGCGAGTTGTATCTGGTGGAAGGGGACTCAGCGGGCGGTTCTGCGAAACAAGGACGTGACCGTGTTTTCCAAGCGATTTTGCCGCTCAAAGGTAAAATTCTCAATGTTGAAAAATCACGTTTGGATAAAATTTTAAAATCTGAAGAAATTACCAATATGATTACCGCACTCGGATGCGGAATCGGTGAAGAATTTAATGAGGCAAAACTACGTTACCATAAAGTTATCATCATGACCGATGCTGACGTTGACGGTAGCCATATTCAAACTTTGTTATTGACATTTTTCTTCCGTTATCTTCCAAAAATTGTAGAAAATGGTTATCTCTATCTCGCTCAACCACCATTGTATCGCTATAAAAAAGGTAAAAAAGAGATTTATTTTAAAGATGATCGTGTTATGAATGCCTTTTTGATCGAAAATGGAATTGAAGCGTTAGAAACAGAACATCTCAATGTTGGCATAAACGATTTAGTCTCTTTTTTCAAAATGGTAGATCATTATCGCAGTACTTTGGATGCACTGGAACGTCGTTATGCATTGGTCGATTTGATCCGTTATTTCATCGAAAATCCTGATCTTATTGCTCTTCCACTTACGGATCTTTATACTCCTGTTGAAGCATTTTTAAATGGCCAAGGATATAATATTCTTAGTAAAAGTGTTAACGATGAGGATATGCATCTGTTTGTTCAAACCAAAGAAGGTCTTGAAGAACTTCATGTGAATGACGAGTTGTTTGCCTCTCCTCACTTTGCAGAAGCCAATTATATTTTCCGTAAAATCCAAGATTGGAATTTACCGTTAGAAGGTGATTTACTTCAACTCCTAACAAGCATTACGGATTATGCGAAGAAAGGATCTTATATCCAACGATATAAAGGTCTAGGTGAAATGAATCCTGAGCAACTTTGGGAAACAACGATGACACCTGAAAATCGTGTATTACTTCGTATTACCGTTGATGACGCAGAATCAGCAAGTGAGTCATTCAATCTCTTTATGGGTGATGATGTCGAACCACGTCGTAACTACATTGAAACACACGCAAAAGATGTCAAACACTTGGATATTTAACCGGTGTCTTTTTATACTGAAGAAATAGAACGTTCTCATCGCTTTGTTTTAGCGTTGCGGATGGGATTGCCTATCTTCTTACTCAGTGTTGTTTCTGTTTTTATTCTTTTTTTACAACCTTTAGTTACCTTTACTTCCATTATTTTTCTAATTTTTATGTTGCTAGCCATTGCCGTTTATTTCATTTTCTTTTTAATTAATCAAAGTGCCTACGAAGCGATTACGGATTCCATAACCCATACCTTTAGTGTCGAATATTTTACAAAACTTTTTTATCAGCGAAGTAGTCACCATAAGGTCACTCTCGTAATGATCAATATTGATAATCTAACAGCTATAAATGAAAAATATGGTGTAAAAAATGGAAATGCCGTTTTGATAGAAATAGTACGGCAAATTAATGAATTTTTTATTTCCAAAGAGATAAAAAAACTTCCTGTGTGTCGTTATAAGGGAGGAAATTTTATTGTATTATTTATGGGTGAAAAAGAGCATATAATTCCATTGGTAGAACTCTTTTTGGCTAAATATCAGGAAAATAATTTAAATGAGATAGAAATTCGTCTTTCGGCAGTTTTGCTTGATACTACACACGTGAAACAGTTTAATGAAATATTAACCCGTTTATTTGAACTTGAATATGCCTCGGCTGATAAGCATACGGTTACCGATGATGACGATATAATCCCTGCTGAGTTGGAACAATCGGTTTTAGATGCTTTAACGTATCAACGATATTCGGTTGCAACGCAAACGATTAGTTGTGAAAAAAATACAATGTATGAGGTAACGTTTAAACTGATTGATAAAGAGGGTGGATTTATTCACCAAAGCCGATTTATTCCTCTTTTAAACCGTTTAGGAAAGATGCGTGAATATGAGAGCCACCTTTTAGAAATTGTGGCAAAAATGGCAGAAAATTCATCAAATGTTTATGTTGTATCAATTTCAGCAGTCACATTGCGCAACGGGCTATTTTTTCAGCATGCACTTGGTATTTTGCAGCAGTATCCAAAGGCTAAAAACAAAATTATACTTTTGTTTGATGAAAAGGAATATTCTCCACAAATAAAACGGTTTCGAGAACAAATTGCTCAATATCGTGCTGTAGGATATAAAATAGCCTTGGATAAATATGGCGGAAATCACGTTACTATGATGTATTTAAAAGAATTTGATGTAGATTTTCTTCACTTTGATATTCTTTATACGCGGCATATTATGGAAGCAAAATACCAAAATATACTTCAAGGACTTAATATTACGGCTCATTTATGTGGCGCGGTAACGTGGATGAGTATGATAGAAGATGCTCAAAGCGAGGATATTGCTAAAAGATTGAAAATCAACTGTCGCCAAGGGAATTATCACGGTAAAATTGTAATAATGAACACAAATGTGCGAGAACTCCCCTCTGAGGGTATTTTGTCCCTCGTGGGTAGAACTTAGCGTTAGTGTAGCTAATCGGGATTTAATTCCGATAGCGTTTAAAATCAATAAAAGGAAAAAAATGAAATACGGTGAACAAATAGTTGAAAGTTTTGATATTGAAAAAGATTTTGAAATTTGGCCTAATGCCCACGAACGTGATTATGTCGTTAAAGTGACATTGCCGGAGTTTACCTGCCTGTGTCCACGCAGCGGATACCCTGATTTTGCTACGATTACTATTGAATATACACCTGATAAATGGGTTGCTGAACTCAAAGCCATTAAACTCTATATTAATTCATTCAGAAACCGCCATATTTCGCACGAAAACGGTGCAAATGAGATCTACTCACTCTTTGAAGATAAAATCGCTCCTAAGCGCTTAAAAGTTATTGCGGATTATTATCCTAGAGGGAATGTTCATACGGTGATAGAGATTGATAGTGAGAAGATGGGAAAATAATTTTTTCTTTCTCATCAAAATTGTATTGGTTGGTTCTGCATTCTGATAAATTGTAGCAGTAAAGTGCTTGTTTGATAAATTATTTCAAAATATTTTGCAAAGATGTCCCATCTTGATACAAAATATTATTTATTTTATTGTTTTCTTTATTGAATGAATAAATTACTTTTATTGGTTTTTTTATTCCAACATAAAATAAGTAAACATCAACATAACCTTTATTTACAATATAATTTATATTATTGATTTCCGGGTCTTGTGATGCATAAATTGGATCAAAGTCAAGTTTACATATTTCTTGTGTACGTTGTTTACACAAATTATCACGGGTAATTAAAGAACTTAATTGCTTATCAAAATATTTCTCCAAAATTACTTTTTTTTGTTCCACTATCGACTGATCGTTTAGTCCACCTGTTGCAGGAAAAGCTTTATATAGCTGTTTTAATACTGGAATCTTTTCTTGATCATTTGCATGTAAATTCAGCAGAGATAGAAACAATATAATAAAGAAAAGTGTTTTTTTTACGTAATTCATAGAAGACCCCTTATTTTTTTCTAAAATAGTGAAATGATACGGATTGACCGTGGTATATATTCGCATAGTGTTGTTTAAAATCTGAAATCCATATATCCAGCGATATGTCCATGTGTATGAGTACCAAACCTATTTATAATATAAATATCTCCTTTTTTCGGTGTATATGCACTTGAACTTACTTCTTTATAACAGTTTTTTAGTAGAATTGGAGAATAGTCGCATGCAGAAACGGGGTGCCCAGTTGTATCTGCACTACCTGCTTCCAGTGCTTTTCTAATATATTGTGCACATTTTCCAGTAGAAGAAGTATGCGCATTTTTTTGAAGTTCAGCAACAAATTTACGATATTATGTAGCAAACACACCAAAAATACTCTTCAAAGTGCCTAACCAACGGGCTTTATAAGCCCTTGTTTTCGTTTCGAGTTTTGTAGGTTTCACCAAAAAAAATGATTTTGGATGAATTTTTTACGGATTAAAGAAGTTATTTTAATAATTCATAATTTATTTATTTCTTTCTTATATTTTTACTAAAAAACTTTTGCAACATATGTTTAAGC
>CAIMUF010000050.1 GCA_903844635.1 uncultured Sulfuricurvum sp. | reverse complement strand
GTACCACCACGTGATATGAACCTTGAGCGTGCACTTGAATGGATCGAAGATGATGAACTTCTTGAAGTAACTCCTCTTACTATCCGTATCCGTAAAAAATGGTTGGATCCAGCGGATCGTAAACGTTACGCTAAAAAGTAATACTTCTTCGTACTTTTCTGTTTAGTCAGAAAAGTACCAAAAGATCATACCGCGATCCATAGACGCTTCGTTCTTCTCGGCACTACTGCCTTCAGAACGGCTTTAGGTAATGGATCACGGGAAATTAAAAAAACTACTTCCCCATCTCTTTTCCAGCAATCAATCCACTAGCCCATGCAAAGTTAAAATTATAGCCTCCGCGACGTCCGACTATATCCAGAACTTCCCCTGCGAAATAAAGCCCTTTTACCAACTTTGACTCCATCGTTTTATCATTTATTTGTGCCGTTGCAACACCGCCGCCACTGACTTCCGCGTGTTTAAATCCATGTGTACCATTGACCTCAAATGTCCAATTTTGGATGAGATGGATGAGTTTTTGAAGTTCTTTTTCTGAAAGAGTAGAAACAAATTTTGAAGGGTTAAGTGCTATCTCCTCACAAAGGTAAACAATCGTTTTACCCGGAAGCAGTGTGGAAAGAACGGTTTCGATCGGTCGGTTGGGTACATCGTTAAACAGTTTTTCAAGCGTAGCACTCAGCGTTTGAGGATCAAAATTAGGAAGAAGATTAATCGTTATCGAAACGCGTTGATTGTTCATAAGTGCATACGAAGCATTTTGACTGATGTCCAAAATTGCCAAACCTGAGATCCCGTAACTGGCAAAGAGGATATCTCCTTGCACTTTGGTTAGCAGTTTGTGATTGATGGCTAGTGTCACTTCGGCAAATGTTTTGACCCCTGCCATTTTATGGTGGAATTTGGAGTTTAAATGAAGTTGTACCAGCGAAGGGTACTGCGGGATAATTTCATGCCCGAAAGAGTGCGCGAAACGAACCCCGTCCTCGGTGGCGCCCAACTGTGGTGCGGCCTGAGAACCGGTTGCAATCAGAACCTTGTCATAAATACTTTTTTCGTTCTCACAGTGGACAATAAAGCCTTTTTTCTCTTTCGTAAGCGCTGTTACCTTTTTTTCGGTCAGAATTTTGACCCCTGCATCGGCTACTGCACTTTTAAAGGCGATAAGCACCGCTTTGGCTTCGTTTGAGAGCGGATAGCAGCGTCCGTCACTTTTACACTCTAAAAGCAATCCTATGGAGTGGCAAAACGTCTCAAAGTCTTCAAAGGGAAGTTGCTCAAGCGCATAGGCGGTGAAAAAGGGGTCAATCCCTGCATAGTCTTCAGCAGAAACGGTTGTGTTAATAATGTTACAACGCCCATTTCCCGAAGCTAATATCTTTTTCCCGACACTGTTGTTGTGCTCATAGATCGTAACATCAGCACCCGCTCGCGCAGCCGCAAGCGCAGCCATCAATCCACTCGCACCACCGCCGAGTATCGCTACCTTATTGGATAGGCTCACCCCTCTCTCCCATACAATTCATTGTACAGCTTCATAGCGTACCGATCGGATAGACTCGCGATGTAATCACTGATAACACGATGTTTGTTTCGTAGGTTTAACTGATTGAGATAGTAAGGGGGAAGCATTTTCGGTTCTTCCATAAGGGCATTGAACAATCCGATAATGGCTTGTTTTCCGGCAAACATTTTTCGCATAATGTCTTTGTGCTGATAGAGGCTTTGAAATAATATTTTTTTGAGTTTTTTGATCTGCGTTTCAAGCTCTGCGGAAAATCCGATCGGTATCGGCTGTGATGCGGGAATAACCGAAGCTAACACTCGTGTGTTATCGATTTTCTCTCGCGACTCTTCTAAAAGCGAATAGACCAGATGGTTGATGAGATGCGAGTTGAATCGGTAGCGAAACATCTCATCTTCATCTTCACTGATCCCCTCATCGTATACTTTTTGCAAAATAGTTTGAATCAATTCACTCGATTTAAGCGATTCAAACGAGATAAGTCCGGATGCCACTCCGTCATCAATATCATGACTGATATAGGCTATTTCATCCGCACGATCGACGATCATGGCTTCGATGCTGGGATGTGTATCCAAAACGAAAGCATCCCGCACTGCATCCGGTAAAAAAGCTTTATTATACGGGTACGAATGTTTCAAAATCCCTTCAAGGGTGGCATACGTAAGATTAAGTCCCAAAAATGCTTTATAACGCTGTTCTAACAACGTTACAACCCGAAAGCTTTGATAGTTGTGCTCAAAGCCGTTTTTAAATCCCTCTTTTTTCAAACACTCATCCAGAGTATCTCCCCCGATGTGTCCAAAAGGGGTGTGTCCCATATCGTGCGCGAGGGCTATCGATTCTGCCAGTGATTCTTGAAGCCCCAAATGGGAACAGATCGAACGGGCGATTTGACTCACTTCGATGCTGTGCGTCAGTCGGGTTCGGAAAAAATCTCCTTGAGAATTGAGAAAAACCTGTGTTTTGTACTCAAGGCGTCTAAAACTTCCTGAGTGAATGATTCGGTCACGGTCACGCGCGTAAGGGGAACGGAAATCGGAGCTTATATCAAAAAAACGGTGTTGCGGATTCATATAAACCTTTTTAGTGCAGAAATATCCAACGATGATCTAAAATTATACAATGTGGTTAACACTATTGTAACATTTTCATTTTACAATACTATTTCGATTCTCCTTCGAAGCATAAATTTCCCTCCATAAAGCCATATCATGGAGGACTCCCCCCCTTTTTAGTTGATTTTATCTTAAAAAAAGCTACAATAATAAAATTATACGAGATGCAACCAAGGTAGTGCCGATGGAATTAAAATCACGACCGGATCCAAAATCATTAATGTCCAACGACTATCGAAGCACTGGAAAACAGTTTTCTCACGACAGCATTGAACGACATAAGGTAAAAGAAGAGGATTTTTTAAATCAGGAAATTGATTATCGTAATTTTGTCTTTGCACCCGAAGGATATGAAGGTCCTGTTTTATTTGTCTATCTTCTCTCTCTTCCCTATCTGATAGGACTCACCTTTCTCTTCTTATTTGTTGCACGGGCAAGTTATGAATATTTTTTAGAATTCAATCTCTCTTCGTATTTTGTGATCTGGGCTATCGGGTATGAAGTGAGTGCAGTTTTACTCTTGATTATTATCTTTTTAGCGTGGCTCAACCACTATCGCAATCGCTACAACAGAGAAAATTTACGGACAAAAAGCAAACAGAGACGAGGTTATTAAACGGATTTTTCGTTACAATTATACCAATATAGAAATACAACTTGAAGGAATACAATGATTTACCGTTTACCTCTTATTCTCGCGGCAACAGCAGCTTTCGCTTTTGCGGCACCCACAACTCTCGCCATCGTCAATGGTCAGCCCATCACAACCACGGATGCCAGCACATTTATGACGAAAGCTATTCCCGGAATGACGTTTGATAAACTCGATCCTAAAATGAAACGCCAAGTCGTCGATCAACTCGTTAATCAACAGCTGATTAAGAGTGAAGTTGCCAAAAGCGGTATTCAAAACACACCTCAGTTTAAAATCTCTTATGCAGCGCTGCGCGATGATCTCGCTGTTGACATGTGGATGAAACAGCAAATGGCTAAAATTACGGTTAGCGATAGTGAAACCAAAACATTTTACGATGCTAACAAAGAAAAAATGAAACAAAACGGGAAAGCTGTACCGTATGAAAAAGCAAAATTCGAAATTACGCAGTTTATCAAAATGGAAAAATTCAAAGCACAAATGACAAAAACAACGGAAACACTTCGCGCTAGCTCAAAAGTAGAAGTGAAACTTTAATAATGCACTTCGTCATTCCCGCGAAAGCGGGGATGACGACGACAACTACTTCTTATCTCTCTTCGCCAACCCTTCTTTTAGGGTTTTTTGAACCTTCTCTTTATATTTCGGATTCTGATCACGCAGCTGTTTTTCAAAACGGGATACGAGTTTTGAATCCGTATTAGCATGCGTACATATCCCCTTGATCAAAACCTCGTACAGAGGATAGTCACTTATCGTACCAAATCGCTTCAAGATTGTATCAGCAGCATGGTTTAACGCCTGATTTGTGCTCTTACTGGAGTGAATGATTGCCGATAGCGATTCGAACGTCTCAGGGGCTTTAGCGTCACTTAAAACACTTTTTTTAGTCCGAGTCATCCATACATAGATCAAGACCAAGAGAATCAATACCATTAGCAAACTTGCCATCGTCATAAGAAGAGTAAATGTGTCCATAAAAGTCACTTGAGGTTAAAGGTTGGGAAATTGTAGCAGAAAATTGAGGTTTCGTCATGGGGAGGATTATTTTCGTCATCCCCGCAAAAACGAGGATAACGGGAAAATATTACGAGTTTAGTGGCTTACCACTCAACTTCTGTAGTTAGCATCCAGCTTTGTTTATCAGCTTGGGTACCAGTTGTTGTATCATTAGCTACACCATTATATGTGGTTGCAAGAGTTCCATCTTCCGCATTAACCGTTTTACCTGAAGCTATAAATTTAACATTTTTATTGTATTTGTATGCTACCCCGTAAATCCATTGTGTTGTATCTCCAACATTTAAGTTATTAGGATTCGTAGCCGTTGCAACTGTATTATCAGGATAGTTTACTTTTGCACTATCAAATCTTGCTAATACTGTCCAATCTTGGATAGGACGATATTCACCATTCACAGACCATGATTTAATCTCTCTATTTTTGTTTAAAGTTGTTGTATCTCTACCTGCATACTGGTCTTTACTAATATCATATTGAGCAGCAATCAAGAATTCTGGTTGATTATAGACAGCATGTACCCACATTGCGTTTCGGTTAAATCTACTAGCAGCATCAACTGTTTGCGCAGCAGCAGGTGTCGCATTGGCTGCAAGAGAAGTATCACTCATTGTGTGATTTTGACTTGATAATCCTGCGAATGATAGATTGAGATACGTCTCTTTTTCAATATCATATTTACCTACTTTTTCTCCGTTACCCATCACGTGACCAGTCAAACGCCATTCAGCTGACAAACCATCATTATTTTTCTGATTACTTTTTGAGTGGTAACCTTCACCATTGAAGATACCAAGTTCAGATGAAAAATATGGAGTTTTCGTTTGAAAGTTAATCCCAAGGTCAGCTGAATTCATTGTATCTACACCCGTTGTACCAAATTTATCTTCCAAAATAACTTTATTGATAGAACGGTAATACCATGAGTTATGCTCTTCGTAGTCGATCCATGGACGGTGTGCAATACCAATCTCTACACCAGTGTATGGAAGAATTTTATCCAAATAAAGATATGCATATTTCACGATAACACTAGCTGGACCATCACCAACGGCTGTTGATGTTGATTCAAGTTCTTTTGTTGAATCTAATGTTACACGGAAATAATCTTTGTCATTAAAAAATGCTTTTGCTTGAACATAGTTACGGCGCATTTCAAATCCAACTGAATTATCACCACCCTGAGCATTTGTAGCACCATAGTTATTGCTTGTCAAACCAAAGTAATGCGTACCGCTAAATTCAAGAGTTTTTGCTTTTGATTTTACGTTTACGTATTTCTTTTGAGCGTCTTTGTATTCAGAAAATGCTGATTCGCTTTCACGTTGATTTACGTCAATGCTTTTTGCATCGATGAAATCACCCATAGCAACACGGCCTTCACCAGCTGTTGTAAATACTTGACCTGTTTTAGGGTCGCTATATAGAGACATAGTGTCAGCGTACGCTACACCTGACAACATCACCGCAGCAAGGGCAGATAAAGTTACTTTTTTCATTGGTTATCACTCCTGATTAATATGACGACATTGTAGAAAAAGAAAATTACGTCAGTGTTACAATTACAAAAGGGTTACGAAACGATAAATGGATGGATGGAAAATAATCTGGCTCGAAGAAACTAGCTTTAGTGCCTCAGCGGCTAGCGCAGTCAAAGGAATTCATTCCTTTGGCGTTCAAATAATATAGAACCCGAGTGCATACGCTAAAACGGGTTAACAAGCTTTATTTAGGGAGAAAGAGAGGGAGAAAAAATGAAACGTGGGTCTTTGGGTGAAAAAGACACCTCTAAAAACATCGAAATGTGCTTAGAGGTATCTATAAAAATCGCAAGCGATTTTGGGCTCTCTGCCGAAGAGAGCCCAGTGCTAACGTAGCCAATCAGGATGTATTCCGATGGCGTATAAATACTATGGTAAAACTTATTTACCAGACCAGTACTCACGTACCATGTTTGTTGTTTCAACTGGAAGAGCAATGTAACCTAATTTTTCTGCTGCTGCATCACCGTTACGGAATGAGTAGTCGAAGAAGTTGATAACTTCTTTGTTAACATCCGCTTTTTCACGAGGCATCAAGATAAATGTTGCTGCAACAATCGGGTATGCACCGTCTTGCATTACAAGTGAGCTATAAAAGTGATCTTTTTTAGACCATTTTGCTTGTTTTACTGCCAATTGGAAGTTTGCTTTTGTTGCTGTTACCCATTTGCCTTCAGCCGTTTGAAGTGTTGCTGCTGAAAGATTGTTCTTTTCTTTGTATGCGTTTTCGATGTAGCCGATAGAGTATGGAGTTTGTTTAATAAGATTTGTTACACCCTCATTACCTTTTCCGCCAACACCTGTTGCCCAACCGATAGCTTTACCAATACCGAATTTGCTTTTCCATGTTTTAGATGCTTCACTCAAGTAATCAGTAAATACGTATGTAGTACCTGATCCATCAGATCGGTGAGCTACGATGATTTTTTCAGCTGGGAGTTTTACGCCTGCGTTATCTGCAACGATTGCTGCGTCATTCCACATTGTGATTTTACCTGCGAAGATATCGGCTACAACACTGTTTTTAAGTTTTAGTTTTTCATCAGCAACACCTGGAAGGTTGTGTGCAACAACGATTGAACCGATAACGGCTGGGAATTGAAATAATTTTGCTGCATCCAATTCTTTTGGTGTCATTGGAGCATCCGTAGCACCGAAATCAACGATACGCTCAGAGACTTGCTTGATACCGCCGCCTGAACCGATTGATTGGTAGTTAACACGAGTATGAGTCGCTTTTTGGTAATTATACGCCCAATCATAATAACATGGTGCTGGGAAAGTTGCACCCGCTCCATTGATTTTATCTGCTGCGATCATTGATGTAGCCGCGATTGCAGCGATCACTAAACCTTTAGTAACTTTTGTTAGCATGGATTGTCCTTGAGTGGTATTTTAATGACGATATTGTACTTGCTGTAGGTAACAAAAAGGTTACAGAGTATGGTAAACTATTGTAATCAAACCGTGACAGTAATAGATTACAATCACACACTTATTTTAATACATTAATCAAAGGCTCCTCCATGTTACCACGCTACGAAAATAAACTCAACGAGATCCGCACACAGCTTTCCAATCTAACGTCTGCCATCATCTGCGCAAACAAAGAAACGTTACACGCCTTTGAAGTCAATGATGATGCGAGCTATGAGAATGCCAAGCAGTGCCTTAAAAGCATTCAAGCGGATGCGAACAAGATTGACAGCGAAGTCATTAAAACGCTTGCTCTGTATGGTCCTGAAGCGGATGAGCTTCGCCTTCTCATAGCGTTTTTGAAAATGACGAATGAGTTTGACCGTATCGGTGAAAATATGAAAAAATACAATGTCCGACTTCAAGAGCTTTGCCGTGGAGAATGTGATCTTACTGTTATGACGCCTTCTATTATTCAGCTTCAAAAAACGACTCTGAATGCACTCGGATATATCCATGAATATTTGGAAGCGATGAGCACGTCAGATGCGCAAGAGCTTTTCCGTAAAGTATCGGTTGAGGAATCCAAAAATGATGACCTTTTCTCTGTTATCGAAAAAGATCTTCTCAATCTTATCTCCGACTCTCATGAACTTTCTGCGGACTACGTCAAAGTTCTTTCAACACTTCGCAAGCTGGAACGAACAGGAGATCGCACGGTCAATATTGCTTCACTTCTTTTGTACGCCCAACAAGGCGGCGAATTAAACTTTCACGTATAAAGAGGTAGGACGTTGAGTACGCTCATTCTGATCGTCGAAGACGAAGAAGACATTTTAGAATTGATGGAGTTTAACCTTGGTCGCGAGGGGTTTGAAACCATGGGGTTTCTCAATACCAAACGGGTCATCGAAGTGCTCGAAGAGGAAAAAGTCGATCTGATTTTGATGGATCGCAATCTCCCAGGAACGGAGGGGTCTGAATTCGTAGCTTCTCTCAGACGCAGCGGGATTAATACTCCCGTCATTTTCATCAGCGCAAAAGACAAAGACGAACATATAGAAGAGGGATTTGAACGCGGAGGAGATGATTATCTCACGAAACCCTTTAGTATGAAAGAACTTGTTTTACGGGTCAAAGCGATTTTACGACGTACTCAAAAAACTTCCGTTGAGGGAAATGTAACCTACCGCGATATCACCCTCAACCTCGCATCACGTACCGTCATTATCGAAAATAGCCCTGTTGAGCTTACAAAACTTGAATTTGATTTGCTGTATGCACTTATGGGTAATCAAAATGTCGTCCTCGATCGTGAATATCTCCTCGAACACGTATGGGGAGGAGATGAAATGTATCAAGACCGTACCGTCAACGTCGCAATCAACCGTCTTAAAGAAAAAATTGACCCCGATAAAAGTAAAGAGTACATTAAAACAGTACGGGGAGTCGGATATACACTGTGCTAAAAATTCATCAGCTCTTTTTTTTAAACACACTTGCTCTTTTTATAGGAACCCTTACTATTGCCTCATTTATCGGCTACTATACCCTCAAAGAGATGATTGTTAACGACAATATCGAGCATCTCAAAAGAACCTTAGAGCTGGTTGCTGTACGCTCCAATCAATCCAATAGCTTGGATCACTATGTCAATGCGGTACGTAATCAAACCAATTATCGTGCCACTGCGTTTGATAACGACGGAAAGGTTTTAGCCGAAAGCAATATCGACAAACGTTCCGTTGATTCATCGCTCAATCGCCAAGAAATAATGAATGCCTTAACAGAACCCTACGGAGTCGAGGTACGATATTCAGCTACGTTTGATGAAGACTATATTTTTGTTGCCAAACAAATCCCTTTTCAAGGGGACATTATCATTCTCCGCTTGGGAGTACCTCTCCACAGTGTTATGGGGTATTTTTACCAATTATGGTTCAAACTTGCCTCAACATTCGCGTTGTTTATCATTATAGCGCTCATCGCTTCCTATAAAATCTCTAAAAAAGCCCAATACGACATTGCTCAAATCACTCAATATCTCCACGAAATATCAGCTAAAAATTACATGGCAGTCTTAAAGCCGGAACATTTTAGAGAATTTTTGCAAATCACGCTACTCCTCAAAAATCTGGTCAAAAAACTTCGAAATCGTGACAAACAAAAACGCAAATATACCGCCAGGCTTCGTCTCATCAATAAACAGCAAAACGATATTCTCTCCGCCATCAGCCACGAGTTCAAAAATCCTGTCGCGGCCATCGTCGGATACACTGAAACACTCGAAGAAGATCCCAATCTCAACCTCGCAATACGGGAGAAGTTTTTGGGCAAAATTCATTCTAATGCTCTTAAAATCAGCACCATGCTCGACCGTCTCGCCCTCTCGGTCAAACTCGAGAATAACGATCTTTCCATCAAACCCACCACCTTTGATCTCGATATACTATGCCGTGATGTCACCTCGACCCTTCAGGGAAAATATCCGATGAGACATATCCATTATGAAGGGCAGTCCAAAGAAGTAGTTGCCGATAAAACGATGCTGGATCTCGTCATCACCAATCTCATCGACAATGCCATTAAATATTCCGAAGATACGGTCACTCTCCGACTCACGGATCATACGATTGACGTTATAGATAAGGGGATCGGAATCGCCCCTCATGAGCTGGAACTTATTTCAAGCAAGTTTTACCGTGTTCAAAAAAACAGTTGGGACAACTCGATGGGATTAGGACTTGCTATCGTTAGCTACATCCTAAAACTTCACGACACAACACTTCGGATTGAAAGCACCTTGGGCATTGGCTCTACATTTAGTTTTGGACTTGACACCCTCGTCCCAAAAAAATGATTTCGCTCCCCTCTGAACTTCATCCGATTCTCGAGCAGCTAAACGCTCATCATATCACTCCCATTGTTGTGGGGGGATATGTGCGCGATGCATTGCTCAATCTTCACTCCAAAGACATCGATATTGAGCTCTATAATCTACCCTCACTCGAAGTATTGGAGCAGATACTTAAACCATTTGGCAAACTGAATCTCGTAGGTAAAAGCTTCGGCGTCATCAAACTGCGCCTTAAAGAACTGGAAATCGATTTTTCGCCTCCACGTACGGAGTCCAAACATACAACTGGACACAAAGGATTTGAAATGTCTTTTGATTGTACTCTGGACTTTCCAACGGCTTCACGCAGACGTGATTTCACGATGAATGCCATAGGCTATAACCCACTCACCAAAACGTTATTGGATCCTTACGGCGGTTGCGATGACTTGTCAGCTAAACGGCTTATGTGTGTGGATGAGAAAACCTTTATTGAAGATCCTCTTCGCCCTTTGCGAGCCGTTCAGTTTGCCGCCCGTTTTGAGCTGAGCTGTGATCCTGTACTTCTAACGCTGTGTAAAGAGATGATTTCAAACGGTGCGCTTGATGAGTTACCCAAAGAGCGAATCTTTGAGGAGTTTAAAAAACTCTTCTTGCTAAGCCCCAAGCCCTCTGTCGGAATGGAACTGCTGCGCGAGATGGGGGCTCTACCTTTTTTCTCACCATTGGATTTGTTTGAACGTACACCCCAAGACAGGCTATCCCATCCCGAGGGAAATGTATGGAGACACACACTTATGGCGTTAGACGTGATGGCAACTTTACGGACAGGCGATGCTAAACATGACCTAACGCGGATGTTTGCCGTGTTATTGCACGACTGCGCCAAACCTATAACGACGGTTATCACTAACGGTGAAATCAATGCCCCTAAACACGCCAAAGCAGGGGTAGCGGTTGCAAAAGTATTTTTAGAAAAAATCACCGATGAGCACGGATTGAAAGAAAACGTTCTCCCTCTCATCCGTTATCATGGAAAGGTACGAAAACTCTATGAAAACAACGCATCTATCCCTGATATTCTCCATCTAAGCACACGGGTTACACTCGAAGAGTTGATTCTGGTATCGGAGGCTGATTTTCTGGGAAGGGAGTTTGCTGGTGGTCGCCCTACGTGCTTTACTGCAGGACAATGGCTTTATTCTCAGGCTAAAGAACTGGGTGTTCTGCACTCCCCGCCCAAACCTCTTCTCATGGGTCGGGATTTGATTGCCCTTGGACTTATTCCCTCAAAAGCGTTTAAAGTGATTTTAGACAATGCTTATGAAGCACAGCTCAATCAGCAATTTTTCACCGAGGAAGAAGCCCTAGAATGGCTAAAAGACTACCTAGTAACAGCTTTGTAATACAAATTATATTACAATATCACGATAAAAAAATGGAAGGCTTTGTATGATCGATAAGATATTTTTCAATTTCACCCGATTCAGTGCTCTCTTGATTCTCGTTATTGTTGCGTGGATTTTTGTGGTTTTATTCAACCACTCACTTGAAGCAATGAACACCTTTGGCCTGGATTTCATCACCAAAGACGAATGGGCACCAAATCTTAATAAGTTTGGAGCATATGCTGCCATTTTGGGTTCAGTAATCTCAACCACTTTGGCTATGTTGCTGGCTGTTCCTGTCGCAATAGGTGTTGCAATCTTCTTAAGTGAAATTGCTCACGACAAAGTTAAAAGTTTTTTTGGAATCAGCGTTGAGCTCCTTGCAGCTATTCCTTCGGTTATTTATGGAATGTGGGGATTGTTTTATTTCGTCCCTATCATCCGTGATATTTTTGGAGGAATGGGAATCGGTCTTTTAGCCGCAGGAATCGTTTTAGCGATTATGATTTTGCCTTTTATGGCAGCCGTCACTCGTGATGCTATGAACACCACACCCGATATTCTAAAAGAATCTGCCTATGCACTAGGAGGAACTCAATGGGACGTTATCAAAGACGTTATCATTCCTTACGCTAAAGCGGGCATCATCGGTTCTCTTATCTTGGCGCTAGGGCGTGCGATTGGTGAGACTATGGCCGTCACGTTTGTGATGGGAAATGTTCACCATGTCCCAGGATCAATCCTCGACCCAACCACTTCGATTCCGGTTACTCTCGCCAATGAGTTTACGGAAGCCGATTCGTCCTTATATTTCTCCAGCCTATTTGGACTGGCATTGACATTGCTCATAATGAGCTTCATCGTTATCACCATTGCAAAATTTTACTTTTTACGAAAAGCTAGGAGAGCATAATGACTGCCATACAAAAACGAATCTTTATTAATAAAATTGCGCTGGGGTTTTCAACGCTTAGCGCTATCATTGCCCTCGCTTTTTTGTTTTGGATTTTAGGTGTTTTGGTCATGAAAGGGATGAGTGCCCTTAACTGGAACATCTTCATTTACGAGGGTGCACCTCCTGGCTATGATGAGAGCGGTCTCAAGCACGCTCTGGTCGGTCAGCTCATCTTAGTAGGATTAGCGACGGGTATCGGTGTACCATTGGGTATTTTAGCCGGTACGTATTTGAGTGAATATGGCAAAAACTCTAAACTCGCCCATACGATCCGTGACATCAGCGACATTATGATGTCAGCCCCTTCTATTGTTATCGGAGCGTTCGTTTATGCCGTCATCGTGATGCCTATGGGGCATTTTAGTGCATGGGCTGGGGCAATTGCATTGGCAATCATCATGATACCCATCATCTTGCGCACTACGGACGATATGCTCCAACTGGTACCGGGAACACTTCGAGAAGCCGCTTTTGCACTGGGAGCTCCAAAGTACAAAGTGATTAAAGACGTCGTTTATCGTGGAGCAAAAGCAGGGATCTTAACCGGCGTACTGTTGGGAATTGCCCGCGTAGGAGGAGAAACAGCACCTTTGCTTTTCACCTCTTTTAACGATAACTTTTTCACTACCGATCTAAACTCTGCAATGCCTTCATTGACAGTGACTATTTTTAACTACGCAATCAGTCCCTATGCGGATTGGCAGCAACTTGGATGGGCAGCTGCCTTTATCCTCTCTATGTTTATTTTGGGTCTAAATATATTAGGACGAATCATTTTATTCGTCGGAAAAGGGAAATAACAATGGCAAGTATTATCGATATTAAAGAAGAATGCGCTCTTCAGGTACGTGATTTTGAATTCACCTACAAAGGTGCTACAGCACCAAGCTTGAAAAAAATAACCATGCCGATTGCAAAAAATTCGATTACGGCTCTTATCGGACCCTCTGGATGCGGTAAAACAACTCTTCTACGTGCATTTAATCGTATGCATGATTTATATCCGGGTAACACGTATGCAGGAGAAATCGAGTTTGAGGGGCGCAATATTTTGACCCCAAAAGAAGATTTGATTCACTTGCGTACCAAAATCGGTATGATCTTCCAAAAACCGACCGCGTTTCCGATGTCCATTTTTGATAACGTCGCCTACGGTATGCGCCTTGGTGGAATCAAAAACAAAACGGAACTCAATGACCGTGTTGAAAAAGCACTCAAAGATGCCGCGATCTGGAAAGAAGTCAGCGATCGTCTCAAACATGACGCCAACGGTCTCTCAGGTGGTCAACAGCAACGTCTGTGTATTGCTCGCGCTATCGCCGTAGAGCCTGAAGTATTACTCTTCGACGAGCCGACCTCAGCACTTGATCCTATCTCAACGCAAGGGATCGAAAAGCTCGTAATCGAGCTAAAAGAACGCGTTAGTATCATCATAGTCACGCACAACATGCAACAAGCGGCACGGGTAAGTGATTACACCGGATTTATGTATTTGGGTGAACTCATCGAGTTGGGTCAAACCGAAGAACTGTTTGTTACACCGAAAGAAAAACTCACACAGGAATATATCACAGGGAAGTTTGGGTGATATATACCATCTGATGTTACGCACTTTTCGGGCAAAGCCCGAAAAGTGGTAGGGACAAATGTCCCTACCACCCCCTAAAGCTACCCGTATCGTGAGCGATACGGGAGATTATGTAAGGCTCAACCATGAATCTTCTTTCTCTCTATTTGCCTCGACCTTTAACCCTCCAAAATATTGAATATTCTCTCGATTTATCGCTCAATCGCGGTGTAGAAAACGGTTATTATGGTCACAATCAAAAATATCATGTTGTTCTTTCCCCTTTTGGAGTATTAACTCTCATTAGCAATCACAAACAAGAGATTTTAGAAGCATTAAAACTGCTAAACCTCTCCTTGGATGAAAAAGATCTGATCACCCAAGACTATCCCATCATCATCAATCCCGATATGACAAAAACGTTTGACGTGAGTAATGAAGCCATAACCCTGCGAGAAACATCCCCTCTTGCGCTCAACATCATTTCCCTTGCCATTTCTCAAAGCGTAGGCTTAGAACACTATGAAAAGCGTCTTGATGTCCTCTTTATCAAAAGCCGGCGCATCGTCGAGTCCATCCATACTTTTTCGATTTCAAGACGCTCTCATCTAATGCAGTTTGCCGCACAGCTGGCTCTTACTCGTCATGATATGGTTAGTAATCTTTTACTATTGGACAAACCCAATATTTTATGGGACGAAACGGAGGCAGAAGCCCTCTACAATCGTCTCTCCTTTGTATTGGAGCTCGATGATCGACACGAAATAGCCCTCTCCAAGCTTTCACAAATAAAAGAAGACGTGATGCTCGTAATGGACATTATCAATCATAAAAAAAGTGAGTTTTTGGAGTGGATTATTATCGTATTGATTATGGTTGAGATTGTTATGGGGCTTACTGAATTTTTACGATGACATTACAGCTTTGGAAGAAGCTGTAGTTCCGTTTTAATAGCATAACCCTTTTCTTGCAGACGATAGATTCGTTCACTTCCCGTTTTATTATAGATAGATGCTACGGTTTTAAAATAGTTATTATGATTGTCGATATAAGTAAAAAGAGGCTGTTCAATAGACCCGTCAAGATAAAGTTCAGTAATCATTAGTTTCATTTTCGACAGTACATCATGATAATTTTGTTCGGTTAACTCTGAGGGTTCTTTGATATAATCCAATCGAGCTTTATTGAGATTCGTATTGATAGTTTTAAGCTCATACAAACCAATTTGATTCAAAGAAAGAGCAAACGCTTTTTCATTGTCATGTTCAAAATTACTGTACATATCGAGTTTTTTCAAATATGGAATCGCCGCTTTCGTCACATCCATACTGTCGCGTCTGTACTGAACAATCATTTCCTTTGTCGTCTCTACTAAAAGTCCGTTTTCCTTGTATTTTGTAAGACTGGAATCGAGCTTATCCAGCGAGTCTTTAAGCTCCAAGAGCGATGTTTCATCTCCATAACGAACCACTTGGCGCAACGAATGCTCACTAAGTGCAAAAAATTCCTGCGGGTACTTAGCAACCGGAACGACAGGGACAGTGCTCACATGAGTTTCTTGAACACTCATCCAAAACATACCCGTAGCCGCCAGTAAACCAACCGGAAGTAGAAAAAGTAATTTTTTCATCCTATCTCCTAAAAGTGATTTTGGATGCAACTATAGAGAAAAGTGATTACGAAAAAGTTACACCCTTCCTCTTCATACCACTTCTTTGTAACCGCTAGGTGACATTTGAGTTTTATACTCCTACGCATGGAACCTTTACACCCCTTTTATGTACGTTATCTTGATGTTTTAGATGTGGCATTTCAGCCAATTGTTGATATTCACTCCGGTGAATTATTTGGGGTAGAAGCTCTTTTACGCGGGACAGACTCGCTTGGCTTCGAAACGATTGAATCTTTTTTTGACCGTTTATTTGAAGAAAATATCTTATATACATTCGACCTTGCCCTTCGTGAAAAAGTGATCAAGAAATTTTGCACCATTGACTTTCACCCCCAAATCAAACTTTTTTACAACCTCGATAATCGTCTTTTGGGGATGGCTGATTTCACAAAAGGAAACACTTCTCGATTGCTAAAACATTATAGATTGGATCATAAAAGTATTGTATTTGAACTTTCAGAACACAATGAAATAGGAAATCTGGATCATTTTATAGCGCTCATGAGCCATTATCGTCACGAAGGGTTTTCTGTTGCGATTGATGATTTTGGAATCGGTCAATCTGGATACAAAATGCTTTACCACACCACACCCAATATTATTAAAATCGATCGATTCTTTCTAAGTGATGTCGACAGCGATCCAAAGAAAAAGCTTCTAGCCCGTCAGATGGTTCAGCTTTCAACATTGATGGGATGTCGCGTGATTGCTGAGGGGATCGAAACAGCAGCCGAACTTTTAGTCTGTAAAGAAATAGGATGTCATATGGTACAGGGATATTTTATCCAGCGGCCTACTATGGATTGCGAGGAACTATTCCTCAAATATACACATATTACCCTTCTCTCTATGGATGAAAAGAGAATATCGGGAGATCAAGCCATCATTCGAAAACGATTGGAAGTTTTAAAAGCAGTTGCGATTAGCGACTCTATGGAAGCATTATTAGGAGAATTCAGTAGCGATCATGAACTTTTTCTCATCCCCATCATCGATAATCAAGGTGCTCCGCTTGGAATAATTCACGAGCATCGCCTGAAATCAATCATCTACTCCCCTTTTGGCCAATCACTAATCCAAAACAGCTCCTCAAATTTTTCAATATTAGAGACATATTTAGAAATCATCCCCATTGTCAATGTATCAATGCCACTAGAAACCATTGTCGAACTTTTTTCCCTTCATAAAAATGCTCCAGGGGTCTTGGTGATGGAATCCTCCAAATACATTGGCTATTTAAGCGCAAGGGTATTGATTGAAGCGGTGCATGAACGCAATCTGATCCGCGCCCGCGATCAAAATCCACTCAGCCGACTTCCGGGGAACTTTATGATCAATGAACACATTGCACACGCCTTTGACTCAAATGTTCCAAGTGTATTTTGTTATTTTGATTTTGATCACTTTAAACCCTATAGCGACCACTATGGTTTTCGCAATGGAGATCGCGTGATTGTTTTGTTCGCTGAATTAATGCACAAAATTTTCTTAAATGAATGTTTTATCGGCCATATCGGCGGGGATGATTTTTTTGCGGGTACCGTCATCAAAAATGAATTGACGTTTGAAAGATTTTGTACACAAACGCGAGACCTAATTCATCAATTTAGTGCTGATGTTCGTGAATTTTACAGCTGCGAAGATCGTGAGAGAGGGTGCATAATTGCTGAAGACAGAGAAGGGAACAATAGAGAGTTTGAACTGCTGACCGTCAGTGCCGTTCTCGTATACAAAGGAGATACTTCATCCATTCATTCAGCAGAACAGCTTCAAAGAATTTTTGCAATGGAAAAGAAAAATGCAAAAAAAGCCCCTGACCATCTTTGCATCATAATCGATTAAAATCCGAAAAAATCACTTAAAAGAGTATCTTGGCATTATTATGTAATAATTTCGTAACCGTTTAGTAATGGTTTCGTAATCTTATATTTTCAATCTTAGGATAATTTATGTCTGTTATTTGGGATGCACTGAACAATATCAACACTCTCGCCCTTGGTTTATTACTTCTATCGTTAGGGATTGCTCTCTTTTATGAAATGATTAACGGTTTTCACGACACTGCAAATTCAGTTGCCATGATCATTTATACCAACTCCATGAAAGCAGAATATTCTGTCATCATGGCGGGTATTATGAACTTTTTAGGTGTTATCTTAGGTGGCATAGGAG
This sequence comes from uncultured Sulfuricurvum sp., assembly GCA_903844635.1. GTDB lineage: Bacteria > Campylobacterota > Campylobacteria > Campylobacterales > Sulfurimonadaceae > Sulfuricurvum. The sequence goes on along the minus strand of CAIMUF010000050.1, from coordinate 7,373 downwards.
TTGCCTATGTCATCGTCCACTTGTTACCGTTGGACATTATGGTCGCATCCAATCAAAATGCGACGCTCGTGATGATTTATTCCCTCTTGATTTCTGCCGTTATCTGGAATTTCGGGACATGGTATTTCGGTTTACCGGTTTCCAGTTCCCATTCCCTTATCGGTTCGCTTATCGGAGTCAGTACCGTATTTGGTGTTATGCACGGTTTTGAATTTTCACAAAGCGTCAATTGGAAAGCCTTATACGGCGTATTAACCGCATTGGCTCTTTCTCCTCTTTTGGGGTTTGGTTTTGCCTATTTACTCATGAAAGCCACAAGAAAGTTTGTTAATAATCCAAAATATTTTAAAACTCCTGATAGTGAATCAAAAAGAAAGCGCCCGAACTTCTGGATGCGTATCGGAATTATTGTAACGGGGGCAGGCGTTAGCTTTGCACACGGTTCAAATGACGGGCAAAAAGGGATCGGTATTATCATGATTATCCTAATCGGGATACTGCCAACGTATTATGCGCTCAACATGGATTCGCATCAGTACAAAATCAAGCAAATTCATGACAGTGCCGAAAATTTAGCAAAATTTTACGCGGAAAACAACGAAAGTCTTAACAAACTCGTGAGTGAAAAACACTTGATTAGCGCACTTAAAACAAAAAATACGATTGCAGAATGTAACGTTAACGATGTATACGATACAACGTCATTGATTGCTACCAAACTGAGTGGTCTCAAATCGTATACGGAACTTTCATCACAGGATCGTTGGAGTGTTCACACGGCTATTTTATGCTCAGATAACTTTTTTGGTCAAGTCGAAAAAACCTATTTAATCTCCGATAAAGATAAATCCGATTACGTGTCCGCCCAACGAAAAACCTTGGTGTCAGCGACCGAATATGTTCCTACTTGGGTGATTATCGCTGTTGCTCTTGCGCTAAGTATCGGAACGATGATAGGGTACAAGAGAATTGTTATCACTATTGGTGAAAAAATTGGTTCTCAGCCGATTAATTACATGCAAGCTACTGTGGCACAAGCAATGGCGATGATGACAATTCTATTAGCCAACTTTGCCCATGCCCCCGTCAGCACAACACATATTGTATCCAGTGCTGTAGCTGGATCTATGGTCGCAGAACCTGAGGGCGGAGTACAAAAAAGCATGATAAAAACCATTTTACTCTCATGGCTTTTCACTTTACCGGTAACGGCAATATTAAGTTCGTCTATTTACTACTGTCTCAGTTTTATCGCGAAATAATCTTATTTAAACAATCTTATTCCTCAAAACACTATTCGGCTATTAAGCCGAATGTTCTATTCCTTCTCTTTTAGTATCTTTTCACCACCAGTCACATAAAACATTGTCAAAATAAACATTATTTAATTTTTAAAATGATAATATAGCAGATTAAATAATATTTATTAATATTTTATCGTCATCAAGGTTTTTAATGGCTAAAAATTTCGGAGCACGTAAAAACAGCAAATACAAAGTCGTCAGTTCGTCTCCGAGTGTCAATAAAACTCCGAGAGGGTCCTCAACTCCAAATATCCCCTATGATGTACAACAAGACTTGGGTGGATCAGACGGGACGTCTCCAAATGTCAATTTCAACGGCGATCCCGTCTATCTAAAAACTTCCCATAGCAGCAAAGTTACCGGAGATAAAGAAGGAAGTTCTGGGGGAGTAAAATCAGGAACCGTCGAAGCACAATCTGATCCGATAGAAGCATCTCCGAGTGTATTTGTGAACGGAAAAGCGGTGGTACGTGTCTGTGACAAACAATACATGCAAGGAAAAAATACCGTCGGAAAAGTAACCAGCGGTGAAAACGGTTCTGCCGGACACATCACCGACGAGGGAAAAATCGAGGGCTCAACTGCACCCGAACCTATTCCCACCCCCTATGCTAAAAACAAACCTACCAATAACAAAGGCTCAGGTTCCCTAGGTTCCAGAACCGGCTCCCCCGTCCTTCTTGCATCGGGCAAACTTTTTTATACCCAAAGTGATGCGGAGCTTATCGCCCCAATAGCTTTTGGGATACGTCGAACATACCTCAGTGACGGATACACAGGGATATTCGGTAGAGGATGGCAATGCAGTTATGAGACACGGCTAATGAGAAGCGATCCACATACTCTCAGTCTCATTTTTACCGACGACCATCGCTTCACTTATGCCGAGAAAGGCTTTATCGATACGGACGATTTGGGAGCTAAACTCACACTCATCAGTCCACAAACATTTTTACTCGAATACTTTCATGATGCACACAGCGAGCTGTATGTGAACAGTTTCCTTTCCCAGATCAAAGACCGTAACGGCAATACCCTCGATTTCGTTCGCGAGAGTAACGGAAAACTCGTCCGTATCACTTCACAGCACGTCACACTATCTTTTAGCTACAATAAAGAGGGGCTTGTCTCGCAGGTACGTGATCATACCCACCGTGTATGGAGCTATACCTATAACACCTCCAATGAGCAACCTGAGCATTACAACCTTACCCATATCACCGACCCGATGGACGGTGTAATGCACTATGTCTATCAAAAGAGTGTTCCCTATTTACTAGAGCGTATCATCGATGAGAGCGGTGTCACCAAACTAGATGTGACCTATGATACGGCAGGGCGTGTTGAGAGCTACAGCGAGAGAGGCGAACGATTTTCATACCGTTATGAGACTAACCGTGTTATAAAAACAGAGAAGGTGAATGGCGAAGCCAGAGATACCACCCTGGGGTGCACTACGGGAGATAAGACCTTTTACGGAATCGACAACTGGGGAGCTATACGAGCGATCACCTATGCAGATGGATCTACCACCAAAGAGATATATGAGAACAACATCTCTACTGTGATTGATGCGGGGGGAAATACCTTTGTCTCAGAGTTTGACGCGAGAGGACGTAAAATCAGAGAACAACGTCTGGATGCAGCGCTCCTAAACCCTGAGACACTCTACACCTATGAGGGGAATAATCCCTATCCATCTATCATAAACCATCAAGACAAGATCACGACCCATGCCTATGACGCACGATACAATCGTCTAAGTACTACCTACAGCGACGGGACAACCGAGAGCTACTCCTACGATGATCGCGGCAACCAAATCACCTTTATCGACCGCTTAGGTGTCTCTACCTCCTATGGCTATAATGATTTGGGACAACGTATCCGTATCCATGATGCATTGGGTGGAATGACCCAGTATGTGTACGAGGAGGTGAATAGCAAAGCTAGAGAGTCCACCCTGGGGGGGTGAGCTAGGCAACTGCATCACTATCATCGATCCCGAAGAGCGGATCACCCAGTTCGAGTATGACACTCTTTCACGTCTCATCTCTATCACCGACAATGCTCAAAAAACGATCTTCTTCCATTACGACAAAGCAGGACGCAAAAGCGCACTCGTTGATCCGCTTGGCAATACCACCCGCTATATCTACGATGAGAACGGATTTTTGAAAACAGAAATTGCACCCGATGGCCCGCAAAAGTATTATACGTATGATCGAGGTTTACTCATCTCCATCACCCATGAAGAGAAGGTGAATGGCGAAGCCAGAGAGACCACCCTGGGGTGTAACGCGACCTATTCGTTTAGCTACGATAAAAAACGCCATTGCCTCTCCAAGAGCATCGGGGATAAAACGACACACTACACCTACGACACCCTAGGCAACATCCTCACCATCGATGATGGTGTTAACAAAGTGGAGTATGTCTATGACATCAATGCCAATGTCCTCTTAGAACGTCTAGGCAGCGAGAGCGTATCGTATGCTTATAACACTGATGGAACCAAACGCTTTATCGGGTATGCGGATGCTCACTATCGGTTGGTACGAGATGAAAGCGGCAACCTTGTCGAAATATGCAAAGGGCTTGAATCCTATGCACTCAAATACGATCCTCTCGGAAATCAAACCTCTCTCACCTACCCTAACCGTCTCTCTCAAAAGAGTCAATTCGATCCCCTAGGGAGGATTGTTAAACGCTCATTGGGAGAGAATGAATCTTTAACCTACACCTACGATAAAAGTTCACGTATCGTGATGAAAAACACAACCCCTTATCGTTATGACGAGGCAGGGAGAGTTGTTTCTGCGGGAGATGAGGATTATCACTATGACGAGGCAGGTAATCTGCTTCGAGGTGAGAGTACCATCGACTCGGTTAGCGGACGATTGATGCGTCAAGGTGAGGTAGCGTTCTCGTATGATCCGCTTGGTCGATTAATCGTAAAAAGATCACCCATCACTCAAAGTATCTACAGTTATGATGCAGAGGGGTATTTGGTACGGTATGTCAAAACTCCCGTTCGTCCTGAGGAGACCAAAAACATAGTGGAACTACGTTTTACCTATGATCCCCTTGGCCGACGCCTTACCAAGCATTTTAAATCGTTCGTGGTGAGCTTGTCGAACCATGAAACGATCAACAAATACCACCACCGCTACCTCTACGCAGGAGACAACATCGTAGCCATCTATGACGCAGACACAGATGAACTGATCGCTACATTGTTGCATGATGAGGGGATTGATACCCCACTCTCTATTAGTGTTCATCCAGCTACTCCGCTTAGCTCTGAGGAGCAATACCACTATGAGACATTGGATGAGACAGAGCAATATCTTTTTAGAGAGTCACGTATTCAAACCTATTACTATCATCGAGATCATCAGAACTCTATACTATCGCTAACGGATAAAGAAAGCAAGATCGTCGAGAGCTATAGTTATGATGCCTATGGGAAGATTACTCATAGTACCAAGAGTGTAGAAACCTATAATCCTTATGGGTATACGGGACGGGAGATAGATGCTGATGATCTGTATTACTATAGAGCACGTTATTATGATCCTACTATAGGACGATTTATCACTCCTGACCCGATAGGCTTTATGGGTGGAGATACGAACTTCTATCGCTATATTGGGAATGATCCGGTAAATTTTACGGATCCGAGTGGGTTGTTGGGGACGGGGATAGCACAAAACTATTCACAGAACGCACTATCATCACAACAAGGAACACAACGATTTGGTGGACAAACACTTGTTGATGTATTGAGAGGCAGTGCAAATAGACAACATACATCAAGTAGGCCAATAGATGGTGTAATGGTTAGAAATACACAACCTGAGGTTCAACAAGTTACACATGGGTATTTTTATGATTATGAAGGAAAGTTCTTAGGTAATAATGGAACTGAAAATGTGGTGTATGCTGCTGATGCAAAAGCTTCTTCAACAGAATATACAAATCCCATAAAACTTGTTCTAACACATACAGAACTTCAAACTGCATCAGCGATTGTTAAACATGAAGGAATTACAAATGACAAAAAAGAGTATTTATGGATAGCACATGCATCTAAAAATGCAGCAGATAACTCGGGAACTACAATATATGGCAAGTTAATGTCTAGTTATTCATCTGTTCCAAATGGAGAAAAAAGTCCTTTACCCACTACTAGTAATAGTGCTAGATCCAATTATGCGAGAGCTGGTGTAATTCATGCTCTTTTAAAGGAAGATCCTACTAATGGAGCCTCATTATGGGATGGAACTGACTTCCTCGCTTGGGGACTGCATTCTCCTAACGGAACACCTCAAAACAAATTTGAAGAATATAAAGCGATTACAATAGATGTAGGTATATATGATACATTTTTGTCAAATACTCTTCTAGCATACCCGAACCATAGTGTGAATTATTATGGACAACCATATAATATACCTGATGAAGTTTTTACTGATCCTTCAAATTGGACAGTAGATAAATTTATTTATAACACTAATCAGAATGCACCTAAGTCTTTGACCGCTACAGGTACCGCTGGAAGATCAATATTTTGGAGAAAACATTAGATGAAAAAAAATCTTATATTATTTTTAATGACTTACATAGTCAATTTGTATGGAAATGATATTTTACATAAAATTGAAGCCCCATGTACTAAAACAACAAATAAATATTTTAATTTTGAAACAATACAAATTTCTGATTATTATGAAGTCATTGGATCATTACACATTGACAAAAAGGCTTTACTTGTATTATCACCAACATATCAACAAAATAATTGTCTCAATCAATGTGGTAAAAAGAACCAAAATAGATTACTCATTTTAATAAATAATGACGAGATCTCTATCGTTAATAAATCTGCTATACTAAATAACATTGACTATCAACAAGATCCATTTAAAAAGATTAGAGCAGAAAAAAATGGTTTCTTCATTAATTTCGAATTTGGTAGCATAATTATGTGCAATTATCAATTTAATTTTGTTGATAGAAACGATACATATATTCTTGATAATGAAAAGCATCAATGTTTCAACAAAGGAAATCCTGATCTATACGAAATTAAAAATAGTACTTTTGCTGATCAGCAAATATCATTGACTGATTTTAATATCAGTAAATATATATTGATTCCTAATCTGCTTGATAAGCCAAAAGAAGAAAAACAATTTCCTATAATAATGCATACCAACCTCTATAAAGAACCTTCCGAATCCTCTAAATCAAAAATGTACCTTATTACAGGTGACAAAGTTAAATTGTTGGATACAAAAACCGATGATGTAGGTCAAGAGTGGTACTACATCAGCTATCAAGGTAAGAAAGAGATCAAAGCGTGGATAAAAGCTGAAGCGGTGAAATGAATCTTTCACTTTGCTGCTACAATTTATCAAAACGCAGAAGCAACCAATATAATTTTGATGAGAAAGAAAAAATTATTTCTCCATCTTTTCACTATCAATCTCTATCACCGTATGAACATTCCCTCTAGGATAAGACTTTCAAGCGCTTAGGAGCGATTTTATCTTCAAATAGTGAGTAGTTTAAATGACGATGAAAGATATGGTAATAAGTGGGTAAATAAAGATAATTTATTAAATGTTTTACCATTATTTTGTGCGAGTAGAGATGAAATTTCTGAAAAAGGTGGTATTTATGGAGAAAAAGATTACAGAGTGATTGATACGGTTTATAAAACTTCAGATGGTGGAAAAAAATATCAAAAAGATAAACAATTTATACAAGATTGCTTATTGTGGTCTTTGTGTATTCATTATAATCAATGCTCTCCTAATGGGAAAATCTGGAAATGTGGGGAAGATTTATTATTGGAAGAAATGAAAAACACAGAAATATGGAAAATGTATAAAGAACTGGTAAAAGAGACAAATCTAAATGGACTTTATAACATTGAAAGATACAATAAGGAAGGACATGGGAAACTTTGGAAAGAACATACCTTATTTCCAAAAGTGGCTTTGCTTAAACATATGTTGCAAAAGTTTTTTAGTAAAAATATAAGAAATAAATAAATAAATT
>CAIMUF010000049.1 GCA_903844635.1 uncultured Sulfuricurvum sp. | reverse complement strand
GGACATCGATTTGACGCAATAAGGTGACGATTTGCTCGGGTTTAAGACGTTGGCCTTTTGCCATATTTAGCACTCCTTTAAGGTGAAGATTATCAAAAATCCTCTCTTCTGGAGTGGTACTAAAAATCAAGTCAGTTCACTTCATATATTGCCCAAGAATGTGTCTATTGCCTTTGGATGTGATTGCCTTGTCTCCTTTTCCAGATGAAACGATCATTGGTATTTTGTAATAATTTTTACCATCTTTAATATAAGCATCAAACTCACCCCTCGGATAATCCACCTGTTTTTTTTCTGATTTTTCAGGTGTAATCTCTACTTCGTACCACTTTCGAAATGTATACCCCGCCTTAGACTTTCTGCCTTTACTAAAGTACAAATTTAACGAGGATATTGGTTGATCATCAACTCGTAATTTTATGGTTACTGTAGACGTTGGTATGGTTTTTGGGAAACTAGACTTGCGTATCTTGTATGCATTTAGATCCTTCGACTCCTTCTTGAGTTCTATTGTTCTTTTCTTTTTAATAAAAAGCGGTAGTGAATCAAGAGAATCTGACATTCCAGATAAAGGATTGAAGAACTTATCAAGAAAATTAGTTACGTTTGATTGAGATGCAATATCTACGACTAATGTATTAAATTCCAAGTTTGAATAAAAACCCTCATGAGATAGGTTTGAGGATCCAACATAAACCGTTTCAGTTCCTCTAGTTTTAAATCTATAAATTTTTCCATGAAATTTTTGTAAAGAAATAAAAATACCGCTATTGCTATTAATGCTTTGTAGTGCACTATTTAAGTCCTCTAACTCATTCCTTTGCTTCTGACTAACACCTTCCTTTAAGACCATTCCAATGAGTATTTTGCAATACCCCCTTCGCGCAATAGATAGCAATTCTTTGCGCATAAGTTTTAATTGAGAAACGCCAAAGTATCCACTTGCAATCTCAAGTGAATCACAAATCTTAAGATTTTTTAATATTTCTTTACCAAAATTCCCACCATAAGAAGAGTGATTTGTATAAGCAGTCATAGACTCAAATCCAAAGTTCTGGAATACCTTGCTTGATGTGATGCCTTAAGACTACCAGTAAATTTCAATCAAATAGTGAAGTGACCTTTTTTATGTCTAAATATTAATATGTTTGTGATTAACCCTTTAATACTGAATAATAAGTTGCACACCCAATACCCAATTTACGACAAGTTTCTCGCACTCCCACTCCTTTGTCTTTAAGTATTAGTACTGCATTTCTGACTCCATCATTTACTGAACTCGGTCTTCCTAATTTCACCCCATTCTTTCGTGCCCGATCCAATCCTGCCATGACCCTCTCACGAATCATTTCCCTCTCAAATGATGCTAGAGAACTGAAGATGCCAAAGATCATGCGTCCTGAGGAAGTTTGCGTATCTATGGATTGCTGACTAAAGAACATATCAATCTTGAGTTCGTTTAGTTCATTCATGATTTCAATCAGATTAGTGATTGACCGACCTAATCTATCGATTGACCAACACATCACCATCTCGAACTGACGATTGACTGCATCTTTCATCATCTGATTGAGTGCGGGTCTATCTTCACGACCTTTAGAACCCGATATGCCGTCATCTGAGTAGATTTTGACTATCTCGTACCCAGAACGTTCTGCAACCTCTTTGAGTGCTTGTATTTGGTTCTCAGTGGTTTGAGTTTGGGTGGAGACACGAACATACAAACAGACTTTTTTCATTTTCATTACCTTTTCAGTACACGTTTATGGAACGGTGGAAGGTAAAGGAAGGAGAGGGAATAGCAACCATCTCCAGAAAACGAAAAACCCGCAACTCTAATGAATATGCGGGTCTCAGGTTTTTATTGCAAAAGTATAATAATTCACACTAATATACTTTTTTCTTTACTGCTCTTAACTTAATTCAATTAAATCAAGAACTTATGGTGGGTCGGGCGAGATTCGAACTCGCGACCAACGGATTAAAAGT
>CAIMUF010000048.1 GCA_903844635.1 uncultured Sulfuricurvum sp. | reverse complement strand
TATCTTGTAACTTTCAAGACGTTTGGAAAGTGCTTTACCGATTCCTGGAAACTCATCAATACTCATAGGGGAAACGAAGTCTATTATGGACTCTTTTGGGACCATTGTAATTCCATAGGGCTTATTGAAATCAGTGGCCAGTTTGGCAATCCATTTGGCACTGGATGCCCCAAAGGACATAGGAAGATCAAACTTCTCTAATATCTCCTCTTGTAGTGAGGCAATGAAATCATAGACATCTTCATCTTCCACCCAACCGCCTAGATCTCCCCAAAACTCATCAATGCTGTATTGCTCTAATACTGGAATTTTAGTTTGAAGAAACTCACGTAACCTTCCAGAAAGGATTTGGTAAAATAAATGATCTCCCTGTACTACCATAAGATTCGGACACATTTTTAAAGCATCACTAAGAGGTGTCCCTGTTTTTATTCCAAATGACTTACATTCATAGCTTCGAGCTATCACTATGCTATGGACTCTACCCTGCTTATCAATAAACTCTTTTTTCCAGTCATTGATATTAAATCCGTCCCACGTTCGTTCATGCTGAAAAAGTGAATTAAACCCACCTGTACGCTCGGTCATAACACTTTTAGTATCTTCCGTAGAAAAAATAGCATGATCAGTCCCTTTACAGACGACAACAGGCTTACCTTTTAGATAAGGGCTTCGGGTTCGTTCAGCTGAGACAAAATAACAATCTAAATCTAAATGAATGATCATTTCACCCTCGCCTTCTGATTTTAGAAGAAGTGTAGTGGGATTTTAAGTAAGAGCTCTAATAGATGTCAAAATGACATATAAATTCATTGAAAGCCAGCGTACATGGTATAATCACATTCCAATTTTATATTCAAAGGATTTATATGAATAAAGCTCAATTTGTTGAACTGGTTCAAAAATGTGGAGACTACTCAACTAAAACAGCAGCTGATGCTGCAATTACAGCCGTAACAGCTGCCATTACAGAAGCATTGTCTAATAAAGAAGACGTTCAATTAGTAGGATTTGGTTCATTCAAAACAGCAGTACAAGCTGCTAAAGAGGGGAAAATCCCAGGTACAGATAAGACCTACAGCAAAGCAGCTACAACCGTGCCTAAGTTTGTTGCAGGTGCAACTCTTAAAGATGCAGTGGCTAAATAAGTTTTTACTTCTTTTTATCCAGCCTCAAACACAGTTTTGAGGCTATCATCAAAAAGCTTTCCCTATAAAACCTAACTTGCAGAGATTTTATATCGAGAAAGCTCTCTCCCTTTGGTATCGATCACATGAACCGCACACGCCAAACATGGATCAAATGAATGAATCACCCGTAATACTTCCAATGGTCGTTCAGAATCTGCAAGCTTTATCCCGATAAGTGATTCCTCATACGCTCCGAGCTGTCCTGTCGCATCTCGCGGTGATGCATTCCATGTTGTCGGTGCTACAACTTGATAATTAGCAACTTTAGCATCTTCAATTCGGACAAAGTGACCCAATACACCTCTGGGAACTTCAAAAATTCCTGCACCTTTGGATGCACTTGGCAGGGTTTCAAAAACATACTTTGTCCATGTTTCTTCATCGTAATATTTGATATTTTCGATTAAATCACTCATAAAATCAAAAAGATAATCACAGCATATCTGTGCTTCAACAGCACGAGCCGCATTGCGTCCGATAGTTGTAGAAAAATCGATAAGAGTCATCCCCGTATCTTTCATAAAACGATCCATATAGGGCTTAATCACTTTAGAGTTTTTAACCACGCCTACGATCATTCGAGCTACTGGACCTACTTCCATCACTTTTCCACCATAGCGAGGAGCTTTTACCCAACTGTATTTCCCCTCACTTTTTAGCGTTCCATCCTCATTCAAATCAGTATAAAACGGGACAGTTTTTTGATCGTACGGCGATCTTGGAAGATCATGCTCATACCAAGAACGGGATGCTTCTTCTGTGATTTTAGACGGATCAAATGACTCTATTTCGTCAAACTTATGACCAGTCAGAACACCACTTTCAAAAAGCTGTTCTTTTGAAGCAAATTGATACCCGCCACAGCACATAAAGTTTCCGCTTCCGCGCCCTTCACCCATTTTGATCGATTCTTCGTATGCTTTTACCATCATCTTCATGTCAGGTATATACGCACGCTCCAAGAAATCACGCGTCTCTTTGATCAGAAACATAAAATCATTGAGTCGTTGAGGATTGAGCATGTCTACAACACTGGTAACGCCTCCAACAACTAGATTTTGAGGGTGCGGGGTTTTTCCGGCGAAAATAGCAATGGCTTTGGAGATATCATGCTGAATCCGAAGTGCTTCGAGATAATGGTTCATATGGACCAAATTTTCTTCAGGCGTCAACCGATAGCTCTCATGTCCCCAATAACCATTAGCAAACAGCCCCAACCGCCCTGCTTTGACGAAACTGTTCAATTTCTCCTTGACACTTTCCAAATGTCCCTCAGAATTTCGATAAGGGCGCTCATGATACTGCTGCGCAATCTTGACTGCTTTAGAACAGTCCGCCGTTAAAGCACTCGTAATGTCCACGAAATCAAGTGAATGAAGATGATAATAATGGATAATATGATCTTGGACAAAGAGAGAAAGAGTGACAAGATTACGGACAATCTCGGCATTTTGAGGTATCGTAATCTCATACGCATCCTCAACAGCACTGATGGAAGCACGATAATGCACATTGGTACAAACACCGCAAATACGCTGCGCGATAAGCCCTGCGTCTCTAGGATCACGTCCTTGGAGAATAATCTCAATACCGCGAAACAGCTGTCCGGATGCCCAGGCATCGGTAACAATATTTTCTTCATTCACTTCCACTTCGATACGTAAATGCCCTTCAATACGAGTGATAGGGTCGATAACAATTTTACGCTTACTCATGTGATTCCTTTGGAAGTGGTCGATTATTGGCATATTCGTCAAACGCGATCTTACCCGCACCGCACGCAAAACATCCATGACCGGCTTGTACCGGCCAGCTGGTTCCCTCATTAAACTTTACTTGTGGGCAGTTCATTTGGGCATATGGTCCTTTGCATCCCATTTGAAATAAACACCAACCTTTTTTTGCTCCTTCATCCCCCCATTCGAGGACAAAATCACCCAGATCAAAATGTCCGCGCCGTTCGCAGTTATCATGAACCAAAAAGCTATATGCCCATTCGGGACGATTTTTGGCATCGAGTTTTGGAAATTCGTCAAACATCATAAAATGAAGTAATGTTCCTACAATATTGATTGGATTAACAGGACATCCGGGGAGATTGATGATGTCTTTTCGTCCCAGTGCTTCAGAAACCCCAACAGCTCCGGTTGGGTTAGGTGCGGCGGCTACAACTCCACCATCATACGCACACGATCCAACGGCAATTACAGCCGCCGCATCTTTTGCAACCCGTTGGAGCAGTGCATGTCCTGTCTCCCCTTTTGGACCGATACGAAGGAACTTCCCATCAAGCCCAAGAGGTACGGCTCCCTCGACAATCAAGACGTATTTGCCTGAGTCATATTTAATAATATTATCAAGTACATTTTCCGATTGTTCACCCGATCCTGCCATGAGCAATTCATGGTAATCGAGCGAAATGTATTTGAGGATCAAATCATCAATTTTCGGATGAGACGATTTGATAAACCCTTCTGAATTTCCACTGCAATCGGAGAGTTCCAGCCAAATAATGGGGATTTTATTGAGTTGCTTGACTCCTTCGTTAACAACGTTTTCGAAATCAGGATGCAAATGCATTGTTGCAGTGATCATCGAAACCCATTGATTGAATTCACGGCTCATATCAAAAGAAGCAATTGCTTCTTCAAGATTTTCTGCACTGAGCTGATTTTTAGGATGTATGGTATTGTATTTATTGATCCGTGCACGAACACGTTCCAGCTCTGCTTCTTTAAGCTTATTTTCTCGTTCCTCCCTAAGTCGTGCAGCTTCTTCATGATTGACAGGCGTAGCCGCGATTAAAGCAGAAATATCTTGCTTACATCGACCGCATACCCGACCTGCATTGCTATATGGTTTAAGTTCGACAAACGAAGTAATGGCGTTGAGCTTGATAATCTCAATGAGCTCTTCCTCATAAACACTCTCACAACTGCAAACCAGACGACCCTTTCCGCTATTGAGACGATTTGAATAAAAGTATGCCGGATCAATTGTCTCATTTTTTTCCATTAACTTTTTGAGATGGATTAGATCAATATTGGTATTAATACCGATAAAACGCTGGAGACGATCATGGCTGATGATGTATTGATCGATTCTATTTTTATGGGTGATGAGGATGGTTTCGTTGTCTGAATCTTTGAGATCATAACTTGGGGAACGCACATCAGCAAAAAGAAATGAACCCACTTTTAGCCCATCGATAGACACCGTTTGCTCGAAAGTTTTTCTTTCAAGTCCCAACAATGTTTCAACAGCAACATCAGCTTGCAACGTACACTCTTTCACTCGTCCGGCGATAAAGCCATTTTTATGCAATTGCGCTGCTTCGCCGACACAATAAATATCAGGATTAGAGGTACGCATCGTGTCATCAACCAAAATACCTTTGTCACACTCGAGCACATCACGAGCAAAAGAGACATGTGGATCAATTCCTGCTCCAAAAATAAGAAAAAGATTGTCAATCGTTCTATTACGGGTTTGAATTTCAATGATTTCGTCTTTGCAGACTTTTTTACTGACTATCTCGTCATTAAAATCGATTCGTATACGTGGATCCTGCTCAAAAATTCCTCGTAGCAGAGCAATTCCCTCTCGACTTAAATCCGATGAATAGAGATGCTCTTTTCGAGCAAGTAACGTAATTGATTGTGGATACGGACTTCGCATCAGCGTATCAAGAAGTTCAAGTCCAATAGGTCCAACTCCCACAATCACAACATTTTTTCCGATTATCCCTTGCTCTATTTTTGCACACTCTTTTTCACATCGAAACGTTGATGCGTTCTTGATTCCCTGAATGTCAAAAGGTGCTTTAGGCTGAGAGCCGGTAGCAATAATGAGTTTATCATAGGAAAATGCTGCATGCGCACTTATGATACGTTTACTTGAAACATCAATACTTAGGACTGCTTGATTGAGTTCTAAACGTACTCTTGGGTCAAGATCGAGAGTAATGGACTCAACGCACTGACTTTTTTCCACAAGTGCGCAAAGGTGAATCCTGTCATACGGAGGATGGGATTCATCAGAGACAATAAGTACCTCAGATGCAGGATCTTTTTGCAACAACGTGTTGGCAAGATACACAGCAGATATTCCACCTCCGACAATCACTACTCGCATTTATTATCCTTCTTGTGAACTCATATGTATTATGCCATATCAAAATGATGTGCCACGATAAAATAAACACCAATTCGTTATACTTTCACTATGGAATCTACTAAAGAACAACTTATCAGCGATATTCAAAATTTACTAAACCGTTATGACGGATTAAAACCAACAACAATAAATCCAAATCTACTGCAATTTATGGATAAACCAACGCTTCTGCAAATTATTAGCTCCTTGTTAAAGCAGCAAGAAAATGCAAATGAAGATAACATTGAATGGTTACAACAATTTAAAACGACATAATCTCATTTCTTAAACTTGTTAATATCTGTTTTTGAATATAATTGCACCGTAAAATACAATGACATTTTTTAACATGTTGTTGAACACCAAATTTTAGGAGCCTTATTTATGTCAAATATTGACTTGATCCAACTTACAGAGCAAACAAAAAAACTTACAGCAATGGTTGTAGAAGATGAAGTAGTTGCAAATGACCTTTTGAGTTCTACGTTTAAAAACTTTTTTGCGGATGTAACATCTGCTTATAATGGCGCAGAAGCTTTACGTGTTTATGAAAAAATGAATCCGGATATCGTATTTGTTGATATTATCATGCCAGAAATTGATGGTATCGAACTTTCTCGTCGTATTCGTGCGATAAACCCATCACAAATCATTATCGTTATTTCTGCAAGCAACGATATTCAAAAGATTTCAGAATCAATCGAAGTTGGTGTCAACAGCTTTATTCAAAAACCAATCGATACCAAAAAAATTCTTGAAATGCTTCATAACATCGTTTCACTTATCTCTAAACGTAAAAAAATCGAAACAAAAACATTTTCTATCTCATTGCCATTAGATGTATATGAATTGGTAGATGACAATGCTAAAGCAGAAAGTATTTCTAAAAATGCTGTTATCATTCGCGCACTACGTTCATTTTATCACAACTAAATTTTCTTTTTTTTAGATCATAATGGGAATCCATTATGATTTAGTTTTTTTTCAGCTTTTTATCACTATAATTTCGGCTCAGGAATTAATTCCTACAAAAGTGGCTCCATCATCTAATGGTTAGGATTTCAGATTTTCATTCTGGTCATAGGGGTTCAAATCCCCTTGGAGTCACCATAACGCTTTCCCTGCACAACGTACTTTCAACCACTTTAAGTTTTATTAGGTGACCAAATAGGT
>CAIMUF010000047.1 GCA_903844635.1 uncultured Sulfuricurvum sp. | reverse complement strand
TTCTTCTTTAAATCCTTTCAAATCATCATTAGCTTGTTTCGTTAATTCATTAATTTTTAAAGAGTGGTTTGCTTCAGAGGATTTGATTTGATCTATTAGCTTTTTTGATTCTTCCAATTGAGATTGCAACCAAACTTCTTGGGTATTTACCCAGCCATCCAATTGCTTATTTTGATAAGTTAAATTTTTATCAATTTTCGTATCGATTTCATTTTTGAACCCCGCTATCTCACTATCTAATTTAGTTAAATGCTCAATAACCTTGGGTTCTAATTTAGAATCCAACGCATCGATATATTTTGAGAGTTTATTAGAAATAGTGCTATCTAATCCAGAAAATGCCTGGGTAAGTTTCTCTTCTAAAGCTGAAAGCTCAAGCTTAGTAACTGTCAATAATGTCAGTGCAGAACCAATCTTTGTTAGCTCATCTTTATAAACGGTTAATATTGACTCAATATTTTTATCTAACTTTTGTTTACTCTGTTCTAATGCCTGAATTGATAACTTATAGTGGTTTTTCTGCCCGTTTAAACCTTCCAGCTCTTTTATAAAATCTTTTTTTAGTTCGTCAATATCCTTTTCACAACTTTCTGCTTCTTTTTGTAACCTTTGAATTGCATTCGAAGTTTCATAGACAGATTCAAGCTCTTTGTCTAGTTCAGATAGTTTGTTAATCACTCGTTCAGCTATGGTCATTAGTAAAAGCCTTTGTCAGATTGTTGATTTTAGCAATGTGGCTTAAAAGAGGGATGTTCTTTAAATCATTGGCTATCACCCCCGCACCTAACAGTTCAACGGTTTGTTTATCCAATTGCTGCTTATCAAGCAGCTCTTCGGCTTCTTCATAAAGCCATTGTTCACCTTGAGGGTATTTAAGCATCATACCCAGCTCATCACACAATATCTTGAAAACTTGCGGCTTAAGTTTATCTTCGGTCGTTTGATAGATTCTCAAAATAGTTTCTAATTCTAAACTTTTCCGAGAGTTTGCGGTTTCCAGTAAACGAGAACTATATTTTAGTTTTTCGCCCTGTCCAGAAAAATGACGTGCAATATAGAGTGCTTTCAGATTACGGGGATTGCTAGTATCAAGGATACCCGTTGCTTTTGCATAGGTAGTTGTCGGTAAATGTTTAAACGCTTGAATATAAGACTCCGCCTTTTCAATGTGTAATATTTCAGCATTAATTAACCAATCTCTAAATTCAAGGTCTAATTCTGTTAAATCATTATCAAAAGATAAGGGTTCGCTTCTTTTTCGATAGTCGTTATTGCTGTCTCTAAAATCTAAACTAGGTTCGCAAGTGTCACAGAAACCACATCTATACGTTGGCAAAATAAGAGTATTACCTGTTTTTTCGTCTTCAGTTTGAAAATATGTCAACACGCTATATCGGCGGCATTCATCAATATTATCAGGTTGTACAACTAGCCGTAACCGATTCAGCATGTCATAGCGCATTCCTCTTATGTCCGTATAAATATGATTCAATATTGTAAAAGAGCAGGACATTACTAATTTATAGAGGTTGATATATTGATCTTCATTGAATAAATCAGACTCTTGATAATGAACAAATCTACCTTTTCTCTTCTCATTCTGTATGCGAATTTCCACTTTATCAAAATACTCATTGTTTAATTTTGTAATTAAATCTTCTATTTCCTCATTAGTTCCATCTATCCATTTTTTATCATGCGTTCTAAGATAATCATACAATCTACTTTTTATATCAAATTGATTTAAATCAGAATTAAATCCAGATACTTCAATAATAGCAACGCCACGTTGCGGATACTCAATGCTGTAATCTTCTATAACCCCTAAAACTTGCAAACGGTATAGTGCCACCTCCACGTTTTTTTGATAAGTCATTGATGTTCGTAATACTAAGGGATTTTCTCCGTTATCCTGCTTTGTAATCAGATTATCTAAACAACGCAGTATTGCCATCGTATCGGCTTCGATACTGGGATAGTTGGATTGAGTAAAAATATGTTGTTTACCATAATCGCATAAGCCATTTTTACCATGAGGACAGTTTGTCCTTGTGCATTCAGGAATATCGCGAGTATTTTTCATTGCCGATAAACACGCTTGATTAGGCATATCGACAATGCTGATACAGTGTGAAGGTTCATCGTCGCGTCCTGCGCGTCCTGCCTCCTGATACCAGCCTTCCATTCCACCCGCTAATGCAGTATGAATAACAAAACGGACACTGCCTTTATCAATGCCCATTCCAAAACCCTTGGTGGTAATCATTAAGTCAATTTTACCCAATTTAAATTCTTCTTGATTACGACGTAAGGTTTTTGCCCATTTTTTAGGTTTAATTGCGTCTTTGCCTGGAAATTTAAATCCGCATTGTGTACAAATTTTCGGACTCAGTGTGTTGGTTTGATCTAGGTCGTCTTCAAACAAAATGACTTCATCCTCAAAATCATTTATCAATCCATTTCTTGGCGGCCTATCGCTTATATATTTTGAACTTTTACATTCAGGGCATAAGGTCGGTTCTTTAGACGAAAATCCTCTAATGTTGCCCGTGGAAAAGTCTTCTACCTCAATACGGCCATTGTTTTCAATAAGTCTTTGTGTTTCTCTTAAATAATACCCAACGCTGTCATTAATCGAATATTTGCCGTGAGAATCGGCATATATACAGAACACGAGGCCAACACCCTTATCCGTCTGTTGATTATCAACCCGTTGAAAAATATCATTGATGCTTTGAGTATGTAGGGCTATTGGTAAGTAGTTCTTTAACGCTTGCTCATATTGTTCAGCTTTTTCGGTGTAATTATCCACCGCCACAAACTGCAAACTTAAATTGCGACGGTTAAAGTTTTTTGCCGATACCACATGATTATCAATCAATCCTAAAATGGTCATCATGTCCTTTTTAACCATGTCGCCAGCCGTAGCAGTCAAAGCAATAATCGTCATTTCTGGATTATCTGAGCGCAGTTTTGCCGCAAATTGGGAAATACGCAAATAAGACGGTCTAAAATCATGGCCCCATTCTGATACACAATGCGCTTCATCAATGACTAAAAAATTGATGGGAACAAATTTTAAAATCTCATCCAATTCCGATAGAAAGTTTTTTATCTGCATCCGCTCAGGGGCTATATACAATAAGCGGATTCTTCCTAGTAGTGCGCCAATTTTGTTTTAATGAGTAGTTAATGTAATCTATCAATTTCCTACAACAACGTAATGAAATTGAGGACGATACACTATGCCGGCAAAGAAATACCGAGTAAAGCTTACCGAAGCTGAACGTCAAGAATTGAAAGAATTGCTCAACAAAGGCCGAATAGCTGCCCGGAAACAAACACATGCCCGAATACTCTTGCA
>CAIMUF010000046.1 GCA_903844635.1 uncultured Sulfuricurvum sp. | reverse complement strand
TTCTCATATGAGGAAATATTTTGAATAATCAGAATGAAAAAAGATGGCTGGATCCATCAGAGTTAGAAAAAGAGTTTCATATTAGTAAGTCAGCTCAAGCTAAGATGAGAATGGTGAGCAGTAGTTCAACACTACCATATAGTAAGATAGGTGGAAAATATATCCGCTACGACAGAATTTTAATCAATAAATGGTTAGAAGATCACCAAGTGCAAGGTGGACGCCATGCATGAGGTTCAAACACAAGAAGAGTTATTTGCTAATTTGACAGCAATATCAAAAGTACCAGAACTAGCACTAAGTGCTTGTGACTCAAACATAGCATTTTATGGCAATATCACAATGGTATATGGGGAAGCAAAACTAGGAAAAAGCTTTACTGTTGCATCTGCAATCAAAGATTCAAATGCTTTGTTTGTTGATATTGACAATAATGGGCTTGAGCTTCACGAACATTTAATAGTCAATAAAGTTCTTCCACTTCATGGATCTGAAGCAAGACCATTTCTTAATATGGTTCTCCAGCACAATGGTGATGAGCGTTTTATTATTGTAATTGATAGCTTTGCTAATTTTGCTGATGAACTCGGTTTTAATATAAACGACACAAGAGACGTGACAAAACTATTTAAAGCAATTCGCAAGATTACAGACAAAGGTCATGCAGTTGTATTAATTCATCATGTCACTACTAACGGCAAAGAGCGTGGAAGCGAAGAATATTCTGCAAAAATTCAAGGAAATGCGGGTGCTATATTTGGACGAGTAGATGTGACATATGTATTGGAAGATAGCGGGTATTTAGCAAAAGATCGAAGCCGTATATCCAATGCTGCTGAAAATTTTATTAGTGCAGATGTATATATTACAGAAAAACTTGCAAGGGGAGTTAATGGAAAAATCCAACTTCCTGCCTAGCAAGGAGAGGACTGTTGCAGTCCCTCAACGAATTATGAACAAAGTTGCTATTTCAATGATACCAATGCAAAAGATAGATCGAAAAGGTTTTTGTGGGTATGAAGGTTCAGTCGAGCTTCCAGATGGAATAATCACAATAAGAGGAACTAACAATATCACAGCAGCTGATATGAGAATGTTTCACTTTGTTTTGAGTCAGTGGCAAGCAATGAGAGCCACGAGTAATGAAAATATTTTATTTGTTGATTTAAAGGGAATCATCAATGCTCTTGGATGGCAAAACAGAACAGAGAACAGACGTAAAATCATCTCTCATCTTGAAAGTATGACCAATGCAACTATTACTTTTGAATACGATGGAGGACACATTACTTTCAGTACTTTAGATTTTGTCAAAGTTGAGAATTACGATACTGTTTCTTTGCGAGTATCACAAACATTTGAAGAATCTATAACTATAGCAGCAAAGCGTTTTATTAATGTTGAGCGCACTATGAAGCTCACAAGTAACTATGCGATAGAATTATCGAATCTATTACAGTTAGATGGATCAGGAGTACAAAAAAAGAGTGGCGTACCATTTCCAGCAAACTCTATCCTGCATAGAAGAGTATGTGAGTATCTTTTACTTGAGTACGGAACCAAAAAAGCCCTTGAAGAAGTTCGTAGAGCGTTTAAATCCCTTGAGGCTCAAGAGTATCCAAAATACACAAATAAGACCATAAGTGGTCAAGTTATCTGGATGCAAGAAGATAAAAATTTAAGTAAAAAAACAATCAAATCAATAAGCATCTAAATACATAAGTCGTTGCAGCGAATACATAACTCGTTGCAGCTGATACATAAGTCGTTGTCAAAATCTTCTACAACCCCATTAAATAGGCACTTCTAAAAACCTCTTATAGCTCTTAGAGCTTTTAGCGAAGCGCTGCTCCTAAAAGGA
>CAIMUF010000045.1 GCA_903844635.1 uncultured Sulfuricurvum sp. | reverse complement strand
TAAATTTAGAGGTCTTTTGGTTTGATTTGTAGGTGGATTTAGCTGAAGAACTTGGAAGTTTTTTGGTTCTGATTGGGAAAAAGATGAAAAGGTATGTAGAAAATACATATAGGTTTTTGATTTTGTGGATTTGTACTGGATAAAGAAGACTTTCTAGTTGACAAGTTTGTTGATAATCGGTGGTTGGATAAGCTTTGAGGTTGTTGTGTTTTTGGTGTAATTATTGTGGTTTTTAGACTGTATTGTTTTATATGTTTTTGGTAATCGTTCGAATAGGTATAAAAGAGTTGTTTTAACTAATATGTTATTGAGTTGTGTTTTTTGAGAGAGTAATAAACATTGTAGTTTTTAATCAAAACCCATTATAGTACCTACTTTATTGATGAAAACGGGCTTTTTGATACAGAGGCATTTTGCACTATGAAAAAGAGTTGGCTTGTGACTTTTAATGCTACTTATGTGCTCTATGAGTAAAGAAAATACTTACTTGAATCGCCTATAAAGTAAATAAAAAATTAGTCGTTTTTGTCTACGCCTAGTTGTTTTTCCAAAACAGTGGTTTTTCGGGGGATAAATGAGTAAAAGGCTGTTTTTTACACACTTTTGATGCGGCCTTCTTGATTTAATCTTTTTTTGTGCTATATGCTATTTTTATTAGATAATTTGAAAGAAATTTCGATTTAAAAAAATAAAGCAAAAATGGCTACTTCTAGGGGCTTATTTTCCCCTTGCTGGAAGAGGTAAATATGCCCGTGAAAACGCACAAATAATATTTATTTAATTGTTATTTATTACGCAGTTATAATTGTATTTAAGATTTTAGATATTTAAAGGAATATTTGTTTATATTTTAGGAGAATCTACATATAACTCTGTATTTAATAAAATGTAATATATTGCTTTTTTGTAAAATAACCTTAGATAAAGTGCGGATTCAAGAAGGAAATGATGCACTTAAAAAATTGGAAAACGCACTAAGCTTATAACGCCTCTATCTTCTTGATGATCTTCTCACGGTGCTGGGCAAACAGATTTTCAATCGCCGCTTTTACCACTGCTTCTTTATCGGGATATTCCCCAAACTTGATCATTGTATGGATACGCTCATACCTTACAAACGAAGCAGTTTTTAGGGAAAAACTCATAAAATTGTGTCAGGTATTGGTTTTAAAAAGGAAAGTAAAATTAATAGTTGAACAGCTATATAATTATAATACAAGATGATAATTTTGGAACTCGTTTTCTTCATCGCCTGAAATTAGCATACCTCCACCTAAGCGTAGGGAAGTACGCCATTAAGGTTGCCCTACCTTTTAAGACCAATCTGTGGCATCGATCTGAAAACTTGATTGAAAGCTTTGATGTCATCTTGTGTCAACTTCATTGTCTCTATTTGGTTTGACTGCAAGATCGGATTCATTAGTGCATTTGTCTTATCGATGTGATTAATACCGACTAAATGGGCTATTTCATGTGCCAAGACAGCTTTTAACTGATTTATATTTCCATCAAACCCGTAAATCTCTATTTTCTCCATCTCGCTGTAGTTCTCTTTTTGCACGATTTTTTGTCCGTCTTGTTGATAAGTCTTTATGGTAGTGATATTTTTTCCAATCGCTTTGCCTTTGACTTCCAAGATGCTTCCTGAAAGTGATTCGATTCTTATGACATGAGAGTTATGCTGTCGTATTAATGAGTTATGCTTGCTGATAATTCGATTGAATTCCCTCAGATTTCTGTTATGGCGTGCTTGCTGTTCATTAAATCTTTTTTTGGCTTCCGTAAGTTTTGATTGTTCGGTATCTATCTTTTTTTTGCTTGCTTCGTATTGCTGTTTTGAGAGAGATGAAACCGCGCTATTCGTTTTGACGGTGAAGTCATTAAGATCTGCAATAGAATGATTTAATATATTTGCTTCTTTGTTTAACGTTTCTTGGTTTTGATCAAGGGAACTTTTTTCATCAGAAATTTGCATATCCAGCATCTCGATGTGCTTTTGAATGGAAGCAAGCTCCTCTTCATACCTTTTGAGCATTTTTCTTTTTTGAGATTCATTCACAAATAAGATATTGATTGGAAGACCGTTTTCAGAGTATTCAAATACACTATAGCCAAGCTGGCGGTCAAATTGCCCTTTTATCTCTTGAATCAGGCTATAAAGCTGTTTTTGATTCAATGAGTCCTCATATTTACTACTAATTTCACCAATTTTTATTTGTTGATATTGTGCCATTGCTAAAGAACTCAAAATAAACATCAAGAATATATGTTTTATGGTTCATTCCCTTTCTGCGGAGTGTAATAAATTCTCATTCCTGCGGTGAATTAATTGATTCTTCCAAACTTTGTAGATCATTCATAATTGTTTCAAACGGGATCATTTCCCCGGAAAACATGCTTCCCATTTTTTCGTAATCGTTTCGAAATGCATTAAAGATGGCATCGTGAGGAACGATTTTTAAAGTTCCCGGCTTGGCTTCGTCATAGTTGGCGGCGCTTGAGCGGAAATAGAATTTTTTATGTTCAGCTACTTTTGCCAATAGGCTAAAGTCTTTCATTGCTTCTTTTCCGATATCACTTCTCATGAGCATCACTAGGTCATAAAGATGGCGACTTAGCCGCTCTTTGACACGTTCGGGACGATTTATACTATTTTCTGCATGAAGTATTGTTGCTTTCTCCCAGAAGGTCCGTTTGGGAGAAAGTACTTTTACGCTACATGATGTTTTAATTTGAGGAAGGGCAAGCTCTAAAAATGAATTGATTGTTACGGTTTCAATAGGCTCATGCGCTGCCTTTGTACCACTTTCAATCAGAACGACCGGCTTGACATACTGATCACCGTATTCGCTTGTATTTAGAGATTTTGGATAGTAGAACAAGATGTTTTCAGGGTTGTTGAGATCAATTGAGAGGCTCCACTCTTTGTTATTGGCAAGATCTGTCGTAATTTGAGAATGAAGCATCGGCAAAAGTTCTTCACTTAAAAAGACTTCACCGGCTTTTTTGAGCTGATCGACTGCTTTTTCAGCTTCACGTTTAGATTTTGTTTTTAGAAGTTCATGAGGAGCATTTTCACCTCCAAACCCAAGATCTTCCATATTGAGGGATAAATCAATATCTTCAGAAAAACGTTCTATCAAATTGTAACATTTAGAGAGTGAAGTTCCTCCTTTGAACATCAATCGATGATTATGCGTCAGACGGTTGAATAGTGTATCGAGCAGATAGGTAACCCAAAAATCTTTTTCAACTACATGTGCTGGATAGCCGGTATGAGTGGAGGCAATACGAAAGGCTGCTTCACGGTCTGATTTAGAAAGCTTAATAAATTCGTACACTATGACGCCTTCGCAATAATATGTTCAACCGCTTCTTTAACCCAAGCGGATCGGTTTTTAGAAGCAGATTTAAGATCAATAATCTCTTTTTCATTTAAAGATGATGCTATTTTTGATTGAATTGATTCATCGAACGCTTCATTTTTTCCAAGATATTCTATTGCACTGAGGTAGACACCGGCTCTCTTGCCACGTCCGGAGAGTTTTTTCTCCGATACTTTTCGAAATTCAATCGTGGATTTACCTATGACAATGTCGCCTATTTGCTTTTCAGTCAAATAGACTTGTTTCATAGGAATTTGTGTAGTCAATCCTAATTGATAAAGAGCATTTGCGCCATCAGGTAGAAATTTAGTTCTCATCATACGGCTCAGTGCGTTGACAATAGCTGAATGAGCAGGGGGAACTTCTCCCCAACGGCTTATTTCAGTCTTATAGTATAAACCTCTACGGATACGACGAATTTCTCCCGCTTCAAACAGACGTGATAGTATCCGCTCAATTGTGGCTTCACTTCCCAGTGAAAAAAAATCGACATGAGTGAATACCCAGCCTGTTTTATGTGAAGCAATGGTGTTTCTAATATGCTTTGCTAGAGAACTTTGCATTTATTATGTCCGTAAATAATTAATATTTTAAAGACATTATAGCGTATATATTTGTATTCAATGATAACTTTAATGTTTAAAAGAGACTCTTTGTATATTTGAGTAATTTCAGAAAAACATACTACTTTTTCTGAAAAATTGTATGCATACAATATAACTTATAATGCCTCGATCTTCTTAATAATCTTCTCCCGGTGCTGGGCAAACAGATTGTCTATCGCCGCTTCTTTATCGTGATATTTCCCGAACCCGATCATCGTATGAAGAGGACGAGCAGTTCATTAGCAAGTGTTAGGAATTTATATTTTAAAATTTTCTAGTAGGTTTTGAAACAAATAACTATTATTGAGTAAATATAGACTATAATATAGTTATTAATAACTACCAAGGAGGCATTATGATTGAAGTTCTTTTAGGCTCAAAAGATAAAGAGAATGTCCTTCAGTATATTCTTGCAAAAGAAAAAGGCTATGCTTCAGAGATTGCTCATTTCTATGGGACAAAGCCTAGTCAAATGATTAAACAGCTGGAAGCATTGGAAATTGGTGGAGTTCTTGTTAGTTTTCAAGTTGGTAAGGCAAGAGTATACCAATACAATCCGAGATATTTTTTCCTTAATGAGTTAAAGTCCTTACTTTTAAAAGTTCGAGAGACCTATAAACCTGATTTGATTGAAAAACTTATGAAAGCAAAAGTGGCCCCTAGACGCAAAAATAAACCGGCTTTCGAAAGGAGTACAAATGAAATCAATAGCTGATATGAGTTCGCTTGAGCTTGCTGCCTACGTCTGCGATACACTGAAGCAACGAGGAATATTAACAACACTTTCTGGAGGATTTTGTACCGAAATATACAGTTGTGGCGCATATACTTCTATGGATATTGACCTTATAAATCAATACAATGAAGATCATAAAAAGATTGTCTCAATTATGCTAGAACTTGGATTTAAACAAGATGGTCGTTATTTTTATCATGATGACGCGTTGTATGCTATTGAATTTCCAAGCGGACCTCCTGCTGTTGGTGATGAGCTCATTAAAGATATTGCTGAAATTGATACAGAAGCTGGGGTTCTTCGCATACTAACACCAACTGATGCAATTAAAGATCGGCTCGCTGCATATTACTTTTGGAATTCAGACAGAACACTAGAGCAAGCTTTGTGGATTGCCGAGAAAAATCCATTTGATATGCAAAATATAGAAAATTGGTCACACACAGAAGGTATGGATCAAAAATTTGCCACATTTAAAGCAAAATATTTTGAGATGATGTCTGAAGCGGGAAAATTAGACTAATTGCACTCTTTGCTTTGTCTAAGTATACTTATCAGCGACTGAGATATATACGTTTTGTAATGTAGATCAATCTTTATTGGAAATAACGACCGCGTCTTACAAGTGCTATAACGCCTCGATCTTCTTGATGATCTTCTCCCGGTGCTGTGCAAACAAATTTTCAATCGCCGCTTTTACCACTGCTTCTTTATCGTGATATTCCCCAAACCCGATCATCGTATGGATACGTTCTTTTGAGATTTTATCCAGATCGATGAACTCCTTATCAAAAAGACGTTTGATTTCAAGCAAACTCTCAATCGCAGTACCCAAACGCTCTCGTTCGTTCAATGATTTATCTAAATCAAGAGTATTCGCTAATTTAGCGATTTCATCCAAACTATCGATGCTTAAAACGACCCTACGGTCTATTTTTTCCACTTGTTGGCTTTTCATGGTATAAATCCTTGATAACGTTGATATAGTCTAAATAATTAGAAGTATTCTATCTTTAAGTCATGCTATAGTCAAGTTGTACAGATAATAAGTTAACTATACTTTATGATATTATACTGATAATATACATTAGCTACAAATGACGATCGGACGTAATATTGGAATCTTATAGGGCTTCGTATTGATTATATTATAATGATAATACAATATTATCATGTAAGTAAAAGGCTATTTCGCTATAATTACTAAGAATTTAGATGTGTGTTAAAATCGATAAGGATGTTTTTTTGCTAAAATAGAGGTCAATTAATGGAGGTAAGTATCTATATTGGCTAGATATAGTGTTTTAAGTATTATATATAGTCTATTAATTAGTGCATAGTCATATTAAAGTCAAACTCATGTACATTAATATAGAATAGTCAGATTATTGCTATGCTATAGTTATTTTTCTTAACGTGCTATTTTCCACTTCCTGTAAAGAGCTTTTCTTGACAAGTTGACAACTAAATGATATTATGATTCTAATATAAAGTAAGGAGAATACAATGCAATCGATTCAAGTGGGACAATTAAAAAGCGATTTCTCTAACATTTTACAGTTGGTTCAACAAGAAGGGGAAACGTTTATTGTTGAGTATGGTAAAAATCATAAAAAAGTGGCAATGATTATTCCGTATGATGCTGCATTAGATCAAAGCCAAGAGAGAGTTTTTGGGTTGTATAAAAATCGTGGACATGTCAAATTTAAAGATAATTTCGAAATGAGTACAGAGGAGCTGTTGGGTTTATGAAATACATCATCGATACCCATATTCTTTTATGGCTTATTTACGATCCCGATAAGATTGATACAAAAAAGTTAGATTTACTCAAAGACCCTAAAAATGCGATTTATGTGAGTAGTATCAGTTTTTGGGAAATCGCACTGAAGTATGGCCTTGGAAAACTAGAACTTGAAGGTTTGAATCCAGATGAACTCCCTGATATTGCAAAACGAATGGGTATCGAAACCCATAATATCGATACTAAAAGTATGTCAAGTATCTATAAACTTCCACAAATAACAAATCATAAGGATCCATTTGATCGTTTGATTATTAATGATTGTATTCATTATGGATACACTTTGGTCTCTTATGATTCCAAATTCAAGTACTATGAATCTCTTGGTTTGAAGCTGCTTTGAAGAACGAATTTGACAATTTGAATGATGTTTTTGGTGAGATGATGCAATTTTGCGGAATGTGTAACGGGCAAACTGGAAACAAGACGATTCAAGAGCTCAAGAAAGACAAAGCAATCGAAAAATATACCACCTACTCTGATAAAAGCGAACAACTTCATAACGTTCTTGAAAAAATTAAAAATACTGACAAAGAAATCATTGAAGAGTTTGATGGAACCTTATTGGACGGATTGGACTAATTTATTAAAATGGAAGGATATTATGAAAGCAATACTTGAGTTCAATTTACCTGATGATGAGTTTGAACATTTAGCCGCTGTTAAAGCAATGGATATGTATTGTTTAATGAGCGATACACTTGAACATATCCGACAAATGATCAAACATGATCAGAACATTAGTGGTGAACAAGCGAATGCACTCGATCAATTGCGCGATTATATCCTTGATGAGATGAAGTCGAGAGACTTGATGTTCATTCAACGGTAATCCTTATGTCCCCAAAACACTTCCAAGACGACCTAGCCGAATGGGAACTCAATTCCGGACAGGGATTATCTCAAACGATTGAAATATGGCTGGAGCGTTATATTGCTCAGAAGTATGCCCAAGCCGTCAGTCCAAAAACTATCAAGTCCTATCGTGAAGCGATTGTCCCTTTTATGACTTATTCCCATCAGTATGAATCCATGATGGAAATTGAAGATATCACCGCCAAGTTTATTAATAATTACCTCATGTGGTATCAAGAGCATCTTGCACAAGATGACTTCGTAAATCAAAAAATTGATCAAACGGTTTACAATGAAGTGATGAGTAATCGTAAAGCCAACAGAGGGCGTAACGATGCCAAGCTCACTATCGCCTATAAATACGAAAAGAGCTTATCTCACCGTTTAACGGTTCTCAAACAACTCCTCTCTTTTATCAGTGAGAATAACAAAGAGCAAAAAGATTTCACCCTCCTCTTTAAATACTTTACTAAGATCAAGGTACAAAAACGCTCTACGGATTATTTAACCAATGAAGAGCTCGAAGAACTCATTGCCTTTATGAAAGAGTGGCCGAGACTCTTTAAAGAGTACAAACCTAAAAGCTCTGAGCGCTACGCGTATCGAAATGCCTTGATCGTCTTGCTGTATTGTCTGACGGGTGCACGAAGCGATGAAGTGATCAGTCTGAAGATGGAACACATTCTTGAGAGCAGTTACAAAGATAACAGTGGACATATCCATCATTTTTATACTATTCAATATCACACGACAAAAGGGGATAAGTATCGCGAGGTGGTAGTACACAAAGATATGATTGAACCGTATGTTGCTTACATGAGAACCGCACTTCTTGATTCGACCTATATGATTTCAAGCACTTATAGTAAGGGGCACTACACCAATAAAAAAATGAACGATTCTGAGATGTATTCGTTTGTTACTTGGGCATTACATGCTATGGGAATTAAAAAGAGTGGACGGCATATTATCCGACGTGGCTATGCGACTAAAGAACTAGCAGATGGTAAAGATCTTGCGATCGTCGCTCTTGAGTTGGGGCATACCTCTACTAATACCACGTTTAGTGCGTATGTGAAAAACAATCCTGAGCTGATGATGAAGCGGAAGGTGGAGGGAATACGATCAAAGTTGTAATGTCTTAAATAAACTTCATACGAATGAGTTGTTACTGATCTTGGTTAATTTGATCTTTTAAGCCGTAAAAGCTATAATTTAATTATAGATATTATATATCTATAATGGCTATATAAGTAAAAAAGGAAATTACTCATGAACAAACAAAAAGTGGTACTTGTAGCAGGAGCTACTGGAGTTATAGGTATGCGTCTATGCAAGATGTTAGTGAAAGACAAATGGTTGGTTATTGGAACAACAAGAGATGAGAAAAAAACTAAACTGCTAGAAGATATAGGGGTTGAACCAGTAGTTGTTGATGTTTACGATGAGAAAAAATTAGAAGAGATTCTGATGATGGTTAAACCTGATGTTGTTATGCATCAATTAACCGATCTTCCTGAAGGACTTGATCCCGAAAAAATGGAAGATGCACTTGTTAGTAATGCCAAACTTAGAGAAGTCGGGACAAAAAATTTAATAAATGCTGCCGTAAAAGCAGGCGTAACAAAAATGATTGCTCAAAGTATTGCATTTGTTTATGAGCCTGGACCAGTCCCCCATACCGAGGAATCTTCCTTACTGAACTTTAACGATCCAGTTTATGGTACAACATCTCGCGCTGTAGCAAGTTTAGAAGATCAAGTTATGAATGCGCCGTTTATAGGAATAGTATTAAGAAATGGTCTGTTGTATGGTCCCGGAACAGGTTTTGATACTCCAGTTGACTTTGTACCGCCGGTTCATGTTGATGCGTGTGCCCATGCTGCTTTTTTAGCATTAAAATGTCAAACAAATGCTATATACAATGTAGCAGATGATGATATAAGGCTATCTACTCAAAAAGTAAAATTTGAATTACAATGGAATCCAAACTACAGAATAGAAGAGTAATCTATTAAGCTGTGATTTTGTTTTCTATGAATTTAGATAAAATACGAAAACAATTAAATATGCAATGGAGATAAAATGCAGTTTGGTATTGGAGTGGAGCACGCACTGCATTCATTGTTTTATCTGGTAGATTTACCAAAAAACAAAACAGTTGGAATAAAAAAAATAGCTGAAATCAATAATCTCGCTGATCCATATTTATCAAAAGTTTTTTCAAAGTTAAGTAAAGCTGGAATTGTAAGATCCACCCCTGGGACTAAGGGTGGATATGAATTGGCAAAAGATCCTGAAGATATCTCTTTTTGGGATATT
Organism: uncultured Sulfuricurvum sp.; assembly: GCA_903844635.1. Lineage (GTDB taxonomy): Bacteria > Campylobacterota > Campylobacteria > Campylobacterales > Sulfurimonadaceae > Sulfuricurvum. The sequence goes on along the minus strand of CAIMUF010000045.1, from coordinate 3,521 downwards.
ATAGAAGCCATTGAAGGTCCTTCTAACTTTTTTCAGTGTGTTGAAACTCGAAAAGACAATATATTTGTAGAAGATAAATCAATATTTACAAAAGAGTGCCCTTGTTTAATTAAAGTGGTCATTTTAGAAGCTGAAGAGCTCTTTCGAAACAGTTTACGAAGTAAGTCCTTGCGTTGGCTACATGAAAAAGTAAAAAAAGACTTTTCAGCAAAAACAAAAAATTCTATAAGCGATTGGACTAAAGCTATTTAAAAAAGCTCTTACAAGTCTTGCTAAACTTTCGTAAGTGATAGAGAGTATCCTTCATAACCGATAGTAGGCTTAATACTGTCTTGAAAGTACCTAAAATGGCTGTTTTTTTGTGCTATAGTGCGGACTTGAGTAGAATTTTATTTCCCATAAATAAATTATTTAGGACTTTTTCAAACGCAATAATCGTCAAAAAACGTCCTATTTTGAAACTGTTTGACACATTGAATACTATTATTTTTCGAAACGTTTATTAACCACGTCCCAATTAATATTTGCAAAAAATGCATTGAGATACTCTTTTGCATTGGCTCCAAAATCCATTTGATATGAATGTTCATACATATCAAGTGCTAAAAGAATTTTAGAATCCCATAAACCATGCATATGATCCCAGGCCCATACATTTTCTACGCGCTTTAGACGATCATTATAGACTAAAAAAACCCAACCTGATCCACCGCCTAATGACAATGCAGTTTTTCTAAATTCATCTTCCCATTTTTCTATACTTCCAAATGAAGCGGTTAAAGCTTTCGTAAGCGTATCACTTACTTTTCCTGAAGCTCCTAGATTGTCAAAATAATACTCGTGCAAAATCATTGAATTTATAGCAGCCATCTGCTCACGCTTCAAAGCACCAAGTTCAAATGGATTTGCATTACTTTGAAGCTGTGCAATTTTTTCTTCTATAATCTTACCTCGTTTGACAGCCCCACCATAATTATTATTGTAATGAGACATAATTATCTTTTCAGAGAGTCCCTTTAATGACTTTGGATTAAAGTTTAATGGCTTCAATTCATAAGCTTCTGCATGAGTAGGTTTCAAATTATTTTGAGTGCTTTCTCCCGCATTCAATACACTTCCTGCTACAGCAACTGCCCCTAATGTCATAAAATCACGGCGTTCCATTTTAATATCCTTGTTATTATTAAGCTGATTATATTCTATGTATTCAATAACGGCATGAATAATAATAGTTACTTTATTTTTAAATTATTGAAGCATTTAGGAGAAAAGACAATGAGTTAAAAGTGATATATTTTATATTTCATCAACTTGCTCTCTAATGAAAGAATTAGCCAACGAATAAGAGCGCAGCATAGTCGTTTGCAGGAAAAAATATTTAATAGTCTTTTCCAGAGACTTAATGAGTGTTTGTATTTCCGACACCATTAAATTAGTTAATTCAATAGTATAATCGCGTTCAGGAAAAAATCCATTGGTGTATACCCTCATCCCCGAATCTCGTTTACTGCCACTTTCAAACGGTTTGTATCCAAAATTATAAACTGCTATCACGTGAGGAATTTCATTGAAAATTGAGTTATCAACTAAAATAACTTGATCAATATCTTTGCTTCTTACAATTGCATAAAGTTTTCTTAGGGATAATTTTTTTCTTTTTAAAAGTTTATGCAACGGAACGTCATGACCCCCATCCCTAAGCCGTCTAATCAAATATACTGCATTTGTTTCGTCGGCATCAACTCCTATATAGATAATCCGAACATAATAGCCTCTTTCTTTGAGCACAGCAATCAATTCCATTTTTGGGTCAGTCGATAAAACCGTTTCCATAACAAAATCTTTTCGTTTGTCAATCAAAGATTCCCTTCGTGCATCAGCAATTTTAAATGCTTTTAAATAATTTTCATGACTATACAATTTTTCGTCATACTGATTATCATCAAAAATCGAGCGGTTTGCATCAAATAGGTTTAAGGGGGCCAATTCATTGCTTAATATTAAATCCGGTCCAATAAATTGTTCATTAGTGAAAAACCCACTTTGATAGAGGGCACTAACGAGCGTATTCTTTCCGGAAGCATTTCCTCCAGCAATAATGGTAACAATTGTTTTTTTTGTTGTTATCATCTTTTTCTTAATTTTTCTCTTTAATCATTTCATCAATTAATCTAAACACATCTGCACTTGCACGCTCGATCACATCAATTGATTTTTTTATCTCTTGTTTGGAACACGTTACATTGTTGCCAGAACATTTTTTAGCAAGTGCATTAGCTTCACGGTGAACTATACTATGCGGCTGCTCAAGGCTTTTATATGCATGAGTATTGCCATATGATTCACTTCCGAGTGTTGCGTACCATTTACCCAACCGGCATGAAGTATGATCAGTTTCTTCAAACTCAGACTTTTCTCCAAAAATGAGCGTGTAAATATTATTTTTATAAATGACATGGTCAACTTTAGCCAAACTTCCAAAGGCAAAATCAGCAAGAATGTTCGTTTCTTTTTCTGATTCTGTAGCATTGTTTTTAAATGAAACTATATCGTTACTAATTGATACGATTAAATCTTTAGTTTTTAGGGCAAGACTATTTATCTCTTCCGTACTGCTTTGTATATCCATAGTTTCTTGTTGCATAGTCTGAACAACAATTTCAATCTCTTTAGTTGCTTTTTGCGTGCGCTCAGCTAATTTTCTTACTTCATCAGCAACCACGGCAAAGCCACGGCCATGTTCGCCAGCACGGGCAGCTTCGATAGCAGCGTTGAGTGCAAGAAGGTTCGTTTGATCCGCAATGTCTTTAATAAGAGCTATGATACTTGATATTTCTCCACTACGTTGGGCAAGCTGAATTGTCGATTGTACCGCTTCAACCATATAAGATGAAAGCTGATCTGTTTGAAGCATAGCCTCTGTTGCAAGTACGCTTGCTTCATTGGAATCATAGGTCATTTGAATAGCGTCTTTAGACATAGTTCTCAAATGATCTACTATTGCAGTAAAAACATTTTGATTATTTTTTAGAGCCTGATGAATGGAAGAATGATGTGTAGCGAGAAGACTTTAATCGTGCCTAACATCCTCTTTTTTAAATCGGTAAACGGTTGCATTCGTTATTGTTTGAAATTTAACTTCTCCCTCGCACTCATCCACTTTAATACTTGAGTTATTTTTTCTTAGCTCTGAAATAATCTTATCTTGATTTTGAAGAGAATCAAAAGCCAAATTAGATGCAATGATGTTACTATTCAAATCAATCGTTACCATATATTCATCATAAGAAAATGAAGAAATTGCTTCAAGCTGAATATTTTTTGCTTCAAGTAATAAGAGTTTGGCTTCGAGAGCTCTTTTTTCTGTCTCTAATTGACGTATAGCTGCTTTTCCGAACATAATAGCATCCCTTACTGTGAACAAGTATTTTATACAACTACGAAGAATATCCTTTCTTTGTTGCAAGTTAGTTGCAAAATAATTTTTATAATAATCTATAATAATATTAATTGGGAATTTA
>CAIMUF010000044.1 GCA_903844635.1 uncultured Sulfuricurvum sp. | reverse complement strand
CGCGTAATTTCACAGCAACCATGGATAGAAATGAGATAAAGCGCCGAGTCATTATCCTCTCACGTCATTTATCGCATACCATTAGCAAGCTGGAAGTAAACCCAACCACCTATTCGTTTTCTCTCAAATACAACGGTGGAGCCTCTTCGAGTATCTCTACAACCATTGACAGAGCCTTCAGTGAAACCCTGATGCGTAATATTGCCGTTGATACCATAACAAAAATTGACAATCTCCCTCGCTACGGTATTCACGGTATCTCCATGTCAGCTTCTAATTTTACCTCCACAGCTAAACCAAAAACGTTTTCCCTGTTTGATCAGGATGATGATCAAAAATCTCGCGCATTGGGAGAACAGGTCACGAAACTGCGTGACAAATATGGTGTGGATATTTTACGGTGTGCTATTGAGAAAAGATAGGGGAGATAAAACGAAGTCATAACTGATTTTGGGTATTATTTATTGATCAAACTAACGAATTTAAGTGAATGCCAATGACAAGAATAGACGCACAATCTCCTAGCGCTCATGCTGCTTCGGAAGTAATATCGCAATTACAATCGTATTTTGTGAACGGTCTGAATGATCTTACACGTACGCTTGGAGCAAACAATCCCTTTATAGGTGTTGAATGGTTTCGTGATGAAGGCGCTCATGGCGGAGGTGTTCGGTATGAAGCAACAGACGAGCAGCTTTTTAATCGTGGTTCTGTCAATTATTCGCAAGTCCATTATGATGATGACCCGACTAAAAAGCTCTCTTCAGCAACCGCTATATCTACGATTATCCATCCTTCAAATCCTCTTGTCCCCTCGATGCATATGCACATCAGCTGGACACAGATGCGCGATGGAAGCGGATATTGGCGTCTTATGGCGGATTTAAATCCGAGTAATCCTAACTCATCGGACACTCATATTTTTGAAAACACATTGAGCGAAGCTGCTCAAAGCTATTATGAGGAAGGACGCGCACAGGGTGAACGTTATTTTTATATCCCTGCTTTAGGTCGACATCGAGGCGTATCTCATTTTTATCTTGAAAATTTTAACAGCAGTGATGAGGAATCGGATAAGCGTTTCGCTTCTTTATTTGGTAAAAAAGTAATTAACACCTATATTTGTATCATCAGCAATGCTATCAAAGAGCGTCAAGAAGTCGAAGATGAAGCGCGTAGGCATCAGTTGGAATATCATACGCTTTATCTGCTACAGGTGCTGACGCTGGATCGCGGAACAACCTCAGGACTGTTAATCCATAATCAAAATGATGTAGGGATTATGGGGTCATTACCATCGCATGTCAGTACATCATTATTACTATCATGGATTGGAAAACTCAAAGGTGTTCAAAATGATCTTCTGCAAGTAATTGTAGATACATTGGGCGAGGGAGATAAAGTTTTAGTCGATGAAAAAATGAAATCAGCGTTGGCCAACGTTGTTCGACAACATTATATGTTGCATCCCAATGCGATTGCATTGCAAGCAAGCGGCGAGACAATATCTCCTACTGTGAACAACCATCGCTAAATGATATTCCCAACATCTTGACTAGGATGTCTTTCTCTTTAGCGGGATTATCGAAGAAACTTTTTTTCACATATTCTTCTAAAATACTGATGTCATCAAATAACTCAGAATCATTTTTATGCGGGAAATAGAGATTTACTTCTTTTGCCATCGCCGCAAAATATTCTTCACTTCCCTCTTCATTAGTAAACAATCCGATACGGTTACCATGCTCAATGGTAGCGATTGCACGAAGTAAATAGAGTTGGTCGCATCGATCATTATCAGACTCTTTATCAATCAAATCGTTTATATTCTCTATCTCATGACGATAAATCTCACTTGATTCTTTGATTATCTGACGCTGTTGAGGAGTAAATGGCATACAATATCCTTCATTGGTGTAAGGGATTGTACACTGTTTTAAAAAAATACCCTATTATTGAACAACACCCAACCCTTCAGCCTTCCATTCTGATATTCCCCCTGTAACGTTGAGAGGTGTGAATCCATTTTTAACAAGAATCCGCGATGCTGCTACGCTTCGTGTACCGCTGTGGCAATAGACGATGATTTTTTTCTCTTTTGCATTATCAAGCTTCGAAAGATTTTCACTTAATTTTTGTACCGGGATGAGGGTTGCACCCTCTATGTGTTCTGACGAAAATTCTTCAGGTGTCCTCACATCAAGTAACATGACATTTGGTTCATTTTTCATAAGAGTATAGGCTTGTTTCGGAGAGATCGATTCGAAATCAGTGAGTATCCACCCTTTTGCATACGCTAAATATGTAGAGATTGCAGCAATCGCAAAATAGAAGAGAATATTGCTTATTTTTTTCGTTGTCACTGGTGACTCCTATTTTTTTTGCTATTATGCCGATAATTTCAAGTAAAAATATTAAAAAGTCATTTTATGAATGACGACTGGTTATTCTTCTGCCCAGTGTCTTATTTTTTTGCTATATTCTTTGAGGATTTTTTGCCCCTCTTTTTCTGTAGATGCTTGGATATATAGGCGTAATGTATCACTGTTCTGATCGGGAATTATCACGATCCAATCCTTCTCATTCATCCAGATTTTGATTCCGTCGCCATTCGAGTTTTTTTTATCCAGACTGTCTTCCAATAACTTACGCATCATTTTCCCTTTTAGCCTGTTCTCGCATGCTATTTTGGTTTCAAAATAATAAAATGGCTCGAAACTCATTGCAATTTCACTGATGAATTTACTCTCACGACTTAGCATTTCGATCAGCTTCATACTTGCAAACAGCGAATCATAATGGAAGCCAAATTCACTACATACATAGTTTCCACTCGTTGTTGCGATGAAATCGTATCGTTGTAAATCAGCACTCTTTAGATTGGTGATTTTTGCGCGATCAATGCGTAAATTTTGAAATCGGTTATCGAGAAAATCCGGGGTCCACACTGGTAATAAGACTCTTTTTTTATCTTTCTCATGTGCTAAAAGCTCTAAAAAAACCAATAATGCAATGTACCGTTCTAAAATAATTCCATTATTGCAAACGATATCCAATGTTTTGAAATCAGGATATATCAAAAGACCCAAATCCAATTTCATACCAACAATAATTTCGGAAAGTTCTCGTTTAGATTTTAAGAGTTGATTGGAAATATTGGTTAATTTTTTATCATTAAAGTAGGCATTTAATATCACGGAGTCCACATCAAGTTCATTTAATATAGCTGGAAATATCGATGCTGCTGACCCATACAGTAAATCAATTGCAATATGAAATTTTTTATGCTTGATTGCTAAGACGTTAAGACTTTCGAGAAATTTTTTGACATAGCTATTATCGAGATAACCGTTTTCATATATTTCTCCGATATCAGTATAGTTAACTCTAAGAAAATTTTCTCTCAAAAAGATACGTTCTATTGCTTTTTCTTTACTAATATCGATATTGAGTCCTTCGTTTGTGAAAAAACTAATTTGTGTACAGCTGTGACTTTCAAAAGACTGTTCAAAATGAACTCCGGCGACGATGTGATCATTATGAGCCAAATTAAAGCACATGACAGCAGGGGAGGTGAGTTTTAAATCAAATACATTAATCCCAGTAGACAGCAGCCCACCCAAAAAGGCACGTTTTAACATCCTTGAACTTTTATGATAATCTCGTGAAACATAGACAGTAGACCCAACGGGTAAAACTGAACCAAATGATTCCGCCAGCTTTGTGACCTTTTCACACGTGAGGTCCACATTGGTACGACCGATGACTGTACCATTATCAAAAATGGAATTTTTGTATTTATTGACAACTGTAATTTCATTCTTTACAAGAGACACATTATTGAGCATATTATTTTGCCATCTAGTGATGTTATTATCAAAGGTAAGCAAATCATCTTTTTTAGCAATAATGACAGTTTCCATATTTATAGCTCCTAATCATTTGTTAGAACAAAAACACTCAGCTTATTCATAATTAATTATTGAATCAGAATTATTTTATATTTAACAAATGATTTTTTAATGATTTAGTTTATAAATAGATAGTTGAAGTTAGATTGAGAAAAGTATATATCATCTATATTGATTAACATAATATATATTATATTGAAAAACATGTATTACCTGTTACGTGTGGAGTTAAAAAAAACTAAAACAATTAAGTGGGAAAAGAAATCACCGTATAAAGTGTTTTTGCAACAAACTTGCGACGAAATGTTAGTATAATATTAAATACTACACTAATTTTTTCTTTTACTAAAGGTATTTAATGTTTGATTCAGTCCGGTCCAAAATTATTTTCACAGTGTTATTATTCAGTATTTTGGGTCTTGGTGCTATTTACGGTTATTTATCTTCAACTTTTAATAGTTTTTCCAATGAAACTTCAAAACGTTCATTAAACATGTTGAGTCAATCGATTTTTCAAACACTTTCGTCGAGCATGCTCGCTGGGGATCCAAAAGTAGTTGAAGAAGCAACTAAACATGCTAAAGAGATTGACGGAATCCAAGATTTAAAAATTCAAAAGTCTCAAGAAGTCATTGATTTGTTTGGACTAAATGAAAAATTTAGTGATGAATTGCTCGTTAAAGATGTCTTTAAAACGAAAAAATCAAAAGTTATAGAAAATATGGATGGCAAGCATAGTATTCGATTGCTGGAACCTCTTGTAGCTGAGTCAAAATGTCTCGCATGTCATACGAATGTGCAAGTCGGCGAAGTCATAGGCGTGATGGATCTAGTCGTTTCTCTTGAAAAAAATGATGCAACAATTGAAAAAACCAAAAGTATTTTGTTGCTAGTCCTTACTATTGTTGTTACTCTCTTTGTAACGGTTTTATATATTTTCTTTGGTAAAGAAGTATTGACCCCTCTTGATGAGTTACACAATCGTATCGCTGAACTCGTCAGTGGTGATAAAGATTTAACAAAACGTCTCAAAGTGACTAAAAAAGATGAGTTTGCTAAAGTTGCCATTGCTGTTAATAATTTTATTACAATGGTACAAGAGACCGTCAATGAAGTTAAAGTGCTGGGATTACAAAATAATACAATTGCCACCACTATCACCGATGCAACGCATGAAATATCGAAAGGTGTTGAAGAGGAACGGCTTATCGTAGAAGTAACAACGAAAAAAAGTCATTCAATTAAAGCGATTTTGTCTGAATCCATTGCTGTGTCTGAGAAGACTCAGGAAAATATTTCTCTTGCGAATAAAGAGCTTGTTTCTGCCAAAGTTGTCTTATCAAGTTTGGTATCTGAAGTGGATGGCTATATCGAAACAGAGAGTAATATGTCATCCCAATTGATTCTTTTGAGCAGTGATGCTCAAGAAGTTAAAAAGGTTTTATCGGTCATCAAAGACATTGCGGATCAAACGAACTTGCTTGCCCTTAATGCTGCTATCGAAGCAGCGCGTGCTGGAGAACAAGGTCGAGGATTCGCAGTAGTGGCGGATGAAGTACGCAAGCTTGCAGAAAGAACACAAAAAAGTTTGACAGAAATAGAGATCAGTGTCAGCACAATCGTTCAGGCAATCAATGATGTCAGTGATAAAATAGGCAAAAATGCAACCAATATGAATGAGCTCACCCGAATCTCAAATGAAGTAGAAATTAAGATTTCAACCACTTCTCTAGAAATGGAACGTTCCGTCGAAGTTGCGCAAAAAGCGTATCATGATTCTGTCGAGGTTGTTGAGAATATAGAATGGATTATCAATAAGATCTCTCAGATCAGTCATGTCTCTGAATCAAATCAAAAAAACGCCGAACAAATTCAAAGTGATTCAGGACAACTTCTTGCAGTCGCTCATTCATTGCAGTCAAGCATCAATGAGTTTAAGAGTTAAATCAACTTCAAAGGTGATAGTGTGAATATTGAAGAACTGATTACTCGTAATAAACAACTTGAATCTGAGTTAAACGAGTATAAGCAGCGATACAAGCTTCTTACGGAAGCGTCCAGTGATGGGCTTTGGGATTGGGAGATTGCTACTGGGAAGCTTTACAATTCTCCTCGTTGGAAAGAGACGCTTGGTTTTGAAAACAACGAAATGGAAGCCAGTTTGGAAATGTGGAAATCCCGTGTTCATCCGGATGATATTGATGGGGTTATGGAGGCCATCAATAAGCACTTAGGCGGCTTCACACCTATTTATAAAGCTGAGTATCGTCTACGCCATAAAGACAACCATTATATCTGGATTCTTGATCACGGAAAAGTGCATTACGATGAATTTGGAAATCCTGCACGGATGGGCGGGTCAATGACAGATATATCAGACCGCAAAGAAAAAGAAAATCTTCTTCGTACGGTACTAAACTGCATGTCTGAGGGGATATTGGTTATGAATCCCAAGGGAGAATTTATCTACACCAATCCCTCTTTTTCAACTGTACTTGGTCTTACGATCGATCAAATCGAGGGAAGAACACCTATGGATCCATCATGGCGTGTCATACACGAGGATGGAACCCCCTACCCTGGTGATACTCACCCCTCATGGCGAACACTTCAGACCGGTGCTGCTATCCATAATGACATCCAAGGGGTCTATACGAGCGATAATGCTCTAAACTGGATTTCTGCAAATTCTGAACCTATTTTTAATGCAGAAACGAATGAACTGGATGGTGTCGTCATAACGTTTACGGATATTTCGCAACAGCGTAAATTACTGCAACAACTCCAAACCTTTAACAAAGAACTTGAAGATGAAGTTAAAATGCAGGTTAATTTGATTCGGCAAAAAGATCAGATGATGATGCATCAGTCCCGCCTTGCTACGATGGGAGAAATGATCAGTATGATCGCGCATCAGTGGCGACAACCTATCACAGTTATTGGAATGATGGCCAATAATCTTATATTGGATGCCAAATTTAATGATTTAGATTTAACAAAGATCGAAGAAAATCTTGAAATGATAAATATTCAAGTGGACTATTTATCTCGAACTATTGATGATTTTAGCAATTTTTTTAAAGCCGATACTAATCCTCAACCTATTTATCTCAAGAACTTACTCCAAGAAGCATCTGATTTACTGAAACCCTCACTTGAAAAAGAGATGATTGAGCTAACGCTTAGAGTGGATATGCATTTAGAAGTCAGCTTGTATAAGAATGAGATGCAGCAAGTTATCATTAATATCATCAACAATGCCAGAGATGTTTTGAAAGAACGTCACATAATTTCACCTAAGATTTATATAGAGTCTTTTATTGTGGACAATAAAATGATTCATTTGAGCATCAGTGATAATGCAGGGGGAGTTGATCTTACAATAATTGACAAAATTTTTGATCCCTATTTCAGTACTAAAAATGCAAAAAATGGTACCGGACTTGGATTGTATATGGCAAAAACGATTATGAGAGACCGCATGAAAGGAGATATAACGGTCAACAATACCGAACTTGGAGCATCTTTTAACATTCTGATTCCTATAGTATAAGAAATTGCAACATACTTGCCACACTAAAATGGAATAATACTCCTTGATTTCATACAATCAGGAATATTCAGAATGCAACTTACCAGCTCGTCTAATCACTATGCAAAGCACTTAAAAGAGATTGGAATGGATTTAAATCTACTTATCGTAGAAGATGATCTGATCCTGCAACAACAGCTTAACCTCTTTTTCTCCCGTTTTTTCGGAAGTATTGAGACTGCAAACAATGGAATCGAAGGATGGATCAAGTACGAAGAAAAATCGTATGATCTTATCATTACTGATTTAACGATGCCGGCAATGGACGGTATGGAACTATCGAAAAAAATCCGTTCTGCAAGTGAAACTCAAAATATTCTCGTGATGTCCGCTCATTCTGAAAGCAGTAAGCTCATCGAATTGATCAACATCCGAGTCGATGGATTTTTACTCAAACCTCTTAACTTAGACAATGCTCTCAAACAACTCACTAAAACCTGTCAGCTTATTTATGATCACAAAATCTTAGAGTATTTCAATACGATGCTTGAAGGAGACAATAAAGACCTTAGAAACAGTAATATTGATCTCGAATGTGCACTTAATGAGCTCAAACGGACTCGTGTAATCGAAAAAGCTCCGCTTAGCAGTGATAGTCGCGAGTTGAGTGAGAATGAAAAAATGATGCTTTACACTCGCAGTGACAAGATGTCAGCTGTTAGCTTTCATGCAAGCTATCCGTTCGAACTTGACAAAACAAATGAAGAACTGGAAATGCTAGAAGACAGCTTTAATCTTCTGTTGGTCAATTCAGAGAGAACGATGGACCATGATACTTTGAGAACTCTTACGAAGATTGTTCGGGAATATGCGCGTGAAATTGAAATGATTCCACAATTTGGAGCCATTGCCTATGGGATAAAAGAGTTGGCAATGACGTTTGAATCGGTTTATGAAGTGGAAAAATTAGCCGCAATTATGCCTATGATTACCTCATTATTCGACAATTTAGAAAATTGGAGAAGAAGTATATTCTTTTATCGAAATGCGGAAGATATACATTATTTGGATAATTCACTTATCAGTGATGCTTTGAGTCTTCAAGGATTTTTGAGCAATGAACATACCTCGTCTGATTCAGACATGGAATTATTTTAAAAAAACACAGGAGAAAAGTATGAAAAATTGGTTGCAGCGTATTTCGGTCTCGAAGAAGTTAGGTTTCATCATGATGTTATCCTCCACTGTTGTCTTGTTTGGTACGATATTTTTTATCGTCGCGACTTCAATCCTTAATGACGATTTTGAAAAATTTGAAAAACAAAGTTTCGAAGGGGTAAAAGCGGTTCTAGAAACCGAAAAAGAGTTAAACTATTTTTCTCGTTTAACGCGTGAAATCATGTTGGGTGGTGATTTGGATGAAAATCTAGAAAAACTTGACAAAACACTCGGTAAAATCAATACACATTTTAATGAGATTGACAACTCCATCGTAAATCCGGATGAAAAAGTAATACTAAAGCAAGCAAAAGATGATGCATTGATTTTTTTAAATTCATCACGCAACCTGATGCATACTCTTAAGTCGGAGAAAAAAGATTTGAAGCTGGTCTATAAATATTATCACAAAAACTTTTCTCCTTTGGCAAAAGCTTCACGCACATCAATGGACAAATTGGTTAAAGCTAAAATGAATGAAGCAAAATTAATGCAAACTGAGTTTCAACAACAAATATTGACATGGAGAACAGTTGCCGGTACTGGTGGGCTTTTTGGAATCGTTTCTATGATTTTTATCATGATTATGATCTCATCTCAAATTAAAGATTCGCTTGCGAAAACACAAAACGGACTCATCGGATTTTTCAACTTTTTGGGTGGAAAAGAAGATAAAGCTACATTACTACCCAATCTTGGCGAAGATGAATTTGGAAGTATGGAAAAAATGATTAATGAAAACATCAATCATTTAGAAAAAAAGTTTACAGAACAACAACAAAGTATTATTGATTTTGCCTCTATTTGCAGCTTTGTGAGTAAAGGTTTTATGTACAACCGCATTACAACTCAATATACGGATCCCAATTTAACCTCATTATCTCAGTCCCTTAATGCTATGCTGGATGAGATTGAAGACAATTTTGGAACACTTATCCAAATGTTGACCAAAATGGCTCAAGGTAATTTCAAACATGAGGACAGACACTCGGTTGAATCGTTAAACGGTTCATTTGCATCGATGATGCAGGCGGTTGATTCTATGTCTATCAGCAACAGTGAAATTTTTGCCCTTATCTCTAAGTTTTCAAATGAGTTTAGCCAAGAAGCGACGATTTTAAGTGAATCAGGTGACGAACTAAGCACCAGTGCCAATGAGCAGGCATCAAGTCTCGAAGAGACGGCTGCTGCGATCGAAGAGTTAACCTCTAATGTTGCTGCCAATGCCGCTAAAGCTGAAGAGATGTCCCATATTGCCAAAGAAGCTAAAATTGCTGCAGAACGCGGAAACAGTGTTGCGCAAGTGAGCTTGAGCGCTATGAATGAGATTGTATCGGCTACTGAAGCGATTCATCAAGCTGTTGAAATTATCGACAACATCGCATTTCAAACCAATATTCTCTCACTTAATGCAGCGGTAGAAGCTGCCAGTGCCGGAGATGCAGGTAAAGGTTTTGCCGTTGTTGCGCAAGAAGTTCGAAATCTCGCTAATCGTAGTGCAGATGCGGCAGCACAGATACAAAGTTTAGCGCGTACTGCTCGTGAAAAATCTCAAGGGGGGCTTGAAACCTCTAAAAATATGATGGAAAGTTTTAGCGTTATTTCAACAAAAATCGCTCATACCGATGATATGGTGCGCGATGTTGCCAATGCAAGCCGTGAACAAATGGCAGGAATCAGTCAAATCAACGATGCAGTATCCCAGCTTGATCAAATGACACAGCAAAATGCCAAGACTGCGAATAACGTCGCACAAATTGCCAATGAGATTTTGTACAAAACAGAACAGTTTGAGCAAATGCTTTCACGCATTGAGTTTGAAGAATCTTATCAGGCTCGAAGTTGTGACACACAGCTTCTTTTTGACATTGCCAAACTTAAACTTGATCATGTTACTTTTAAAGAAAATAACTACAAACAGCTCAAATCTGCCACGTCCAGCTGGAGAGTGACCAATCATCATGAGTGCGCATTGGGCAAATGGCTCGATGAGCATTCGGGCGAAAACTATGCACAAAGTTCTGAGTGGCAAACATTGTTAAAAGATCATGAGGGGGTTCACTCCGGCGTTCAGGCATTAGTGAATGCTGATACTTCGAATGTGAGTATGGACGAGATCTATGCTATTAGCAAACAACTCGAACATTCTACACAGAAGGTATTTGACGGACTTGATAACGTCAAAGCCATGAATTGCGCTCATAACGGATAATCATTATGCTTCTTACTGCTAATGATGAAAAGGCACAAAAGCTTTTTGAAGAGATGATGGAATTAATCCAAAAAGATACGATTCTCAGAGATAGAGGAGAATCGGTCGATCATTTAGATGATTTCACCGATCTCATGGAACGCATGGATAAACTGCAAAAAAAGATAGAGAACCAAGTTGCAACAAACTTGCAACACTAAATCACTACACTTCCGTATATTTTTCTTGCTTGCGAGAAAACAAAATTACCAAGGATTTACTTATGTCTCCCAAAAAACCTCTCATCTTTGCATTTTTGTATGCATCATCACTTTTTGCTATTTCAACGATTAATTCTATTTCGTTTGAAGGAAATGAAAAAATACCTACCAAAGCGTTGACTAAATCGGTTCACTCCTATATTGGATCACCATTAGACAGTGTTCATGCTGCTAATGCTGCAAAAGAGGTGGAGAGTTATTATCGTAAACACAACTACACACTTGCTTTTGCACAAACAAAAGAGATTAATGAGGCAAACGGTTCAATCGTTATAAAAGTTGGGAAATACCAAGATTTTAATGAACGAGCCATTGCTGAAATGAAACAAAAAGAGATTGTTGCCAATACCATCAGTCAAATAAATTTTGAAGGTAATGAAAAAATTTCGACTCGCCGATTGATAAAACTGGTCCTCCCTACCCTGGGTAAAGCCAATACGGTTGAAAATCAAAACGCCCTTGTTGCAGAGGTTCAAAACTATTATCGTAAAAATAATTTTGCCCTTGCGTATGCCCAAATCAGTAAAAATGAAAACAGCGTTATTACCATACAAATCAAAAAATATTCAAACTTCAAAGCCCTCTATGCACGTGAAGGCAAAAAATAATACTATTTTTGCCACATACTTGCAACACTAAGATGTCAAAATTCTTTCACAATATGCGAATAGCTAGTTATTAGCTAATTTTGTTCGAGGAGTGTTGCATGAATTCTACCTTTTTAAACCAGCTCTCTATCCGTCAGCGGATGAGCTATCTGATTGCCTCTGTGACACTTTCTGTCGTTATGAGTGCCTTGTTTGTTTATTTTGCTCTGGAGAGCATAGAGACTCAATACTCAAGACTGCAAGAAAACTCTATCGCAGGTGCTATGTACAGCTTAGAAATTGAAAAAGACATCAACTACGTCAGCCGAACAAGCCGTGACATCATGCTTGGGAACGATTACTCCAAAAATATTCAAAAACTTGAAGAACGTATTAAAATCATTAAAACAAATTTTACAAATCTAAAAGAGATTTCAGATGTAGATTCAGCTCCATTGATTGCGGATGCTCAAGAAAGTACGTTTTCATTTTTAGATAATTCATTGGATATGATGAAAAAACTTGACACTGAAAACATCGCAGCAAACGGTGCGACTATCTATGCGAGTTATAAACAAGAATTGACTCCCTACGCAGATGCATCACGGGAACATTTCGATAAAGTCATCAAAATGAAGCGTGAAGAGCTTAAAAGTGCTTCTATTAGCATGCACGATGAGATCTCTTTTTATAAAATGACGGTATTTTTTGCCGGATTGTTTGTCGGAATCGTTATCTTTGTATTTGCGAATCTTGTACAGCGATCCATCACAAGCGCCCTCGCCTCTTTTACCTTCATCATCAAAAAAGTATCTGATGGAGATTTTTCTAATACTCATCTGGAAATGGCACCGGGTACTGAGCTTGGAATTATGGGCAGTTCACTCGATAAGCTTATTTTGCAAATAGAGACATTTATCCATGAGATCAATACTACTATCAAAAATGCTACGAAAGGGGATTTTTCAAAACCTCTTAGCAGTGAGGGGATGCATGGAGAGTTTGTCGATGCTATGGAAATGGTCAAAAGCAGTATCGATGTCATGCACGAACAAGAGTTCAAAAAACAGCGTGATGCACTCAACTCGGAGCTGAGTAAAATGTCGGTGGAAGTAACCGAAAGTCTCAGTGTGATTCAAACCGATTTGAACAACAATATTAACAACCTAAAACAAGTGACCACTGCAACTAAAAATGCAGCAACTCTCGCAGACGACAGCCGTCATACCATCGAAATCATTATCGATGAACTCGCATCGTTGACTGAAAAAGTCGATCAAAACAATGAAGCAATCAACAGTATGTCCTCTCGCACCCAAGAGATCAACTCTGTGATTCAGCTCATTACAGATATCGCAGAACAAACCAACCTTCTCGCGCTTAATGCTGCTATCGAAGCGGCACGAGCGGGTGAGCATGGGCGCGGATTTGCGGTGGTTGCGGATGAAGTACGAAAACTGGCAGAGCGTACCCACAAAGCCACGGGTGAGATTTCTGTTTCCATCAACTCCCTTAAGCAAGACATGAACGAAATTGAAAAAACTGCCGATGAGATGAACAAAGTGGTCGATAAATCCAGTCAAAAAATCAATGCATTCGAAGATACTCTCGTGCGTCTCAATGAAAGTTCTTCGAATATTGTTACTTCTTCGTACATGATGGAGAACAGCATATTTATTGTCTTGGCAAAAATTGATCATATTCTTTACAAATCGCGTGCGTATAACAGCCTTATGCGTTGTGAACAGCGTCTGGAGATCCTAGACACTCACCAATGCAGTGTTGGCAAATGGTATAACGATGAGGGAAAACGACGTTTTGGTCATACAGCCAGCTATCAAGCACTAAAACTTCCGCATGAGATCGTCCATAATGAGGCGAATAAAAATCTTACGTTCTTACAAGACAGAGATAATGATGTCTGTATTATCAATGCCAATCAGATTATTTCAAACTTTACTAAGATGGAAGTTGCCAGTGCAGAGCTCTTTAATCACATGGATAATTTGATAAAAGAAGCGTGAAAATCAAAGGGATATTTATGCATCATGTACTGATTATCGACGACAGCAGTTTTGTTCTCAATGTCGTCGAAAAAGCGCTCCATAAAGAGATACCAGAGCTTACTGTTCACAAAGCTAAATCGCTTTTTGAAGCCAATGCATTGCTTAAAATAAATACCTATCATGCCGCTGTTATCGACATCAATCTTCCTGATTCACGTCAGGGAGAAGCCATCGATGCGGTAACGTCTAAAAACATCCCTGCAATCGTCCTTACCGCGAATATCGATGAGTCCATACGTGAAATCGTCCTCCAAAAAAATATCGTCGAGTTTGTTGCGAAAAGTGATCCAAACAACATCTCCTATGTTGCCTTTATCACGAAACGTATTTTGAATAACTACGATACCACCGTATTGGTCGTTGATGATTTTAAAAGTTCTCGTTCTTTTATCGTCAAACAACTTCAAAAACTTCATCTGAATGTATTGGAAGCCTCCAGCGCACTCGAAGCAATAGAGCTTTTAAATCGCCATGAACACAACATCTCTATGGTTTTGACCGATTATGATATGCCGGATATGGATGGATTGGAATTTACGTTTTATCTTAGACAGCATTATCGAAAAGATGTTCTCAGCGTCATAGCCATCAGCGCTATAAGTGGTCAAGGACTTTCAACACAGTTTTTAAAATACGGCGCTAACGATTTTTTGCACAAACCTTTTACCATCGAAGAACTTACCGTTCGGATTAATTCGAATCTTGAACTGCTGGAGATGTTTCATGAGAAAAAAGAGTTGGCAAGTAGAGATTTTTTAAGCGGCTTATACAATCGACGATATTTTATCGAGCATGGGCATTTGATCGTCAAAAGGGCCGCACGTTATGAATATCCCGTTGCCGTAGCGATCATCGACATCGACCATTTTAAACGGATTAACGATACTCATGGACATGATTCAGGTGACATAGCGATACAAGCGACTGCCAATATGCTCGAGGAGTGTTTACGAAAGTCCGATCTTTTGGCGCGATATGGCGGGGAAGAGTTTTGTATGATGATGGAAGATCTCACTCGTGAACAAGTAGAGCACGTGACTGAAAAAATTCGTCATCAATTTGAATCATTTCGTCTTAAACTGGCTACAGACACCATAGGTTTTACAGTCTCAATCGGTGTGTATTATGGAGATTCAGGGTCTCTGGAATCGATGATCAAAATAGCGGATGAAGCACTCTATACGGCAAAAGAGACTGGACGAAATAAAGTTGTAATATCCTCTTCAAATCTTTGAAGCTTAAGATAAAAATGCAACATACTTGCAACAATGTTGCTCTATAATCATCGCGTTGATTACTATGATTTTGTATAAATCGCTTTTTTAAAAAATAGCTACTGCAATAATTATCGTTTCTAAATTTATTAAAGATACTTCGCAACTACTCTTTTCCATCTTCAGATTATTCAATTTTATTTTATTCTAAGGAAACCGATGGGTGTTTATACGTTAAAAGGCAATGAAAGAGTTCTGTCAGAACAGGCATTTCTCGTCAGTGAAACCGATGAACAAGGGATTATACTTTTTGCTAATAATGATTTTTGTGATGCGGCTGGGTACAGTATTGGTGAGCTAGTGGGAAGACCGCACAACATCGTTCGACATCCTGACATGCCAAAAGCAGCATTCAAAGATTTATGGGAGACTGTAAAGCATGGTGAAACATGGAGTGGATTTGTTAAAAATGCTGTTAAAAACAGCTCGGAATATTACTGGGTCTATGCGACTGTTTACCCTGTTTTACGTAATGGAAAGCGCTGTTATATTTCATGTCGTAAAAAACCTACCGAAGATGAAATCGCATCCTCAATGGCATTATATAAAACACTGAATTAAAGGATAACCATGCTGGGAATAAACTCAAAAGATGCACGACAATTAGAAAAAATGATTGAAGAAATTTTAGACTATTCGATTGGAAAAAGAAATTCCTTTCATTATTCAGAATTAAAATTTAAAGATAAAAAAATAGAAAAAATCAATAAAATGATGCAGCATAAACGTAAAGAGTTAATCAAACTAAAAGAACGTGATATGTTGGCTATGGGTATGTTTATCCTTTCTATGGATCAAATGAAAGCAGGTGTTTTCAGACCTACAAAGCTAAAAGTTAATGATATTAATGACTCTCTCGTCATTCATTATTTCAATAATTTTACCGACGAATTATCGACTATCATACATCAAATAAGCGATACATTGAATATTTACAGAGGGGGTGATTTTACCAATACTGTCGATAAAGGTGTATTTCAAGAAGAGTTGGGAATGTTGATCAATGCTGTAAATCATCTTGGTAGCAGTACATCAGCCATGTTATCGAAAACACTTCAAAACGGGATGGAACTTCATAGCGATGCAGAAGCACTAAAGCAATCCGTAGAAGCACTCTCAACCGCAAGCAACCAACAAGCAGCAAGCCTCGAAGAGACAGCTGCAGCAATGGAAGAGATGACGAGCAATGTTCAAAACAATGCCCAAAAATCCAACGATATGGCAGTTATGGCAGCACAAACAGATGCGAGCGCAAAAGAAGGTGCGAATCTCGCCAATCGTACGGCATTGGCTATGAATGAAATACAAGTGGCTACCAACTCGATCAATGAAGCGGTAGCAATTATCGAAAAGATTGCCTTCCAAACCAATATCTTGTCACTGAATGCAGCCGTCGAAGCAGCAACAGCAGGAGATGCGGGCAAAGGGTTTGCTGTCGTTGCACAAGAAGTACGTAATCTGGCCAACCGAAGTGCCGATGCGGCTAAAGAGATTAAGATACTAGCTGCACAAGCTGCGAGTAAATCCAACGAAGGGACGATCATTGCTTCAGAACTGACACATGGATTTGAAGTGATGGCAGAAAAAATCGCCCAAACCACAATGTTGGTTCAAGATGTGAGCAGTGCCAGCCGTGAACAGATGCAGGGGATCGGTCAAATCAATATCGCTATCACTCAGCTCGATCAAATGACACAAGAGAATGCTAAAGTCGCTGCTGAAGCTGATAGAATTGCAGAT
>CAIMUF010000043.1 GCA_903844635.1 uncultured Sulfuricurvum sp. | reverse complement strand
CATTCGCCTGACCGTCACCTCTGCTTAGTTTTCAATGATCTCAAACTCAAATCTAGTTGGCTTTTAATGGCTTCCCAGTGTTTGTGGACGGGAATTATAGGGGATTTAGAAAGGAATGTCAAGAGGTTTTGGAAAGAATTACAAAATTCAACTTCTACTCGTTGTATTTGTATCTTTTTGCTCATCAATTGCCAGTAGCAATACGGGCAAAATGAACAAATCGCTTATTAATGAAAAGAACATAAGGACGACTCCATAGCCTCCAATGAGAACTAATGTCTCAAGACCTGTCAAACTCAACAATCCGAATACTCCCATTAAAACAATTGCTCCGACTATTGTAGGAACACCTGCATAGAAGAACATAATTTCTAGTGCATGTTTTTTTGTTCGACCAAAATATCGACTCCTAAAATATTTGTAAGCAAAATGTATAATAGTATCTGATGTCAAACCGACCGATATGGTCATAGCGATCAATGCTTCAATACTAAGGGTAAAATTAAAGACAACCATAAAGAGTCCAAACCATATGACGGGTATTGTATTTGCAATAAAACCGACAAATCCAATTTTCAATGATCGAAATACCAATCCCATGACAACGCCAATCATAACAAGTGCGGAAAAGAGTGAAGAGGCCAATACAATTCTCTTATCCATTTTTGCACTTTCTGAGAGAGTATCTCTATCCGTAAAATACAGCGGAAGATTTTTGTACCCTTTCAACCATCGAATTACGTCAGAATGATCGGCATTTTCCAATGTAATCGTAATATTAAGTGCTTTATCATCTATATAGGTATGTTCCATGTCGTAAAGTTCCAAGAAAAATAGCGCTTGAAGTACTCGTTGCTCATCAAGCGGTCCTTTGGGTGAACTTGCCATATCAAGCTGATGCAAAACACTCCCAATAGAATCTACTTTTTCAATCCCAGAATTATTTTGTCGTAAATCCATTTCAAATCGTTCTAATGCTTTTATGGTTGAGAGATCAATCTCTTCAAAAGGAAGTTTTAATGTGATGGTTTGATGTTTCACTTGTGTATCAAACATGCTTTGGGATCCGGCCCCAAATCGTAAAACGATGACTGCCATAATAATGACTGTCAGAGCAATAAAAAGCTGAAGAAGTCGTGGACTGTAATGAATTTCACGGTTTGCGAATCCATAACACGTCCTTGCGAATCCTACACGAGGATGCTTAACGGTAAAATAGCTAAGCAGCGCCGGTAAAAATGTAATATTAATAAAGTATGCCATTGCTGAAGAGATCAATAAACTTAAACTCAACATTTCAATAATAATAGAATCAACAAAAAGCAATGATCCCAAGCTAATAGCTAAAATCGGTAAGGTCCAAAGAGCAGGAGAAAGATTACGATCAATGCTTTTTTCCATGGCTCGAATAGGATCACTTTTAAACTGGGATACGTGCCATCGATAATAAAAATAGAGAAAATGACCAATAGAAACACTCAAAACCATTAATGTCATTGCAATATGGACTTGATTATGTCCTGTTAGCAATTTAATGATACCAAATGTGAATATCATCGTTAATACAGTAACGCTCAACGCACCAATGGCTGCAATATAATTTTTAAACAGCCATCTTGACATAAAAAGTATCATCGTAACAAAAATAAAAATATATCCTACATAATGGCGGAACTGTGCTTCGGAATTTACTGAAGAGTAATGATAGGGATAAGGTATTTTAAAGCTGGAAGGATCAATGGAGGATGTGGATTCAATCGTATAATAAAAATGTTTAAAATCTGCATCCACAAATTGTTTATACTGTTGAGGGAATAAACGAATAAATCCTTGTATTTTAGATGCATCCAGTTCATGAATCGGCAAAGCTCTAATCATCGCCGATTCATCACCGCCTTCATTATAAATTTTGTAGGATGAAAACAAAGATTCTACTTTTGTAATATCTTTACGGTATTCAAGCTCAGATTGCAGTGCGCTTAAGACGGCTTTTGATTGATTATTAAATACAGGGACATCCACACTTAGACGACTGATATAAACCGTTTCAAATTTATTGTCTTTTGTTTTTTGATACTCTTTGGACTCACTGAGCCAATAAAGAGTATCTGAAGAGATAATCTCAGGTCGCAATAAACTGAACGCTATGACTGAAAAGAGGATAAAGGCAAATAGTATCCATGCCCGAAATCGACGAATAAAATGAACATATTTTGAGACATTTGGCGTGTGATAGTACATCGTTAATTCCACTCTTTCGCAATAATTAAATAGGGACGCTTATTCACACCCAGTTCTGCCGCAACATGATCAATATCACCGATTTCTTCTTCAATTTGGGGTGAAAGTGAAGGTAACGGTTCAATCTCCTTGCCTCCTACCATGACTTCTAACATTTTTTGCAATGGCGACGTGGATGAATAGATAGTACCGATAAGTTTATGGGAATTAAAGCGTTTGAGCTCGTAAAAAAAGATGTAATAACGATAAATTCCTCGCATTTTTTCATTATCATGAATCATCGAAATAAAATCTCGTGAATGGGGGCATTTCGGATCAACGAATACGTATGCTTTAATATCACCTTCTCCATATTGCATTGCATACTGCTCCAGTGGACGAATCATTGAAACCATCCGTTTTGTTGAAAGTTCTGCTGCAAAACAATCTGCAACGCCAAACATCAACAGCAAGACATAAAATAATTGTATTTTTATCACTTTCATAGAACGTATAATAGATCAAAAAGATTACCATTACACTACGAAAGTGATTAAAAAATACTCATTCCTCAGATTCATCCCGTGAGACATCGACCATTACATTTAAATGACTCACTCCACTGCCTTGAACAACCCCTTGCATCGGTGAGCAGTCGCCGTAATCGCGTCCGTATCCCAAAACAATATGCTGATGTGAGGGGACAATGTTGTTCGTAGGGTCAAAATCAAACCATCCGAAACCCGGTATAAAGACAGAAAACCATGCATGAGAGGCATCTGCGCCAAAAAATTTCTCACTTCCCTCAGCCGGATGAGTTTCTAAATATCCACTCATATAACGGGCACTTAACCCTAGCGAACGCAATGCGGCTATCGCTAAATGGGAAAAATCCTGACATACCCCTTTGCGTTCTCTAAAGACTTCATCAACCGGTGTACTAAGATCACTAAATCCTGATACAAATTGAAAATCATTAAAAATTCGACCCATAAACTCTTCTACGCTGTCATACAACGATTTTTCAGCTGAAAAAGAAAGCCGTACGTATTCATGCAAATCACGGCTTGCTTGCGCTACAAAACGACTTGGAAGGCAAAACTGTTTTGCATCAATAACATCGCTGGTGTTTGCCCTAAGTGCATTTAATACCTGTGAATATGTGGATAATCGTGCTTCTTGCGCCAAAGCCAAATGTTGATCAATCGCTTCTCTGTCCATGGCAACACAAGAACGTGCTGTCACTTTTAGATGATGATGCGGCTGACGTATGAGCATATGATAAAGATGATTGCCAAAATAATCATCATACATTTCCATCTCAGTCACTGCAGGATCGGTAGATAATGAAAAATCAACCAAGGTTTGAGACTGAGTATTTCGAGGTTTCAGACGAACTAAATTATGACTAAAACTGACCCACTGCTGATAGGTAAACTGGGTGCTGTGATAAATTTGATACAACATAGGGCTACTCATCATAATGAGAAAAATAAGTTTTGGACAATTCATCGGCAGACACAATCAGCTTATCCGCAATAGAGGACAGCAATGCATCCATACTGTCGCGGATAAAAACATCTTTTTCTACAACACACAAATTTTCGGTTCGCTCAAGCCGTAGGAGAGAAAAAGCTTCAAAAAGAGGCTGTTCATAACGACTGAGATACATTTCATGTTTAAATTTTGGCAATTTTGGTAACGCCTTTAACAATTGGTTGATTTCACTGATGAGTGATTTTGGAAAATGTATATCAAGAAGTAAAAACTCACTCACATGAGCAAACTCAATAGAAGAGCGGTAATGTGCCCGATACGCATTTAAACTCTCACTCGTTCCCAACAGTGTTTCTAAAATCTCGTATTCAACAAAAGGCTCATACACAGACGTGAGCATTGCCCGAGCTTTTGCAATCAATAGACTTGAGCGCTCTAATCGTGCCCCTATATCATACAAAACAAGACCTTGTTCTGCAAATAATGTCTCTTCGATGAGTGCTTTGTACGCCATCAGATGTACGAGTAGCTTATCCACTCCCGCAATCATATCTCGATGCGCCGGTTTTCTTTTATGGGTAAACTCACTCCATTCGCGCGATAACCGGTCAAATATTCTCCATCCCTCTAACGGTAAAAGATTTTTGGTGCTGGTGCTGGCATTGGAAAGCATCATTATCACCTGAGACAGCGAACCAACACGTGTCGAGTCGGACATAACCGACCAAATCTCACTTAAAGGATCTGTGATTTTATGATCTTTTATACCCAAAAATCCTGGATAAGTCATACTCAAATGGGTTAATGCGCTGCACAATATCTCTTGCACTTGATCATCCCCATTACGATTATACCGTGTGGAGTTGGCAAGGCTTTTAAGGGTCATTCGAATCATCCGAGCACTCGTAATGGAACGCATCAAATAGCGCCCGAGCCAAAAAAGATTTTCGGCTCGAAGGGTCGGGATGTTTTCTAACGAATTTTCTAATCCGCCTCTCGCTTTAAAAACATTGGCCATTGCCATCGGTGCAGTAGCTTGCAACGACATTTGAGACATGCTTTGCATCGAATCTTGTCCCATACTTTGAGACATTATTTGAGTTGTTGATGCCGATGGGAGAGCAGTATCCGGTTGACTTGAAATCCAAAGATCCTTACTGCTTCCTCCGACTTGACCTGAAACTGCCAATGCATCATCACTGCTGCCTACTCGCACCAGCGCGCCCGGCATTACCTCATAGGAAGTCTCTGCTTTTATGGCAAACGAGCGTATAACCACTTTTCTGGGAACGACCTCACCTTGGATAAAAGTTGGAGCCGTAGCAAATTGAACCTCTTCTTGACCTACATAACGATACGGCTGCTCTTGAATTTTTTGTCGTAAAGCCTCAAGTTCTTCGGAAGATAAGTTTTTGCCCAAATACAAAGAAGGTTCATCCGCATTACGATCAATGGTTTTAATCACTAGAGTTGAGAGGTTTTTAAGAACGTAGTCACGCTCTTTGTCTTGACCGCACCACCATGTTGCAATCTGAGGCAAAATCAATTCTTCATTTAAAAAATAACGGGCAAGTATCGGCAAGAAGGGATAGAGCCCCAAGTTTTCCAAAACACCTGCACCTAAAGGGTTTGCCATCGAGACCCCTTTTTTACGCAGAACCTGAACCAATCCAGAGACACCAAGCTTAGAATCAGCACGCAGTTCCAATGGATCACAATAACTCTCATCCACCCGTCGAACTATCGCATCGATGCGGCGTAAGCCTTTTAGACTTTTAAGCCATAAAGCTCCGCCCTTTGCCAATAAATCTTGTCCTTGGACGAGGGTAAGCCCTAAAAAAGAACTCAAATAGGCATGTTCAAAATATGTTTCATTGTGTGGACCGGGGGAAAGAAGAACATTGAGCGGTTCTCTAGAACTATTTTTTCCCAATCCTAAAAGCATGGTCTTGAAAGAATCGAAAAAAACATGTAAACGTCGAATCGAAATATTTTTATACAATACTTGCATCGCACTGTTCATTGTCAGCCGATTTTCAACCGCATATCCCAATCCTGAAGGGGCCTGCGTTCGGTCGCTTACTACCCACATTTTACCATCGGGTCCTCGCGCTAAATCCACAGCTACCATCATCATCGGATAATCGAGATGATCGAACAATCCATGCGCTTCACGCAAAAAACCACTATGAGGAAAAATGACTTCACAGGGAATGATATCCTCTTTTAAAATCCGCTGTTCACCATAAATATCTTTGAAAAGTAAGTTCATGAGCGTTGCCCGCTGCCTTACTCCTTCTTCAATATTTTTCCAGTCACTGCTTTCTAAAATAAGCGGAATCGGATCAAGGCTCCACGGTCTGGACATGCCGTTGGGGTCATTGTAGACATTATAGGTAACACCATTATCTTCTAAGCGCCAATCAATCTCTTGACGTTTTGCTTCCAGCTGGTCACATCCCAGTTCTTCGAGATTAGCTGCCAACTGCTTCCAATGCTCTCGTACAACTCCATTTTTATCAAACATTTCATCATACGACGAACTCTTATAGTGCTCAAACATCATTCGTTACTGTTTACCTTTTCGTCTCATTGGGGCTCCACTTGCGACGTAAATCCAAGGTGTGAGGGTATTCCAGACTTCCCTCTAGCTCTTGATACTGGAATGTTTTAGCGCTATCATTTTTTAGCACACTGCGTGATGTTTCCGATTTATCGTTAGGCTCTTGCTCTTTGACCGGAGGACGTAACTCTTCTACTTCTCCTTGCGTGTGCCCAAAGCCCCAGTATCGGCTGATTCGACGTGATTGCGCTTCCAGAGAATTTACAGGAAAGCTGTCATACGATCGTCCGCCCGGATGCGAAACAAAATACGTAAATCCACCCAATGATCGTTTGCTCCATGTGTCAACCACATCAAAGACCAACGGTGTATCTACGCCAATCGTTGGATGCAATGCCGACCATGGCTGCCAAGCACGGTAGCGGACACCCGAAACGTACTCGCCCTCAACGCCTGTATTGACCAAGGGTACTTTCACGCCATTACACGTCAAAATATGCCGTTCATGGACGAAATCGCGCACTTTTACCTGCACACGCTCTAAAGATGAATCAACATAACGCGCTGTTCCTTGAGAGCTTGATTCCTCACCCAATACATGCCATGGTTCGATACCTGCTCGTAATTCACATTGAATATTTCCAACATTGCTCATACCGTGGAGCGGGAAACGAAATTCAAAGAAAGGATCAAACCAGCTCAGTTCAAATCCATACCCTTCACCCCGTAAAAACTCAACAACATCATTAATATCTTCCCTGACATAATGTTCGATCAAAAATTTATCATGAAGCTGTGTGCCCCAGCGTACCAGTTTATGTTTGTACGGTTTACGCCAAAATAGAGATACCAACGTACGCACTAACAGCATTTGCATCAACGACATTTGAGCATGCGGAGGCATATCAAACCCGCGTAACTCTAAAATCCCCAATCGCCCTGTTGATGAATCCGGCGAATACAGTTTGTCGATACAAAACTCACTGCGATGGGTATTTCCCGTAATGTCGGTGAGCATGTGTCGGAAAAGTCGATCGGTGAGCCAAAACGGTACTTCCTGTCCTTCCGGGATTTGTGAAAATGCGATTTCAAGCTCATAAAGATTTTCAGCTCTTCCCTCATCAACACGAGGGGCTTGAGATGTTGGTCCGATAAACGGTCCCGAAAAGAGATAGGATAAACCCGGATGGTGTTGCCAAAACGTGATCAATGAACGTAACAAGTCAGGATTTCGTAACAATGGACTGTCGCTTGGAGTGAGTCCACCGATGGTAACGTGGTTTCCTCCTCCTGTCCCCGTGTGTTTACCGTCTTGCATAAATTTTTCTGTCCCTAAACGTGAAAAATGGGCTTGTTCATACAATGTCCCGATCACGTCATTGAGCTCTTCCCAACTGCTTGTCGGGTGGATGTTGACTTCGATAACTCCCGGATCCGGTGTAACTCGGATTTTTTCGATGCGTAAATCACTCGGAGGTTCATAGCCCTCAATCATCACCGGCATATTAAGCTGGGATGCTGTTATTTCGATGGACGCTATCAAATCTAAAAAGGCTTCAAGCTGCATGATCGGAGGAAGAAAGAGATAAAGCTTTTTTTCTCTTACTTCAGCACAAATTGCCGTACGGACAAATGCCTCGTAATCAGTACTGTCTTTTGTATTTTTGGTCGTTTTTGTGGCACGACTTTCAACTGCTGTATGATATTCACCCAATGCCGGATAGGATGCAAACAAATCAGGCTCGAAGCTTTGTTCCAACTCAGTATGAGGTTTGAGCATTAACGAATCCAACGGCAATCGCAATCCTACCGCCGAGGTTCCTGCTGCAAGGAATAAATGACCACGACGGAATTCCCATCCAGAGGTAATCCAACGCGTTGATCCCCATCCTAATGGCAATACATATCCGCTGGGAATATCCAATCCGTGACTAAGCTGTTTGGCGAGAGCACGCCGCTCCAGCGGGTCTTTAAGATTGGCTTTTAACGGATCGACATCGATAGGCAGCAGTGCCTCGTTTAAAAGTGCTACGAGAGGGTCTTCGTATGCCCCTTGAATATTTTGATCGCTGATTCCCAGATTAAGACTGAGTTTAGACAAAAAATTCTGTGCGTCTTCATGGGTATAATCAAAGGTTTGATCCAGTCCTGCCAAAAGATCATGATTTTTCCAAATCGGCTGACCGTCTTTACGCCAGAAAACCGTGCTCATCCATCGTGGCAACGGCTCTCCAGGATACCATTTACCCTGCGCATGATGAAGCATCCCCCCTTTTCCAAAGGTATTAAGCAATTTACGAGCAAGAATATTGGCAAGCTGTCGCTTGTGCGGACCATCAGCTTCGGTGTTCCATTGAGGTGATTCTTGATCATCGATAGAAACAAATGTCGGCTCTCCTCCCATGGTCATTCGAACATCATTGGCAACCAGCTCTTTATCTACTTCGTACCCCAAAGCTTTGATCGCATCCCATTGCTCTTCACGGTACGGCTTCGTAACACGTGGAGATTCAAACACGCGCGTCACGGTGTTAGAGTAGGTAAACTCTACTTCACATTTATCCATACCGCCCTCAACAGGGGCAGCACTCTCAGGACTAGGAGTGCACGCCAAGGGGATATGCCCCTCCCCTGCGAACAATCCGCTCGTAGAGTCCAACCCGATCCAGCCTGCGCCCGGAATATAAACTTCCGTCCAAGCATGTAAATCGGTAAAATCTTCCGCAGGACCGCTAGGACCGTCAAGCGATTTAACATCGGCGGCAAGCTGTACCAAATATCCTGATACGAAACGAGCAGCCAGTCCCAAATGACGGAATACCTGAACAAACAGCCATGCGAAGTCACGACAAGAGCCCAATTGAGTTTTCAGCGTCTGTGCACACGTTTGCACTCCCGGTTCCATACGAAGGGTGTAGTTGAGATGCTGATTGATTTTTGTATTAAGCCCTACGAGGAAATCATTAAGAGGACGAGGCGTTAAATCAATGGAATCCACAAAAGCTTTAAGTTTTTTACCGTTTTCAGTGACTTCCAAATAAAGCGAAAGTTCTTTTTCCATCGCCTTGCTGTAACTAAAAGGAAATTGCTCAGCACTCTCTTCAACAAAATAGTCAAAAGGATTAATACTCACCAACTCGGCAAGTACCTCCACATCAATAGAAAGCTCCGTCGTTTTTTCGGGAAAAACAATTCGGGCAAGATAGTTTCCAAACGGATCTTGCTGCCAGTTGATAAAATGGTTATCGGGCTTAATTTTCAGAGAATATGCTTCGATTGGAGTACGGCTATGAGGGGCAGGACGGAGACGAATAATATGAGGAGAAAGGTTAATCGGCTTATCAAATGCATAATGTGTTTTATGTGAGAGGACAACTTTGAGCGACATCGGGCTTCCTTGTGCAAGTTTATAAACAAGGATAGCACAAATTTCTCTAAAATAACGACCGAATAATGGTCAATAAATGCACAGTTTAATATAAGGGTTAAATTCACTTTATTTACACTATAATTAAATTTTACGAGGGGAAAATTAAAATGAACGCTATCGAATTTTTAGGCACCGGTGGAACACGTACCCGCACACAAGGAACAACCTGCGTTCGCGTATCCAAACACTGTGTTATCGATGCCGGTAATCTTATCAATACTCTTGAAGAAGATGTTTTTAAAATTGAGCATATTTTTCTAACTCATTCGCATCTGGATCACATTATTGACATCCCTTTTCTGGCGGATTTATTTGTTACCCAAAAATCAATTGCCCTCAAGATTTACGGACTGAAAGCAACATTGGATGATTTGCGCCAATTTATTTTTAACCATCGCATATGGCCTAATTTTGAAGAGATCAACCTCATCGGGCATGATGACAAAACCATTGAGCTGATTGAAATAGAAATCGATAAAAGCTACCCAATAGATGATGTCGTATTAACTCCTTTTAAAACCGATCATACCGATGGAAGCTGTGGCTATATCATCGAAAAAAATGGTGCAGGGATTCTTTTTAGTGCCGACACCTACCGATGTCCCCGTATTTGGGAATTATTGGATAAAAATCCGCATATTCATACGCTCGTTATTGAGGTATCTTTTCCCTCAAGCTTTGAGAAACTCGCATTTGACAGTAAGCACCTCACCCCTGCCCTGCTAAAAAGTGAACTCGAACAGTGTCAAAGAGATGATTTTAGAATCTATGCCATGCATCTTAAAACGCTGTTTTCCCCCACCATCATCCATGAGCTAAAAACCCTGCAATTACTTCGTAACGGAGGAAAAATACTTAACGATTACGACACCGTTGCATTTTAAATCTCGATAGCGACAATAACCTCAGAACCATTGCTTTCAACCATTTTTTCAATAATTTCCAGCATAGCCCAAATGCTCGGCGAATATCCGTCATATGCTTTACCGCTCAATGTCATTGTCGCCTCTTTTTGACTATGACGTACTTGTAATGCTACTGCGCACTCTTTTAGTGTTATACCGCAACGATTGAGTTCTTCAACTCGCTCAAAATCAATGGAGTCACTGACAATAAGGAGCAATGTTTCGAAGGTGAGAGATTTGACCGCACCCACTTTTAAGACCGAAGCAGAGGTTTCGTGTAAATCACTTACGGTCGTAATATATCCCTTGTTTTGCCCAACAATAGAGAGATAAGATGCTGGGGTATTGTGCACGGAATTTTGAAATGCGGTAGGACTTACAGTTTCATTGGCAGCGATACAACGGAGAATATCAAATGTTTCAGATACTTCTCCATATGCATTACCAATGACAATAGGAGAAGTAAAATCACCAATTTGATCGGTTAAATAAAGAGCCATACGGGCATTACGGGTCAATCGTCTGCGCAACATCATATCGCTTACTACAGTTTTTTCATTTAACGTCGTACATTTTTGAGGATCTTCAACCGTAGCGAAGCCAAGTATTTCTAAATTAATCTGCATAAACTTTTCCTAATACAAGTGACACATTACCGCCGCCAAAACCAAAAGCATTCGAAAGTACATAATTAACTTCTGTCTGTATTGACTCTAACGGATGTGAAAGTGAACCATTGACCGGTGTTGTGAGATTGGTACACGCAGGTATGATGTTATGGATAATACTCATCGCACTAATCGCCGCTTCCAATGCACCGCAAGCCCCTAAAGTATGCCCCGTAACGGCTTTAGTTGAAACAACAAAAGGATGTCTGCCAAAAAGTTTTTCAATGGAAGCACTCTCAATCTCATCGTTAGCAATCGTCCCCGTCCCATGCGCATTGATATAATCGATACTAGAAGCATCTATCCCAGCGGCTTGCAATGCTTGGTTCATGGCAGCCATCGCCCCCTCGCCTTGGGGATGCGGATGAGTGATATTATAGGCATCGGAACTTACCCCGCACCCCATAATTTCAACGCACTGCAATGTCTTCGAAGAAGAAAGAGCCAATACCGCTATCCCCTCCGCTACGTTGATACCATTACGTTGCACATCAAAAGGGCGCGTGGGAGAATGTGAAGCAATCCCTAGTCTGTCAAAACCATTGACGGCAGAACGGCTTAGCTCATCCGCACCGATGACCACTACCGTTTTATAAAGCCTTTGAGTTATCAAATCGTAAGCAAAATCAATAGCAATAGAACTGCTCGTGCAGGCCGTTGAAAAGGATAATGCCGATTTAAAGCCAAATTTTTCTACAACTTTATCCGCAATAGCACGAATGGAGAGTTCTTCAACAGTGATATTTTTGAAGTTACTCTCAGTAAAAAACATCTTCTCGGCTACACACATCCCTCCCACCGAAGAACCAACCAAGACAATCGTCTCACTGGGAACTAACCATGGAGTTTTAGTAAGGAGCGATGCTACATTTTCCTCTAACAACTCGAAAAAATCATCTTCACTTGGTATCTTACCTAAAGGCATAACCGCACCGTCGACATAACCGCTTTGGTTCGTAATTGCAGAGTTTCCACGAAGCAGTGTCTCAAAAATTTCTTCGATATTCAGGCCTGCTGCACATACGCAACTAAAGGCATTTAGGTAAACTTTATTCGCAAGCTTCATAATTTCAACCCTTTTAAAAAACGATATACACGCTCTTCACTGTCTCTGCATTCCTGAAGTTTTTGGGCAATTTCTTCAACGGAGTATTCATTTCCTTTACACGCTTTAGAGCACGAGAGTGCGAATACTCTCCATTTATCCCCAACCTCACCCATCATAGACGATGCAGTTTTTAGTTCCTCACGCCCAAGTACCTCTGCACACTCAGACAAAAAGGCTGCATACATCAAACGAAATCCGCCCCCGCCCGTCCCTATCTCTTCTTGCATTCGGATAATATGCCCTAAATACAAAGAAGCATACCGTTTATGAGGATGAGTTGGAAGTTTGAGAATAGCACGTTTCATCATCCCGATACCACGTAATCCCACCCACGGGAAAGGAGTATAAAGCATCATATTACAAGTACGGTTGATGGCTTTTTTAATCGCTTTTGCCAAATCAATTCTTTCAGGAATTTTTTCTATCGTATAACACGCACCCTTGGGAGCAAATACTCCACGGGCAAAACGGGCTTTATCCAGTGCATTAAACTCTGCTTCCACAGGATGCTCGAACACCGGGTCACTGATTAAAAATCCCGTATCATTTTTCCCATATACCACTAAATTATGAGCATTAAAATGAAACCGCATCTCCGGAGGAAAATAAGGGAGATAAAAGACGGACGTTTGCAGCCCCACGAATTTACCCGCATCCACCATTTTTATCAAATCCTCACGGGCGCTTTGAGGATTGGAATATTTTTTGATTTTAACCTCAAGGCCCAGTCTTTTTTCGACCGTTTTGAGGATACTTTTGGGCGGCATTCGATACGCGACAAGAGGCATTCCATCGATTTTTACAATCGGTAAATAGGCAAATGTCAACCCATTTCCGATGCCAAACGCCATCGCCTCACTGATAGGATACCCTGCGTGTGTAAGGAGCGATGAAACGACACCGCTTTCGCAATGTGCCGCATGACTATGAACAAACGCCTTACTCATTTTGGCTCCTTTGGATTGAATAGTTCTGCGGCTGTTATATCGAAAACATCACAATAAAGAGCAATTTTTTTGGGGCTTAGTCTCTTAAAAACATCGGGTTTTAGATGACGATTGATACTCCATTGCCAAAAATCTGAACATTGGGATAACGTGGCAATACTCATACGACGACGATACATCCAAACACCTAATGGTGAATTTTTCCCTTCGCTAAACTCACGATATGCTTCACGCTCCAAACGCTCAAACTCATCTACTGCTTGCAATGTTGCCATCTCTTCAACACTCCACCCACTGCTTTGCGTAATCTCAAATTTTCCTTCATCCGCTACTGCATAAAGGGCCTTTCGTCCCCCATGATACATGGCGATATTATCCTGCGGTGCTTCGTCTCTTTTCATTTATACCACCTCAAGCAACATAAATGCGGTCGAAAAACGTCCGCTTTCCGGAATAAAACAGAGAATTTTTTCACCGATTTGAAGCTTGCCGGAATTAAACAATTCTTCGAGAATAATATAAATGGACGCACTTCCCGTATTCCCTTTTTGGGTCAGATTCGTAAACCACTTTTCACTCGGTATGGCAGAACCAACCTTTTCCAATCCTAATGCCATCTTGTCCCGAAAATACTCTGAGGAATAATGGGGCAAGAAATAATCGATCTCATCTGCTCTCAAATTTCGTTTTTTTATAATACTTTGAAGCGGTTTTTCCACCGTGTAATGGACAATATTTTCATTCAGAAGTTTGACGTCTTGCTCTACGGCAAAGACTGTTTTCTCACGCCAAAGAGTGGGATCAAGCTCTCTCCACGGCTGATAGTTACCCTCATTATCTTGAAGTGCTCCACTGACCATACATGTCGGCATCTCCCCAGCATACGAGAGGATATCGATCCATTTTATTTTCAGTGAAAGTCCTTGGGGATTTGGAGCGGCTTGTAACAGTGCACAGCCTGCGCCATCGGAAAGCATCCAGCGCAAAAAATCTTTTCCAAATGCAATTTCAGGACGCTTTTCAATACTCTCACTATCCTGAGCATCACATGTAAACATTTCCGCTCTCATCCCCATCGATGAAATTTCAGAACCTGTCGATACAGCGCTGGTATACTCACCGCAGGCCACTGTCATATAGGCATATTTCATCGCTGTGATTCCGCTAAGGCAAATACCCGACGTAGCAATCGCCTCACAGGCATGTAATCCTAGCTCTCCTTGTGTCATAAGCGCATGGTTGGGCATAAGATGGTCAGGAGACGTCGTACCGCACGCCAAACATCCAATCTCGTCTAAGCTAAACGTCTCATCTTCCAGCGCGCGAATTGCCTGAGCTGTCATAGAGGCATTGGTAAAAAGTGGCTGTCGTGTTTTTGGGTCAAGAATATAATGACGAGTCTTAATACCATTACTACGCAAAACGACATTTTTAGCGCGGGATTTTACACCGCCTACAGCCCCTAGAACCTCTTCTATTTGATCATTAGATACCGGGTCATTGGGTAAAAATGCGGTCATTTTTGTAATATATACATTGTTCATAGTGTCTTAAACCTATTTGCCTGAAGGAGCTTCTATACTTTGTATTATTTTATCTATTTTTCCTTTAAATAAACGTCTAATAATGCTTTGTAATGCCATATTTAGGGGAACAACACTCACAATCAATGTTATTAGAAAAAGAACATAGATACCCAATACTGGACGTCTGCTCCATGAACCTCTTTTTCCAAACAGCCGAATAAGCTTACCCCAAATCCGAAAACTCCGTTTCCCTATCTTTTCAGAGGCAATAAAACGTGGATCAACACACACCGCACCCAAACCAGTGAGCATCGGGGTATTCTCAACTTCTTTATTGCTGATAAGTCCTGACAAAATCGCTTCTCCAAAACGGCTGCTTTTTTGGATAACATCATCCGAAATACCCGCCGCCGACAATCCCCAAAACGATTCACGTTTTCCGGTAAGCATCCAACGAGGGGTCGTAATAAAACTCTCCAATGGACCGCTTTGATCACTTAGCACAACATTATCAATAAGACGTGCTTCACACGATAACAAAAGCTCTTTCATGGTTTTTTGGGCTTCTATCCACATATTACGGCAGGCTATGACGGTGACAACGGGTTTATTTTTTAAAATGACTTTCGCTTGATCGGATTTCATAAAGGCACTAATGGGCAACGAGGGTGAAAGAAACCACGGTTGATATCCGATAATAATCAGATCAAAGCTTTCAGAGTCAATAAGCTCGAATGGGACATTAGGCAACGCATCACAATAAACCGATTCAGGAAACGCATCAAAAAACTTCCAAAAAGACCATGGAAAGACAAAATCTTCCGTTGGGCGTAATGGTAACATCGTCACCTCGACCGTATCAGCAAGTATCAATGGATGCAGCATGGCGGTGAGAACATTTTCCAATTGTCCGCTTTGTGAATAATAGACGACCAGAATCCGTTTGGACATTGTAATACCTCGTATTTAAGTAAGTTTATTCTACCATTTCTCTAAAAAGTCAGGACTCATTTTATGAACAGTCGCTTACCTCACAAAGAACCCCTTATTTTTATTGGGCAGCTTTCAGAACAAAATGAAACGCAAGTGACCTTCGAAACCCGCTTTCCTCTCGTCCCAACGCTTGCCATGTTTTGCGAAGCCGCCGCTCAGGGTACAAGTTTTTTTCCCCTTTCTCCCAACTGTAATGCCGGAGTGGTCTCATCTTTTCGAAATATTAAACTCTGCAACAAGACTGATACTCTTCATTTTGACACTACCGTCACCCTCAAACATTCGTTTAACGATTCCTATCTTTTTGAATTTAATGCCATCTCTAACGCTTCACAAAACCCTGTTGCAACAGGTGAAATTGCAGTGTTTTATACGTCACTCTAACTATAACGTCACCAGTCGTGAGCGAATCTTTTTCCCCATGGCGGTCTTTTCGATTTTTTCCATCATTATGATTTTACTCTCGATGTGAATCCCGCCAAAATAATCATGAAGCGCTTTTTTGAGAATAGTTTTATGAATTTTCGTCTCATCTCCTACCAGATAAAGCGTTAAACTCTCTCCGCGAAGCTGTTCGGGATGATATTCAACAAACCCTAACGCCTCATCAATCCCCTCCATTTTTTCTAAAAATGTCTCAATTTCTACGATGGAAAGTCGTTTTCCTCCGATTTTTACCAATTCACTGGCCCGCCCTGTGATTTTAAATCCATTGTCGGCCATTTCTATAATATCCGTGGTTCGAAAAGGAGATGGAATAGCAATGAAAGTTTCATCATACACAGTACTTGAAACAAACGGAGATTCCACACATAAAACACCATCGTCTTCTGAGATTCCTACGCCGTCCAATGGTGTCCATACACAGCTTCCTCCAGAGCGTATCGCAATTCCGCCTGTTTCACTAGAACCATAAAGCTGCGTCAGCCGTGTGGAATATTTTTCCTCGAATGCCGATGCTTCGTGAGGTTCCAGTGGACCGCTTGAGCTGATAAAAAGAGTCTTGGAGAGATCGATATCCTCCCTGAGTCTCAGCATCGCACGGACAAAAACGGGATTGGTAATACACAAAGTAGATTTATTCCTGCAAAGATTGACGATTTCATGGGGAAGGAAATCTTCCTTTGTCACAATGTCTAAACCAAGGGCCGCAGGGACTGAAAGGCCAAATAAAAATCCATAAATGTGAAAAAAGGGGACAGTCACAAGGCACTGCTCAAAATTTTCATCTTTTAGCCATTTGGTATGAGTCAATGTTTCGCACTGGAGATGTTCTTGTGTTTTCACCACGCCGATAGGATTTCCGCTCGTGCCTGAGGTAAAAAACAGTGCGGCGGCAGATTCATTAAAACTTTTAGCATTGTCGTTCACTAACGTTTGCACTTTTTGGCTACTTGATATCATCGTGCCATCAAACAACAACGGAATATTTCCGCCGCGCAATGCATCCATAATATCTCGAATTTGCGTCATTTTATTACTATTTGAAGGGATGACAAAAGCACTATTGTCGTTTTTTTCTCCATAAGAATCAAAACTCAATGGCTCGCACATTCGTGTGCCATCATTTTGGAGGACTGTCACACCCGGCATTGCTCACCTTTTTGAAAAAATAGCATCATAATTGCGATAATCCCCACAATCGTCACTTCACCTATCGAATGGACCGCAGGAACATCGCTCAAAATCAGTACCCCAAATCCTGCAAAAGTTGTTAGACATGAATAAATCACTGCCCGCATAGAGTTCGAAATCTCTCCGCGTGAGAGGTAAATCCCATAATCTATCCCGTACACCATCATCAAAAAGAGGGCAAAAAGGTGCATCAGATTAAAGCTTCCGCTGAGTGCAAACATTACTAAAATCACTGACATTGGAAAGAAAAGAAAGTTAAGGGCATAAAGGGCACGGCGACGGGTGACTGCAATAATGATCATCAGCAAAAGAGAAAATCCAATCGTAAATATCGTGGTAAATTCTTTGAGGGCATTGGTGGCACTGTGAGACAGAATCTCTTTTGCGTCAATCGCTATGAAAAATGGATACGGAGTAAGTGCTTTGAACTCATCCGTTTTGATGTACGCCAAACTCATGACACCGTTATTGGTTTTAAGTATTTCAGAACCTAAAACACGCAAAGCATCAGTATCGAGGGTGTAAGGGGAAAGCTCTTGGAGCGGTAAGTATGCGTTTTTAAATATCCCGCTTCTAAAACCCGCCTCCGCACTTGTCTCTTCCAAATTTTGACGAAGCGAGGCAAAATCATAGCTTCGGATTTGAGCCAATCGCTGAGCACTTTTCACACCGCTTAGCGCCATATTCGCAAGAGAATAACTGCTGGGGGCGTGTTTTTTTAGGATTTCCGCACGACTTAGCAACTCTTCACTGTTTTTAGCTTCAATAAGGATAGGAATTCGGTCTTCTCCCAACGTCTCGGCAAACAGTTTTTCGGCTTCCAAAAGGGGTCCGTTTTGATAATCCAAATGGCGAAAATTAGAGTCAAACGTCAGATGTGACATCGACAATGCCACCAAAAGAAGCGAAAGAATGGTAAAAACACTCGGAGGAATACGGCGAAGATTGCATAATTTCTCAAACAACAGATCACTTTTTTGGGGTACGTCCTCATGATAAAATGCCAATCGGGGAAAGACAAAGGCAAAGATGAGATACGAAAGAGCCAACGAGATAAAGGCGAAAAGTGCCAGCTGCGAAATAAGAGGAAAATCAATAAAAGTCAAAGAGCCTAAGCCCACTTCTGTCGCTACAAATCCCCAAAAAACAGCCCAATTAAAACGACGGTTTTTGTAATCATCATTCAAAAAAAGCATAAAAAGATAATCTTCAGCAATCGTGGCGATCCCCGCACCAAAAGCCACCACCAACATCGATACATCCGCAAAAATCAGCTTTACCGCTAAAATTGCCATAAGTCCTGAAAGAAAAAGAGTGCTCAGGCTAAAAATCAGCATCACTTTATTACGAAGTAAGAAAAAATAGACACCAATAAGCATCACGATGGTAAGTGCGGTAATCTTTTCCACATCACTTTGAATGTACGCAGAGTTTTCAACGCTGTAAAAGTTAGGGCTAAAAACGACAATTCCCTCTTTGTAAGGAGCCAATGCCGTGTTCACCTCATCATACAGTTTGCGCGAGCCCTCCATATCTCCCACTGAGGGACGGATAGAGGCTATGACGCAATATCCTCTATTTGGGACAATCATCATCCCATCTTTTTGCGCTCCTTGCATAAACGACGGATCTTCGAACAATCCCAAAGGGTCGGTCGTATCAACTTGCGTATACGCACCCCCCTCTAGCATTTTAGCCGAGAGTGCAACCAGTCTGTTTTTGACCTCTTCCCTGCTCAAAACGGTTGCATTAAAGTCCGATAAATAGTACCAGTTCTTCGCCAAATACTCCCGCACTTTTGGGTCAATATCGGACGTTCCGAAATAGACACTCTCCACTTGGCTTAGTTGGGACAATTTCTCTTTTATCGTATTGGCTTTTTCCAGACTCTCCGGGGTAAATCCCTCCACCAATACCAGCAGTTTTTTGGACGAATCAAACTGATTATAAAGCGATAAAATGCCCGTTGCTTTATCTTCGGGAAGTGCTTTAGAAATATCGCCTTGTAGCGGATATTTGATAAAAAGGGTGATTCCAATCGCTATAAAAACAAGGGCAAGAATAAGAAAACGGAGACGTTCAAAGTGTTTCAATTTCAATAACATCCTCGTTGGTAAAATAGATAACCATACGTTTCATCTCATCATTGCGCATGGTGATTTCCATTTTTGCAATTGCCCGTTTCACATCGGATTTTGGAGAGAGATAGTAAGTATTTCCCTCTTTGTTTATCTCAAAATAGGTTTTTAGTCCCGTAAAATCTTTTTTATTGATGGAGCGCATAAAACTAAAATACAAACTCATGTCAATACGTTTGGAAAGATCAATCGTCTGGGATGTTTTGGCTTCAACATCCTCGATTGTGAGGGTTTTGCCCGTTTGGGTCAAGATTTTTTTCTCTGGTGAGGTATAACGGACAATGGTTGAGTCGTCGGTGATAACAATCGACCCTTTGAAAATTGTTGTTTTATCCAACGCATAAATATAACGTTTTTCAGTAAATTCGCCTTTTGCCCATAATGACCCGACTAAAAAAATTAAAACAAACCATACTCTCATTTACTCACCTTTTGATTTTTTTTCGCACACGATTAACGAATGGCAAAAGCCCACATTATCATGAATTTCACTAATAACCAACCCTGCTTTGACAATACAGCGTGTCAATTCACCCAGATTAAACATCTTGCTTTTACCGTTTGCCATAGCGGTAAAATAAGGTGAAGTATTGATGAGACAGTAGGCGGATGTTTCGTATTTTTGTCGATCCCACATCGGTTCTAAAATATAGATTTTCCCCTTGTCGTCTATCGAACGCTCTATTTTAGAGAGAATTTTTACAATATCCTCCTCCCCAAAACAGTCCAAAAACTGACTCATCCATGCCCCATCATATCCGCTTGGCAAATAGGTATCTTCAATGAGCATATCTGCTGCATAGGTGTCGATTCGCTCCGATAATCCCGCCTCTTTATTTTCTAGCGATGCCACAGCGAGCTGTTGGGGCAAATCAACGATGGTGACGTGACATTCCAAAAGTGTTTGCGCACAAAGACGTGAAAACCGTCCGGTATTTCCCCCTATATCCAGAAGCCGTTGCGGAGACTTTTGCCCCATAATTTTAAGCGCTTCCCCGAAAGCCGAATCAGAATAAAAATGGTCAAAATCAAACCATGCTTTTTTCGCATCCTCAGGCAGTGATGTTAACCCAGGATAAATCGTCTCCCACTCTCCAAATACTTTTAATCCAGCAGGTTCACCCTCTTTTACCGCCTTATCCAACTCATACAATCCCAAATAATTAACATAATGGTTGTAATCCATGTTGATACGGGTCATGGGGTCATTGAGGAGAAAATATCCGATTTTTGTGAGGGAAAAAATCTCCTCATTTTTGCCAACTACTCCCGCACTGAAACCTGTCTCTAACAATACGGTAACAGCATAAGGAGTCATGGATAGGTGCTGGGCAACTGCATCAATGCTCATCCCTGATTTATTTTCATGGAGAGTCTTGAGGATACCGCTATCACGCAATACTCTCACTGATTGAAAAACGATGGGGGCAAAGGCAATTTTTTGAGCTTCATACTGTGCTTGTGCCGCTGATATTTTAGAAACATCAAAAAAATTATTCATTAAAGCCCTTTGGGTGTTATTTGTGAAATGACGGCTGCCATTGCACTTTTTGGATTTTTTACAAAAATATTGTTATTATCCCAAACATATCCGCCCAAAATCGACGCAATAGCCCGCTTGATTTTTTCAGGTTTTTCCTCAACACAAAAAATACTTTGAAGCCGTCCATCGTACCACGCACCGACAAATTCACGGAACACATTGATCCCAGTCATCATGTACGCGACATATTCACTCTCCCAGTCAACCGCTTCACCTTTGAGCTGCTTATCAATCAAAATCGCTGCTTGATTGCCCGATTCGAGCGCCAGCGTCACGCCTGAGGAGAAGACAGGATCCAAAAACTCCGTCGCATTTCCTGCCATGCAGTAATTTTTCCCTACCATCGATTTAACATTGGCACTGTATCCATCTATTTTTCCAACGGGAACAATTTTAACGGCATTGGCAAATCGTTCTTTTGCTCCCACCGTTGAACTGATGATTTCATCCCAAAAGGCTTCGTTTTCAAGTCCAAAAGAGCTGAAATATTCCTCTGTACACACAACCCCGACCGATGTTATCCCATCTGAGAAAGGAATACACCAAATCCATGCGTCATTGTTTCCGTGGACATAGATATAAATATACCCCTCCGTCTCATCAGTCGGACGAATATCACCCGTAATACGAGTAAATACTGCACTTCTGACTTTGAGTTCACTGGGTTCATCCAGTCCTAAAAGACGGGGGAAAACGCGCCCGTATCCTGAAGCATCAAGGGCAAACTTGGCTTTAAACGTCAAGATATTTCCCTCTTTATCCACCGCTGTAGCCGTTGTAGTTTCAGGATCAAATGCGGTGATTTCCGTCTCTTCAAACAGTGTTGCGCCAAAACCAACCGCTTGTTTTAAAAGCAAATCATCAAATTCTTCGCGCTTCACCTGATACGATGTCCCAAATTTCCGACCAATGTTTTCACTAAAATCATACGCTTCCAAAACACCATGCATATCAAAAGCCGCACCCCGCTTAACTGTGAAGCCATGATTGTCTACCATCTCAAGTATCCCGTTCATCTCTAAGAGCTCATTGCATCGCGGTAATAATGATTCTCCGATAACAAAACGGGGAAAAGGAACTTTTTCAACAACACTAACCGAATATCCTTTTTGAACCAGCGAAGCGGCCGCGATTGAACCTGCCGGTCCCCCTCCGATAATCAAAACATCCGATACTATTGTCTTGGCTTCCATGTCATACCTTTATGAGATTTAATTCTATTTATTATAATCAAACTACCCTAATATTCGAGTTAGTGTCACCGAAAAATGCATCAATCCAGTTTGTGAAATCAGCGCTATTATGCCGCTTCGCTGCGTTAAAAGTGCTTGTACAAAATCAATCCCGCCACTTGCGCCAACATAACCTGAGTCTCTATTTCGTATCACGGTAAGCGGCTCATTCAATGCCTGTTGTGCACAATAATCTTCAACTGCTGCTAGTGTCTTAAATGATTCTCGAGCAATGATGACGGCCAATGGATTAACACACGCCAATGAAAGCTTTAGCCATCCGCCTCCTTCTAGCAAGCAATCGTTTTTACTTTTGTGCGTTACTCGCTTAAATTCATCGAGTGGAAATACCCCTTCATCCACGCATCCCACTAGGGCTGAAGACACTTTTTCCATTTCTATATCCATGCATGCTAATGCCAAAGCTTGTCCAAAAGGGTCGTAAATGTTCGAAACAGTGAGATTACTCCCTGATAATCTCAAATTTTGTCCAATATGAAAGCCTGCCATATTGGTAGATATGCCCATAAATGTAAACGGCATCGGAAGCTGTGTATCTCGATACATCTGTTCCAGCATATGGAGCGTATCGCGTGCGCATCCATTGGATGTTCCTAGGTACAATGAGCACTTAGGATCAATCCTAGAGAGATTAGGAAGCCTAAAAACCGCTGTCAACGCCAAAAGAACAAAATGATTAATACGACGAAACTTCTGACCGGCAGTACGTTCAAGCTCTTTTTTTAACTCGGTACTGGTTGCACTCACTTCTTGGATCAGTAAAGAGACGGCTTCGATGTACAACGGTTTCATGCATCTGCCTTGTTTTGAAACTGGGCAACGAGAACTACCCCGCTACCCCCGAAACCGAAATGATTCAAAAGTAAAATTCCTTCATGTGCTT
Source organism: uncultured Sulfuricurvum sp. (assembly GCA_903844635.1). Taxonomy (GTDB): domain Bacteria; phylum Campylobacterota; class Campylobacteria; order Campylobacterales; family Sulfurimonadaceae; genus Sulfuricurvum. The sequence goes on along the minus strand of CAIMUF010000043.1, from coordinate 18,579 downwards.
CTTGTTCTTCAACACAAGGCGAGATATTAATACGATTATCAATGCATTCAAAGCCCTTTGTTTTTGGCACAAATCCCTCTCGCATACAAAACCAAAGAACACTAAGCTCAATAGCTCCACACCCTCCAAGCGTATGCCCAAGAAAAGGTTTTAGTCCAACAATCGAAGGAACACGCTCAAAAGATTGCTCCAGTCCCTTCCCTTCTGCCCAATCATTGTTTTCAGTTCCCGTTCCATGAGCTTTGATTAGCTTCACATCTTTGAGGGATTTTTTTGCGTCACTCAGTGCATTTTTAATCGTTTCTGCCACAACTGAACCATCAATACCATGCGATGTTGGACTGGCTATATCACACCCTGAAGCTCCGCCTCGCAGTAAAAGTTGTGTTGAGTAGGACGATGCAACAGTATCTATTAAAACTGCGGCACATCCCTCTCCAAGTACAATCCCGCATCGATTTGCATCAAAAGGGCGGCATCCCTCAAGGCTCAATAATCCAAGTGTCTCAAATCCTGCCATGGTTAATTCATTGTAAAACTCAAAACCTACAACAATTGCACGCTTAAATGTTCCCGAGGCTACTCCTCGTTGCGCATATAAAAGAGCATTAGCTGATGAAGTGCATGCCGTTGTAAAAAACGACACTTCCCCTCCAATACCAAAGGACATACTCAGCTGTTCACCAATCTCACCATAGCCAATATAAGGTAACATCCTTTGATCGGTGCCTTCACGAAAAAAAGATTCAGAGCAAGGGATATTCATCGCCGTTGAGCCAAGTAAAAGGGCACACTGCGAAAGTTCTTCTTCCGTTAAATTCGACGTTTTAATCAATTCCGATAGAAGCTGCTTTAGTATGGTATAAAATTCATCGGTTTGAGTAACTTTTTTCTCCTGCATTTCTCGATATTCACGCGAAATGATTTGAGAACCAAAGCGTAGCTCTTTGAACGCTTTGGGGCATTCAGCGTGAAAATTTTGTGTGATTTCCGCAGCGGTATTGCCAAGAGAGCAAAAGGTAACTGCTTCACGGACATAAACGGAAGAGTTCATTTACTCAGGCTTTATATAATCGGCAAGAGCATTGATTGACGTGAAGACTCGACGAAGTTCTTTACTATCCGCCAGCACAACACCATAAACTTTCTGTATCTCCATTGAAAGCTGCAAAGCATCCATTGAATCTAACGCAAGTGCTGAAGCATCGCCAAACATAGGTTCGGTATCATCCATCTCTTCAGGTGCGATATCTTTATCGCATGCCTCAATAATCAGCTTTTTGAGTGCTGTTTTAAATTCATTATCCTGTGATCCACTCATTGAGCCTCCTTCAATTCACGATTTAATTTCCAAGCAGCAAGTCCCAAACAAAAACTGCCAAAAAGAATAAGAGCTCCTAAAGAGAGCCAAATATCATTCCATCCGCTATTATGCAAAAAGATGGCTAAAAATGATTCCAATCCCCATGACATGGGTGAAAAAAGTGCTAATTGCTGCATAAACGGAGGCATTACAAACAACGGTATCATAATCCCTCCTATGGCTGCAAAGATAATATTAAGCACGCCTCCGATAGTAACAGCCTGATCGGTGGTACGGACAAACGATGCCAGAGCAAGAGCATACGAAATAGAGGCAAAACTCAAGATGGATGAAACCACCAGTAATGCACCTATATTATCACCAATACGCAAGGCATCCCCTCCAAATAAAGGAACGATAAACATTCCCACCATAAGCATGGCAATAAACTGTATTTGGTTGATCACAAAATAAGGAATCATTTTGGAAACAAGAAGATTTCCGATCGACACATTCATGACGGCAAGCCGAGCCAATGTTCCGAGACGACGTTCATTGACAAAAGTATTCGAGATGGGAATGATGATAAAAAACATCGAAAAAATAAGCCATGAGGGGACACTTTGCTGAACAGAGGTCGGACGGATATCCGTCATATCCTTACCCTGTAAAAAGTGTTCTTCAAACCAAACTTTATCCACCAATGCTTCTTCTTTTTCTTCTCTCGTCATCCATGGATTGAGCGAACTCATTTGATTGACCATATTGATTTTAGCTGCTGTTCCGGCCACAGCTGTTTCAAATAATATCTTTGCAAGCGGCGTTGCCTCAGGGGCAATAAGGAGTGTTAGCTTTGGATTTTGTGAACTGTTTTTATGAGTTGCTTCGTCAAACCCAGCACGAACGATAACCCCTAACAAAACATCGTGTTCCATCATCAAAGCAGGAAGCTGCGTCGATTTTCCTTCGCTCCACTCAAATCCTTTGATCGCTTTGAGATGCGCTAAAAAATCACGGGATGCGCTGCTATTTTCTTCACATGCAACCATCGCTTTAAAATGTACTTCAGAATTTTGAGAAAATGCATCCCTCATTGCCAAACTCATAATCAGTATAAACAATGAGGGCATCACGAACAATACCATCAGTGCATGAATGTCGCGCTTTAAAAGCCAAAATTCTTTGAGTATTCCTGCTGCATATTTTCTCATTTTTGGATATTCTCTTCGAGGTACTGTTCTAAACTTTCACTCTCACGCAAAAGATTTACTGACAGATCATTCGCCACAACTACTCCTTGGTCAAGAATGATCAATCTATCACAAATCCTTTCAATCTCTTGCAGATAATGCGACGTATACAAAATAGTCGTTCCCCTCTCATGAGACATTTTTAACAGTGTTTCTAAAATAATCTCACGTGATTCCCGATCCACCCCAACCGTAGGCTCATCCAAATACAACAGCGGAGGATTTCCCAATAAGCCAATGGCGAGGTTAAGACGTTTTTGCATCCCGCCGGAGTAATGAGACACACGTCTATCCAAAACCTCTTCCAATGAGGTTGCAACCATGACTTCATGAATAGAATCTGTCAGTTTTTTCCCGCCAAGACCTCGAATTAAACCAAAATACATTAGGTTCTCTCGCCCTGTCATTTCAGGATACAGCGACGTTTTTTGCGGTACATAACCAATCATTTCACGAGCAAGCGTCATATTATCAAAAAGTTCGATACCACCGATTTGTATTGAACCGGAATCAGGACGTATAAGACCGCACAGTATTCCCATCAGTGTTGTTTTTCCTGCACCGTTACGCCCTATCAATCCTGTGATTGAACCTCGTGGAACGGAAAATGAAATCCCATTTAAAGCTGCTTTTTCACCAAAATATTTGGTAACGGTACGAACAACAATCACTATTTTTTATTTTGATTAATAAAATCGGTCAACGTACGAATGGAGACAAAAATTTCTTTGGATTGCCCCACATTATCAATCTTAATCCCATATTGATTGTCCAGATAAATCACCAATTCGATGGCATCAACAGAATCAAGACCTAGCCCCTCACCAAACAATGCGGCATCGTCATCAATCTCATCCGCACTCATATCTTCAAGTCCTAATGCTTCGATTAATTGTTCTTTTACTGTTGTATATTCAACCATAATTACTTCCTAATGTTTATTAGTCTTATTTTATCCAATTTTAGCTCGCCAAAAGCTATAATCTCGAAAAACTAAAGGTTAAAGATGATTAAACAGCGAGGTAATGGCACTGGTCTTTTTATCGTCTATCTTTTTTTTCGCCTTTTTGGTTATAAGGGATTACGCTTTATCCTCTTTTTTGTCGTCTTCTATTTTTCTATCACAACCCCATCCCTTAAACGATATTTACGTGAATATTATCTTTTGTGTACCGGTAAATTCAATTACCTTATTTATTATCGGCATCTCTTTATGTTTGCTCTTGTCTTTGCCGATCGCTTTTTAAGTAAACAATTTACAAATCGTTATCACATAAATGCTCAAAATGAAAAACCGTATCTTACGAATGCCAACAAAGGAGTATTGTTTCTTTTTTCCCATGTGGGAGATTGGAGTACCTGCGGACTTCTCCCATCGGAGCGAAATGTCCCCATCAATATTGTTATGCAAGAAGTAATCAAAAAGAGTATTCAAGGTTTTGGAAAATTTATCGAAGGTGAATCTGCTAATACGATGAGAGTCATTGATCTTTCAGAGGAACCTATTGCCGTTGCCATTCGTGTGGCAAAAGCGTTTCAAAACGGAGAGATTGTTGCCATGATGGCAGATCGATTTTTGACACAATCCAGCAGCGTACGCGTCACTTTTTTGGGCAGAAACATCCTTATGAATAAAAATCCATTTGAAGTTGCCTACAATCGTAAAGTTCCTCTTATTGCCCTTTTGTCGTTACGAAAATCTGACTATCACTACAACGCCTATTATTACTGGCTAACACCCTATGATCGTACACTCCCCAAAGAAGAAGCGATTGCATTTGCTGCCCAAGAGTATGCTGATATTTTAGAAAAAGTTGTGAGAGCACATCCCGATCAGTGGTTTAACCATTATGATTTTTTTGCGCCACATTCATAACATCCCAGACTCTGTTCTTTAATGCCTCAGCACGCTCTCCCTGAGCGGGAGTTATCGGCTCTAAAAATTGTATGGTAATCGTACTATTTTTTATATCTTGCCAATGAGTCGCCCCTTTGGGAACTAAAAACCGTGTCCCCGAAATGATAACGGGAACAATCGCCACTCCCGATTCAATCGAAAGCGAGAATGCTCCTTTTTTAAACGGCAGCAATACCGCTTGCGTCTCACGTGAACCCTCAGGAAAGATCAATACATTACTTCCCTCTCGCAGTTTTTGCAACAGTGCATGAAGCGCATTGCTACCCGCTCCATCAATCACCCCCAAAAGTTTTGCAATCCCTCGGATACTCCATGAAAATGCATCTTTTTTATTGGTCAAATGGTACAAATCGGTAATGTACGCTCCCATCAGAGGGTAATCGAGCCACGACTCGTGACTGGCGACATACAACGTGGTAACATTAGGATTACAATTTGAACTGCCAATGATTTCTATCCTTCCGACACCCGGTGCTGCACGGAAAAATAATCGAAACATTGCAGCAGTCACTCGCTGAAAGAAAATATGGGGTTTTGGTTTTTTCATTAGCCGATTATAGGTATATCCCACGATTGCAGGGATAAATCCCATCACAATCACACCACCAAAAAGTCCGTATCCCCAAATTGTCCTGCTCCATTGAAAAATTTGTTCTCGATGCGCAAAACTAAGCTGAAGCACCATCGCAAGACCAAAATAGAGATACCAACCCGCAAAAGAGTACAAAGCCCAAAATACGGTATCACTGTTCATCACTAAATAAAGATGAATAAGACTGTTAAACGCCAATACACCGATCCAAAACCAATGAGAAACAATCATGTCATGATATTCTTGCTCGCTAAGAGAGCGTTTTTTAAACTTTTCTACCCACGCTATAAGCGGATACCGTTTTGTGACAACAGAAGCTATAAAATAGGTCAAAAAAAGGAGAGAAAGAATCAAAGGGTAAAGCTTAAGAGCGGTAAAACTTCCTGAAAAATAAGCCCCGATTCCAAGTACAGCCGCAATAACAGGGGAGACAAAATTTTTAAGCGGTTGATGGGTAATCCACGATAACGCGACCAATACAGTGCCCGCTCCTGCCAGTAAAAGTCCGGCAATCGATACCCCAAAATAATGATATACGATCAACACGAAGGGGATGTACCCCAGAGTAAAAATCATGCTTTATTAATGTTTCGTTCCAATTGCCCTACTATGTCACCCACCGTTTCTATCGATGAGCCCATTTCGCGTTCAAAATGAAACCCGTATTCTTTTTCTAAGGCACAGATAAGATCAAACATATCCAAGCTGTCCAGCCCTAAATCCTCTACAAGTGATTTATCCATTGAAATCTCGGAAGGCTCTTTTTCAAACTGCTCTACAATAATTTCTTGAACTTTTTCAAATACTTCACTGCTCATACAGTCTCCCTTTTAAATTTTTTTGATGATGATCGAGGTATTGATTCCCCCGAATGCAAAATTATTATTCATAACGGCCTTGACCTTTGTTTCTCGATGAGAACGGATGTAATCCAATGGGGCACACGCCGGATCAATGGTCTCTAAATTTTTATTGGCAGGTAAAAACGATTCATTAAGGGCCATCAGTGAGACGATACTCTCAAACGCTCCGCCACCGCCAAACATATGACCCGTATAGCCTTTGATACTGCTAATAGGAGTATTATGCCCGAAAACATGATGGACTGCAATCGATTCGAAAATATCTCCTTTAGGTGTAGCGGTTGCGTGCGCATTGATGTAACCGATATCTTCAGGATTGAGCTTGGCATCGGCGAGCGCATCACGCATCACCTGCTCCATACCGCGTTCTGAGGGCAATGTGATATGACTACCGTCACATCCCGTAGCATATCCTACGATTTCTCCCAAAATCACTGCTCCACGCGCCTTGGCATACTCATACTCTTCGAGTACCAATGCCCCAGAGCCCTCTGAAACAATAAGTCCTGAGCGTGAAATATCAAACGGGCGTGATGCCGATTGGGCGTTATCGTTGAACCCGATAGCGGTTGCCCCCATACTGTCAAAAATTCCTGCTTCGACGTAGTGCAATCCTTCACCGCCACCCACAAGCATTACATCACTCATCCCGTATTTAATCGATTCATATCCGGCACCAATAGCCTGGGAAGAAGCGGTACATGCCGAACTCGTTGGAATATTACGTCCGATAACACCGAACATCACTGCTAAATTTGCCGCGACCGTGTGGCTCATAAAACGTAAAAAAGCCGTCGCATTTTGACGTCCGAATCCACTATTATGCGAAACATCTTCAGCGTATTCAAACAATGTTTCCAAGCCACCCATCGCTGACCCAAACGAGATACCTGTTTTATGCGCACTAATCTGTGATACGTCCAATCCACTTTGGGCAACCGCTCGTTTGAGAGAAAGGGCACACATCATCGCTACACGATCCATAGTACGACGATAAGCTCGTGGAATTTCACTAAAATCACTTACAGGAACAACACCTGCAATCCGAGCATCAAGCCCGTTAACACCGCTCCATTCATTCATAAAACGGATACCGCTTTTCATTTGCTCCAATGAAGAGCGCAAATCTGCCATATTGTCGCCGATTGGAGAATAAAAACCTGTCCCAGTAATCACAACTCTTCTCATTATCGTACCATCCCGCCCGAAATATTGACCACTTCTGCCGTCATATATGATGCCTTGTCCGCAAGAAAGAAAATCACTTCTGCTACTTCCTCTGGGTTTCCGAATCTCTTCATGGGAATCATCTTTTCAAAATCTTTTTCATTGAATCCGGCTGTCATCTCTGAGTGGATAAATCCGGGAACAACACAGTTTGCACGGATTTTATAGCGAGCCACTTCAAGGGCAAGAGATTTGGTCATCGCAATCATCCCACCTTTTGAAGCAGCATAGTTAGCTTGACCGATATTCCCAACCACACCGGCAACGGAAGCGACGTTAACAATAGCCCCCGATTTTTGCTTTTGCATTGCAGGAAGCAGTGCTTTGGTCACATAATACGTTCCCGTAAGATTGGTTTGAATCACATCATCCCAATCCGAATCTTCCATCCAAAAGAAAAGTTTATCTTTCGTTTTACCGGCATTATTAACCAATACATCGACCGATATTCCCTCCAAAGCAGCACGAACACTCTCCCCTGAAGCAATATCAAACCCGACACTTTGCGCATTTCCCAACTCCGCAACCAACGCATCGGCTTTTTCTTTATTGCTGTGATAATGGATGTAGACAAAATAACCATTGGCTGAAAACATCCGCACAGTGGCTTCACCGATTGCACCTGTGCCACCGGTGATGAGAACTTTCTTCACACCAATTCTCCGCGAAGCAACATGGCTTTAAGGGTCACAATGTCCCCATCCAATCGTCGATCTTCAATCAAAGGAGCTGATATAGCTCGGATTTTGGCATACAAGCTTTGTGCGAACTGAGAAAACTTCTCAACGCCTCGAATATCCATCGCTTGCGCTATTCCCAACATAGCAATGGCAAGCATTGATGCAAATTCATCAATCCCCCCTTTAAGTCCCAACGCGCCCGTGGTTCCCATACTTACCTTGTCCTGATTCATTGACTCTGTAGAGCGTGAAAATGCACTTGATGGCAACATTCGCATCATAACATCGGCACTGAGTGAACTCAAAGTGATTTGCATCGCTTTAAACCCATGGTGATAATGTTCTTTAGAGAGTTTAAGATTTTCACCCAATCCACGGTTAAACTTATCGTCCACCAAAACTGCAAACTGTTTGTCCAACAAATCCGCCATATTTGCCAAACAAATTTTCAATGTGTCCGCTGAATGCGCCATGTATCCGCCGTAAAAATTACATCCGGTATAGATGATTTGCTCATCGCAGTTAATCAACGGGTTATCGCTTACCGAGTTAATCTCTGTCTCAACCCATTTTTTTGCCAACGCAAGATTGTCCCACGCAACACCCAAAATCTGAGGAATACAACGGATGGAATACCGGTCTTGGATATTATGATGCTCCGCATCAAAAAAGCTCTGATAACGGGTCAAGCGGGTATGTACCAGTGTCGCACCGGTCAGCTTTTCTCTCAAATTCGAAGCACATTTGATTTGCCCCTCGAACGGTTTCACCTGATGAACGAACGGTTCCAATGCAGTAGTATCCGCTTCCATCGCTTCAAATAATCCCGCAGAAAAACTCTCTAATCCCAAAAGAAGTCGCTCGAAATTTTCAATTTGAACCACTAAAATTCCGGCCATGACCGACGTACCGTTCATAATTGCCAGCGCTTCTTTAGGCTTGAATACATACGGCTCAATCCCGCATTCTTGCAATACCTCAGCAGTCGATCTAAGCTGGGAGCGATAAATCACTTCTCGCTCTCCGGCAAGAGCTGCCGCGATATACGAAAGCAGTGTCAAATCCCCCGATGCCCCAACAGAACCTTTGGAAGGAATAGCCGGTAAAATGCCCAATTCGAGAAATTTCAACATGGCTTCCAAAAGTTCTACGCTCACCCCTGAAAAGCCTTTGGAAATACTAATCAAACGAACCAAAACAATGTTGAAAATCTCTTTTTCAGAAAGAATCTCTCCCACGCCGCATCCATGAAAACGGTACAAATTCACTTGCAATGTTTTGGCATCTTCCAAAACTAAATAGTTTTTCCCCGAATCGCCATACCCTGTGGTTACACCATAAATCGGATTGCCGTCGCTAATTTCTTTCATCAGCAATGCTTCCGCCGCACGAATTCTATCTCTAAAAAGAACACTGCTATCAAGCAACACCGACGAAGCGTTTGCTACATTTTCAAAAGGGATAAATTGGTCATTGATTGTTACTGTCATGCGAGTCGTGTCTCCATTGTGTTTGTGTTCATTTTAGTATTCCTTTAAGTAAAAATAGTCGTAAAATAACGAGTTTTACGTGCAAAAATATCATATGGAGATTGTCTTTCAGTTTATCGAAATGGGTCACTCGGGTCTCATCATAAAGTGTTTTTACTGTCACTTCCATCACTTTTCCGCCTGACCATAAGAATTTTACCAAATTTTCGATTTCAAACTCATAGCGTACCGTCGAAGAAGGATAGCTCAAAAATTCTACCGGATAAAGGCGAAAGCCCGTCTGGGTATCACTCACCCATCCTCCGCTCTCAACCCACACCCAAAAATTCCCGATCTGTCGTCCGATAACTGAAGATTTCGGAGGGTTGCACGTCTCAAAATCACGTACACCAATAATCATCGTATTTTCACGGCACGCATCTTCAAAAAGCTCCAAAAACTTGGGAATATCCTGCGCAAAATGTTGCCCATCCCCATCCATCGTCAAACAATGGCTAAAACCCATCTCTTTGGCTTTCAAGGCACCGGTACGAAGCGCAACCCCTTTCCCTTGATTTTGATTATGATGCACAACCGTTACATTTGCATCCCTCTCTATCAATGTTTCAACAAAAACATCCGAACCGTCATCCACCACAATAATAGGAAGATTAAAGGCTAAAACCTCTCTCACAACACGCGCAATGGTTTGAGGATTATTGTAAACGGGAATAAGAAGACAAAGGCTATAGGATTTCAAGATTGATCTCACTGGCAATGCGCGTATCCCGTACAAATCGAATCCTGACACCGACAGGGCGTTGCTCTATCGAGACCACCACCTCATCATTGGGCAGTAACGGCTCCATAAACTTTGACCTAGTAATCCCGACAACCTCAAAGCCAAAGATCTCCGCTGCAATATCAACATGCAAAAAAGCAGGAAGAAGCGGATTCCCCTCGAAATGGGCTCTAAAAATCGGATGATTTTCATCGGCTAAAACGATGACAACGCTAGTAATATCTTTTGATTGTATCGTATAAAGTTGCTGCGTAAATATATTCATAATTTTAAACATAACCCTGCATTATTCTAATTAAATGCAATTATACAAAAGGTTCCAAAAATATTAGGTAAAAGGCTTGAATATCGTTCTTTTTGTATTTATTTTTAAGACGATGGTACGAAAAAATTTCACACCTTCATTCCTTGTTTTAGTTGTTTAATATTTCGTTCGATATTGCCTTCCCATACGGCACTGACAACACTGATCATATCGGGATTAGAAGCAGCGATTTCGTGAATATTGACGATATTTATCCCGCCTATGGCACAAACCGGTATTGTTAGCGCTTCTTTTGCCTTTGTCAATACACTCATGGATACGATTCCAGAGTTGGGTTTTGTAGGTGAGGGGAAAAAGGAGCCGAACGCTACGTAATCTGCCCCCTCGTTTTGTGCTTCAAGTGCTTTTTTGATGCTTCCATAGCACGAGACACCGATAAAACCTTTGGTAAAAATTGTGCGAGCATCTCTTAGGTCTATATCATCTTTCCCGATATGAAGACCTTCTACTCCTATTTTTTCGGCTAGATAGGGACGATCATCGATGATAAAAGGAACATTATAAAGTCGACAAAGATGATGCAGATGAACACAAATTGTTTCGATTTCTTCATCTCGTGCCGTTTTATTACGATACTGTAAAAGAGAGATTCCGCCCTCCAGAGCTGCTTCTACTTGAGCTAGAATGGTGTGAGTGGGCGTTAATATCTCATCCGTGATGGCGTAAATCCCGTTAAGTGACATATTTTTCTCCTGCTTTATGATTTATTTGGGATCAGCTTTGATTCTGTTACGGTCACTGCTATCGGATTGAGCGATAGTAAGTATCATTTTGGACTATTTTCTATACTGTAGTGTGAATTGTAAAAAGAAAAGGAATTTATTCGTACCTTACTTGTGTCGTTTCATCAATTTTGGTAGGATTTAGAAAGAATATCTTGGCATGTTAGGAAGAATTTGTTTAAATAAAGGATAGGAAGAAAAGTGCTTATTTATGAGTTTTAAAAATCAGCCGTAAACAATTGCCTTTTCCTACGACGATTTGGAAATACTAAACTACCTTTAAAGCCATAGAAACCGTATTGCGCCCCGATCCTTTTGCTCTATAAAGTTCTGCATCTGTTTCTGAATACAATGTTTCCAGCGAACCTAAACCGCCGCATATAGAGATTCCTATCGATACCGTGACATAGTTTGAAGCACTGTTTTGCTCATGTTCTATATGTAAATCCTCAATAGCGATACGAAGTTCTTCAGTTTGTTGATAAACATCATCAATCGAATCTACGGCACAAATAATACCAAATTCTTCTCCGCCTAAACGAAAGCAAAAATCACTTGCACGATTAAAATATTTTTGAATTGTACTTGCTACTGACACTAAAACTTCATCTCCATTTTGGTGCCCATACGTATCATTGTAGAGTTTGAAAAAATCAACATCAAGCATTATGAATGCGATTTGTGACTTGTTGCGTTTTGCACGATTGATCTCTCTTGGCATAATTTTATTAAAATAGCCTCGATTAAACAACTGCGTCATAGCATCCGTAATCGCTAAATGTTCCAATGTAGTTTTGTACTTCTCTTCATAAGTGATATCTGTAAATGTCACGACAAATCTATAATTTTCAAACGCTGACGCTCTCACTAAAAAAACATGCTCTTCATTTGTGCGTGGATTTTGTATTTTTACCTTTGCATTAGCATGGCGTGATGATGCTACTTGCGCTACCCATGTCGGTTCATTATGAATATAACCGTCTTCTTCAAGAAAGAACTCACAAATACACTTATGCTCACTTATAAAAGTTATAAAATCCTTATACCCAAAGAAATTAAGCATTTTAGAATTTGCCATAACAAGCTTAGTCCCATCTGTCAAAACAACAAAATCTTCTTGTGTATTGATAAGCTGCTGAATATAGCTTTGATCTTCAACAATACCAAAATTATAAGCATGTCCTTCATATTCCAGATAATGAGAGTTAATTAAAACGGGGTATAAACTCCAATCTTTTGCCCTATGAATACTATGGATTTGGACGACTTTTTTGTGAGCAAATTCTTGCCAATAGGCATCATCCAGTGCCGATATGTCAAAATGGATATCAATATCACTAATACTCATATTGAGCAGTTCTTCTTTTGTGTATTGATATTTTTTAATAACTGCATCATTAACATAAACCAAACGATTATTACGATCCGCTACAAAAATTAGATTGCTGATATGACTGATCATGTAATTGATAAATTGGCTCCCGCCTAAATTAGAAGAACTTACGATTTGATCAATTTCTATTTTTGGAAATGATAATGTATCTGTATTCATTTTTTTACCACGCCATCTTGATTTGTTTTTATTTGAATATTATACATGTTTGCTATTTCATTTTAATATGGTAAAACAGATTTTAGAGAATAGGAGTCAGGTATTAAATTTTTACTTTTTGCTTGATTGTTGAATGGTGGATGTGATAGTTTTCTTTTTATAGCGAGGAAAATCATTTGAAGTTGTGGTGGAGGCGTCCTCTATCAAACATACCACATTTTAAGTGCTTAACAAGACGTATTAATTAAATAAGTACATTAGTTTCAATCTTAGATCAACATAGTATATCGATTTTTTTCGATTTTCTCGACATAACTAAAAATCTATAGTGATCGAATTATAGATTTTCTGCACTTAATCTTCAGTGCCAAACATAAAGTTCTTAAGCGGTGCATGATTGCCTTGATCTGCTTCTTTCAACGAAGCGATATAAGCGGATCGTGCATCACTCACTTCGGTAATGTTCCCACCCCATGAAAGAGCTTGATACCCCATCTTTAAAAGCCATAAGTCAGTTGCAAACCGCGCCCATCGACCGTTTCCGTTTGGGAATGGATGAATTTTTACTAACGTATGGTGCAGACGTACCGCAGTATCTTGATAATCCCATTCACTTTCCCAATATTTGAGATCGTCTTGAAGTTGATACAAACGTTGATGAATCATATTGGCTTCAACACCTATAGAGGTTTGTGTGATACGAAATTCTCCTGCCCAACTCCAAACATCCCCGAACATCTCTTTATGGAGTTTACGGAAAAAGCTCAAATCAAACGTTACTTTTTTGAGAGCCGATGGGTTGAGAGTGTATTTAACATAGGCTTTTAGAATATTTTGCGCTTCGGCATCGTCTAGTTCTGCACGGGTGTTGATTTTTTTGAGTTTTAGCCCTGATATATCATCGAGGGGAGTTTCCCCCTCTTTATCAAATGTAATCATGCCCAAACTTGCGATTTTGGCATTTTAGAGATCATTGCTTTGGCTTGGGAAAACATTTTGTTTTGCGCTTCGCTACGTGGAGATTGATTTTCGAGGGCAGAAGTTTGAATCACTCGGCTAACAATCTCATGCGCTTTTTTCTCAATTTGCGCCTGATAGAGTGCTTTTGCTGATTGCTTCGGTTTGATTGCAATCTCACATCCTAAAGCTACAGCTATTTTATCGAGGGAATCGAGGGATATATCATGCCCTGAAAATGCCCGCTTGACCGTAGCAATCCCTAACCCTGAGCGTGAAGCGATAGCCTCATACGGGATAGATAGAGCCTCTTTTTGTTTTTTGAGTTCGGTTAGGATCAATGATTTAAACATAAGTGGCTTCTTTTAGTATCATATTTGATACTTTTAATTTTACTAAATGTATCACAAGTGATACTATTTGTCAAGTAAATGGAAAATTTATTATTGCTATTTAACTTTTTTTCTTCTATCATTCCATAACTTAGGCTTTTTGACGGACGCACATTGTCTGGTACTGCTTGCAGCTGAAAGCCAAGTCTCTCAACCCTATTACATACTAAGCAGTAAAAAAGATCCCCTATTTACGATGTTTTTCATAGGTTATTTCAAAAATTATTTCTAGAAAAAACTATGCCATTTTCTAGATCAATAAAAGATTTTTCTTCGACATATAATTTTCATAGTCACTCTTAGCCTCTTAACTCTTACTCTGGATTGCTTGTAGCTGACTCTACATTATTACGCTTCAATATCCAGGGTAGAAGTATGCACCAAAGCGGACGCTTTCATTCTAACAACTTAAAGCACTAAATGATCTGTCGATATTTTCATATTTTTCAACATAGTTACAAACCTATGTCGGTTTTTAGACCCCTTTTTGAAGCAATTCAAAGTGAAGATTGAATACCTGACCCCTTTTTTTGAGTTATAATGCTTATTCTCCATCCAATACTTTTTTCATTGCCTTGTATATTTCATTATAATTAGAAGGCTTATTTATAACTGTAATAGAATTAAAACCAAGTGAAATCAATCTATCTTTCACTTTTGTTGATCCTGTTAAAACAAATGTCTTGCTTAATAAACTTACATCAAAATTATTAATATCTTGAATAATAGCAATACCATCTTTATGACTTTTTGACGATAAATCAATATCCACGATTATTATATCGTAGTCCGAAATATTCACAACTGGGTAAATTTCTTGTGATGTTCGTGCATATCTTATTTCTAAAGTATTTCCAAAATACAATAGATTAATTGTTTTGAATGTATTTTCAATTAAGTAGACTTCATTTTCAAATATTAAAACTTTCATTGACTATCTCCTCTGAAACGTAGTTTAGTATGAAATAGACCTTTCTCTTGATCAAGTGATAATTTGACCTCAATATTCAGCAATAAAGACAATTCTTTTACATGAGAAAGACCATAACCCTTTCTCTTATTAATTTCGATTTTTTCATCATTGTTGAAATTTTTTACAATTTCTAAAATTTCTGTCTTATTTCCTTCAAAGTTTTTAATATCATTGACAATATTAATTTGTATACCATCCTCAAAATCAAATTCAATTTTATGATGACTGAGTGAATATTTTCTAATATTTTCAAATAAATCACTGCAAATATATTCCAAAGAATTCAAATCAGTCAATAAAGTATTCTCAAAATGTTCCGTAAAGTTTTTAGTTTCTATGTCATTATCAGAAAAGTAATGTTTCCACACATCTTTAATAATCATGTATATTAACTTATATTTTTTTTCTTTCAGTCCATCGGGAATAAAAGGACTATCCTCTTTATCTAAAATACGTAAAGATCGTTCGGAAATATTTTTTATGGATATTCTTGCTCGTTCTTCTTCATCTTTTAATATAATCAATAATTGAGGTTTTAAATTTTCCTCGAAATCTGGCAAAGAATCATATTCTTTTTTTAAATCAAAATAATTTGAAATTGGTGAAAACTGATTGGATAAATAGTGCGTTGATTTCATAATTGTATTTACATATTTTGACTTTGCACTAATAAAACTTAATGTCTTAAACTTTTGCTTTTGAAATAATTTCTCTACCTCCATTATCTTAATAATTTTTTTAAAGATAGGAATTAAAATTTCATAAACTTTTATAGCATTTAGAAAATTTAATGGTTTTATTTTATCTTGGGTAATTATTAAAAAAATAAAATTTTCAATTTTAATGGCAAAGTTTGAATCAGACTCTATGCCATTGATGACAATTTTTTTATTTATCACTAAATTTTCTTTCTTCAATGATTCCATAACATCATTAATATTATATTTGTGAATGAATGAGGATGAATTTTTAACAATTGCATGGTGTTCTTTTTCGTATTCAAATCCAATAATTTGAATAACGTTAATGTTTGCTTCTTCATTTAATTTTTGAATGATAAAATTGTAGATTTCAGGTATTTGAGTAGTATTACTTTTTTTGCTGACTATTATGTCGATTTGGTTATAGATATTCAGTAATTTATTTATTATAGAACTTCTATAATATTCAAAATATGTAATTAAAACTAATGAAGAAAATGAAATAAATAAGTAAAAATGGGCTGCGATATCGATTTTATTTTTATCGAGCATATTTAAGATCAAAAATGATAAAAAAGATAAAAAAAGCAATAGAAATGGCTGTCTTTTATTTTGCGTATGATTCGGAGCATTGATAATTGGAAAGAGAAGATAAATCATATTTTGAAATTCAAATATATCTTTTCCAATCAGAATGACAAAGATAAATATATAGTCATTTATTGTTCTAATGATTGGTTTTTGTTTCATCAGTAATTTCCAGTATATATACAGATAACTCGATATTATTGGAATATACATTATGGGATGAAATAAATTATCTTCAGTTAGTAAGATAAAAATTGCATACACAATGATTAATATTCTGAATGCTATCGATGTTGCGTATTTGATGAAAATTTCAGTGGAAGTGACTGTAATCATAATCTATCCAATTTTTTTGTAATTTTGTTAACAAGGAAATATGCAATGAAGATGAAAAAAATAAATTTAACAAATAAGAAAAAACTTACACTTGCTATATCTTGAGGTTTAACATCACCTGACAGCTCAAAAATATAATCAATAATATTAATAAAAATATTTAAACAATGGTTTGAACTATAATTAACAGTAGTTATTTTTATAAAATCAAATCTTGTCAATAAAAAGTGTAAAAGCCCAGTTAACAATAGTAAAATATATAGTAACGTTGTAAATAAGTTGTTTAGATTTAAAATTGATTTTTTCATCAACCATTTGTGATAATAGTGATTTTCATATTCTAGCTTCATTTCGAGGATATTTCTATGATTTTCATAGTAATCAATTTCATCATTTAACAAATTCTTTTTTAATAAACGAATAAAAAAGTTTAGAATACTAATTTGTTCTGCAGTTTTTAGGCAATTGACCATTTCAATTACTTTATTTGGAATGATTTCATCATATCCATATTTCTTATCTAGAGTTATTTCTACGTAAAAAGACATCCAATCTTTTATATGTTTATATAAATCATCACTAAAATGCTCATTATCTTTTTTTAACTGTATTATTAAATTGATAAGTTCAAATTTTTTTTCTTTATTATTGTTTGAATCAAAATCGTTAATAAACTCATCGAGTAATGATTGTTCGTTATCTGATATAGAAGACAATGTGATTCCTAAAAATATTGGAATTAGTTTGATTGCATTATATCAGACTAATTTTATGTTAAGAGTTTCATTTTTGTCGTTTTGATAAAAAAATAGGGGTCAGCTATTCAATCTTCACTTTTTTTAAAGTATGAAGCAAAAAGGAAAAGCTACTTTTCTCTACTCCACTCATTCTGATTAAAAATTCCCATAATAACTATACCTTCACCGTCGATGAGATAGGGAATCGTGTAACGTTTGCAGATGAGTTCGCGACCACCGTCTTCGGTGGGTCTACCTTTATGGGGATTGTCGATCAATGTTTCAATGGCAGACTGTAAATTTCTATTAAATGCTTTGGCGGCGCTCTTTTTGTCTTTAGCGATATAATCGATGACATCACCAAGCTCATTCTCAAAACGTCCGCTTCGTCTAATCTTCAATGGCTATCCATTTCATCAATACGCTTATCCATTCTATCCCAAAAATCTTGATCGAGTGGATATGTCTCCATCTTCCCGCTTTTGTACTCTTCAATACGGCTTTTAACCTCATCGGCATACCATGGGCGTAATGGTTCAATCTTTACTGCTTCTTTAGGAAATGTATTTAAAAACGCCATTACTTTATCAGCAATACTATCATTAACGGTGATTGTCATTGTCATAACGTCCCCTTTTGTATTGTGTATTATCAGAAAATTATATCATGGATTGGATGTGAAAGTTGGTGGAGGCGTCCGGGATTGAACCGGAGTCCTAAACCAAGATTGTAAAGGCGTCTACATGCTTAGTTTCGTTGTTTGTGTTTCAAACGCCTTCACACAACGAGCAAAGTTACGGCATTCAATTCTCTAAATTCATTCAAGTCCGAGACATTCCAAGAATATAGCTATCACAGGGGTTATACGCCAAGCCCTTCCAGTTATAGCATAGGAAGGTAGCGCAGTCCTAAAGTTTAATTAAACTTACGCTACAGCGTAAGCAGGACGGTAATTAGTATTGTTTGCGTTTAAGCAAGTGTGAGCCGTATAACGGAGCTGCTCAGTCCGGCGATGCAACCTAAACCTTCTTGATCCAGTCGAAGCCATGTCGCCCCCACATAGATAACCGAAGTTAGGGTGGGATTATAGCGAATTTTACTAAAACTCTTCCTTGACAAATCCCTAAAAAGGATGAGATAATGACACCCATAACTTTAAGGAATTACGACGATGGATTTTAAATACTACACT
>CAIMUF010000042.1 GCA_903844635.1 uncultured Sulfuricurvum sp. | reverse complement strand
TTTAGAAAGAATGGTAATTCCGCGTTCTTTCTCAAGGACGTTAGAGTCCATTGCTCTTTCGTTGACTTGCTCGTGGCTGCCATACGTTCCAGATTGCTTGAGCAATCCGTCAACTAAAGTGGTTTTACCGTGGTCAACGTGTGCGATGACGGCGATATTACGAATTTTTTGCATTGAATGTCCTTGTGGGAAGCAAATATTTTCGCGAATTCTATCTAAAATAAAGTTAAGGATGGTTTAAGTGATTTTTTTAGCATTTGGAATATTTTTTGCTTAATAGTCTTTAATTATTACTATAAAGGATGTTGTATGGTTGTTCAAAGCAAAGATAACAAAACACCATCATCGCTGATTGATTTGTTAGGCGGTTCGTCGAAGGGTAAAAGCACAAAGGGTAATGACGTGTTTGCGCAGCTTTTATCTTCGCTCAATACTCCAGCAAAAAGTGAAAAAAGTTTTGGGGTAGTTGTTGATCCTAAAGTTGATCCAAAATCAGCTAAAAATACGGATATTGTGAAATCGAGTAAATCCGTCGAGAGCATAAAGAGTAATCCTAAAGATTTGGAAAACTTACTGGCAACCGAAGAGAAAAAAGTATTTCCAAAAGAACTTGTAGAAGTCCTGAGCAACGATCAGGTCCATTCTCTTATATATAAAGCTAAAGAATTTCTCAAAAATATCATTACTGAAAAAGCTCCTGAATATAAAGCGGAGATGAAAACCCTTCCTAAAACACTTATGGGACTTGTTGAACTGGCGGATAAGCTGGGTATCAATATGAGTGAGATTACTCTTTCAATGCTGGAGGATAAAGAGAAGCCAACGTTTAAAGGATTAAGTGATTCGTTACTCTCGAAACGCGTCATTGAAATGCAAGAACCTGCTAAAAGTACAGTAGCGGCGGATCTAAAAACACTGGAAGCACTTATTGGGACGTTGACTGAGACTAAAACGGCTCAATCTGAGTCTAAGTCGACGAAAGTCAATGACAAAACAACCTCTAAAGAGAGTGACAAAACAAACACTCAACCACTTCAATCCTTGCTTAAAGGCTTGACTGCAGCACCAGAGGTAGAAAAGCAAGTGTCGGCTGAGCTTCCAAAAGAAGCTCTTAAAGAAACACTGAAAACTTTGACAGTGAGCCATATTGATCCTTTGGGTGCGTTGCTTCGTGGAGGGAATGAGAGTGAGAAGACAGAGGTCAAAAAAAATGAAAAGTTACTGGAAGAACCGGTAAAAGCTGCAAGTGTTCTTAAGTCTGATTCTCTGGAAGTGAAATCCAAGGAAGCAATACAAGGCTTACGACATTTTGCTATTGATCTCAAAGAAGCGGCAGAGAGCTATAAGCCTCCTTTTACTCGCATTACGATGAAGCTCAACCCTGAAAAATTAGGTGAAGTTGAAGTGACATTGGTGCAAAGAGGCAACAATGTTCATGTCAATATCCAATCCGCTAATGCTAACAGCGTAGCTTTCCTCGCGCACAATGCTACTGAGCTTAAAGCACAGTTGGCAGGGCAGGGGATTACGAATGCAACGATGAACTTTATGTCGGGCGGAGAGAATCAACAACAAAATCAAAACTCTCAGCAACAGCAACAGCAGTCTAACCGTTTCCAATCGTATCAATCGCTCGCAGAGCTTGAATCCAACGAGGAGCAGTTAAGTGCTCTTGAAATCATCTTACCGCATTACGCGTAATTAAAAAATGATTGGGCACACCGCCGAGGTGAACCCAGTGTTAACGTAATCAATCGGGATGTATTCCGATGACGTATCAAAAATAAAGGAACTATTATGGCAATCGACGCATATGGCAATACAGTAAGTGCTGCTTCAACCACAGCTACTACCACATCTTCAACCACAACCAACCCAAATAGCGTATTAGGTAAAGATGACTTTTTAAAACTTCTTTTGCTGGAACTCAAATACCAAGACCCTACGGCTCCGATGGACAGTGAAAAGATTCTCTCTCAAACTTCTCAGCTTGCGACATTGGAATCGGCGGAAAACACCAATAAATCATTGGCAACTTTGGCTACCTCTCTTGCTGCATCAGCGCAATATTCAGGTATCGCTGCTATTGGAAAAATCGCGGATACAGGAAGTAATGCTATTACGTTAGCGACTGGAAAAACGTCTGATTTTGAAATTTATTTTCCAAGTGACGTTACAAGCGGAAATGTTAATATCATTGATGTTAATGGCAAAGTACTTAAAACAATGCCAATTGGAGCAACGAGTTCAGGCGTAGCTCAATACAGCTGGGATGGGACTGATAATACAGGGGCAAAGCTCAAAGAAGGGACGTATTATGCTGAGTCAACTTATACCAAAACTGACGGTACTTCCGCTACGTCACGGGTTGGACTTTATCCTATCGAATCGATCAAGTTTGACAGCGGCAAAACCTACGCCAAGCTGGGTTCAAGCTATATTGATTTCAGTACGATCAAAGAGATAACGGCTCAATAAAAGGAAATTATAATGACACAGGGATATTATGCAGGAATTTCGGGACTTCAGAGCAATCAATACGGATTGGATGTTATAGCCGATAATTTGGCCAATACATCTACGACAGCTTATAAAAGTTCGACAGCTGAGTTTTCCGATATTTTTAGCAAAGTTGTTTCTGCGGGCAATACTCCGACTTCAAATGATATTGGGTACGGATCAAAATTGCAAGCTACTAGTTTTCAATTTCAACAAGGTACGTTGATGCCCTCTGACCGATTCAATGATCTTGCTTTGGAAGGGAATGGATTTTTTGGTGCTATTTCCAAAGATGGAGTTTCTTATACTCGAGATGGCAGTTTTGCTTTTGATACGTACCAAAAGGTAAGTGGTGATGTCAACTCCTCTACGGATCGATTAGTAACGGCAGATGGAAAGTATGTCACAGGCACAATGCTTAGTAATTTTACGTATAACGCAAGTTTTGATTATGGGGATCAAGCGTCTAATGGCGTTGTAGGTGCTTATGTCCTTAGTAATCCGACCAGTGATGCTGCACTAAGTTCGGTGGGTAGCCAAGGAAATTTGGAGTTTCCAGCACGACTTGCCTATCCTGTTGAAGCAACTACCCAAACAAGCTTTTTCGGTAATCTCGGAGTGACTAATGAGACACGGACAATCAGTGCTGACGCCATCAGTGCAAAGAATGATATCAACCGAATAAAACTCAGCTTTACTCAAAGTGCAATACAGCCAGCGGAAGGGGTTTCCTGGGATGTTGTTGCAACGGCCACTTCTAATGATGGCAGTATCGTCTATGACACACAAAATGGTCAAGCCATTTTTGGAGCGTCAGGTGCGCTTAGCAGTTTTAATATCACGTCAATGAATAATGATGGTACTTCTGTAGCCATTGATTTAGGAACCGGATACAGTGGTGTGATTTCCATTGATGGGGTTGGAATCAGCGGATCTTCACGCTCAGATGGAGTATCTGGAGGAACGCTTACCAAATATGGGATCAATGCAAATGGCGTTATTGTTGCTGATTTTACCAATGGACGCCAAAGTGCTATCGGACGTGTTGCTGTGTATCATTTTCAAAATGAGCAGGGGTTAAATCGTGATGGAGGAACGTATTATTCTCAAAGTTCCGACAGTGGCAAACCCCTCTTTTGGACGGACGCAACAGGAGCATTCATTACTGGAGCAACGGTTCGCAGTGGCGCATTAGAAGCCTCTAATGCACGAGTGGATGTCGGATTGACAGACATGATCATTACACAAAGGGCTTATCAGGCCAATTCCAAAACGATCACTACTGTGGATGAAATGATCCAAAAAGCGCTGCAAATGCATCGCTGATTTGTGGACTGTTTTTTGCTTTCTATCTCATGTTATGCATTAAAACGAACTCGTCCGTTTTAATGGCAGGGACAAATGTCCCTACAACCCCCTAAGGTTACTTATTTAACTTTTGTTTCATTCTGAAACACATTAAGGATTTATTATGTTACGATCACTTTTTGCCGGCGTTACTGGATTACAATCGCATCAGATTGCAATGGACGTTGAATCTAACAATATCGCCAATGTTAATACCATCGGGTATAAATATTCTCGTGCCAATTTTTCGGATCTTCTTGCACAGACGAATCAAATCGCTACAGCTCCGCAAGGGGCATTGGGCGGTAAAAATGCAGTTCAAATCGGTTTGGGAACAACAGTCGGTTCTGTTACTCGTATCCACTCCCAAGGTTCTATCCAAAATACGGATAAAAATACCGACGTCGCAATTCAAGGGGACGGTTTTTTCATTGTTAGTTCGGATGGCGGAAGTACGTATAAGTACAGTCGTTCAGGAGACTTTAAATTCGATGCAGCGGGAAATTTTGTGGACAATAATGGCTTTATTGTCCAAGGTTGGTCAAGAGATTCAGCCACAGGACTTGTGGATTCGACTGCACCGATCAGCAATATCCAAATCCCTCCAGGGCTTACAACTCCTGCAAATGCGAGTACGGAAGTCGTCGTTAAAGCCAACTTAAGTGCCAGCAGTACGATTACGCAATACTCACCAACGTATGAAACGGATGCGACAGGAGCCTTTGTCAATACGAATGGATTACCTGTGGCAGCTGAGGATATGGGAGTTATGTTCAGTGCCAGCGGCAAAGCATTCTCTCTTACTTCTGCAGCAACAGCTGGCGCAGTAGCAGGATCAGGCGGAGACGGTATTTTTATCAGTACAGATGGAGGTGCGACATACGCAGAGTTCCGATACACCAGTAGAAGTACGAATGTCGATACGAATGGTACAGGAGCAAATGGGGTTGCAACATCTCCTCTTCAAGCGGATGGTACTGCATCCGTCAATGCTAATGTCTATTATTTTAATACCACTGAAGATTTTCGTCTCGCTGTAAACAACTGGGTAAATAATACTGGGACTGCCGCAACCCATCACAACCCAGGTGCATCAGCAGGCGCTACAGTAAACTACAATGCACAAGGAAAATTACTCATCTCAAACAAACTGGGTGCTACTAATCTCAGTATTAATGTTGCTGGTATTACCGACCCAAATACCGTTAAAAATGAGGTCTTTACCTCTAACTTTTTGACACTTTCTGGAAATATAACAGCTCTTTCTGCTACCGCTAAACAATCGCAAGCAGTCAATGCCGCAACACACTCAGCAAGTATTGACGTTTTTGATTCACTTGGTAGTAAACATACGCTTAAAATGGATTTCCGAAAAGAATCCAGTAACCCTACGACAGGAACAACCTGGAGCTATACCGTAACAGTTCCAAAGCCTGCAGATATAGGTGGAGTCGCACCGTATCAAAATATCCTCAATCCAGCTGGGTTAATTACTTTTGATTCAACGGGCGCATTGGCTGGATATAATATTCCAGCCATCGACTTTACCGGTAACAACGGTTCTAAGCCAAACCAATCGGTTAATCTGAATTTTGGAACCATCAATGGGTTTGACGGTATTACCAGTTTTGATAATCCATCCGGTACCAGCGGTATTTCTCAAGACGGTTTTCCTGGTGGAGATTTGGTGGGTATTCGTATCGACCAAAGCGGAACATTAGTCGGGTCATTTTCCAATGGTCGTTCATTTGGTCTGGCACAAATCGGAATGGCAAAATTCGCGAATAACGAAGGACTTGTAAGTGATGGAGGAAATGTATATCTGCAATCCGCCAACTCTGGTGATCCGATTATCGGTACGGCAGCAACAGCCGGGCGCGGTTTTATGCAGGCATCATCACTAGAAGCTTCCAATGTCGATTTATCTAAATCGTTGACGAACCTCATCATTATTCAGCGTGGTTATCAGGCAAATGCCAAGACGATTACCACCTCGGATACGCTGTTAGAAACACTACTGGGAATCAAGCGCTAATTTAAACGTCAAAGGAATAATATTCTTTTGACCATACGAATTACTAACGATGATAAACCATCTCAAAAAGTATTTTTTTATTTATTTTGTTGCATAAGTAGGTGAAAAATTACTCAGGAGGAGTAGCCTGAGCGCTTTGATCTTAAGGAGTGTTGAAAGAATGAAAATCTCCCTTGATGTGCTGCCATCAATTGGGATGACAGTATTATGAAATAAATTAGTAAACAAACAGTAATCTAGATATAATTTCCATATGCGTACCAAAACTCCTAAAAAAAATAGACAAAAAATTTTCACTGCACCTATTATCCACTATGCTTCTTTTTGGTCTCGAGCGCTGGCGTTTACAACCGATATTTTTATGATTGGTTTACCGATCGCTCTTATCATCATTGCGCTTTTTGGTTATGACCAAACGCATACAGCAGGAGGAATGGATGTGTTGTTACAGAACAAAGAAGCCCTTAAAAATCCTCCAAACCCTCTAGTTTCTCTTGTGCAAATTTTACTGTTCATGCTCGTAACGGTTGTGCTTTGGCATAAAGGCGGACAAACGCCTGGGAAGAAACTTGCACGAGTACGTGTGGTCGATGCCGTAACGCTTAAGAGCGCATCGTATGCGAAACTAATCGTCCGTTTTATCGGATATTTTATTTCACTTATCACTTTAGGCGGTTTTCTTGTCGGATTGATTCGTAAAGACAACAAAGCGCTGCACGATCTCATCAGCGGTACATGCGTCATTAAAGCTTCTTAGTTTGAGTATTCTCGCCGCTTTATTTTATTTTTTCTATTTTGCCCTTATCGGGGTTCATGTTATTTTTGTCCCTAAAATTCTTTCCATGAGCGGGATGAGCGCAATGGAGATAGGAATTATCTTCGCCTCCGCTCCACTGGTACGCTTTGCCATCCCGTTTATGTTTTTGCGAGGGTTTGTTCTCAATCAGCAAGTTTTTTATATCTCGCTTATCCTAATGCTGCTCGGTGCTAGTGGTTTTTATCCCGCTTTAAGTCATTTTTGGGCGCTTTTGAGTGTGAATATACTGTTTGGAATCGGTATAGCTCTGATCCTCCCCTATGTTGAGGTGATTGCGCTGGAGCATATAGGACGCGAAAAATACGGAAAAATTCGGCTGTTTGGTTCAATCGGATTTATTGCAGTTGCTTTGGTCTTGGTACGCTGGTTGACTACGCCTCAAATCGGCATCAGCTTTTTGATTGCTATGGCGATGGGAACGTTGATTTTAGGTGCAATAATCGGAAGAGAGCATACAAAGACCAAGAATACAGAATATGACAGCGAAGAGAGTGTTTTTAATCCTTTATCGCATCTCTATTTGTGGGTCGGTTTTTTCTTGATGCAGGTGAGCTTCGGACCTTTTTATAACTTTTTTACTATTTATGTCACGGATCATGGACTTTCTCTTGATACAACAGTTTGGCTTTGGAGTTTTGGGGTTATTGCTGAGATTGTGATGTTTTATTTTCAAGGGGCACTTCTTCGTCGTAATTTATATGTCATTCTCTGGGCAACTGCTTTTATAACGGCATTTAGATGGCTTGTTGTTGCTTTATTCCCAAACTCATTGGCACTCTTGGCCATTTC
Source organism: uncultured Sulfuricurvum sp. (assembly GCA_903844635.1). GTDB lineage: Bacteria > Campylobacterota > Campylobacteria > Campylobacterales > Sulfurimonadaceae > Sulfuricurvum. The sequence goes on along the minus strand of CAIMUF010000042.1, from coordinate 13,614 downwards.
CCAAAGCTTGCATGCATTTAGTTTTGCCCTGTTTCATACGGCATCGATAAGTACATTGTTTGCTCTTTACAGCGCGCGTCGACTTTCACAGCAGTTTTTCTTTGGAGTCTCGTATGGATTGGGCGGTTTTGTGGGGGCATTGGGAGCAGGACTTTTGTATCAGCATGTTCCGACGTATTTATTTATCGGTGGAGCATTTGCGGCTCTGGGTGCGGCAGGGGCTTTTTATGCCCATACGCGACAATAAAGATCAGCTAATATCAGCACACATGTGTGCGTGGGCACTCCACCGAGGAGAACGTAGTGTTAACGTAGCCAATCGGGACGTGTTCCGATGGCGTTAAAGATTAACGCTTTCCCCTTTTCGAACGTGTAAATCCATCTGTGGAAACGGAACAGTAATATGGTGTTCATCAAATTTGAGTTTAATCGCTTCGATAAGCTCAAATCGAACGTCCCAATACTCTTCCGAAAAAACCCAAGGCCTGGCGTAAAGTTGAACGGAATTAGCAGCAAGTGCCCCAACGGCTACGACAAAAGCCGGTTCTTTTAGCACTCTAGGATGTTCACTCAGCACATTTGAAATGACCTCTTTTGCAACTCTTAGATCATCTTGATAGTCGATGTCCAAAATAAGATCAATTCGACGATGGATGTTGCTGGTATTGTTAATAATATTTCCGGCTACGAGCGTTCCATTGGGGATGATGATAGAGCGATTGTCGGCAGTGGTGAGGGTTGTGGAAAAGAGGTTGATAGCTTTGACGGTTCCTGCTACTCCTGAAACTTCGATAGCATCATTGACTTTAAACGGTCGGAAAAAGATAATCAGTACCGCTGCACCGACGTTGGCAAGAGTATCTTTAAGTGCCAGTCCGATCGCAAGCCCAGCTGCTCCGAAGATAGCAATAAAGGATGAGGTATTGATCCCCAGATTACTTGCGGCTGCGACTACGATAGCAATGATCAGGGCAACATAGATGACGTTGCTGGAAAACAAGATCAGAGTTGCATCAACTTGCGCACGTTCCATCCCGCGACGCATCAGTTTTAAAAATTGTTTTGCAAGCCATTTACCAATCAAAAAGATTGCAATGGCACCCAAAAGTTTTAACCCGTATTCGGTGGCAAAATTGAGGATTAAATCACCGTAATAATCTGCCGTACTACTGTAATGCTCCAACTTTTTTTCTACTATTTGCAGCATTTATTTATACTCCACGATCGATTTCAGCGGAAGTCGCATTTGAGGACTTTGCTCGTTAATCCGATAGCCAAACGCACAGATGACCGCGACGCTGTGACCGTATTCTAAATCAAGAATTGCCTCAACTTCTTCTTTGTCAAATCCTTCGATCGGACAGCTGTCAATCTCAAGAGTCGCGGCATACGTCATTGCGTTTGCTAACGCGATATAACACTGTTTGGCTGTCCAGTTCTCGAGTAAGATTTCATCTTCTTCGATGGGGGCAAGATAGCTTTTATAGACGCCCATATAGGTATCCACCATCTCAGCGGGCATCCCACGGCGTTCAAACATGTTTCGAACATAGGGTGAATCACTGCGTACGATATCATTATCCGTGGTAAAAATCACTAGCTCACTGGCTTCGGTAATTTGGTTTTGATTCCAGCAGGAAGCTTTAAGGGCTTTACGAAGTTTTTCATTACGCACTACGATCAGTCTCCAAGGCTCCATTCCAAACGAAGAAGGTGAAGTTCGGCACACCTCTAAAATACTTTCAAATTGCTCGCTTGGTATTGCTTTAGTCGTGTCAAAACGTTTACACGCGTGACGAAATGCCATTGCTTTTAAAAATTCAGACATTGTAATTCCCTTTTGCTTTCTAATAATTGTACTATTTTAACGTAAGTTGGACAATGTTTGCTGTTACACATTTCTAACAAAGGACGATATTTGAGATACGTTTTCCATGCAATTGCAGATGGTTTGGGACGTCCTTTGCTAATGAGCTCAAAACAAACGGCTGCATTAATAAATCCTTTCCACAATTTTACCTCATCATCATTTTCAAAACGACGCGGAAACCAAAGTGCCTCTAGGTCTTCATGCGCATCATAATAACGTCCTTCTTCTAGCGAGAGGACAAACGCCTTACACGCGTTCGTTATACGCTCAAATTCCGTCTCCAATATCCTCTCCCCCCTCGTAAACTGATACAAACATGATGGGGGAATTTAGAACGAAACTCTTTTAGCCGTGAATGAGTTCCCTTTCCGCTGTCGCAGTAAAAGACAAATATGCTTCCATTGGGCATCTCACGCAATAACGGCGGGTTATACGTCGTCGTTTCTGCTCCATCGATAGGATTTAAAATCGTATCCACCAATACAACGAGTATCCCCTGTGATTCTAACGCTTGTTTGTTCGTCAAGTATTCGCTTTGTGTCCATTCATCGACACTTAAATCAATCATATTTTTCCCCATAATTGCTATTTCTTAAAAGTGTATCAAAACTAGAAAAAGATACCCCTTAGAATTTTTAGCTACACTTACACTATGGCTAAGAAAAAGAAAAAAATGATAAAACTCAACCAATCCATCCGCTATTTTTTCGGCGATGAGGGATTTGACGAGGGGATTGAGCGCGTTCCCAATGAAACGTTGGCTGCGCTGGCACATGCCCTTGGTATTTTTGACGGGACGACTCAAAAGGAGATCCTTATTAAATCGCTGCGAAGGATTTGGTCGGAAGGTGAGAGCGATAATCGACACCTTATTGTTGATTTCTTTACTCAAAATGGTAAAATCTATCCTAATCCAAAACCTCGTGAAAAACCGCATGAGCGGGAAGAAAAAATCGATGAACTTTTTGATGCATTCCAGATGAGTCGTGATGAGCGTGTTGCTTTGCATGTGGCATTTGGTGATGTGCGTACTCGTAAAATAACTCCTGAAAAGATTGCTTCAAAACTTGAACATATCCGTTACGTGCATAAGCGCGAAATTCTCGAAAAAGCACTGGAAGGGAAGTTTGATTACAGCGATCGACTCGAATTTTATGCTTCTATCGTCTATGACATAGGTGAGGAGCATTTTTCTAAGATTCATGTGCTAAAAACCTCGCCGTTCGATCACAAACGACTTCATGAAGAAGATTTTGAGGTGCTTGTTCCTGAAATCAATGCGCTCAAAGAAGAATTTGTTATTCAAAAACAAACCCAAATCAGTGCATTTTTAAAGACATTAAAACTCGACACGCATCGCTATCTCACGCACGATGAGATACTTTCATCTCTCAAAGGTGCTCCTCCGTCCAATACAAACACGTTTTATCCTTTGACGATGGAGACATTAAAACGCGTCCTTCCCTCACAGGCGATAGGGATTGAATTTGTAGGGGAGGAATTGCTTATCGAGTATCCTCAAGCGATTGATCTGCCTTATCGTGATGAGCCGTTATTGCACACCACTCATGTACAGGTAAGCCATGCAGAGATAACCCGCCTGATCTGGAGCGAAGAAGATTTAGTCTTTGATGAGCAATTTGAGAAACAAGGTGGGGAGCTTCGCGCGGTATTTTTGAGCGAACTCAAATCTTTGATGGATGAGTGCCAAGAGCACGCAAAACTTTTAAATTTAGATGAGCCTACTTTGTATGGGATGGTCTATGAGATTTTATTGCCTCATCTGAGTGATACGCTGCATATTAACGCCAAAGTGGTGCGTCGCGTCCTTTTCGCTTTTGATCGTCGTATTGCAGGTGAGCTTGTCAAAAAACAGCGTCAAGAACTGTTAGCACGAACAGTACGGGATTTTAAAAATCTCTTTCCACTGGCACGTTCACTTCGTCGTAAGCTTATCTTGCATATCGGACCCACTAACAGCGGTAAAACCTATACTGCTATGGAGCAATTACGCGCTAAAGGGACAGGATATTATCTTGCTCCCTTGCGTTTGTTAGCATTGGAAGGATATGAAGATTTACGTGAGCACGGGATAAATGCTTCTCTTATCACCGGAGAAGAGCAGATTTTTGATGAGGATGCAACCCATATCAGCTCCACCATCGAGATGCTCAGTTTTGAATCTGAAGTTGACACGTGTGTAATCGATGAGGTTCAGATGATCGGTGATCGCGACCGTGGATGGGCATGGGCGAATGCCATCATCGGAGCACCTGCAAAAGTGGTCATTATGACCGGTTCTCCTAACTCGCGTGAGGCGATTGTGGCGTTAGCGCAGTATTTGGGTGAACCGCTGGAAATTGTCGAATTTGAGCGTAAAAATCCATTAGAGCTTCTCCCAAACGTTACTCCGATTGATGCGATAGAACCCCAAACCGCTGTTATTGCCTTTACACGCGCTAACGCACTGCGTTTGAAGCAACAGCTTTCAGCGACGTATAAAACCAGTGTTATTTATGGTAACCTTGGACCGGAAGTACGACGTGAAGAAGCACGACGATTTCGTGAGGGGGAGACACAAATCCTCGTTGCGACGGATGCGATTGCGATGGGGCTGAATTTGCCCATTAAAACGTTACTGTTTTCGAAAGCGGATAAATTTGACGGTCAAAACCAACGAGACTTGACTGTGAGTGAAATTCAGCAAATAGCAGGGCGTGCAGGGCGATATGGGATGAGCGAAAAAGGATATGTCGGAGCCTTGAGCGCCGATGTTCTTAAAAAAATCACTCCTCTATTTGGGCGTGAGGCTGAAGCGATTAAAATCCCTTTTAACGTTATGGCAAATTTCGATCACATACAGCTTGTATCCACGATTTTAGAAGAGAAATCTCTTGCGGCCATTATCGAATTTTTTGTAGAAAACATGAAGTTTGAAGGACCGTTTCGCGCCATAAATCTCGAATCGATGGCGGAAGCGTCGGTGATTGTAGATCGTTTTGATTTGGATATGCACACTAAATATATTTTAGCTACCGCACCGTTGTCTACGAAATCACCTATCGTGATGGGCGCATATGAGCGATATGTCAGGGCCTTGGCTCAAGCCAAACCGATTGCTTATATCCCGCCGCGTCATCTGGGTTCACATGCCCAAACGACTGAAGAACTCCAAGAAGCGGAAGATCAGATCAAAGAGATCAGTTTGTATTTGTGGCTGTCGTATCGTTTGGGTGAGTTTTTTGTGGACAGTGAAAAAGCCCGTTCCTATCGGGGAGAACTAAACCGTTTTATCGAAAATTCGCTCAAACAAAGTCATTTCGTCCCACGCTGTAAAACATGTGGTAAACCGCTTGCTCTAGGAAGTGAATTTAATATTTGTCAGAGCTGTTTTCACAATCTAAACAGAGAAAAATCACGTCTTAGCGCCCCGCCAAGAGGTCAGCATACTCGTGTAGAGAAGGATTCAAGTAAATTTTCTCGCCGAGCTCGATAAAGCGTTCATCGCCTTCCATGGCAGCAGCTTTAAATCGTCGCTTGATGTTCTTTTTCATGCTGTCGGCGTAACGCTTGAGTTTTAAAAATGATTTTAGTGTTATCCATCCCTCGCCCAGCTCAACATCAGGGACGATGTCTGCATTGATGGCATCTGCTTGTTCTATTTTTTCACCCATAGCTTCTTGCATCACTAACTCTTCACTAACGTGGGAGAGAAATTTTGTTGCAACAACATTCAAAATATTACGAAGCTGAGCATCACGCTCTTTGTAGATTTGCTCGACATTGATTCGTTCATTAATCAGCATAAGTTCACGTTGATCACGCAGTCTTCCTGTTTCTTTTTCAAGAACATCTACTTTTTCGCGAAGCCGTTCATTTTCTTGCTCGATGTAGAGGGTATAACGGTTATCGTTTGCATTGTTTGTCGCTGTGTTACTTTTTTCGGAAGCAACTGAAACGTATTTGACCCCATTTTCAACAATAGAGTTAAGAGACCCACGGCGAATACGATTGTGAATCGCTTCTTTTGATACTTTAAAATACTCTGCTGCGTCCGCGATGGTTAGTTTTTTCATTTTTGACTCTCCTTATTTCGTAGCATTTTGATAAAGGCATCCACTACACTCATATCCAAGTGACCCTGCATTTCCTGTTTCATAAGGCGCAGTGATTCAAAAGAACTCATAGGATCTTTATACGAGCGTTTCGTTGAAAGAGCATCAAATACATCACATACCCCGATTATTCTGGCAAACTGACTAATCTTATCCTCTTTGATGCCATCAGGATATCCTCTGCCATCCATTTTTTCATGATGATGACGAATCCCGCTGAGTATCCGCTCGTCACTAATGCCTAGCTTTAAAGCGATAATATGCCCCTCTGCCGGATGAGTTTTCATCTCGTCGAACTCTACTTCGGTAAGTTTGCCATTTTTGTTAATAATGTTGTAATCGACTTTGCTTTTTCCGATGTCATGGAGTACGGCGGCCATCCCTAGAGTTTTCAGATCTTCAGCTTCGATACCCAAAAATGAGCCCAAACTCAAAGTGTAAATACTTACATTGATTGAATGGGTATGAGTATAGTAATCATGAGCCGTAATTTTTAAAAGGGATTCAACGGCCTTAGGATCATGCAAAATAATATTGACGAAACTGTCTACGACAGGTTTGACATTTTTAGCGGTTTCAAGTGATTCGGGATTACGAAACATCTCATCGATAACGGAACTGGCCCGTTGATACACGATTATGGCTTTATCATCCAGAGGGATATCTTCTGAAAGAGCAATGGTCTGAATGTGTCGTTGGACATAAGCTTCGTAGTTGACCGCATCTTCTTCATTGATATAAAGTTTTTCTACTTCACGTAAACGGACTTTGTTATTACCATCAATGACTGAATCACTTTGAAGAAAAAGCCCCATAGCACTTTTAGTTTCATTGGGCAGATAAAGTTGAAAATTGAGCTGTCCACCCTCGGTGAGAACCCGTTTATCAATCGATTTGTAACGCGTTGTTTTACCGCTCATGCGAGAGTCCCTTTATCTAAAGTTTTCAAAGACCAAGGGGGCTTCCCAGCTATTTACTAGAACACACATCGCAACGAAGTCGCGCTGTGTTACGCTAGCCGCTTTGGCACTGAAGCTTGCCTTGTGCAAGGCAGAATATGGAGTGATCATCTAAAATTTTCAAATACCAATGGTGCTTCCCACTCCATTGCTTTTATGTGTGCCATGATTTTTTGAAGTTCATCGATCTGTTTGGATTTTACGCGAATGTATTCACCTTCGATGATGGCAGACGCTTTGGTTTTAAGATTTTTAATCTCTGCAATAATCTTTTTTGCTTCTTTTGAATCAATGGTATCGACGATTTTATAGGTCGCTTTACGGCTTCCACCACTTGCATCTTCGGTTTTAAGTTCTTCGAGCGCTTTGGAAGAGAGACCGCGTTTAATGAGTTTCCCGATAACAACGTCTTTAAGTGCGTCAAGTTTGTTATCGCTAGATGCTACAAGAACGAGTTGTTTCTCTTTTTCACGATAATTGATTTCATAAGCGACGCCTTTAAAGTCATAACGGCCAATGACCTCTTTTTCTGATTGGGCAATCGCGTCTTTAAACGCTTGGAGGTCGATTTTTGCGGAGATGTCGAGTGAGTGTTCTGATGCCATAGTGTATCCCTATTATTTTATAGTTTAACGCCATCGGAACACGTCCCGATTGGCTACGCTAACGCTGTGTTTCCTTCGACAGGACGTCCACGTACGCTTGCGTACTTTTTAATAACATTAGTATAACACACTAGAACCTTAATATTTTAAAAAATCGTAAGCGATTTTGAGCTTACTGCTGAAGTAAACACAGCGTTAGCGTAGCCAAGCGGGACGTGTTCCTCTTGGCGTTTTAAAAAGAACCGCTTCCAAAATCCAAACCGCCGCCAAACGTGGATGCCATATTGGGATCTTGGTACCCCAACATCCCGCTTTTTGTCCGTAACATTTGAATATCTTGTGCAGGAGCAATGTTTTGAGGACACACGGGGACACACTCACCGCAAAGAGTACAGTCCCAAATTCCATTCGTTTGAACGGCTGAAATTTTTGCATCACTGGAAATTTCTCGTGCATCACTCACATATCGCCAAACACGTGTAAGGGCAAATGGGCCGATAAAATCGGGATTTACAGCATAAACAGGGCAAGCGCTCATGCAGGATGAGCACAAGATACAATCACTTTGTGTCTGAATACTGCTCACCTCTTCCTCACTTACATTCCCCTCACGTGATCCTTCGGTCCATGCTTGAGCCTGAGTATTAAAACGCTCAAGATGAGAGCTGTCAACGACTAAATCACGTATAGTACGTGCATTTCGAATCGGCTCAATAGTATCACCTTCGTTAGGTTTGTATTCACACATGAGTTGTTCGCGACCATTGACACGCACGGCACAACTTCCGCACACACCACTTCGACAACCATGGGAATAAGTCAGCGTTGAGTCGATTTTTGTTTTGATGTGATTGAGAACAGTGAGTAAAGTTACACCCTCTAACTCGACGTTATAACTTTGAGCTTCTTCACCGCGTAAAATTTTAATCTCCATCAGTCACACCACTCTTTCTCGTCTTCTTCATCATCATCGTAAAAATCATCATTATCTTCATTTTCAATAATGGTATTTATTCCATAAAATCCGCGCATAACACTCCTCCTTCTCTCCATGTAATCGTATGAGCTCCAAACATCACATCATTTCGTGCTGGAATATCACCTCGATAATGTGCCCCTCGGCTCTCACTGCGACTGATAGCACATACGACGATAATCTCTGCCAGTTCCACTTTATTCCCAAACTCGATAAACTCGACCAAATTCGTATTGCAAACTTTCGACTTATCCTTCGGACCCATAAACGGCAGCTCTTTTTGCATTTGGCGAATTGCCCCCAATACTGCCTTGAGTCCCATCTCTTCACGTACCAAACCGACATTGTTATAAAAGATATTGGCTAACATCTCTTGTTTTTGATAAAAGTCGATTTGGTTAGTAAAGTACATGACTCCACGGACAAAATTGATATCTTTAGCTAATTGGCTGTTGTCAAGTGCGGGAACGGGATTTCTTGCCCCAAACTCCGCCGCATTTTTTCCGCAATGGCGACCAAACACGACCAGTTCTAACAGTGAGTTGCCACCCAGCCGGTTTGCCCCGTGTGTTTTGTGATTGGCACATTCGCCTACTGCAAACAAACCGCTAACACTGCTCATGCATTGTGCATCTACTTCGATTCCTCCCATACTGTAGTGGGCGGAGGGTTTGATGGGAATGAGCTCATGTACGGGGTCAATCCCTTCATAGATTTGAGCTAATTTTCTCTCTTGTGGGAGTTCATGATTGATAAACTCTTCACCCAAATGGCGGATGTCGAGATACACTGCGCCACTTTTGGTCATCTCTTCATGAATCGCGCGAGCAACCACATCACGAGGGGCAAGTTCATCGGTAAAGCGCTCTTTGTTAGCATTTAGTAAATATCCTCCTGCTCCGCGCGCACTTTCTGAAATCAAAATAGAAGAGTTTTTCAATGCCGTCGGATGAAACTGGATAAACTCCAAATCCGCGAGTTTTGCCCCTGCTCGTATTGCAGCGGCTAAACCATCTCCCGTCGCTTGAACAGAATTCGTCGAATGCTTGCCATAAATTCCACCGTATCCGCCCGTAGCTAGTATCACTGCATCCGCCCGGATTTCTTCTACTTCTCCAGTGGCTATGTCCAAAAACGTTGCCCCTAACACGCGGTTAGACTCTTCATCGACGATTAGGTTGAGTAAAAATCGCTCATTCTGAAACGTTATCTTGGCTTTAAGACATTGGTCATACAGCGTGTGGAGAAGTTTGAGTCCCGTATAATCTTGGGCATAACAAGCACGAGGAGCACTCGCACCACCCAAACGTCTGCGAGCAATCTCACCCGACTTATCACGGCTAAATGGAAGACCCATGCTATTGCACCAACGTACCGCATCGGGAGCATTTTCACACATAAAAGTAATTTGTTTTTCATCTCCTAAGCCTGCGGATGAGCGAAGAGTATCGGCAATGTGACTTTCGATACTGTCATCACCGCCTAAAACCGCATTCATCCCCCCTTGCGCCATAGATGTTTGAGAACGGGTGGGAAGAGTTTTAGAGACAACGATGACTTCTGCTCCTGCTTCATGCGCGGACAGTGCGCTCACTAAGCCTGCTCCCCCACCGCCGATAATTAATACTTTAGCCATAAAAAGACTCCTTGAATTGGGTGATTGTAGCGAAATGGGTTTTAGCACTTACTCAAAAAGATTGACTAGTTTTTAGGATAAAATATACTATGCAAACTTTATTCTCAATTTTTGGCATCTATCTCTTCATCGCTGTCGGTTTCGGTGCCAAATGGACGTTCAAAGAAAAAATCGATGACCGTACGATCACGCTTCTTAGTGTTTATTTTTTACAGATTTTTCTTACTTTTTGGGGTTTACTTAAACGGCCTATTGATACAGAGCTTCTTTTTGCCCCAGCGCTTTATTTGGCGATTACCCTCATTTCATTGTTGTTGATGATACTGTTAGCTCGATTATTGTTCCATGATACCAAAGAGCGCTCCATTGCTACCGTTGCGGCACTCATCGGCAATACTGGGAATCTTGGGATTCCGCTAGGCATTGCACTGTTTGGCGAAGCCAGTGTCCCTTATCTCACGCTCATTAATCTCGTCAACGTTTTTGTCGTCTATACCATAGGTGTATTTTACTACTCACGCGGAGAATTCAGCGTTCGTCAATCACTGATGAATATCGTCAAACTTCCTGTGCTATGGGCGGCGATGGTGGCGATTGCTTTAAATTTAGCAGGATATCACCCAAGTGTTGCGGTTGATAAAACATTGATGATGGGGGCGTATGCGTCGATGACAATGCAGTTAGTATTGTTTGGGATTTATTTGTATGGGATAAAACTGACACAGATCAATCTGCGACTTACTGCGTGGGTAAATGGGACAAAATTTATTTTGATACCTGTCATCGCGTTTGGTGTGTTAGGAATGGTTGAGATGTCGCCTATGGTAAAGGGGATTTTATTTTTGGAGCTGATTGTTCCGCTGGCGGTGGCGAATGTAAATCTCGCCTCGCTGTATAACTGTTCACCTGGTAGCGTAACGGTACAGGTGTTTATTACGTCCGTGGTGTTTTTAGGAATAGCATTCGTATTGCCTACGCTGCTAAAAATGTTTTAATATTCTCAACCGTTGCAGCGATAAGTCGCTCACGTGCTTCCACGGATGTCCACGCGATATGAGGTGTTATGTAAAGTCTTTCAGCATGTTTGACTTTCAACAATGGATGAGGTGTTTTCATAGGCTCTTTGACTAACACATCCAAACCGACATAGATGGGTTTGACATCGATGATAACCGACAAAGCATCTTCATCGACGATTCCGCCGCGACCGAGATTGAGCAGTACTGCACCGTCTTTCATTTGTAACAGTTCAGAGTGGGAAATGAGACTTTCCGTCGAGGCATTGAGCGGCGCATGAATAGAGATAACGTCACTGTTTTCGATCAAACGGCTGAGGGTGGTTTTTTCAAACTCACTGTTTTCATTTTTTCCCGAAGTAGAGTAATAACAGACGTTAGCTCCAAATGCTTTTGCAATGGTTGCCACACTGCGACCGATTTCACCCAGTCCTATAATACCCCATGTTTTCCCACGCAATTCACTAAACGATGGCCCGATATGGGTAAATATTGACTCTTTCTGCCATTCACCGCTTTTGACGTACTCATCGTAATAACGGGAGTGCCCCATCAGATAAAAAAGCATTGAAAAGGTATGTTGAACAACAGCATCGGTTGAGTATCCTGCTACATTTTTGACAGTGATGCCACGACGTGATGCAGCTTCGTGGTCGATGTTGTTTGTCCCTGTTGCGGCTACGCAGATGAGTTTGAGATGGGGAGATGCTTCCATCACCGCATCGTTGATAACCACTTTATTGGTCACGATTACCTCTGCATCACATACTCGTTGAGCTGTCTCTTCGGCAGAAGTATTAGAGTATGCGCTCACTTCACCCAGAGTATCAAATCCAGCTAACGAGGTATCACCGAATGTTAGAGTATCAAGAAGTACTATTTTCATGCGTCTTTGATCTTTTTAATCATTTTTTCCGCTTTTTTGAGTGCTTTTTTGACTTTGTCAAATACCAGTACGACTGCCATCCGTCGTCCGACATGAGATTCAGGCTTACCAAATACTCGTACAAAACTTTTTTTATCAAAGAGTGAATCATCTACTTCGATAAGAGGCTCGGCAGACTCGACAGTGGATTTGAATGCTGCACTAGCACCCGCTCCGTAAAACGTAAATCCAAGAGGAAGTCCCAAAACAGCACGAACATGCAGGGCAAACTCACTTTGGCTTTGAGTAATCAGTGTTACCAATCCTGTATCGTGAGGGCGAGGGCTTACTTCACTAAAATAGACCTCATCTCCTTTTACAAACAATTCAACACCAAACAATCCGCGACCGCCTAATCCATCGGTGATAGATTGTGCAATTTGTTTTGAGCGCTTGAGTGCTTTTTTGGACATTTCCATCGGCTGCCAGCTGAAGATATAGTCACCGTCTTTTTGGATGTGACCGATAGGCTCACAAAAGATTGTCTCAGTCCCGTTACGCGCAGTGAGCAAGGTAATCTCATAATCAAAATGGACAAACTCTTCGACAATCAGTTCACTCGCATCTCCCCGAGCTTCTTTGGCGATTTCCCATGAGTTTTCCAAATCAAAAGGGCTTCGAGCGATACTTTGCCCATGTCCAGAAGAACTCATAACCGGTTTAATAACACACGGGAAACCGACATCTTCCGCTGCTGCGCACATGTCTTCGTAGTTACTCACAAAATGATAACGGCTTGTTTGAAGTCCTAGTTCTTCACTCGCAAAACGGCGAATATTTTTGCGGTTCATTGTTTTACTGACTGCTTCGGCGTTAGGGATGACACAAAACCCTTCCGCTTCCGCATCGAAAAGGGCATCAATACTGATAGCTTCGATTTCAGGGAGAATATAATCGGGTTTTTCTTTACGTATAAGTTTTAATACCGCTTCTTTGTCTTGCATATTAATAACATATGAGCGATTCGCAACAAGGTGTGCAGGAGCATGTTTATAGCGATCCACTGCGACCACTTCAATCCCTAAACGTTGTGCCTCAATAGCAACTTCTTTACCGAGTTCGCCTGAACCCAACAACATGATTTTTTTGGAATTATTTTTAAGAGGTGCGCTAAAGAGCATAGGTATAGCCTTGCGTAAAAATTTAGATATGCAATTGTATCACAGGGTTTGTAAGGGGTTGGTTACTTGAGTATTTTCTCTTTTTTCTTAGAATTCAAAAATTGTGATGTTAAGCTAAGAATAAATAAGCATATCTTGCAATAGGTTAATGAAGTTTAGAGTTGAATTTTAAGAAAAAGGATAAAATTGACAAAAAAAGAGAGTAAAAAAAATTATGGAAGGCGTAAGCCAAAGCGCAGGGCGCTTTGGGATTACAGGCGAGATTCGTAACGTCGCATCATATAGAGACGTTTTAACATCTTCTTGCGAGCGCTGATTTTGAACTGTTTGCGTTTTTCCGTTTCCGTTATATGGTTACGGCGCGCACGAGCTTCAGTAACAACAAGATTAC
>CAIMUF010000041.1 GCA_903844635.1 uncultured Sulfuricurvum sp. | reverse complement strand
TACCGTAATCAATGCAACTGAGAGGGAGAGTGGCTATGTGATCGATGGGCTTATGCACAACGATGTAGTCAAAAGTGATATCCATTCAACGGATACCTATGGGTTTAGCGAGGTAATTTTTGGATTGACCCATTTGCTGGGCTTTTCTTTTGCGCCAAGGATTAAAAATTTCAAATATCAACAGCTCTACAGCTTCAATAGCGTGAAAGAGTGTCAACAATTAGGCTACACGCTATTGCCAAAACATAAAATAAACGTGGAGTTGATTCAGGAATACTGGGATGATATCCTCAGATTTATCGCTACTATCAAAACGAAAAAAACGACCGCATCTCAGCTCTTGAGACGGCTAACCTCGTATTCTCGCCAACACCGCCTCTATGCTGCGCTCAAGGAGTTTGGAAAGATAATAAAAACAGACTTCTTGTTAACCTACATCGATGATGTCGAACTTCGACAAAGGATCGAAAAGCAGCTCAATAAGGTGGAAAATTCCAACAAATTCTCTAAGGCAGTATTTTTCGGAAACAACTCAGAGTTCCAAGTCGCTACCGCAGAAGAACAAAACGTCGCCAACAACTGTAAACGACTTATCCAAAACTCAGTCATTCTCTGGAATTATCTGTACATGAGCAAAAAAATTAAAGAGTCAAAAAAGTCAGAAGATAGAGCGCGGATCATCAAGTCGATCCAAAACGGCTCAATAGTTCACTGGAGCCATATCAATTTTTATGGAGAGTATGATTTTACACGTCTCGATAAGCACAATGAACATCATTTCAATATTTCAGCACTCAAAGATCTTGATATTTTGCAGTGATCATCTTAAACTGTAGAGAATAAAAAAACAGGGTGGATATAAGTGCAATGAAAAACTTTCGTGACAACAACTATGGATATCCTCTTCCAGCAGCAGTAATATTTGCTCATTAAGCGGTTAGTGCGCCTGACGGGGCTAGAAAAGCGAAATTAAGCTTTGATAAAGGATCCGTGTCCGCTTTGGTACAGATTTTTATTTGTACCCGTTAATCGGTTGTCTCCACTGATGGGCAACAATATTGAGGGAATCATAAATTTTGGATCTTTGCGCCTGAATTTTTAGTGCCGTTTGATATTGATGAGTCTTAAAAGAGTTTTGAAACATTTTTTCGATAGCTTCAAAATCATCAGAAGTAGGAGAGTCAGAAAAAGAGACGGTTTGGAATAGCAGTTTTATTTTTTGAATCAGATGTTTATCGGCATTATTTCCAAGGAGAACAACCGAAAAATGCTGAGGGCTACTCATCAATATAGCACACGTTTCTTCACAAAGAAGTTGTGTGTCGATGACAATTCCTGCAAGGTTCTGATTTTCGTAAAATGACGATTTGTTTAAAAGAGTTTGTACATTAAAGTGATGATAAAAAGTAGAAGGAATAGAGAACTCTCGAGAATTTTCTAAAAGAACTAAAACGATGGCTTTAGATTCAGTCACATTTCACCTCAAAAGGAGAATTAGCGTTAATAGTCTCCATATAATCTATCTTAATCTGTCGAATCAAACTGATTTGCAGTGGGGTTGAAACCTGTGAAGCAATAGCTTTTGCCCCAACAAGGTGGATGATTTCGACCATTTTTTCGATGATGGTCAGATAAGCAGATTGGGTTTCTATTTTTTGAATAAGGTCTGGGTGAAGTCTGATATAGTCTGGTTTAAGTAGAAGTAAGTTTGAGAGGTTGCATTGTCCCGAGCCGAAATTATTCAGGATAATTTTATGCCCGCTGGATTGAAGATCCTTTATGTATGATGAGATTTGCTTGCTATTTAACATTTCAATCCCCTCGGTAAGCTGAAAAATAATTTTTTCTGGAAGGATTTGATATCGCTCCAACCAAAAACGTATATAGGGCAAAAGCCCTTCATCACTCAAATCATAGGAAGAAAGACTAATGCAAACAAGTTGCTCTGGAGGAAAAGTTTGACTGATCTCCAGTGTATTACGTATCATGGATCTCGTAATCATTGCCAATTGACCCATCTCTTTAGCTAAATTCAAAAAAGTTTCCGGTCCAAAAAGTTTCTCGTCTTTTCGTATGCGTACGACACTGTCCATAATCAGGGGCTCTTGAGAATTGACATCTTTAATAGTTTGAAAAAATGGGACAATATTCTCATCGTTAAGCGCATTGAAAATCATTCGAAGCACTTCACGACTTTTATTCATTACTATATCATTGCTCTCTTGAGTAAAGGTATGCTGACAAACACCTCCGACTTGACGGTTGTTTACTTTTTCAAGGGCAAGTGCCGAATGAAGTAATACTGTTTCTTTTCCATAAGCTATACCAACTGAGAGCGTAGAATTGAGTATGATACCTTGATCAGATGTGTGAAAATAACGTACGACTGAAACCATAGTATTTGCAAGCGTTAGAGCTTCTTCTATTTTATTCCCTTCTAAAGCCAGACAAAATTCATCTGATCCTGTCCGATAAAACTCACCACTTAGATCAAAAATCAAGGATTGAAGTACTAAAGAAAGTTCGTGCAGGTATTCGTTAGCATACATTTCGCCGACAAGGGTGGTTATGTTACTGAGTTGATTGAGATGCATTCGCATTAAGGTAATGGTCTTACCTTCAAGTGTTTGAATTCGATCCGCAAGAGCATTGAAGGTTTTCCATCCCGTCACTTTATCCGTTTCTATATTATTGGTATGAAGTACTGGAATTTCAATACTAAATACTTTTTCAAGACTTTCAAAAAGTTTAGGCATTGATAAAGGTTTGAGAAGATAGTTTTGAACATTTAAACGGATTGCTTCTGCCATGTATTGGGCTTCATCATGAGCGGAAAGTATCATAATCGGTTGGTTTGGTGCAATTGAGCGGATTTGACGTATTAGGCGTAATCCGCCCATTTTTGGGAGTTCAAGATCCGTTATTATAAGGCTAAAAGGATTAGTATCGGCACGCTCCGTAAAAAGCGAAAAGGCTTCTTCTCCATCGTTGGCTATAACATACTCTTTGAAAAAAACTTTTAGAATTCGACTCAAGGATGATGCGAGTTCAGTATCATCATCGATAATGAGTACGGAGCGATTTTCTGCACCTTCTTTTAGTTTTTGAAGAGAGTTAGACACTCTCAATCCTCGTCATCATGTAACCAAACCCTCGAATGTTTTGTATCAAATCTTCTTTTAGTTTTGCACGAACACGGTTTACCAGTGAACGTATAGTCGATGATTCGGTCTCTTCACCATTCCAGATAAAGGATCTAATGCTCTCATCGGTCATGATTTGTCCAAGATTACTTACAAACAAAATTATTAGTGAATATTCACGTTTAGTAAATTTTTGAATAACGTTGCCAAAATAGAGGAGATTTGTCTCTTTGTTAAACGTATATTGTTGACTTAGATAGATTAACGGGTCATGCGATAATTCTGTAATATTTGATACTTGAGCTGTAAGGTGTTGCAGACGTATTTCCAGCTCTTTAAGATTAAAAGGTTTTTTTAAATAATCACTGCATCCTCTATCAAAAGCGTCCGAAATATAGTCAACATCATGATAGGCACTGATAATAATCTTTGGGATAAGAGGATATTTTTGATTAATAATTTTTAAACATTCTAAGCCGCCTACAAGTGGCGTATTAATGTCTAGTATATAGAAATCGTGCTGCATGGTTTCTATGGTCTCAAGAACTTCTTGTCCATTGTCATAGTGATCGACTAGATGCCCACGTGCCAGTAAATAGGTTCGGATAGAACGGGCAAGCATAAACTCGTCTTCAAGAAGTAATATTCTCACGCTTTTCCTCCGGCTGACTTAGTATGTGTTATTGTAGACGAATTGTGTTGCAATCGTGTGGCATTCTTAAAAATATAGCGAAAAGAAGTACCTCGTTTAGGGGTAGAAGAGATCTTTATATCAATATTCTCTTCCTCACAGATTTGGGCAACGATACTAAGACCAATCCCATATCCACCTTTATATAATGACTCACGATGAAAACGTTCAAAAATCTTTTTTTTATCGACGATTATTGGGCCATGGTTTCGTACTTCAAAAAAAATATTTTCTTCAAAGATTCCAATCGTTATGTTGATTTCACTGGGTCGATGCGAATATTTGATGGCATTAGAGAGATTATTGTCAATGATTCGTGAAAGTTTTAATTCAGAAATATTGATGTTCGGAATATGAGGTTGACCGATTCGCATGGATATACTAAGTTCATTAACTTCTGCAATACATGCAAAGTACTGTACTCGATTCGTGATAAAGTCGACTAAGTTTATGGACGACATTTCTTCATGAAGGCGATCATGCTTCATTAAATATGTCATGTCCTCGTAGCTGTTTTGAATGATTCTTGCCCCTGCTTCGATTGCACTGAGAGATTGGTTGTCGATTCCATCCATACGAAGAAGGTCAATGTTGGTAATAATGACGGCAAGCGGTGTATAAATCTCATGTACCGCATTTTTTAAAAATTGATCTTGATCTTCAAGCAGTCGTAAAGCATAATTTTTTGAATCTTCTAAAAGTGCCTGATTTGTTTCAAGTTTTTGATCGTAGGCTATTTTTTTTTAGAATAGTAATGAGTGCATTAAAAAGTTCATCTTGATCAATCGGTTTAATGACAAATCGGTCAACTCCGCAACGGATTGATTCAATGAAAATATCACGATCTTCAGTACCTGAAATAGCAATAATCTTTTGTGTTGCATCGATTTTTTTGAGTGCAATTGTGAGATCTATACCGGTCATGGAGCCTAAATGGATGTCCGTTATAATGAGTATAGGATTCTTTTTCGAATAAAATTTTTGATATTTATCTAAGGCACTTGGAACATCTGATGCGGTATGAATAGTAGTGAAAAAATGAGATAAAAGACGGGTGAGACTTTCGAGAACATCTTCGTCATCTTCTACAAGAAGAATGGTTTTGTTGGATGCTAATTCTTTTAATTCCAAGACAGAACTTTTCATCTCAACACTTCCAATTCTAAATATTATTTTATTATAGCAACTTAGGAATTGTTTTGTGGAGTGCAGGGCTGAATATGCTTCATCGATTCATTGAAAGGGACAGCCTGTCCAAATAAATATCCTTGTGACTCATGAATTCCTAATTTTGAAATGAGTTGGAATACAGATTCATGACCAACAAACTCAGCAATCGTTTTAATTCCCATTTTTGAGGCGAAATCAGCAATCATTTCAACAATCGTACGAGACAAAACTGTTTTATCAACATTAACAACGAGTGAACCATCGATTTTTATGTAGTCAATATTCAGTTTGGCTAAGTGTTCAAAGTTTGAATATCCTGAACCGAAGTCATCAATAGCAACACGGCATCCAAACTTTTTAAGCCTAGCAAAAAATTGTTCTACTTCTTCGTATGAGCCAATACCTTCTGATTCTAGAAGTTCAAAGATGATTCGTTTAGGTTCAGGAAACAGTGAAATTTGCTGAAAAATAAAATCACAAGTCGGTTTATGCCGAATGTCATCTATCGAGATGTTAACGCTCACCATGCATTCTGAATCACGAAAATCGTCTAAAGCTTTTTTTATGATCGTCTTGGTGATTGAGTTGTACATTTTTGTTTGTTTGGAGACGGGTAAAAAACTTCCAGGGCTGAGTATTTCTTTGCCATCATCGAGAACTATACGCGCTAATGCCTCATATTTTACAATTGTTTGTGTCGCATTATCGACGATGGGCTGATAGAATGGGACGAGTTGGTTCTCTTTTAATGCTCTTTTAATACGACTTTTACAATAAAGCATTTTGGAGCGTTGTTTGGCAATAGAGAAATTTTCTTGGTAAACAACAAGCTCCCCATCTTTCTCCGCTTGACGTAAAGCAGAATCAGCATGAGAGAGAGATAAGGTATCACCAGCCTCAATGATTCCGGCATTCATTTCAAGATACATCGAATGATTGTCAATATTAAATTCAGTTGATTCGAATTTATCAATAATAATGGAAACGAAACATTTGAACTCTTCACCACCTATTTTCGAGAGTATTGCAAAATGAGCACCACTGAGACGGTACAAACTGCAATCGGGAATTGAAAGCTCTTTATTGGCTTTAATTTCTAAAAATTCCCCTGTTTGCTTGAGAAGTAAATTTCCGTATCCATATCCATATAAATCATTAATATTTTTAAATTTTTTGATTTTTAATAATCCCAATGAGTAGTTCGGATGGATTAAAATATCTTCCTCAAGTTTGGCAAGTGAATGCAAACCGCTCAAATTATCAGTGATATAGCCTTCAATTACTTCGCGACTTTTTATCGCGACCAATTCCTCAAGATGCCGCTTATAAAGAATATTTTCTTTTATCATAACAATTTTAGAAACAATTTTCATAAGTGCACTGATAGTATGATTACGATCAATTGGTTTAAATATGTATCCATCAACATTTAACTCAACTGAACGATGTAAAATAGACGATTCTTGGTGTGCTGATATAAGTAATGAAGCCTGTTCAGGATACTTTTCTTTTATTTTTTCTATCATACCAAGTCCATCCAGCAGAGGCATTTGGACATCAGCAATAACAAGATCAAATGGGTTTTCTAGTGCCATTTCGAGTCCAACTTGCCCATTTTCAGCACTTTGAATAGAATCGAATATTTTACTTAAAAATTTAATATATTCGGATCGAATCATGGGATCATCTTCTACGTAAAGGACTGTGATTCCTTCTGCTTTTTTTCTAAGCAGCTTGATGTTATCGCTAAGATTATTATTGTTAATAGACACTATTAGAATCTTTATTGGAGTTAATAGGTAGCGTTATAGAAAATAAGCTTCCTAAATGATCACTGGCAACACTTATGGTACCGCCTAAATGTTTTTCGATAATAATTGCGGACATATAAAGCCCTAATCCTGTACCATTTTTTGCATTTTTGGTACTAAAGTATGGTTCAAAAATATGGCTGATGATATCAGGAGGTATTCCTCCCGCATTATCTTGGATAATAAATTGAATTAAATTTCCTTCAACTTTACTATGAAAAGTAATAAGAGGAAACTCGGTGTGCTGCTCATTAAAAGCATCTTTAGAATTTGATAAAATGTTTAAAAAAACTTGTAGTAACTCATTTTTATGAGAGATAAAAGTACTTTCCATATCACCTATAAAAGACAATGTAATTTTATGTTCTTCTAAATTTTTTCCAATAATAGTTACTATCTCCTTGGAGATTTGCATAGGAGTGCATGTTTGAGGTAATTTATTGGGACGGAAAAAATTACGGAAATCATCAATCGTTTGGGATAAATAGTGAACTTGTTTATCGATTAATTCCAAATCATCTAAAAGTTTTTCATTTACCGATTCACCTAAATTAATATCGAGAATTAAATTATTTGCGACCATCCCGATGATAGTGATTGGCTGACGCCACTGGTGTGCGATCATTCCTATCATTTCTCCCATAATAGCCATACGTGACTGATCTACTATCAATTTTTCATTGATTTTATTGATGGATTTTTCTTCAATAACTTGATTGCTTAGCAGCGCATTTTTGGTATGAAGCTCTTCGACGCTTTGGCATGCACTGATTGCATTTCTCAGCTTTATTCTGAAGTTTGAAAACATACTTCCCATGATATCTAGATCAATATTGTGGCTAAAAAGAAAAAGAAAATGCTCATTATCGATCGGTATATCCAATAAATATTCTGTTTGTTCTATAGGAAAAATCTCATAACTATCAATCTTAAGAGAAAGTGTATTTGGTAGGAAAAATTCTTTTCCGATAGTAATAATTTTAGTTGGATGTGGCGCGGTAATAATGTATGCACCGCCAATTGCATCAGAAAGTTGCACAAACGTTGAAATAACTTCTGTTAACATTTTATCAAGATCAAGAGAATTACCGATAGCATTGATGCACTGATATTCTATGGATTTAATCATTGATATCCTTTTAGTGAGTATTAAATGCAATGATAAAAGAAAATCTTTTGAATCATTAGTATCAAAAAAGTTATTAAAAACATTCGTATCACTTATTCTGACATATTAGTGTTGCAAGTGTGTTGCAATTTTATTATTCCATCGGAAGTGCAATACTAAAAGTTGCTCCAATATCAGTGTTTATGACAGTTATGTCTCCTCGCATGCGATCTCTCATAATTGTTTTTGCCATATACAGACCAAGACCTGTCCCATTTTTGACATTTTTAGTACTGAAATAGGGATCAAAAATATTGTCGATAATTTTTGAATCAATTCCACCTGCATTATCAGTGATATATAAATGAATGATTTTATTTTCTGCAATAAAAGCATTTATTTTTATGGACGGCGAGTTCACTTTACGCTCTCTTAAAGCATCTCTTGCATTATTTATGATATTTATAATGACTTGCTGCATCTCATTTTTATACAAAGTAACTTTTAATTGTGGATCAACGGATAATATAAGTTCAATCATCTCTTTTTCAAGCGATGGTTTGAGTAAATCAAATGTTTCTTCTAATAAGGTTTTTACATAAATAGGCTGAGGCTTGATATCGGCTTTAAAAAAATTACTGAAATCGTCTATGGTTCGAGATAAATAATCTACTTGAGTATTTATAATCTCAAGATTTTCCTCGATCTTTTTTAAATCCAAATCATTAAACTTTGCATCCAATATTAGCGTGTTTGCCATCATACCAATAGCTGTGATAGGTTGACGCCATTGGTGAGCAATCATACTTATCATTTCTCCCATCGTTGCAAGTCGTGACTGATCCAAAATTTAAATCTGAAGTGCAATTTTTGAAAATCTCTTAAAATAAGAGAAACGAATAAAATAAAGAATTGTAGTTTTGGATTTGAAGAGGTTAAATGTTAAACTCTACCTTCAAATTCTAACCACAGAAAAGGAGAG
>CAIMUF010000040.1 GCA_903844635.1 uncultured Sulfuricurvum sp. | reverse complement strand
CTCTCCTTTTCTGTGGTTAGAATTTGAAGGTAGAGTTTAACATTTAACCTCTTCAAATCCAAAACTACAATTCTTTATTTTATTCGTTTCTCTTATTTTAAGAGATTTTCAAAAATTGCACTTCAGATTTAAATTTTGGCTAAGCCTAAAGAACTGAAATTTGAAACACCAAAAGCCATTTCTGACCCTAGTCCAAAAGTTACTCCAGTACTTACTCCTAAGCATGTTGCTGTAATCGAAGCAGATCATGATGAAGATGGTGTGATTGACTCAAACGATCAATGTTCTGACACGCCAAAAGGGTACAGTGTTGACAAGAATGGATGCCCTGTACAGCTAACGTTACACATTAACTTTGCAACGTATTCTGATGTGATTCCGAAAAGTTCATTTACTGAAATTGATGAGCTTGTAAAATTCATGAAAGCAAATAAATATTATACGATTGATATTAATGGACATACGGATTCTACGGGAGAGGTTGGTCCAAATCAAGTTTTATCTGAAAAACGGGCGATTTCATTGCGTAAGGTCTTGATCGACTCTGGTATTTCAGAGTCACGAATGCTTGCAAAAGGGTACGGAGAAATACAGCCGATTGTCTCTAATATGGAATCAGGTGGTCGGGCTCAAAACCGTCGTACGGAAGTCATCATGCACGCCAATGGAGGAAAAAAATAATGAAAACACTGTTAATAATGTCCGTATTTTCGATCCTGTTGAGCGCCGGAGTGTACGATTATGGATATCATCCATTACGTGATGTTAATGCAAGTGAGCAAAGCAATGCTCTTTTTCAAGGAGACTTTGAGCGTATTGTTCGTTATGACCCATTGGTTTTTGCCCCTTCAGACCCTATTAAGCTGGATGATAAATTTCGTGAATATGCTGCAAAAATATATGAATCAATTGGAGCTTATACTGCCGCTGGTGTCCCTTATACCGTTCATGTAATTGCGCATACACGTAGTAATAATGATGAACAATTTGAAGCGGTACAGAAGAGTACTTTTTTTGGTTCATTGCAAAATAGTCTGATGGAATCACAATCAAATAGGGATGAAAATAAAGCAGTATGCAATCGCGTGCTCAGTGCGGCCAAAAAGCAATTGGTTGATAATCATGTAGAAGAAAAAAATATTGTGCTTGAGTGTAGAAGCGGATATGATCCTCTTTATCTTGAAAATGATGGAGATGCACGCGAAATGAATTATTATCTTAACGTGACACTTTATCAATCCAAATAAATGATGCGTAATTCACTCCTCCAAGCGTTGGTAACGTATTGTGCTCTTTATCATAAGCCCTTTAGTGCAGAGGCTCTGAGTGATGGGTCGCCACTGGATGACGAGGGGCTTCTTTTTACAGCTACTTCTTCAAAAGCACTTTTTTCTCGTGCGTGTGCTCGTGCGGGACTAAAAACAACACTAATTGAACGTCCTATCTTAGACATTCTAAATCTTCAACTTCCCGTTATTTTAATCATGAGTCGCGAAAATGCATTGATCTTGGAAGAAATAGATGAAGAAAAAGGGATTGCAAAAGTCGTATATCCGATGCAAAGCCCTACGCAAGATTGGGTAGAGATCGAAAAGCTTGAAGAAGAATATTTAGGGTTTGCCTATTTGCTTAAAAAAGCATATGTATATTCCGAAGAGAACAAACGGACGCTTCACATCCAACATAAGCATTGGTTTTGGGGAACGTTGGCATTGTCTCGGCAGCTTTATAGTGATGTGTTGTGGGCGACGCTTTTAGTTAATCTGCTTGTTCTTGCAACGCCACTTTTTACGATGAATGTGTACGATCGAGTTATTCCTAATAATGCATTAGAGACACTCTGGGTCTTTACTGTCGGAGTGATGATTGTATATGCGCTCGATACGTTTTTGAAGTTTACTCGAACGTATATGGTGGAACAAGCTGCTAAAAAAAGTGACATTATTATGTCTTCGATCATTTTTGAAAAAGTGATCAATATGAAGATGGAAGCGCACTCTAAATCAGTGGGGTCATTTGCTAATAATATTTGTGATTTTGAGATGATTCGAGGATTTTTTACCAATACGACTATTACGGCGTTGGTAGATATCCCTTTTGCTATCGTATTCTTGGTCCTCATTGGTTATTTAGGTGGGATGCTTGTGGTAATTCCTCTGATGACGGCTGCCATGATTGTAGCTTTTGCATTGTTTATTCGTCGGCCGCTTGCAGAAAGTATTGAAAAAAGTCATGAGGCAAGTGCAAAAAAAAGTGCAGTACTTATCGAGAGTCTCTACAATATAGAAACGGTTAAATCGATGAGCTTGGCCGGAAAAGTACAATACGACTGGGAAGAGAGTAATGGTGAAATTGCTGAAAAGGGATTACGAACAAAGCTCCTATCCACTTCGATTCCTACTATAACTGGGCTATTGATTCAACTAAGTTCAGTTGCTGTTGTTGTATATGGGGTATATCTTATTCATGCGTTTGAGCTTACCATGGGAGGACTAATCGCAGTGGTGATCTTGACGTCACGGGTACTTGCTCCAATGGGTCAAGCCGCTGCCCTCATTAGCCAGTATGAAGATGCCAAGACGTCCTATCAGATGCTAAATGAAATCATGAGTCGTCCAGAAGAGCGACCACATGGAAAACAATTTGTACAAAAACCGACATTTAGCGGTCATATTGAATTTCGAGAGGTTACTTTTTCGTATCCCAATGAAGAAGTTACTGCTCTCAAAAATGTTTCATTCGTGATTAATGCGGGTGAACACGTTGGAATTATTGGTCGGATGGGTTCGGGTAAAAGTACGATTGAAAAACTCTTATTGCGTCTTTATGAGCCACAAAGCGGTTCGATTCTCCTTGATGGATTGGATATCACTCAAATCGATCCTGCTGATTTACGCCATGCAATGGGCTATGTCCCTCAAGACATTCATTTATTCAGGGGATCGATCAAAGAGAACATCCTTGGCAGTGCTCGAATGGTAGATGACGAGGAGATGCTTCATGCAGCAGTTTTGAGTGGAACAGATGAGTTTGTTCGTCAGCACCCGAGAGGCTACGAGATGGAAGTGGCTGAGCGTGGATTGGGACTTTCAGGCGGTCAGCGTCAAAGTGTTGGGATAGCTCGTGCGCTTATTGGAGAATCTGAAATCTTTTTGTTTGATGAACCCAGTAATGCGATGGACCAGACCTCTGAAGCTAATTTGATTCGTAATCTAGGCGCCATAATGGAGGGGAAAACCATGATAATGGTGACACAAAAGCTCTCCATGCTTGTTTTGACACAGCGGCTAATCGTACTGCACAACGGGGCTATTATTCAAGATGGTATTCGTGATGAGGTCATTAAAGCGCTTGGGGGATCACATGGGAAATAAAACCAAAAAACGGCTCAATCCTAAAGATTATGAATATATTCATTCTTTAAGTGCAGCAGTTTTGATTACTACTCCTAAAAAAATTCGTGCCGTCTTGTATTTTTGGGCTGCGGCAATGGCGTTATTCTTGATATGGGCAACCTTGGCGCAAGTCGATGAAATCGCACGCGGCAATGGTCAAGTGGTCTCCAGTGCACATAATAAAATGATTCAGCATCTTGAGGGAGGAATTATTGAAGCTATTTTGGTCAAAGAGGGGCAGAGTGTCAAAAAAGGTGAACCTCTTCTAAAGATTAAAAATGAAAAATCAACGTCTTCTTTTGCCTCTAATGAAATGGGAGGCTATGCGATTAAAGCGAAGCTTATGCGGTTGAAGGCTGAGGGTAGCGGCAGTAGCTTTAGTTCGAATGGAGCATCGGGAGAAATGGCGTCTTATATCCAAAATGAGCTCTCTCTCTATCATGCCAATATTTCGAATCTCGATGCGCGCATTTCAGGATTACGCGAAAAAGCAAGTCAAAATCGCCAAGAACTCTCTGAAGCAAGGTCACGAAAAGAACACTTAAACTCGTCAATGAATATGATCAATGAAGAGGTGCGTATGACGGGACCAATGGTGGAAAAAGGGGTGCGCTCCAAAGTTGATTTTCTCAAGCTTCAGCGTGAGGCGAATGAAGCCGAGGCTGCATATCAAGCCACTGTCTTGTCCATTCCCCGTCTGGAATCGGTTATCCAAGAGACGCAACGCTCGATCGAAGAAGCACGAGCACAATTTCGTTCTAAATCTCAGCAAGACTACAATGAAGCTCTCTCGCAGCTCAATACTCTCCAAGCCGATGGGACAGCCCTTAGTGACCAAGTAGATCGAACAACCGTGCGCTCGCCGATGGATGGTGTGGTTCAAAGCTTATTTGTCCACACCATTGGAGGAGTGGTAAAGCCGGGGGATGATTTGATCGAAATCGTTCCGCGTGGAGAAAAACTGGTCGTAGAAGTAAAAGTCAAACCTTCAGATATTGCCTTTATCTACTCAGGGCAGCGTGCAGTGGTAAAACTAAGTGCCTATGATTTTGCCGTTTATGGAGCATTAGAGGGTAAAGTGACACTTATCAGTGCCGATACGAATATGGATAAAAAGGAAGAGACTTTTTATACTGTTCGAATCGAAACTCAAAAAAGTTACGTTCAACATAACGGAAAGAAACTTTCTATTTTACCGGGTATGACTCTTTCAGCAGACATCATCACGGGGCGTAAAAGCATTTTGGATTACATCTTAAAATCAATTCTCAAAACCAAACAGCACATGCTAAGCGAACGTTGATGCGTACTGTTGTTTACACTGATGATTTTGAAAGTGGTGTGCATTTAAGCAAAACACTTCATGTATCATTGGAGTGGATAGAACAAATCTCCTCACTTTTAGATATTTACGATGCGATTGTTATTTTGGTGTTATCTCATGATATTCGTAACAATGAAACTCTTTTAACGCAGATGGTGAAACAAAATAATAAGATTTTACTTTTGCAAAGAGTTCCAAGTTTGGAATCGGCAAAATTTTATCTTTCCCTTGGGGTAAGAGGTTATGGTAATGCCATGATGCACCGTGTTTATTTTGATGCGGCACTAGAGACTATCCACTCCAATCTGATCTGGCTTCATCCTGAGTTCACTGCACGATTGGTCGGAGAGGTTGTATCTTCTTCTAATCGGGATTTTATGGAGAGGTTGAGTGAGCGCGAACAAGAGATTGCAACGCTTTTACTTGAGGGAAAAACCAATCAAGATATTGCTGATATTCTCTATATTACTCCTCGCACGGTCAAAGCCCACGCTTCTCACCTTTATCATAAACTTCAAGTCAAAGATCGCCTTGATTTTGCGATACGTTATAAATAATCCTTCATAGTGTCCCTTGGGACAATTGCTTCTTTTTCTCTTTTGGACTATTATTAAAATAATTGTTAGATAAAGGGTTTTCTATGATCATCGCAACGCTTACCAAAGTCGAAGGAAATGTATTTGTCAAAAAAATCGACGGTACAATTGTAAAAGTAGCTGTTGGAGATAAAATCGAGACAGGGGATATCCTCTTTGGTGCAGATGAAAAAGCGATCTATACGGCTGAATATATGGATAACGCAGGATCAATGACATTCGCAGGAATAGAGCCTCAGCTGTTTGATCCGACGATGATTCCAAGTGGGGCTGATGGTGCAGAAACGGCGTTGGATATTGCGAGCGTAAATCCTTTTGCCCAAAGTATCTTAACGCCAGAAGAACTTGCAGCCCTGATTGCCATGGGTGATGAGAATGCCGGTAAAGAGAATAAAGAGACCACTTCAGGGGATCAAGCCCCATTGGATACAGAAGTACGCGGTGACAATTTCTCTGATCGAACTGGAGCAAAAACAGATGTTAACTCGGGGCTTAGGAATGCAAAATTTGTTTCCTCTCAAGCACGGGAAGAAGATCAAGAGGTATTTAAACGTCAAGATACAGGTCGTTTAGATCCTAACAAACCTACTGATACCATTTTATCTCCTCCTGTTATTACGCCTGTGGTTACTGCTCCACCTGTGATTATTCCTCCGGTCGTTACTCCTCCTCCATTGCGTGGAGCACTTGATATAAGTGGAGATACTAGCGTGGATGAAGGTGGTGCTGCCACGTATACATTACGCGTGAGCGAAGCTCCGAAAACTCCTCTCGTCATTACCATTTCGATTGGTCATATCACTACAGAAAGCGGTGATTTGATTTCAAGAACGATGACAGTGACTATTCCTGCTGGGTCAAAAAGCGTGAGTTTTTCCATCGATAACAATCTTGATACTATTTATGAAGGTGATGAAAATTATCGGGTTTCTATCCTCTCAACAAGCGGAGGAGATTACAATCAGCTTACCATCGGAAACGATACGGTTATCACAACGATCAACGATGCGCAGCCGATCCCGAGCCTCACCATCAACGATCAAAGCATCAATGAGCAAGATGGGACGATGACATTTACGGTGACGTTGAGTGGAGTGACCGAGCGAGACGTGACGTTTGATTATGTGAGTGCAAATAATTCAGCAACCTCAGGTGCTGATTACAGTCCGGTGAGCGGAAGCAAAACTATTCCTGCCGGATCGACTAGTATCATGATCACCGTACCGATTCATGACGATACTATTGCCGATAACGGGGAGACGTATAATATTACACTTTCCAATCCTAGCGAAAGTGCGATTATTGGTGATGGTGTAGGTATAGGGACGATCCTTGACGATACCGTAGCCGATCCATACAACAATCTGGGAAGTACAGAGAATGATAGTACCGATACCATCACAATCCAACTCTTTGCCCTCGATGGAAGCGGAAACCGAGTAGCTGCAAATGAAGTGGCAGAGGGTTTAAACCCAAGCTATGTTGCCGTAGCCTTCGATAAAAATGGAGTAGAACTCAATATTAGTGGAACAGTCCAAGTGACATTTAGTGGGGGTACAGCGACCGGAGGGGGAGCTGACTACCTATCCACCACCCAAACCGTAACCTTGGGACAACCCTTTACAACAATAACAACCGATGATTACCTCGCAGATAATAACGAGACATTTAACGTGGCAATCGTAGACCGAACCTTCTCAGACGCAACCACATACGAAAGTATCCATATCGATACAACAACAGTAAGTACTACCATCAAGGACAACACAAATCCATCAAATCTCGGTGGTGAAGTGGGCGGTTATGCTTCCGAAGATACGGTATATGTTCAGTTGATTAGCAATGATACGGTCAGCGAAGGGGGAACTCTTAGCCATACGGTTAAATTGGTCGATAGTCATGGAGTAGCGATTAGCGTTGCTGCAGGTGAGACCATTAGTGTAAATATCTCGTATACAAACGGTACAGGATTGGACAGTAACGACTATACTTCATCTACTCTTGTTACTATCCTCGGAGGAACGTCGTTTACTACCTTCAATAATCCAACCATTACGGATGGCTTTATCGAATCAACCGAGAGCTACACAGCCACTGTTAGCACAGTGACTCAAGCACACGCAACGTATGAAAAAGTAGCACCATATACGATATCAAACGGGGCAGATGGCAATGCCATCAGTGTAACAGGGAGTATTATCGATGGTGTGGACGCAGTGGGTGATGTAGCAACTGTGGTGGAAGGGAGCAATACCATTGATAATACGACTTTTGGAAATCTTTTGGCAAATGATGAGAAAGGGGCTGCCGGAACTATTACTGCTTTTACTTACAAAGATGAAACAGGTACAACGCAAACAGGAACCATTGGAACAGAGGTTGATACACAATACGGTAGATTAACGCTCAATGCGGATGGTACATGGACGTATATCAGTGATCCGACCGAAGCACACGGAACGATTATAGACACGATTACCTATACTCTCACCGATGGAAGCCATAGCAGTCAAGCTGATTTTGTTATAACGGTGACCGATACAGTGCCCACAACGGTTGCGGATACCAACAGTGTCACCGAAGAGAATACAGTAACCGCAAGCGGTAATGTTTTTGGAGAGAGCGGAGCAACATCAGGCGATCATGCTGACACCATCGGGGCGGATACTACACTAACCCCTGTAAGCGGAGTGGTTGCAGGGATAGATACTTCTTCTGCGGTTTCAGGACATGTGGGTGCAGCCGTAGCAGGGACATACGGAAATGTTACTATTGCTTCGGATGGAACGTATACCTATGCATTGAACAATACCGATGTACGCGTGCAGCACCTTACCGCGAACGAGACCCTAACGGATAGTTTTGTCTACACGATCACCGATAGTGATGGTGATACCAGTACGACCACATTAGCAATCACAATCAACGGAACCAACGATCTGCCTACGATCACCGTAGCAGACATGAATGCAGGTGTAAACGGTGATGCGACGGTGTACGAATCGGCACTTGCTACCGGATCAAATCCAAGCGCAACGACCGAAGCGGTCAATGGTACGTTTGTCCTTTCGGCAAAAGATGGCTTGGATAGCATCATTGTTGACGGGACAACTATCTCTCAAGCGGCTCTTTTAGCAAGTGCTTCGACAAATATTTCCATTGATACGGGAGAGGGAACACTCGTCATAAAAGGGTTTGTTCCAAGTGATAATAGCCATCAAGACGGTAGCGGAACAATCAACTATACCTACACACTCAACGCTCACCAAACTCATCCAGCCGCAAATGGTAACAATGAGATCACCGATACAATTGCGTTAAAAGTTATCGATAGAGATTTAGATGAAGCTACTGGAACGTTGAACATTACGATCATCGACGATATTCCCAATGCCGTGCTGAATACCAACAGCGTTACCGAAGATGTTGCCGTAAACGGAAGCGGTAACCTAGTGGCGAGCGGAACGGTTATCGCTAACGATACCATCGGAGCGGATACGACATCTACTCCGGTTACGGGTGTTCGTATTGCCGGCAGTGATACTACAACGCCAGCCATTGGAGAGGTAGCTTCTCCGGTTCTCGGCACGTACGGAAGTGTCAATATTGCCGCTGATGGAGCCTATACCTATACGGTCAGTAATACTGATGTACGAATACAGCACCTAAAAGCCGGAGAATCGCTCACGGATACCTTTGTGTATACGATTACTGACAGTGATGGCGACAGCAGTACGACCACATTGACCATTACGATCAACGGAACGACGGATCTTCCTACGATTAGTGCCGTGGACGGTAACAGTGGTGACCTTCATACGACGGGACAGGCTACCGTATACGAAGCAGGATTAGCTACAGGAAGCAATCCGAGTGCAACAAGCGAAACCACGACAGGAACCATTAGTGTTTCGGCTAAAGATGGCTTGACGAGTGTATCCATCGGGGGAACGGTGATTACCCAAGCATCTCTCGTAAATAGTAGTTTCACACCTATTACGATTATAACACCCAAAGGTTCATTGGTCGTTGATGGGTTTACTCAGCCTGATGGAACGCAGCAAGACGGTAGCGGAACAATTCATTATACTTATACCTTGTCAGCGACCCAAGCACACGCAACAGGAGCAGGTAATAATGAGGTAACCGATTCTATCGCCTTGATCGTGACGGATAGAAATAGTATTGTCGCCAATGGCACATTGAGTGTTACCATCGTCGATGATGTCCCTACGGCTGTTATTGAAACCGCTGCCTCTCTTGCAGAAGGGGGTGGTCTTAATACCGTCACCTCAACCGGCGCGGATGCTGTGCATGCAAACCTGTTGACTAATGACACGTTGGGTTCAGATGGCGCACGTGTCACTTCGATCACGTATCTGAATGAATCCAGTGCCAGCACCACTATTGCTGTTCCCACAGGTGCTACCGGAATAACCGTCGATACGATCAATGGTTCCCTTACAGTCAAAACTGATGGTTCATGGAGTTTTACCAGTGACGCATCCGTCATCAATACGTTAGGTGCGGATGCAACTGATACGTTTACTTATGTCATCACCGATGGGGATGGGGACACGTCAAGTGCCACAAAAACATTCAACATTTCCGATGGGGCAAATCCTGATTTTGCTCCACTAGATCAAAGTATTTCAGAAGTTTCACTTGGTAGTGGTTCTACGCTTACCGACTATACCGTTTCCAATACGCTGGGTATGATTCCCGGTAGCGATGCGTATACGGCAAAATTCAGTGCGACGCAAAGCAGTTTGGCTACCTTGGGGATCACTTCGGGTGGTGTTGTCTTGACGTATACTGTTACGGATGGACTTATCACTGCAAAAGCGGGAGCACTTACGGTCTTTACAGCAACCCTCACCAATGTTTCAGCGTCCAATGCGGGATACGATTTTAAACTGTACGCACCGATTGATCACGTGATATCCAGTGGTCACGACACCTCATGGATTTTGCCGTTTGATGTGTATGTTCAAGATTCCGATGGCGATCTATCCGCGACGAAAACATTTAATGTGGATGTAACGGACTCTACTCCGACCAATGTTAATCAAAATGTATCTCTTGTCGAAGACATCGTAGGGGGAAAAGTTATCCGTCTTTCTCAGGATGCGTTTAACGGCAATATTACCTTGAATAATGGTCATGATGGAGATCAATCCGTTGCTACTAACGGGTCGATTACTATATACGATGGAACATCCATTATCGGAACATTGACCAATATGGGAGACGGTACGGTCAAATTCATTCCGCTTGCAAATTACAGCAATTACAACCTCCTATCAAGTTCTTTTACCTACACGATTACTGATAATGATGGGGATACGGCTACTGCGACGATCACTTTGAGTGTCACACCGGTAACAGATACGCCAATATGGGATAACAACAGCAGTGGTACTCAAACCACAGCGGATAATATCAGTGTAACGACCAATGAAGATACGATGGTATCTTTAGGATTGTTTATGCCAACCATCAAAGACACTACAGACAACAGTGTTGGGGCAGGTGATCATCCTGAACGCTTAGGCTATATCACTCTCACAAGTGTTGATACGGGTGCTAAGATTTATCAAGGTGATGGAACGACTCTTTTATTTACAGGTGGAAACAATACAGTGACCATTGCTATCGTGGATGGTAGTGGCAATTTGGATACAACAGTTCATTATAGTGACTTGAATCCTAACGCTGCGGGGGTTATTAAGCTTACTCAATCAGAATTTGCCGCCTTAAAAATACTTCCTCCTCTGAATGCGCATAATGATATTGATATGACACTCAGTGTAACCAGTTATGAAGTGGATGATTTAGGCAATAAAATTAGTTCAGTTTCAGGGGCAGAATCAACAGCAGATATTCATGTTGAAGTCTCTGCTGTAACCGATCCAATCACCCTTACATTTGATAACACAATGGCGTTAGGAAATGTTACAACAGCTACCAACACTAATGATACATTTACCTATACCAACATAGCAACCGCACAAGAAGGGATGGCAGCTATCGATCTTAAAGCCTTGCTAATGAACACATCAGGAACATCTGCGCCATTAGGCGATCTTGACGGATCAGAAATCCGTTCTTACACCGTAAGTGGTATACCAGAGGGGACGATCATCAATATTGGGGGAACCACAGCAACAGCAAATGCGGGGGGAATAGCAACGGTAAATTTCCCTAGTAATACCGTAGCGGATCCAAGTTTCACGATGACCTTGCCGACACAATACAGCGGTACTGTTAATGCGACGATTGTTCTCAGCGTCTACGATCAAGATGCGGATTCAACGTCGATTAATGCAGGTTTGCTGGCTTCACCATTGACCCAAACTGTATATTTTAACATTGTCGTCGCTCCAGTAGCCGACCCAGTAACCGTAGCGATCAAACAATCGTTTGGAAATGAAGATACGCAGATACCTTTACATGTAGCTGTTAACAGTGTGGATAGTTCTGAGACCTATACAATCACGATTCATGAGATTCCGACAGATGGAAAAATCTATTATGATGGCAATGAGCTAGTGATAGTGGGTGGTAGCGTTACAATATCTTCATTTGATAACACTAAATCATTGACCTTTCAGCCACCGCTTAATTCAAATGTTGATGTGACACTCAAAGTAGATGCTTTGAGTATAAATGGCACCAGTACAGGAACTGCTGTCACAAACCTTGATATAAATGTAACCGTTACCGGAGTGGCAGATACTCCTACCCATGACGCTGTCAAATCTTTATCTTTTACCGATACAGCCAGTGTTTCTCATACCTACCAAGCCATCGTTACCGAAGACACCTCTTCAATAGCATTAAATACATTGTTTACGGCAGATACTCCGAATTTCAGCTCTTTTGATATTGCAGGAAGTGATGGTTCTGAAACATTATTTATCACCATTACAGGCGTACCGGTTGGTTTTGGGATCAGTGGAGCTACTTCTTTAGGCGGAAGCGGAACAGCTCGTGAATGGCAGGTGGCGCTTGCTGATTTTAACTCGGCAAATCTTACGGTTCCGGCCAACTACAGCGGTGAAGTTACGTTCAAAATTCAACTCCAAACCGTTGAAAACGATGGCAATAAATCTACCCTTTTGGATGTCCCTCTCAAAGTCCTTATCACCCCTGAAGCAGAGGGAACGGTTAATAACAGTGCTTCTCAAAATGAAGATGTGCTGACAACATTGAGTTTTGCGTTTAATAACGGAGGAGATACCAACGAAGCGTTAACCTCATTGGAAATAAATACGGGTTCCTTGTCTCTTGCGGGAGTTCTTCTCTATAAAAATGGGATAGATATTACATCGACAGGTTGGGTGAGCGTTAATACCGTGACGGATGTTATTACGGCTAGAGCACCGGCGGATATAGATACCGATTATACGTTTACTTTACGATACAGTGTTTCAGATACGACTACGGATGGATCGCTCTATACGGATGTCACCCAGGGAGGCGGTTATAACGCAATAACTCCTAATATCGTCAATGCTACCTATACGGTAACCGTTAATCCTGTGACCGATACGACGACGTTTACCTTGGATACCTTTACGGATATTGACGGGGATGGGACTGCGGATGTTTCATATGTATCAGGTACTAGAACTGTAACGGTTACGGACAACACTATTTTCCAGGTTCCTCTACGTTTAACCGCGGATAATATGGTGAGTGAGAGTTCAAACGGTCAAGATTTAGACAGTGAAACCATTCAAACGAGAGTCGATATTTCGGGTGTTCCACAGGGAGTTATCGTCGTAGATGGTACGTATCTTGGGGATACAGACGGCGGGAATACAGGTCTTTGGAGAGTCGATATTGCTAATGATTTAATCATTAATAATGCTGCAGGAGAGATTAATAACATTTCTTTTGAAGTGGGCCAAAGTACGTATACCAATATAGAGCAACTTATTACTCTCTCTATCAGCCATAACGACGGGAGTGGAGCTACTTTAACCAATACACAAACCTTTACCCTTGTGCTTGACGGAGCGACTTTCGGTAGTAGCGGTACTGGTACAGGTGGAACAAATACCAATCCAGTTGATTTAACACTAGTGACCACAGGTGGTGTCAACTTTATTGAAGATACACCAAAATCTTTGGGTAGTTTGGTGACATTAGGGGATAGTACAGTATCGGGAGATACTGGACAATATGCGATTACGATTACCGATGTAGTCGGAGGTACGGTATCGGGCATGGAGTTTGTTGATGGATTTTATACCTATCAAGGTACGGGAACGGTAGCAAATATTATTAGCTACTTGAACAGTGGAGCAATTTCCATCACACCTACTGGAAATGCCAATATCAATACGCCGGCAAACGTTACGTTTAATATGACGATTACCACGTATGGTTCAAACAGCAATAATACGTATACTATACCCGTTGTTTCACCGATTGCACCGGTTAGTGATGCGACCTCGATTAGTATCAGCGGTAATGGTGCACACGCGAATGAAGACATAAATGCAGCAAACTTTGAAACGATTACAATAGACTTAAATAATCTTGCTGATAATGGTCGTGTGATAATCACAGGCAATACCGTATCGATCAAGTTAACTGAAACGGTAATGGATGGAGCAATAGGAGGTGTGGTTACAGATTCTCTTGGAAATACATTGGTTGTGGATGGAACGACATGGAATACGTTTACTGTCTCAGACATGGATACGAATATCGTTTTGAAATATTATCCTCAAGCCGATCTTTACGGCTCTCTTGCGGTAACGGCTAAGGTTGAAACACGAGAAGACCCATTAGCAAGCGGATATACCACAAGCCCAATCATTACCGAGACGACGCAAACCATTACAATCGCACCGGTAAACAACGGATTGAGTGCCACTCCAACCATGGTAGGTAATGAAGACGGGATCATTCTTCTAAACTTTGGCGGAGCAACGTTAAGTGATACTACAGAACACATCACTTCGGCAAAACTCTCAGGTGTCCCTTTCGGGTACGAAGTCACGTTAAATGGTGTTGTTCAGACAGGAACGGTTATTGGTAAAAATGTTGCCGGTGATTATTTGTACGAGTATAACTTTGGTAGTATCACCTCTGTAGCTCAACTCGAAACGATTGGGGTTAAACGAATCGGTGTAAATAACTTTAGCGGTGAGGTGAGTGGAGTTACATTAAGTGTGACCAGCGGTGAAACAGGTATTGAAGCTGCATCAACATGGCCGATTACGATCAAATTCAATCCGGTAGCGGATGCTCTTTTAAATATGACCGTGACGAAAACCTTTGGAAACGAGTACACGTGGGTTCCGGTCAACATCAATGCTAACGTAAGAGACGTGGATGGAAGCGAAACTCTTCGGGTCATATTGGTGGGTGCAATAATTGCATTGGATGCTACCGCTCAGTTTAGATTGGCGGACGGTACCCTTATCCCAAGTACAGGCACTATGAATGCTACATTCAGTGCAGGAACATGGACGATCGATGGTCTTGTCTATGATCAGATCAATAATTTACAAATGCAATATCATGAATACAGTGGAAATGTCAATGTCACGGTCAAAACCGTTGATACGGCAAGTGGTTTAGGAACAAGTGTTCTCTCTGACACAGACGATTCGAACGGTACTTTTGACCTTGAATTGGCATCTTCAACCAGTATTACAACAGGGAATGAGGATAATGTCATTCAAACCTCAAATGCTGGAGTTACGGTCAATGCAGGCGGTGGAAATGATACTATCACTGGAGGCACTGGTAATGATACTATCGATGGCGGAACGGGAGCCGATAGTATTTATGCAGGCGGCGGAAATGATACAATTATTTTTGATGCAGCGGATGCCGTGATTGATGGGGGAACAGGGATTGATACCCTTGCATTAAGTAGCAGCATTGATTTTTCAGGTCTTAGTACGGTTTTAAGCAATATTGAAAAAATTGATCTTACAGCAGTTGGTAATCAGACAATCAGCGGACTAAGTCTCGATAAAATCTTTACGATGACGGACAGCAGCAGTGCGCACAGTCTAATTCTTGATGGTAATACAGGTGGAGATACAGTGGGTGCTGTGACAACAACTGGATGGACATCCAGCGCAGGACATGGAACGGTGGTAAGCGGATATGAAGTGTATACCTATACGAAGGGTGCAGATACTGTGACACTAAAAGTAGATGTCGATTTGAACAACACTACCAATTTAGCATAATTTTTATTTCCACTCTCCCAAATGGGAGCACAGACTTTTTTACGAGATCAATCCTTCTTCGGTTGCTCTTTAACCAGCCATTGGAGATAATGTATCGACCAATCCAAATCCAAATACGCCTCTTCAATATCTTTATGAGGTGCATCCATATGACCGCGCAATTCTTTAATACGCTGTTTTAAATACTGTGCCATAGAATAATACGTGTTAAGTGCGGTATCGTCTTGAGCTTTGATGATAAGATCTTCGAGGGTATCGATGAGAGGTTTCTCATTCGGGAAGATATTTCCTGATTTACGAAGGGTTCGTTGAACCTTTTGCAGATGTGCCATATCAAGTTTAAATTTAGGGGTAGCTGTTTCCATGATGAGTTACTTTTTTTTGATTTCTTAAATAGTAATACCTCTGCAACAGACAAAAAGCTCGATCGCCCGTAGAAGTGCGAAAGCGTATCGGAAGCGTTTTGTTGCAGAGGTGATTTTCTTTTGGTTCTTTTCTTTATTAAAAAGAAAAGAATAAAGAATAATTAATTACCGCGTGATCCGGGTTTAATGGCTTCACTTCCATTGACACACAATGGACAATTATCTGGAGCATACATCTCGAAATTGAAATCAGCAAGGGCAAAAAGAGGTTTGTCACCAGGAAGAGCACAGTTTACTTTACGCTCCAGTGCACTTCCCTCACGTTTGCAAAACCCACGGTTTGCCAATGCTGCAAATCCGACAACGATTCCGCCAAGCGCTTCAATAGCTTTAGCCGCTTCCATAGCCGAACCGCCAGTAGTGATGATGTCTTCACAAATGAGAACTTTTTCACCTGCTTTGATTTCAAATCCGCGACGAATTTGCATTTCGCCATTGACACGTTCGGCGAAAATAGAGCGTTTATCCAATGCCGTAGCCAGTGCAAATCCAGCGATGAGACCACCGAGAGCAGGGGCGCATACGGTATCGATCTCTAAACCGCTTTCTTGGATAGTGAGAGCAAGTGCATCTGCCAAAAGTTTCGCTGTTTTAGGATCTTCGAGCACTTTTGCCGATTGAAGATAATATTGTGAATGATTACCAGAACTAAGCTTGAAATGACCCTCAAGCATCGCACTCGCATCCATATAAATTTGTTGTACGTCCATGATTAAACCGTTAGGATGTCTTGCTCTTTACTTCTGAGCGATTCATCGATTTTCACTATGTATTTATCGGTAATTTTTTGAACTTTATCTTGTGCAACTTTAGACTCGTCTGCCGTTATAAGCTTGTCTTTTTCGAGCACTTTGATCTTGTCATTTGCTTTTTTACGGTCGTTTCGTACTCCTACCTTGGCATCATCTGCCATCCCTTTGGCTTTTTTCGCCGTATCATGACGTTGATCGACTGTCATTGGAGGGAAGAACAGTTTAATCTCTACGCCGTTGTTGTTTGGGTTAACGCCGATGTCCGCTTTCATGATTGCTTTTTCGATGACGTTCAACATCGTTTTATCCCATGGAGAGATGGTAATCGTTGTAGCATCAGTAGCGAGTACGCTTGCAGCTTGATCGATCGGAGTCATTGAGCCATAGTTATCGACGCGAACGTTATCCAGGATTTTAGTCGTTACACGACCGGTGCGAAGGGTACGAAAATTACTAAGCAAATGATCGCAACTTCCTTGCATCTTCTCTTCACAAAATGAATAGACTTCTTCTAGCATAACCTCTCCTTATTTGGTTGTGTTGGTGTCGCTAACAACATTGATCGTTGGTGCGGCAATATTATTTTTATCGACGATTATTTCATCGACAACCGAACTGTTTTTTTGTTGAGCGTAAAAATAGCCTAAAGCAACAGTGTTAACAACGAATAAAAAACCGAGTAAAAAAGTGGCTTTAGCCAAGAAAGTTCCCGGACCTTTAGCGCCAAAAACGGATTCATTTGAACCGCTGTATGCTCCTAGACCAATGCTAGAGCTTTTTTGTAAAAGTACAGCGATGACGATCATCACCACGAGTACAATTTGCACGATGAGCAGTATACCTGTCATGTTTATCCTTGAATAGTAAAAAAGTTCGCGATTATAGCACAGTGTGATTGAAAGCCGACTTTGCCTTTTTGCAGTGAAGCTTAAGGTCCAGTCTCTATTTAGTAAAAGTAGACTAAAATAGCGCCTTTTAAACAAGGAAACGTCATGTGTGAAAAGTGCCAAAAAAAACAAAAAATCGTTCTCTTTTTTTCCATTCTCATAGCTATTATTGTGTTGTTAACGTTTGTAACCGCTAAAAAAGAACCTGCTGCTCACAGCAGTAAACCCACGATTGTTGTGAGTACTTTTTCTTTGTACGAAGCGGCATGTGCTGTTTCTGGAGACACGCTTCATATCCGTTCAATTATCCCATTGGGAAGCGATGCACATATGTTCTCTCCCAATCCTACCCAGGTAGCCGATATTTCAAAGGCGGCATTGTTTATCTACAATGGAGCAGGGTTTGAGACATGGGTGGAGCCGCTTAAGACTACCCTTCCTAAGACTACCCGTGTGATTGATATGAGTACGAATGTTATGTTACTTGATAATGACCCCCACTATTGGCTTGATATTGATAATATGATTAAAATAACGCAAACTCTTGATGGGCAATTTTCGAAACTTTCTTCTGTAAATACAGAGCTTTTTCATAAAAATGCGACAGCTTATATTGCGCAGCTTCAAAAACTGAAAGCCGAGTATGGAGCAGGATTGAGCGAATGTAAAAATCGTACCCTTATCACCAATCATGACGCATTTGGCTATTTAGCTCATGCGAACAAGCTTGAAAATATTTCCGTTATCGGCTTATCCAGTGATGAACAGCCCAGCGCACAGACGATTTCCCACATTGTAGAACTTATCAAAAAGCATAGCATTAAGACCATCTTTTTTGAAGAGTTGATTAGTGATAACGTCGCGCAAACCATAGCGAAAGAGACAGGAGCAAAAGTGCAACCGCTCCAACCGCTGGAAAATATTAGTGAAGATGAGTTAAAATTGCATCAAACCTATCTCACCATTATGGGAGATAATTTAAAAAAATTACGTGAAGCGATGGAGTGTCGTTGAAATTTTCCCCAAGCCTTTTTGACGTCCGAGATGTGAATTTTACCCGTGGGGACAATGAAATTCTAAAATCGGTCAATCTTACTATTTTAAAGGGTGAGTATTGCGCGATTATTGGACCTAACGGGGGAGGAAAAACAACCCTTATTCGTCTTCTAATGGGACTTGAAAAACCGACTTCTGGAACCATCAAACTTTTTGGAACAGATCAATCGAAATTTCGGGAATGGCACCGTATCGGTTATGTCCCCCAACGCTCTGCGCTAGTCGATGCCACATTTCCGGCTACCGTCCGTGAAGTCGTCGCGATGGGCAGATACGCTCGCAGAGGGATTTTTGGATTTGAATCACTTGAAGATATTGGCGCAATAGAAGAATCGATGGAGCAGATGGGGGTATCCGATTTACGTGATCGTCTCATCGGTCATCTCTCAGGCGGACAGCGTCAGCGGGTAATGATCGCCCGTGCTTTAGCGTCGCATCCGCAGGTTCTTATCGTCGATGAACCCAATACGGGTGTTGATGTCGAGTCTCAGCACCGCTTTTATGAGTTATTACGTGTTTTAAACAAGAGTAAGGGGATCGCTATTTTATTTATTACCCATGACGTAGGGGTTATTGCCGAAGATATTTCCAAGCTCTTTTTTGTCAATCAAACCCTTCTCCTTTCACAAACACCTCAAGAGATGCTACGATGTGATTCTATGAGCCGCCTTTATGGTACTCCTGCTCATGTCGTTTCGCACAATCATTAGGAGCGTATGATGGTAGAGATGCTTAGTTATCCTTTTATGCAGCGCGCTTTTATCGCTGGATTGATGATTGCCCTTTTGGCAGCGATGAGCGGGTCCTTTATAGTGCTCCGCCGTTATTCACTTCTGAGTGAAACCCTTGCTCATGTCTCTCTTGTCGGGGTATCTGTGGGTATTTTATTTGGATTAAGCCCTTTGTGGATGGCAGTGGTCGCATCACTTATAGCCTCATGGTTGATTGAGTATTTACGAAGTGTGCATGGAATGTATTCAGACTCTGTTCTTGCAATTTTTCTCTCCGGTTCATTAGCATTGGCAATCGTTATCGTCTCACTGTCCGGGTCCTTTAATGCGTCACTTTTTAGCTATTTATTCGGTTCGATTCTTTCGGTGAGCAATGACGACTTGATGATAATGGGCTTTTTTGGTTCACTTTCCATGGCGCTTCTTATTTTATTTTTTAAAGAGCTTTATTTTATTGCATTCGATGAAGAGGTGGCGCGTACCAGTGGCATACGTGTCCCTTTGCTCAATTTTATGTTGGTAAGCATTATTGCGGTGATTATTGCCCTCTCGATCCGTGTGGTCGGAACATTGCTCATTGGAGCACTAATGGTCATTCCTCCTGTTGCAGCAATTCGTTTCGGGATGGGATTTTTCAGCACAACACTTCTCTCTATAGCTATTGCGTTAGTGTGTGTGGTCGCAGGGCTTAGTCTATCCTTTTTCTTTTCTCTTCCTAGTGGCGCAGCGATTGTATTATGTCTTCTTGTCGCCTTTATCTTTGCGCTGGTGGTGAATCGGCGATGAGAGTTCGTGAAGAGTTTTCGCGCTATGCAAGCGTGTACGGCGAGAGTAATATTATTCAGGTAAAAGTTGCTCAAAAGCTTATTGCTAACACCGTAACAAACCCAAAACGAATTTTAGATTTAGGATGCGGGAGCGGAGCCCTCTATTCATTGATCGATTGGGAGTGTGAGCGTTTTATTGGAGTCGATTTTTCGCAAGAGATGTTAACCCATCATCCGAAAAATCCCAATCTTGAAGTATTGCTGGGGGATTTTAATACTCCGGAACTTTTTGAAAATCTTAGCCATGAAACGTTTGACCGCATTTATTCTGCTTCAGCATTGCAGTGGGCAGGAGATTTGGATGTTGTATTTCAAGCGATTTCTGGGTTAAACAGCCCCGTGTCTCTTGCTATTTTTACCTCTGGTACGTTTAAAACGCTTTATGAGACAGCAGGACTGCTTCCGATCCTCAAATCATCAGAAGAGATAATGGAAATTGCCAACCTCCATTTTAATGCCAAATACGAAATTGTCCGTTATGTATTGGAATTTGATTCGGTACGTGAGATGTTTCGCTATATCAAACGCAGCGGTGTGAGCGGCGGACGAAGAGTTCTTGATTTTGCACAGACAAAACGGCTTATGGAAACCTATCCGCTCACTTATCTCGAATTTGAGGTTATATTCATTACTTCCTAAGAGAATTAAAATATCATCTCACTAAAAAGCGGTCTCTCCTCCACGTGTTCATTCATGCATTGTTCTTTTAATTGTTTTAGCATCTCGTAGATATTTCCCTCTTTGCTAGGACACAGCGAGAGCATATCATCTAAGAGGCATCCGAATGCACGAACTTCAACCCTCTCAAACTCTTTTCGATGCGGTTCGTAGAAGCTTGCAGCTCCGAAATCACCTAGATAGCAGTGATTATCATGATTGATCAGAATATTATGAGCATACAAATCACCATGCATGAGTCCGCGTGCATGCAGATGGGCTGCTGCAGATGCGATACCTTTTGCTACTTCGAGGATTGTTTCAGAGGAGAAGGTTACCCCCATCTCGAATGTATCGCGCGTACAGGTCTCAAAATCAGGAGGAAGTCCCAGATTGCGGTAAACATTAGGGATGTATTCCAATACCAACCCTAACCGCTCATCCGCTTGCAATTTTGAGAGGACTTTAATG
Source organism: uncultured Sulfuricurvum sp. (assembly GCA_903844635.1). Taxonomy (GTDB): domain Bacteria; phylum Campylobacterota; class Campylobacteria; order Campylobacterales; family Sulfurimonadaceae; genus Sulfuricurvum. The sequence continues at coordinate 3,976 of CAIMUF010000040.1, read as the reverse complement.
AGGTTCGGATGCTCACCGGTGCTCATGTAGGCATTCATCTCATCCTGCGCGTATCCATCGCTTGTGATTGAGCCTTTGAAAAGTTTTAGTGCTACCTCTTCTTTATGCGGTTTTGAGTAGGCTTTGTAAATGTCTCCCGACGCCCCTGAGCCCAATTTTTCTTTTACATCTAATGATTCGTAGGCCATCTCTTGAAGGGTATATTGTAGATTTACACTGCACGGATTCCCTGAAAAGGCAAGCCAGGATAATTTCGGCAGATTCCATAACCATACCGGGATCTCTTGCAGTCGATTTGCCGAGAGGCGGAGAAGCTCGAGGTTTCGACATGAGGCCATCTCATCAGGCAGTCTTTCTATGAGATTTCCGGCTAAAGCGCATTTTTGCAGTTTATTCAGTCTTCCAATCGAGCGGGGGAGGCAAGTTAGACGATTATCAGTCAGGATCAGCCAGCTGATACCGTCAGGGAGAACCTCTTCGTCAAATGTTTCGATTTGATTGCTTTTAAACCCAACCATATAAAGGCGTTCACACCCTTTGAATGAAGGAACGGTGATAAAGCGGTTGTTTGAAAAAAATGCAATTTTGAGTTTTGTAAGCCTATTGATATTTTCAGGTAATGACGTGAGAAGATTATGGCTCAAATCCAAAATTTCTAAGGTATCAGCCAGTTCAAATATTTCTTCGGGAAAAGAGGTCAGATTCTCAGAGAGGGTGAGCCGTTTAATCCCTTTAAGTTCACCCGAGCGGAGTTGTGCCAACGTTTGCATAAGGCCCTTTTTTGGATCAATAGTTGTCATTATTTTACCGAACATACGCTTTAATATTTTCGTGCAGATTAATCTTATTTACTTGAAATAAGTTATACTATTACCTTATCAGACGGAAAGGATTAGCATGCACGGAATAGAAAAATATGACAATTTAAAAGAGATAATGCCCAAACTCCAACCGGTTTTAGTTGAAGCCATTCAATCCGAATTTTTAGAGATCAAAAAAATCAATAAAGAATGCGAAAAATACATTGCATCGTGCGCTCAAATTCCGGAACTTAAAAATGCTGAATACGTTATTTTTTCTCAGCATATTAAAAAAAATAAGCATAAAAATGAAATATTTGTGTTTATTGATGGAGAGGGAGGGATTGTACGACATGTTACCGGACGAGAAATGGAACTGTATGGATTATTAGCATCGTGTACAACTCTTCATGTATCTGAGGAATTTATTGAGACTACAGCACGCTGCGATTCAGACGAGTGCCGTCACTAAAATATTTTCTCGTCATCCCGTATCAAGTACGGGATGACAGCTGTTTTAAAAGACCATTTGCCGCGAATCGTCCACTAGCAAAACAAGCGGTCAATAAATAACCGCCCGTTGGTGCATCCCAATCGAGCATTTCCCCCGCACAAAATACATTCGGCAGGTTATGCAGCATAAGATGTTCATTGACAGATTCCCTCATTACCCCGCCGGATGTGCTAATGGCTTCTTCTATGGGTTGCATGCCCGTAAGTGTTAAGGGATATTTTTTAACGCACGCTGCAACACGAGATCCATCGGACCATTGATTTTTAGGTAAAACTTCACGAATGAGCGCGGCTTTAACACCCTCTAATCCAGCTTTCCTCCACGTATTATCGATAGATCGTTTACCTGAGGGAACAAAGCGCGAGACTAATACCTCTTGGCTCACATGAGGTAAAAGGTCTAAATACAAGATAGCCGAGCCATGAGCGATAACTTTTTCTCGTAAGGGACGGGACAGCGCATACACCAAACCGCCCTCAATGCCATAGGTAGTTAAAATAGCTTCTGAAGAGCTAGCATCCATTTTCCCAACATCGTTTTCAACCCATCCCACGATATTTTTGATAGGTTTTCCAAAATACTCGTGCAAGTAGGGCGACCACGTTGATTTAAACCCGCAATTTGATGGCAACAGGGGATTGATTGCAATATTCTTATTGGCTAAAATGGGCACCCATGCTCCATCGGATCCCAGACTGGACCAGCTACCACCACCCAATGCCAAAATCGTTTCATCTGCTTTTACTACTTTTTCACCAGCTATTGTTTTAAAACGTAAATCACCCTCATCGGTAAAGCCCTGCCAATAATGGTTGCAATGGACCCGAACACCGCGCCCTTTTAGCCTTGACAACCATCGGCGTAACAATGGGGCAGCTTTCATCTCGGTAGGAAACACTCGTCCTGAAGTTCCGATGAACGACGCAACACTCAAGCTCTCCATCCACGTCATGATGTTTTTTGCATTAAATTGATCTAGCATAGGCTTTAGCCAGTCCGGTTTGTCATAGCGAGCGATAAAATTTGCCATAGGTTCGCTGTGGGTAATATTTAGCCCACCCTTGCCTGCCATGAGAAATTTTCGGCCAACTGAGGGCTTTGCTTCATAAATATCAACAGTGAGTCCATGTTTGGATAACACATCTGCTGCCATTAATCCTGCAGGACCGGCTCCGATGATGACTACATGATGAGGTTTCAACGACTTTCGTTACCCAAACCCAAAAGGTTTTTTTTTTCCAAGGTATACAATTCATAACGAATATGTTTAAAGGTTTCACTTAAAGTAGGATTGACAATCTTGTACAGCTCTTCCAAAACACGAGATGACTCTTGTCCTCGTTTATAGTTAGCGACCAAGATACTGCGTACATCCGTACGATTCATTTCACTTTGCATTGTAGGACGTAACACGTCATTGATACTGTCACGAGAGGCGAGAAGATCTTCGAGGGGCTCAACACGGCATTGATGACGAAGCTGTTTAAGGGAGGTTGAGAGATTCTTGTCATTGTGAACATAGCGCGCTATATCCTCAATCACACGAATACCTTCTTTAAGACGGTTGAGATTAGCATCGACCACTCGGAAAAGTTCCGAGGGGAGAGTCGTATTAGTCGTCACTGCTACCGAAAATTCCGAAGAGTTGGAGAAGTGCCGTAAAAATATTCAAGAAATCCAAATACAATGCAAGCGCACCATCGATAGGAGTCTCATAGTTTCCGTTCATGATGTTCTGAGTATCGTAGATAACCATAATACTAAAGAGCACTACAACTACACCTGAGATAGCAACCGCGATTAAAGGGTTGCCAAGAAAAATATTAACAATTGAAAAGCCCAAAATTACAAACATAGCAATCATAAGCGGTTTGCCATAACTGGTAAAATCTTTTGTTGTTTTGATAGCATAAAAACTCATCGCACCAAAAACAACCGATGTCATAGCAAAAGCATTCCCGATAATGGTTCCCCCGCCGCTCATTCCTAATGTTCTAGCTAAAAGTGGAGCAAGCATCAGACCTGTCATAAAGACAAAACCGAACATTACCGCGAGATTGATACCGGGTTTATGTTTTACGAAATGCAGCCCGATTAACAAACCAATTTCAAGTGCAAACAAAAGCCAAAAATTACTGGCAATAGTACCCGCCATAGGAACACCTACATACGCGCCAACTGCACCCGCCATCATAGATGCAGCAAACAATTTATACGTTTCTTTTACAAAGGAGACGATTCGCGTTTCATCTCGTGATACGCTTTCGTAACCCATTGCACCTTGTTGTGCATAATCACGATCATATAAAGCCATATTATCTTCCTCCATAGTGGAAATTTATAAAAAGGATTATACAACACATTTATTAACTCATTGTTTGATCCATTAGGTAATTTCAAATTATTATCACAGAAAATGCATAAAGCTTATAATTAATGTATATATAGGCGTTTAAAAGAGTAATTTTGTTACATATTATTACAAAAAGTAAGAAAAATCTACCATTTTACAACTTACAGTTAATTCTTTCCAAAACCTCTTGACATTCCTTTCTAAATCCCCTATAATTCCCGTCCACAAACACTGGGAAGCCATTAAAAGCCAACTAGATTTGAGTTTGAGATCATTGAAAACTAAGCAGAGGTGACGGTCAGGCGAATG
>CAIMUF010000039.1 GCA_903844635.1 uncultured Sulfuricurvum sp. | reverse complement strand
TACAATTCTTTATTTTATTCGTTTCTCTTATTTTAAGAGATTTTCAAAAATTGCACTTCAGATTTAAATTTTGGCTTTTCTTTTATGGTGATTTTTAAAATTTTCAAAAAACCCATGACAGCGAAGTTTTCTAAGGGTTTCGAACATCATTTTTTTCATCACACTTAAAATGCAACACAATTGCAACACAATTGCAACACTAAAATTATAGAATTTTGCAAAGATATAAAACTTTTATAAGAATTATATTAATCCCTACATGGTCAACACTGAAAATTAGGTGACTAATTAGGAAACGCATAATGTTTACATCCTCCGTTGAATACTACACCCGCTACTGGAAGCGATTTTTTAAACCTATATATTCTACCCTCGTCTACAAAACATAACCGTACTTATTACAAATTAATCGATTCAAGATGTTTGCTGGCATCGTTTTAGCCGATTCATTTGTAATACTAAATCTAAAAGGAGACATATGTCTAAAAATATTTTAATTGTTGATGATTCATCAATGATGCGCTTAGCCCTGCAATCATCACTGGTTGAAACAGGATACACCGTTATAGAGGCGGTGGATGGTCTAGATGCGCTTGAGAAGTTGAAGTCTGGCGTCAAAATAAGTCTCATTGTATGTGATGTCAATATGCCGAATATGGATGGTCTGACGTTTGTTAAAACGTATAAAACAATGCCTGAATATCAATATATCCCTGTCTTGATGCTTACAACCGAAGGTAGCAGTGATAAAAAAGAAGAAGGCAAAGCAGCAGGCGTACGTGCATGGATGGTTAAACCTTTTAATAAAGAGATGTTGATGAACGCCATCGGCAAGCTCATAAATATGTAAGGAGGAGATACAAATGATCACAATAGATACAGAAAGTTCAATTATTATCAGTCCTCCTGAGGAATTGGTTATTCGAACTGTAGAGGGTTTTGTTAAAGAAGTACAAGCTGCCCTAAGTGACGCAAAAAGTATATTTCTAAATCTCATAGGGGTAATAGAAATCGACTCAGCAGGTTTTCAAGTACTGATTGCCATAAAAAATGAAGCAACAAAAAGAGGAATACCTTTAAAGATCATAGGCATGTCCTCTGAAGCCGATGAGATTATAGCCCTCTACGGTGCTCAATCATTTTTTGAAAACTAGAAGATAAGGGAAATTATGTTTTTTTCAAACGATGCGCTTCAAGAAGCAATAAAAGAGTTTAGAGATGAAGGGTTAGATCTTCTTAGCGGGATGGAAGAAGGATTACTTGCAATCCAAGAATTCGGCATGGGCGGAGATCGAATCAATGCAGTGTTTCGCGCTGCCCACACGATCAAAGGCTCAGCAGGAATGTTAAAGCTTGAACATTTGGTTGAGTTTACCCATATCGCTGAAAATTTATTGGACGAGATTCGAAACAATAAATTACATATCAATGAACCGATGATAGACACTTTTTTACGTTGCAAAGACCATATGCAAAACTTGGTGTTGTTTTATGCCGATAATCTTGGGAAAGAACCCGATGATGAGATTAAAGCAACAAGCCGTTCTATTATGAGTATTCTCAAATCTTATCTCGATCACACTGTTGTAGCCAATGATGGAGAAGCAACGCTAGTTAAAGATAAAAAGGGTTGGAAAATCCATATTGTCTTTAATAATGATGTTTATTTATTGGGAATGGACCCTGCTAATTTTCTACGATATTTGATGAACTTGGGTGAGATTACCCATTCAGAGTGTGATACCAATCGTATCGGTGATTTAAGCAACTTAAATGCAGTGGATTGTTTTATCACCTGCTCTATTACACTGTTGACCGAAAAAACTGAAGCTGAAATTCTCGAAGTATTTGAGTTTGTTCGAGACGATATTGAAATCACTTTTACCTCTTTGTCCACAGAGATTCAAAATCCACACGAAGAGTCTTCTTCTGCTGTTCTAGACACTTTTGTTGAAGTTGATAACACTAAAGAATTGGGCTCAGCAGCTGCGTCCAATAATTCTAGAATTGTCGGCTCAAGCTCACTTCGAGTTGACAGCGATAAAATCGATACGCTTATAAATCTCATCGGTGAAATGGTTATTGCAAACGCCAATGTTGTTCAACGTGCCAGCATCATCCAAGATGGCGGACTAAACGAGTCTGTTTCAGCTGTCTCTCGAATGCTCGAAGAGATTCGTGAAAGTGCCATGAAAATACGAATGGTACAAATCGGAGAAACCTTTAGCAAATTTAAACGTATTGTTCATGATGTTAGTAAGAAACTGAATAAAGATGTCGAACTCATCATTAACGGTGGTGAGACCGAGATGGATAAAACCATTGTCGAAAAGATCTCTGATCCGCTCGTTCACATTGTCAGAAATGCAATGGATCACGGAATTGAAAGTATAGAAGAGAGAGCTGCAAATGGGAAAAATCCAAAAGGGACATTGATCCTAAATGCGTATCATGATGCCGGAACCATTGCAATCGAAATTATCGATGACGGCAAAGGGCTTGATGAAGAGCGTATCTTTAAAAAAGCTGTTGAGCGAGGAATTATCGATGAAAACAGCAAGCTAACACAAAAAGAGATTTTTAATCTTATTTTTGAAGCAGGATTTTCAACCGTAGAGACCATTACCGATTTATCAGGTCGTGGTGTTGGAATGGACGTTGTTCGTCGAAATATCGAATCGTTACGCGGAAATATTGACATTAAATCAACCAAAGGCAAAGGCAGTACGTTTACGATGCGGTTGCCTTTGACATTGGCGATTATCGATGGGTTTTTAGTAAAAGTGGGTGTTACACATTTTGTTATTCCATTGGACATGGTGGTCGAGTGTATTGAGCTTTCTACTCGCTATCGCAACGAGATGCACGGTAACAACTACATCAATCTTCGCAACTCTATTTTACCATTACTAAAGGTACGAAATCATTTCGAGGAAGCAGGCGAACCTAAAAATTTGCGAGAAAACATTATTGTTGTTCGCTATGCTGGAATGCGATTTGGATTAATTGTAGAAGAGTTGCATGGTGAGTTTCAGACAGTTATAAAACCGCTTGGAAAAATTTTCCGTGAGATCCGTGGTATCAGCGGCTCGACAATATTGGGAAGCGGAGAAGTCGCTCTTATCCTAGACATCCCCGTTCTTATGAATCATGTATTAGCCCTTCAGGCGCACAACGAGAAAGGAGGCGCTGATGACGTGAGGGACGACTAAAGCAGCGAACTCTGATATACACAAAAAAACTCAAAAATAAAAGGAAAAAAAATGAATCCAATAGATATGTTAGACCTAGACGAATTAGGTGTCGAAATCGACGAGATAGCAGGACTAGTAGAATCAGGCAAACGCTATAAAGCGCTCAAAAAGTCATTTGACAGACAGAAATCTGAGATTTCAATTCTAAAAGACACTATTGTAGCCATTGGCAATGGTCGTTTTGATGTGAATGTTGTCATCATGGAAGGCGAACTTAAAGAGATTATGGTTGCTACAAGCAATTTGCAAAAATCACTTGTGTCATTGATTGATGACAGCAACATGATGAACACCGAAGCACTCAAAGGTAACTTGGATGCTCAAATCGATGCGTCTAAATACCAAGGTGACTTCGGTAAGATCTCAGGGGGAATCAATGCGTTTGCTGGACAAATGCGTACAACCTTCCTGGATATCAATACCAACGTTGACCGTATTGCAAACGGTGACTTCACTGCACAAATTACGACAGACCTTAAAGGTGCGTTCTTGGTAACGAAGACGGCAGTCAATACCTTAGGAACAAACCTCAATAATATGAAAAGTGAAACTGCAACTCTCATCAGTAATGCAGTAGACGGTCAACTTACCTACCGTGCAAATGCTGAGATGTTTAAAGGTGGCTATAAAGACATAGTCGGAGGTGTCAATAATATGCTTGACATTATTTATGCAGCAGTTGTTACCGATGGTGTTGGTGCCCTACTTCGTCTTGCAGAAGGTGATTTTAAACAGCCAATTACGACTGCTTATAAAAACGATTATGATGTATTCAAACAAGCGGTCAATAATGCAATGAGCACTCTTGATACGATGGGACGTGAAACAGGTGTTCTTATTACTAATGCAGCAGATGGTCAACTTACCTACCGTGCAAATGCTGAGATGTTTAAAGGTGGCTATAAAGACATAGTCGGAGGTGTCAATAATATGCTTGACATTATTTATGCAGCAGTTGTTACCGATGGTGTTGGTGCGCTTTCAAAACTCGCACAAGGAGACTTCGCAACACGTATAACAACAGACTATAAAAATGACTATGATGTATTCAAGCAGGCTGTAAATACTCTTGGTGAAGCAACGGATAGGACTATTAAAGACATTGCTATACAAATGGGCGAAATGGCGAATGGTAATCTGACTGCTCGTATTTCACTCGATTATATCGGAGACTTCCAGGCAATTAAAAAATCATTCAACGAGACTATAGAAAATATCCAAGGAATTGTTGTTGATGTAAAAGGGGCTGGTGCTCAAATCGCAAGCGCAAGTGAGCAAGTGAGCTCTACGGCACAAAGTCTATCCAATGGTGCAAGTGAAATGGCAAGTAACCTCGAAGAAACAACCAGTGCGGTTGAAGAAATGACAGGCTCTATCAACCAAAATGCACAAAACGCAAAAACAACCAATGACATCTCTACCAGTGCAAACCGTATGGCAGAAGAAGGTGGTCAAGCCGTCAACCAAACCGTTGAAGCAATGAAAGAAATTGCAACTAAAATCAGTGTAGTCGAAGACATCGCATACCAAACGAACCTTCTAGCACTCAATGCAGCTATTGAAGCAGCTCGTGCTGGTGAACACGGTAAAGGGTTTGCGGTTGTAGCTTCTGAAGTTCGCAAGCTTGCAGAACGTTCTCAAGTAGCGGCTCAGGAAATCGGACGAATTACGACGGACAGTGTAAAAATCAGCGAAAAAGCGGGAGACCTCCTCAAAGAAATGGTTCCACAGATTCGCAAAACAGCTGAATTGATTCAAGAAATCGCAGCAGCATCTTCTGAGCAAGACAGCGGTATCGGACAAATCAATAACGCGATGGTACAACTCGATCAAGTAACACAACAAAACGCCGCAGGCAGTGAAGAGCTTGCGAGTGCATCCGAAGAGATGAGTGCTCAAGCACAACAATTAATGCAAATGATGGACTTCTTCCGTGTCGATGATTCACGTAATGGTAATGCCGTACGTCCATCAGCAGCACGCAAGTCTAACGAATATGCACAACCTAGCAGAACGCCTACGGTGACTAAAGTAGCGACTGCAACTCGTTCAACGCAAGTAGATAAAAGAGAATTCAAAAAGTTCTAAGTTTTAAATTTTGCCTTTCACGAGGCAAAATATTATGTTGAATGCTCAAAAGAGTGTTTAGCATAATATTTTGAAGGAGTAATTATGAGCGACAAAGTGATGAACGCATCCAATCAACAAACGGATGAATATCAGTATCTTACATTTTATGTGCAGGATGAACAATTCGGCGTGGGGATACTGGTAATTAAAGAAATTATTGAGTTTGCTATTATCACAAAAGTACCTCAGATGAATCGTTATATGCTGGGTATTACCAATGTACGCGGAAGTATTATCCCTGTTATTGATCTCAGTGATCGACTAGGTCTAGGTCAAAGTGATGTTATACGCCGTACGTGTGTTGTTATTGTTGAAATAGTCGAAGAGGGAGAAATATTTGAAATAGGCTTACTTATTGATGGTGTTAATCAGGTTTATGACATTTATCCATCCGATACGGAAGATGCTCCGAACTTTGGTTCACGTATCCGTAAAGACTTTATCAAATTTATGGGTAAAGTGGAAAATCGATTTGTTGCTATCTTGAGCCTTGATCGATTACTCTCCATCCAAGAACTTTCACGCTCAACCAACAATACCAACGAATATCGAGGAAGATAAATGAATAATGATATAGATAACAATACCCACCAGCTCGATGGAGATGATGATGAACTAATCCGTTTGGTTACCAGTAACGCGGATGCTTCAAGTCAATACGTTATTTTTCGCAACGGTGAAGATGAATTGTATGCGATTAATGTTGCCAAAGTAGAAGAATTAATTGCATTAAAAGAGATAGATATATCAAAAAATTCGAATGCTTTTGGTCTGACTGCTGGTGTTGCCAAAGTTCGTGGAAATATCATCTCTATTGTGGTGTTTGATCGTTGGTTAGGTAAAGCCGAACTGGAGATGGAAGATTATGAACTGGCGATGATGTGCAACTACGGTAATCATCGTATGGGTTTGATTATTAAAAATGTATTGGGGATCATGAACATAGATTCTAAAAACTTCCAAGACAACTCAGACAAGGACGAAAAAACTGCCTATGTAACCGACATAACACTTGGTGGCGTATCGGGATTATGTTTTGTATTTGACAGTGACAAAATGCTTTTAGAAGTTTTTCCTAGAATTGAAAATGAAGAACTTGAAAAATCCGAAATGATGGAAATCAAAAAAGAGATCAAAGGGAAGGTTTTGCATGCAGAAGATTCCAGCGTTATTCGTAGCGTTATTCACTCTCTTTATACAAAACTTGAACTTGATTATGAGTTGTTTAACAATGGTCAGTTTTTATTGGATCGCTTGAGCACACTTGCACCCGAGGAAGTCTCCCTTGTCATAACTGACATCGAAATGCCGGTCATGGATGGTCTGGGTCTTTTATCGGCTATAAAAGAGATGCCAAAGTACGCAGAGGTCCCCATCGTAGTTAATACAAACATGGCAAATGGCTCGATTGCGAACAAAGCACACTCGTTAGGTGCTCAACATATTATTCACAAGCTTGATCTTGATGAACTGGCTGCTGTCGTCTATCAATATGCAAGGTAGGTAATGTTTTGAGCTCAATTATGACGATAAGACTTTCAGAAAGAGAATTTGAAAAATTTCGCAAGCTGATTCATGATGTGACCGGAATTCACATGAAAAATGAGAAAACCACCCTTATTGAGAGTCGATTAGCTAAACGCTTACGCCACTTTGAGATGAGCAGTTATTCTCAATATTATGATCATCTTCAAACAGATGCGTTGGAGCTACAAGTTTTTATTAACACCATTACAACGAATGAAACAAGTTTCTTTAGAGAACCGCACCATTTTGAATTTTTAAAAAATGATATTTTGTCAAAACGTAACTCGATGGTTCGTATCTGGAGTGCTGCCGGAAGCATCGGTGCGGAAGCTTACAGCGCCGCAATGGTATGCGATGAAGTTTTAGAATCAAAAAGAATTGGCTGGGAGATTCTTTGCAGCGATATTAATGTGGATGTCATTAATCAAGCGCAAAGTGGCCTCTATCCGAACAAGTTTATACCTCAGATTACCGAACGTTATTTGAAACGTCATTGTCTAAAAGGATTTGGACAGCAAGAGGGATTGTTTATCGTTGATGATCATCTAAGAGCGCACCTCTCATTTAGACGATTAAATCTAATGGAGCCTGCTCCTAGTGATATTGGTGAATTTGACGTGATATTTTTGAGAAATATGTTGATTTATTTTAACACGCCTGAGCGAAAGTACATCGTAGAAAACGTTGTAACCCGCTTAAAAAAGGGAGGTTATTTGCTTATCGGGCATTCAGAATCCCTGTTTAATGTAACGAGTTGCGTTAAACAAGTGAGTCCAACGATTTACATAAAGCTTTAAGGGGGAAATGATGGCAAAAAAAGTAATTTTTTTAGATGATAGTAAATCAATTTTAAAAACGATTTCATATACGGTAGCGGATTTGGTTAACGAAGGTCTTATAACGATGCAATATTACGATGACAGTAGAGTATTTGCAACCGATATGCGTGAGGGAACGGTAGATTTTGATATTTTATTTTCAGACATCAATATGCCTGATATTAGCGGATATGACATTTGTACTTTAGCGCGTACTTTAGATACATACAAGGATAAAATGATTATTGCTTTGACAACAGAAATTAGTGATTCATCAAAAAAATTAGGCAAAGATGCAGGTTTTAATGGATGGATTACGAAAATCAGTTCTCCAGAAGTGATGAAAACAACAATCGCCAATACAATACGTGCGATTAATGCGAAGGGTAAGTAATGGTTGACTCAAAAGAAATTATTAAAACGCACGTGCAGGCAGAATCTAAAATCGGTGAGCTAAAAGATCTTTTTGAAACACTTGAAAATATGAACATGAAGCTTGTTGAGTCCGAAAAATCTAAAACACGTTTTTTATCTCTGATTCGTAACGAGTTTGACAACCCTCTTGTCGGTATGGTTTCTCTCATGGGACAGCTGCACACAAAACTGCAAGAAAAGGGCGGAGAAGAATACGAACTTCTCCATTTAGCGTACATGGATGCGCTCAAACTCAATTATCAGCTTTCAAATATTGTCTCAGCTGCTACGGTAGAAACCGGTGTATTAGAAAAAAATATTTCACTTTTTAATATTATGTCTATGATGCTAGACATTGACCAAGGTTTGACGTATATTTTAGATAACAAACAAAACAAAGTGGTCAAAAATATCACCTGCTCGGACGCCATTTATAACGACCGCGATAAAATATATACCATAATTATTAATCTATTGGCGAATGCGTATGAGTACAGCCTGCCTAATACTGAGATTAGTATTGATATTTTTGAAGATGACAAAAAACTCTTTATGTCCGTTCGTAATGTTGGTGCTGAAATCAAAGATAAAAAAGCAATTTTTGACGCATTTTTCCAACAAGGACAAGGATTCAGCCGTCCTCATCAGGGGTTAGGTATCGGATTATCTATCACAAAAGTATTTGTAGAGTTTTTAGGCGGAGAGATTTTTATCACACGTGACGGTGATGCCAATGTCTTTATTGCAAGCCTACCCATCTATGAAAATAGTGATCAAATCTCGTTTGGCGCTGAGCTAGATGCATTTATGTTTGATTGATTTTCATGGAACAAAAAATCATTTACAGTGAACAACTCCATGTATCCGTCACTCCCTCTGAAATCGTTACGGTACTAGGGAGCTGCATTGCAGTATGTCTATTTGATACTAAAAATAAAATTTCAGGGATGAACCACTATCTTTTACCCTTATGGAATGGAAATGGTCTTAAAAGTCTCAAATATGGAAATATCTCCATAGAGCGGTTGATTGAAGCAATGCAGGCAGTCGGAGCAGATCATAAAAATATCGAAGCAAAGATTTTTGGTGGTGCCATGCTGAATATCAATGAAGAGATATCCGTAGCTCCACGTAACATTAGTGTAGCCATCGATATGCTTAAGCATTATCGAATACCGCTTATCGCACAAGATGTTGGCGGGAATCGCGGTCGTAAAGTTATTTTTTCAAATGAAGACGGCAGTGTATATGTTAAATATAGTAAATAATGGAGGAATTACGATGGGAAAACCATTAAAGATTTTAGTTGCAAATGCAAAAGGCGGTGCTGGAAAAAGTACCGTCAGTATGCAGGTTTTAGTTCCTTACTTATTTAAAAACAGCGACGCACAAGTGCTTCTTTATGAATTTGATGATGAGAATGAAGATTCAAAATCATATGGAGACAGTCGTATTGTTAAAACAGAGCAAGTCAAAGTCAGCAATAAAAATATGCGGGATGAATTGCAAAATATTTTGATCAGCGATACGACTCTATGTATTGATGTGGGAGCCAACAAAACCGCAACAATGGTAATTGATGCTCTCAACGACAGCGGGATGATATTTTACATCGATCTTGCCGTTATACCCATGATGGACGGTGAGATCGATGCGGTAAGCGCATTAAATATGTACAAATCACTTAAGGGTGCACACCCTGATTTAAAAGTTATTTTTGCTCTGGGTCGTGCCAATCTTTCTCGTGATATGTTTTGTCAGTTTGATATCTTTTTAGGAGACAAACGCGGAGTTACCAATGATGGTGGAATGATTGAAATGATCCAATATGAAGATCGATTGTATTTTCCGGTACATGACAGCGATGCCATCAAATACAGCCGCCAGTTTGGCTCGACTGTGTGGGAATTAGCACGAATTAACCGGGATATAGATATTGAATTAAAAGAAGCCATTATGAATGGACATGATACACAAAATGTAAAACTATTAAGCTTCAAACGGAGTTTAAAAAAAGATTGTACCGATTATCTTGATATGACGCTAGAACCCGCTTTTAAAGTGCTGGATCAGCGATTTGGAGTGGCATTCAATGATTAAAGTTTTTGTAGTTGATGACAGTGCAGTCGTACGAACCGCCATCACCGCTCTTGTCGCACATGAGTCTGACATAGAGCTTGCAGGGACGGCGCAAGATCCGATTTTTGCCATGGATAAATTTAAAAAACAAGGATGGCCCGATGTCATAATTTTGGACATCGAAATGCCGCGTATGGATGGGATTACTTTTTTAAAAAAGATTATGGCGACACGACCGACTCCTGTCATTATATGCAGTTCTATCGCACAAACAGGCAGCCGTACTGCTATCGAAGCCATGAGTTTGGGAGCGGTAGAGGTACTGGGTAAACCGGAATACCAAGTCAAGAACTTTTTTGAAGATGTACACAATCAGTTTGTCCACGCCATACGCGCAGCTGCCAAAAGTAAAGTTAAAAATATTACTACATCGACAGCATCTTTTTTATCCAATGTAGAAAAAAAGTTGGATGCAGACAGTGTTCTTCCTAGCATTAATCGCACGTCGTCAGCTGCTGGAGGAGAACGCTATATTGCGATTGGCAGCAGTACTGGCGGTGTTCAAACCCTCGAAATCATCATTACAAAACTCCCAAAAAATATTCTTCCTATCGTCATTGCACAGCACATGCCTGCAGGTTTTACCGCATCTTTTGCAGAGCGTCTTAATCGTATTAGTCCTGTTACGGTCAAAGAGGCTGTTAATGGGGAAAAGTTGGTTCGAGGAACTGTTTATATAGCTCCTGGTGATTTTCATACGATGGTAAAACGTATAGGAATGACATACGTACTAGAAGTAAAAGACGGTCCACGAGTAAGCCGTCATAAACCAAGCGTCGATGTCCTCTTTCGCTCGTGTTCTAACGAAGGGGCTAAAGCGTGTACGGCATTTATTTTGACAGGAATGGGCGATGATGGAGCAAAAGGGATGAAAGAGCTTCACGAAAAAGGCGGTAGAACGTATGCACAGGATGAAAAAAGCTGTATCGTCTATGGAATGCCAAAAGAAGCTGTTGCCCTTGGCGGAGTGGATAAATCACTTACCCCGCTTCAGATGATAGAAACGATAAAGGAGTTGTCAAATGGAACAAAATGAACTACCCCCTATGAAACTATCCGAAATTAAGCCCTATTCAAAAGAATTAACCATACTGATTGTAGAGGATGAAGAACCTATCCGAACTATGATGGTATCATTATTTAAACGGATATTTAATCGCGTGGATGAAGCTTCAAACGGAAAAGAAGGCTACGAAAAATTCAAAGCCAATACGAAATTGTATGACATTATCATAACGGATATTAGTATGCCAATCCTCACGGGTATTGAGATGACGAAGAAAATTCGCGAGATTGATGCTCTTATTCCTATCTTAGTACTCTCCGCACATAATGAATCTGAGAGATTAATTCAAATTATAAATTCAGGGGCAGATGCATTTTTGCAAAAACCTTTAGATGTTCTCACTGTTGGAAGAGGATTGTACAAGATTTGTATGCGAGCAACGGACAAAAAACTATTGTCTCAATACCAAGAAATGATTGAGGAACAAAATCATCTATTAGAATTAAAAAACAAAGAGCTCAGCAAATACAATCAAGTGCTTATGAGTAAAATAGGAAAAGAGACCCTTAGCGAATCAACGTTACAAAATCTTATCCCCTCACCATCAATCGCTCAAGATTTGGTCGATAAAACCGTTTCTAAAATAAAAACGAATCTACCCTTAGAAGAAAATATTGAATATTACGGTTTATTGATGAATGAAGACATAGATGAACTTATCGAGCTCGTTGTTGAAATCGAAAATTATGTTTTTCTCTCTTTTCAAAATAATATTGTTGTCGAAGCCTACATCGAATCACTTTCAAGCCGTTTTCAAAAATTTGGAAGTATTTTATATCGCTACCCCATGTTTTCAAACTTAGCCGGCAGTTTATTCAGCCTTGCACTACGATTTAATGAGAACAGAGAACGATTTATTGAGCAGCAAAAACTTATTCTTCCCTTCTTGGAAAATTTAATATTTGTTCTTGATAAGTATGTACAGGATGTTTGGGAAAAATCGACAAACAATCCGCACTTTTACGATGCTTCCATCATTAACGACATTGAGACCTTTCTTTCTATTATAGGTGGCGGTAATGAATTACAACAAAATACTGAAGATGTACTGGAGTTTTTTTAATGAATAATCATGTTGGTGTAGAAGATGTTTTGAAATCGATATTGGCCCTTTTAAAGCACATACAAAGAGTAGAGCAAGAAATTGTTGTTTTAACACAAAAATCATCCGGAGTATTGATTCAGGAAATTACTGACCAAAAAATCGTTATCAATGACAACATATTGGAGGCAATCCAACTGCAAGACATCATTTCTCAGCAGTTTGGTGCCATTGCAATAGCCATTGATGATATCGAAAAACATGTGATCGTTCACATGCACGCTATGCGTACCGATAACGCCATTTTGCACACCAGTATAGAAAAATTGTACACAAAGATGGTTGATTCGCTCGATGAAGCAAAAAAGAAGCAAGACTCATTTACAGGTAATTCACTCTTGGCGGCAGAAAATCGTACGGATGAAATTGAATTTTTTTAACACAAGGGCAATTAGATGATTGATCTAAAATTAGTAAAAGAATTAACGTCAGGACTGAGTGTATTGGTTGTTGAAGACGAGGCTGCTTTACGGGATTCTTTAGCAAGTATTCTCAAGCTCTTGTTTGCTGAAGTTGAAGTAGCAAAAGATGGACGAATTGCGTATGAAAAATACAATGCAAAGAACTATGATATTGTTATAAGCGATATTAATATGCCGAACATGGATGGCGTCAGACTTGCGAAGCTGTTACGTCTAAAAAATCCCAATCAGAAAATTATTATATGTACGGCACACAGTGAAAGTCCCCTACTTTTAGATTTAGTACGACTCAGTGTTGATGAATTTTTACTAAAACCGACAACGTCCAATCAGCTTCGTAAAGTCTTATATAATGTTGCTTTATCCATTTATAATGAACATACAACCAACGAATATTTGACATCACTCGAAGCCGATATTCGAATGATGTCAAATAGTCCAAGCCCAAAACAAATTGCACCTAGTAGTGAGCCCATTCCTGTCCTAAAAACGATTTCAGAGCCTGTTTGTGAAATCGTAAATGTTATTAACGTGCCTCCTCCTTCCGTTAAAATTGATAAAGAAATTACCTTTAATGAGCATTACGAAAATATTTCTCATGATGATATTGATGAGATGAGAGATTTACTGTTTGAAATGGATTCTTTTGTCTTTTTAGGAATGCAGCAGCAGACTATATATATGGAATACATACAAGAATTTTCTTTGAGTTTAATGCGATATGGAAACATGCTTATGTATTACCCGCTATTCAAAGATGTCGGCGATTATGTTAATACCTTGGGGATGGCAATTCGCGATAACGGTGGGCGACTAAATGAGAAAAAAGAGTATATGGGTCTTCTTTTTGAAAATTTTATTACCACCTTACACATGATTTGGTCCAATGCTTTTGTGGAAGAATCAACAACGCCTACATTTTATAACAATTCAATAATTGCGGACATACAAACTGTTCTGTCGGAATTTAATGACGAGGTTATTGCAAATAATGACTGTGAGTTGGATTTTTTCTGATGTATAAAGAATTTAATTTAACTGCTTATATTAATAGCATCACAGGTCAAGCAAGGGTGGACTTGAATGGAAACTTCATCTACGTGAATCAAAAATATTGCGACTTAACTGGATATGCCGTTAATGAGCTTTTAGGGCAAAATACTTGTATTATGAAACATCCTGAAAGAGACTCTTTTATCATTGAAAAACTTTGGAATACAATTCAAGCAGGAAATGAATATCATTGTACTTTTCCAGATCTTACAAAAACAGGTCAAACAATTTATATAGAAAAGAATATATTTCCGATTAAAGATTCTGATGGGTATATCAGTGAATACTTTGTACTGTCATTTGATGTTACAGAGGCAAAAAAGCAAGAAGCGATGATGTCACATTCCTCCCGAGCAGCTGCATTAGGAGAAATGGTAGGGAATATTGCACATCAATGGCGTCAGCCGTTGGCGACTGTCTCTGCGATTATGACGGAACTAGAATTTTATCAAGAACTCGGGGAACTAACTGATGAGATACAAGCCGAAGCCTTTGGCCGAATAAGTTCTTCGATTAGTTATCTTTCCAATACTATTGATGACTTTAGATCCTTTTTTCATGGGGATAAAACCGTAGCTATGATTCCGCTACATGAAACCATAAGCTTAGCGATTTCCATCGTAGAACATAGCTTTGAGAAATTAGGAATAGCACTTATTGTCCAAGATGAAAGTATGAATTCGAATGTAGCCATCAATGTCAATGAATTTAGTCAAGTTTTGATTAATATTCTCAACAATGCACGTGATGTTTTTTCAGACAGAGGAACGAATAATCCGACCGTTAAAATTATCTTAGGGGCTGAAAAAGAAAATAACTTCATCAAGATCCAAGACAATGCAGGCGGAATAGGTTCCGACATCATCACAAAAATATTTGATCCCTACTTTACTACAAAGCACCAATCGCAAGGGACAGGATTAGGACTGCATATGTCAAGCACGATTATCAAGAACCATTTTAATGGAACCCTTAGTGTATCAAATGTAGCCGAAGGTGCAGAATTTCTGATTTTGTTGCCAATTTCTG
>CAIMUF010000038.1 GCA_903844635.1 uncultured Sulfuricurvum sp. | reverse complement strand
GCTAGGGTCCACCAATCTACATATTTACTTCATCCAATTTTATTATAGATCAATCTTTAAAGTTTAAATTGTCTGATTTTACCTGCTTACAAAATAATCTTCAAGACCTGATTGAACTCTACCGAAGATACTAAAGTAAATGGTACACTAGTAAAGTAAAAAGTATTAAAAAAACTTATTTTTAAGGAATGCCAGTATGTGTAAATTGAGAATTTTTCTCTATTTAATTCTTTTATCATCCATTTCGCCAATATGCGCTGCCGATTATTCCAACGAACTTCGTATGATTCTTCAGCAAGATCGCTATGCGGATGTCCACCATACAGAAGGTGCTGTTCTCCTCAAGCTTGGTATCGAATCTGAACTGGCTTCTTACCTAAAAGGGGGTGCAGCAGTATATGGAGCGCTTCCCATACGTTCTACGCCTGGAGAACTTCTAGGTCCCAATGGTCGTGCCGATGCGATTTTAGGCGAAGCATGGATTGAGATAGGATCTGATTCCTCCTCTGCACGAATAGGGAGGATACGTCTTGATTGGCCTCTTTTAAACTCCAATGACATGTCCTTGATGCCAAATCTCTTTGAAGCGATAGATGTGCATACTCGTTACGATGAGCATTGGGCTTTCACTTTGGGGCATGCAAGAAAGATGGCAGGATGGGAGAATGGGAGAATGGGAGTGATCCGTTTACTTTTGTACCCATATCAGAAGCCCTTTATAGTTCAATGCCTAGTTTTTTTGCTTCTTCTTATGCGCCAAACAATATTACCGTTACCCTCGCCGGTGTCAACTACAACTCTGAAAATCAAACAGCTCAGATATGGGGTGGAAGAGTAAGCGAGATCATGAATCAGGCTTATTTTGAAATTACGCACTCTTTTGATACTGCCGATATCGGTTTTCAAATACTTCACCAAGACATGATTGGTGCGCTTAAGGATTATCGCAACGCAGGTTCTGCAATAGGGATCAATCACACTATTATGGGAATTGATGGAGCTTGGCATTACGATCAATCGGGACTTACATTCACTGCTGCATACAATCAGACATGGGCAAAGAGTCATAATCAGAGCGAAGGTTCTCCCGACCTTTGTTATGGCTCGGGTGATGTTCTTTATACTTCAGGATATTATGAATCGGCTCACAGCCGTCACGGTGCAGGAGGCTATAAAATTGGATTGGAATGGGGCGATAGTGCTTTTCGTGAGCTGGGGATGAAAGCTGCTTATACCGATTTGGTCGAGCATAATATTTACTTCCATGAAACATCTGTGAGTCTGGGGGAAATGATTCATGAAATAGCAATGGAAGGTCGAATAGTGCATCTTACAAACGGAAATGAAGCGGATTCACTCCAAATGAGGTTTTTGGCAAGCTATTCCTTTTAAACCATTTTTACAAAAAATATACTCATCAAAAGTTCTTTAGACAATTCCTTCACAATCAAGTGTTACAATAATTTTTAAATCATTGTTTTAGGAGTTAATATGCAAAAGTATCTGGCTTTTTTGATTTTACCGGTATTGGTAAGCGCGCAGATGACGATTACGGCGGTTGAGCGTGTTGTAGCCAATGTAAAGCCGGATGTGTTACGCGGGAGTTTGAATTTTGAAGAACAAAGCAAAAATGCCAATACGATTAAAGAACATCTCAATGCCATTGTTGCTGAGGTAAAGCGTGCGGATCCAAAGGGAGAAGTCTGTCGCGACGGCGGATATAATCTCTCTCCACGGTACAACTACAAAGATCAAAAACAAGAGTTTATCGGATACAGCGGCAATCTCTCTTTTGTGTGTGAATTTGTCAGCATCGAGCAATATAATGCCTTGAGTGCTTCAATCGATAAAGTGACCGCTTCTAGCGTCCGTAAGAGTCAGGGGGAGTTAGCGTGGGGTGTGAGTGTCCAAAGCGAACGTGAAACCCAAAATAGACTCCGGCTAGAGCTTTTACGTAAGGCTGGTGTTCAGGCTTCGTCATTTGCTCAAGAGACGGGGATGAGGTGTGAAATCGTTTCGGTCAATTTCGGGGGTACTTCACAGGTGCGACCGATGATGATGAAAGCTATGGCAATGGCGGATAGTGTTTCGACACAGAGCCCGATTCAAAGTGATTCAGAATCGAGTCTCGAAGCTACAGTCGATTATCGTTGTTCGAAATTGGAAAAATAGCGATTCAACATTAAAACTCAAACACATCGATGTAAATCTGCATCTTATGTTGTTTGAACGTTTTTTGCAGTTTGTATTTTAGTTCTTTAATGTCCTGCTCGATTGCATGACCGGACGCGTCGTCTTGTACGTTCATCGAAATGATCAGCAGCACTTCGTTGGAGCCGATAAACATGCTTCTTACCGCATTGATGTGAACCATGACGTTCGATTCATCTTTGATAAGATTTTTTATTTTCTTGGTGGTTTCACGATCAAGACTTTCGCCGATCAGTAATTTTTTGAGTTCAATAAATAAGACGGTACATAGTCCTATCAACAGAAGTCCAATCATTAACGCTGCGATACCATCAAATATCGGATCAACAAACTCGGATAAGATCAATCCTAACGAGAGAATAACCAGCCCCAGTAATGCGCCTGAATCTTCGATTAAAACAACTAAAATATGAGAAGATGAACTCTCTCTAATCGTCGAAAAAAGGTCTTTTAATTTTGAATTACTCTCTTTGAGGGCTATTCTTAATGCACTTCCTTCAAGAATGACTGCAAAAACAATGATCCCAATAATGAGTAAGGGATTTTCAATGGGTTTAGGGTCGCTGATTCTGTGAATTCCTTCATAGATAGAGAACAGCCCTCCTAATAAAAAGAGAACAACAGCGACAACAAAAGACCAAAAAAAGTTTGCTTTTCCCTGACCAAAGGCATGAAACTCAGATCTTCCCTTGGCTGCTTGTTTCTGGCCAACCATGACCAGTATTTGATTACCACAATCGGCCGTACTGTGAATCGCTTCCGCCATCATGGAAGCAGAACCTGTGAAAAATGCCGCTAAACCTTTTGCAATTGCAATCGCACCGTTTGCCAGCAGTGCAGCTTTTACACTTTTTGACATTAACGACACCCTTTTGAGGATAAGAAATTAGAGATAAAAGAGAAATTTAACCTGTCCATGCCTCAGTAACTCATTGATCCGGCATTGATCAAACCGATAGAAATAGACATAAACGCCATCAGTACACCGACAGAAATGTCTCCGTTATTGATGTGTTTTTCAACAGAATATTTGCCGCTTAGACGCGTGAGGAAAAAAGCAAAGATAAGCTGAATAGAGATCGCAACCCCCGCCCACATAACAAAGTCAACATAAGAGACGCTGTGAACCAACGCACTGTACAAAGGTATACACAATCCTAAAACAGCTCCACCCAGTCCAAGAGAGGCTGCGGTGTTGTTGTCAGAAAAGATCATCTTGTAATCATCGTACGGTGTCACTTTAGCGTACATAAAAAGAAAAATGCCAAATATTGCAAGTGCTGTTAGGAAAAAGAGCCCGAAAGAGAGAAAATATTCAAGAAACACGTTATGCCTTTTTTTTAAACATAATACCCAAATAGAACTAATTGGTTACTCGTGATATACGAATTCAAGCGGATCGGTTCTCTTCAAAATCAGAAAAAAAGCCAAATCAATAATACAATCCCTATACCTATGTTGACCCAGCTTCCCCCTTCTTCAAATAGCATTATGAGAAGCTTGTAATACTGCTCATCAATAAAAAAGGTTGCTAATGGCAACTGGGCTTTGGCATATGCCGTGATATTTACTCCCCAAATAAAAGCGATGATTTCAGGCACAATAAAAAAGAAGACAATCCCCAAGAACCCCCAAAGTGATTTGTCTGGCTTCATAGAAAGAAGTGCTTTTTGGGCAATAGGATTTTTGGCGAGCTGTTGAGCTTTAGCTTTGAGTTTATGTTTCATTGTTTGCTCATTTTGATTCAGCCTCATTTCTTTTCTCTGTCATAGCGTGCTCACATGCCCTGTAGGGTATGGCACGGTATCCATTCCTCATCACATTAATCTTTTTATATCTTGCTCTAATTCCTGCAAACTTAACTGCTTTTCTATTTCTCGAAGAGTTTGTTTGTATTTTTTATACTCTATTTCTGATTTTTGTATCGCCATATCGTGAGAAATTTTACCTTTATGCGTAAGCAAATCCCTCCCATTGATGGACAAGATAGCATCCAAACGTTCACACCAATCATTCATAGTCATGGGTTTTCGCTGACTTGCCATAGTTTCGGCAAAAGCGAGATATTGCTCGACCAAAAGCCCTAATAATTTTATTTCCTCTTCGTTGAGATAATTTTTGGCGATGTTGATATCTTTTTTAGTGATATTTTTACTCGTCTTATCAAAAGACTGCATTCCCAACAAAGGCAACCTCATATCCACTCGGTTGTGGACAAGCTCCGCAGCCGTTTGAGAAGAAATAGCCCACAGAAGTTTGTTCTGTACAATTTTAAAAAACTCTATCGTTTTTTCATTTTTTGAATCATAATCGATACTTGTCATGTAAATATCTTTGATTTTTTGGTAGAAAAAGCGTTCAGAGATGCGTATATCGCGGAGTCGTTTTTGTAGCTCATCAAAATAGACCATATCAGTGCCATTTTTGAACCGCTCATCATTGAGGACAAAACCTTTGGTAATATAGTCATTGAGCCGTTTGGTAGCCCAGATTCTAAACTTCGTCCCTTGCGGTGATTTGACCCGAAAACCAATGGCAATGATCATATCGAGATTGTAATATTTCACATCATAGCTTTTGCCATCACTGGCAGTTGTCCGGAAATTCCGGATAACTGAACTCTCATCAAGCTCACCTTCATCAAAAATATTTGAAATATGCTCACTAATCGTTTTTACGCTTTTACTAAAAATTTCTGAAAGTTGCTTTTGACTCAACCAAATACTTTCTTCTTCAAATCGAACATCGACTTTTATATCACCGCTTTCGTTTTGATAAATCAAGATCTCACTCATTTATTTCCCCTCTCCAATCGTTTGCGCATTCTAATTCAGCTTGTCTCATATTTTCTATGCTATGTCCTGACTGATCGAAACGTTTAATAAAGTCAATACCTATATCCGTTATCCCGTAAGTAAAAGTCATTGGAAAGTTTTTTTCAAAACCATTCCTTCTACTTTTTTGTCTTCAAAACTGAAAAAATTAAATTAAAACAATTATATCTAAATTTAATGAAGCAAATTTTCCTTATTAAGGGAAGAAGAATTTAAATAATTTTTCTCACTGCAACATCATAGGAATTGGTCAATAATTGAGGATATTTACTATATTTGAGGACTTTTTTTTGGATTTAAAATAGGTGTTTTTAGGAGAATATGGCGGACAGCTAGGGACTGCGTATAGAAATTCTTCAAAACGTCATAAAATAGGCTTTCTAAGTCTTTGGCGGACAGAGAAAGTATCATAGTTTTTCCTTTAAAGTATCATAAATATTATAGGTATTATAGATGAACTTTCTTAATATGCTTCAAAATTAGAATATGATTTAGATTTATTTGAACAGTCTAAAAATATAATATGGCTTATGGTTTAGAAGATAACAATAAAAGTTCTTACTCGATTTTATAGATTACTTACAAGAGGTAGTTAAGTGAATTATAGATACTATGTATCTAAATTTAATATATAAGGTTAATTTATGCTAAAAACTTCATTAATAACATTACTAAGTGTGGCAATTACTATAGTGATAGCAGGGTGTGCTTCTACTGGTGTTGTCCCCGCAGATCGTGGCACTTATATGATTTCAAAACAAAGTGCAGCAGGAATTTTTGGAACTCCTGATGGGGTTAGGGCTGATATTTATAAAGAGGCTAATGAGTTTTGTGGAGCTCAAGGTAAGGCAGTAGAAACGGTTAATACTGAAATTAAAGGTGCTATCCCTTTTGTTCGGACTGGTAGCGCTATGCTTACATTTAAGTGTGTATCACAGTAAAAAATGGAATAGGAGGATAATTTTAAATAGTAAATCTTAAAAGTTTTACACGTTCAATTATTTATATACATATTCGTTATTGAAGGGCGATAATGGTTCATTTCCTCCGAAACCACTTTTAAAGTTTGATGGTGTCCAAATCCATCATCAAGCAATTTTTCATATAAGTTTTTTGCGTAGTCATATCTAAAATCGTGGCTCGATATTCCCCCAATATCTTCCAAATCTCTATGATAAGTGGAAATACTTGGTATTTCTTGAACATAACACAACTTCTCTACCAGTTCCCCTGAAATTGATTTAGAATGATATATATGACCACCTTTTCCAACTACTCCGATAATTTCATAACCACCGTTTGGAAGTGCGTGTATATACTTGTCAGGATGTGATATTATTTTATATGCTTCTCTAACCCTAAATCCCAAATCGTGCTGTATTTCAGCGAGCACTCCTGAGGAGTAGCGTTTTTCATAAAGTTCATTTATGACTGTTTCCGCTTGGTCTCTTGCTCCTCTTGGTTCGTTCTGTTGTGGAATATATTCACTATTATCTTTTAAGGTGTTCCAATATGATGTTAAATAATTTTCAGGGATGTTGTGCGTTATATTAACCTCTTCTAGCGCATTTAATAAACTATTCCAACCACTGATATAGTTTTCCATAGTTAGAGGCGTTAAGCCCTCTAAACGTCGTTCTAAAAAGCCATTAATATTATCCTGGGTTAAAAGATTATTCAATTTTCCTTCCAGACTATTTTCTTCCGCATATTTCACAAAGTCCTTAATATACATATCTCTTTTTGTTGCTTGTGCATTGGAATGGGTTTTATGATTGGAGGTTGATTTTTTGGTTCCTCTTGCTTCTAATCTTATTTGAAGGTCTTTAATTTGCTTGGAATACGTAGAACCTTTAAGACTGGCCATTTCCTTCATCCTCCTTTAAAAAACGATAGATGGAACTGGAAGATAAATTGATTTTATATTTTGTTTTTAGTTCATTGGATATTCTTTGCGAACCTAATCCTAATTTTGAAAGTTCTTTTATTTGGGTTTGATATTTCCGTATTAGCGGGTTTTTAATATGGAGTTCTTTTGCTCTTTGTTCTATTTGCTTGTCTCTAATATCTTTGATGATGAATATGGCTTGGATTATCTGATTTTTAGTGATATTTTCAGCCCCGCATTTTTTTAAATGTCCTACAAATCGTTTTGAAAGTTCTTCTATTTCATCCGCTGTAAATCCTAAAACTTTTCCTGCTCTGTCCATATAATTGATAGTTAATTTCATTTTTTGTTCTCCTCTATTGATATAGTGAAGCCCTAAAATGGCGTAAATCGTTTTTGTCTTTTTGGCGGTTGTTCAGAACTGTGATTATTTTTTTGAAAGAGATAATCACGAAATCTCTATATATATGTAATGCTATGTGAAAAGACGGACTGTAATAATGATTAGCTGAAGAAAGGCATAAAATACCCAAGAACCGATGAAATCATTTGTGATATTACTGCTTGCCAAACAATATCAAGTAGGCCCATATTAGAGCCACCTATAAAAAACCTACGCATATTAACCCCTTACAAAAATATTTATAAATTGTTGTAAGAGCTCAAAACGCTTTTGACGCGATTAGGTAAAAAACTTTTCACATTTGTTTGAAAACTTTTTCTATAATGGTTATTGAATGTGTCTTGGAACGCTTCAAATATCCTGCTGTATGTATTTATAAGCATTTATCCGCTCGGCTGTCACTATTTCATTTCTGACGAAACGCAATAGAGACCGCGCTCGCTTTTTCACTATATTTGGTTATATATTTTCTTCCACAGAAAATGAAACACACACTAAATATGATTATGTCCCTAAAAAGTTATAACCGTTCCGATAGCTAACCATAACCGCAACCATTACAATCCGTATAATGTCCAGTTAGAGTTATTTTTCACAAACCCCTGAATATAGGGATTTTATGAAAAAAAATATTTTACATAATATAAGATTGAATATTTTTTTTAGATAATTTAAAATAATTATGATTTCTAACTAAAAGCAGTGGATTATTATTTAAGAATATATTAAGATTATGATATCAAAACAAAGGAGAATAAAAGAATGGCTAAAAATATATATGAAATAACTGATACCGTAATAACTAAAAATATGGAAACGCAAGAAGTGGAAATGATTGTAGAGAAATCTACAAAATCAATAAAGATAGAAAAGGAAGAGGGTTATATAAAAATCTATCTAAAAGACATAGCAAAACTTCACGGATTAGCACCACAGCAGAACCAATTTTTATTTGAGTTGTTCAGTATGGCGGGATGGAATACCAATGAAATCCAATTAAGTGTTGGGAAGAAACGGGAATTGGTCAGCAAACTTGGAACATCAATGCAGACGCTTAATAATGCTATCTCTATGCTAATCAAAAAAGACATACTGCTAAAAAAAGATACTGGACTTTATACGCTTAATCCATTTTTATTTGGAAAAGGAGATTGGAACAGTGTTAAGGCGTTAAGACTTACAATCGGTTATGATTTTTTTACGGGTGAAAAAACCATTGAAGCTGAACAGCAAGAAGTTAAAACCAAAATCGAGAGAGAATGGGATATTACGGCTGAAATAGACAACGAAATCAAAGAAATGATAGCGGAGTCTATAATTTAATTTTTATAAGAAAGAGAGACTATTAACAATCTCTTGCTTCAAGTTTAGGTCAAAACCATGCCCATAATCATCAACAGTTAAAGTGAATTTACCTTTACTGTGCCCCACTATTTCCTGAACAATTAAG
This sequence comes from uncultured Sulfuricurvum sp., assembly GCA_903844635.1. Lineage (GTDB taxonomy): Bacteria > Campylobacterota > Campylobacteria > Campylobacterales > Sulfurimonadaceae > Sulfuricurvum. The sequence continues at coordinate 125,352 of CAIMUF010000038.1, read as the reverse complement.
ACCTTTTCAGGAAAATTGTTTATACATTTGGAGATAAATGTGCCTCTAAACGTATGAAAACTTTTAGTGCTTTCTTTTTGAATCACTTTATAGAGTTGTCTTAATATAACTTTTTGACAAGCATCTTCTGTTTTTTCAGATATTAAAGGGAACTCCATTTTTAAAACATCCTCTAAAATATCTTTATGTATTGGAACTTTTCGGATGCCTGATTTTGTTTTTGACTTCGAAATGTCAAAATAATAAATCTCATTCTCGTCCACTTTTATGCTCTCTTTGGTGAGATTATTTATTTCAGATACTCGCATTCCCGTATAGGCGCCGATTTTGAAAATGTCTTTAAAATTTTGGGGATAGCCGTAAGAGAGAATATTTTTAATATCATCATTCGTGAAGTTTTCTTTATCTGGTGAATCCTCTTTAAGGTTTTCAATCCCTTTAACATTGTTTTCGTCAATAAGCTTGTAATTAACACCATATTCTAAAAACATATTTACATACTTCATATGGTTGTTAATAGTTTTGTTTACTAAATCATATTCATCAGCCAAGAAATCACGAAACCCCTCAAAATCTTCGATAGTGATCTCATTTATCTTTGTTTTATTGAAAAACTCTTTTAACTTGTTAAAAGTGCTTGCGTAAGCCTTATAAGAACTATCAGATACTTTATTAAGTTTTTTCTTTGATACAAGTAATTTTGTTTCAAGGTCGTAAAATGAAATCCCCATCCCTTTATCTTTGGGATATTGTTCTTCTTTTTCAATAATTTTATGGGTAATAGTGTGGCGATTGCGTATTTCTTCCGCTTGTTCGTGCGTTGCCATTGTAAGTTTCAGATATTTCTCTAATTCTTCGGGGGTATCATATTCAAAAATATATTTGTAATCACCCATCTCTAATGTATACATAAATTCCTCTCTGCTTAAAAGCTCTAAAAGCCGTTTTCGGGATAAAGCTATCTTAAAATTCTTGGTTCTTAATGAAATTCTATAAAGTTTTTTGTTGATTCGCCTTCTGAAATAATAGCTGTCATTAACTTTGTAGCGTTTTAGCGAAGTATCACACTTTTTTTTAAAAGTATCATAGTCATTTATTTTGGCGTTATCTGTCTTAGAATAAGAGCCTATTTTAGGGGTTTTGAAGAGGTTTTCCGATGTATGGCGGACAGCTAGGGATTCGAACCCTAGAAAGGTTGCCCTTTACACGCGTTCCAGGCGTGCGCCTTCGACCACTCGGCCAGCTGTCCATTGTCGGAAGGATGAAACTATACCGTTTTCATCTGAAATTTTCACTTAATTTTAGAGTGTTTTGGGCGGAAGCGTTTTTAAATCTGTGTTACAATAACTGCAATTTGGATAAATAAAAGAGGTAAAAGATGGAAAATTCGATAATGATGTTCGGGGTGCTTTGGTTATTACTTGCCATTTCGGTTTTTGCATTGTGGATATGGGCATTGGTAGATATTATCCGCTCCACATTTACGGATGTTGCGATTAAAATCGTATGGTTTTTACTGGTGTTTTGTATTCCGTTTCTTGGGTTTATTTTGTATGTTATCTTGGGAAAATCGACAAAAATCCCTCAGGATACGACCAGCTCCAATCAAAAATACGATGCGTTAGAACGGATCAAACAGCTTTACGATAATGGAGCGATTAACGAAGCCGAGTTTGAAGCAGAAAAACAAAAGATAATGAGTCGAGACTAACTCTGAAAGGTGAATTTTGTCCCGTATCGGAGGGTATGGTGATAGAGTCGCTTGGCGCTTATGAGATTAAAAAGCAACAGAGCAAACATAGCAGTGCTTGTAAGACCGCAGAGGATTAAAATAGGGGCATAAAAAGGGGCGAGAAGGGCTGATATCGCTGTGGCGGAAAAAAGCCAAAAAGTGATTTTCAGTCTTTTTTGAGGAATGACATTGGACATGATCGGAGTATCCATAAAGCCCGATGAACTGAGATGAAACCATATCAAAAAAGGGACGATTTTCCCCATCATCCCCAAAATAATGGACAATGCAAATAAGGCAAAGGCGATCAGGCTTACCGTTTCAAGCGACGGATAATCGCTGAAGAGATAACCACTATAAGACATAAGCGCGAGTCCAAGCAAAGCGACTCCTCCCTTCCAAAACCAAATACTAACATCACTAACACGTCGTTTGCGCATCTGTAAGCGTTTTACCGTTGTTACGACAAATCCAAACAGCAGAGATACGGCGATCATGTCGGTTAGCCATAGGAAAGGGAGGTTTAAAAAGAGCCAAAGAACTTTCAGGGCAAGAACGCCCGCGAGTATTCGTCCGACATTGTGTTTACACCAATCGCTGTAAGGGGTGGTGACATAGAACATCTCAATCACTTGAAATGCCACGTAAACAATCAGCATCGCAACCCAGCCAATAAGCCCCAGTGAGTAGTGTGCGGTACGGATGAGGGCGTGGTAGTCTCCAAAAATTCCGTTAGCATAGGATGTTGCCATTACGATGCCTAACGTGGCGGTTAGCGCAAATGCTATGACTGCCAAGCGCATCCCTTTGAGGGTATCATGGGTGATAGTTCCAAACAATAGGGGTAGGAGGATTTGGGCAAAATAGACGACGGCACTTCCTAAAAATACTCCTGCTATGATAAAAAGCTCACTGATTCCAAAGGCAAAGGCGCATACGAGGGAAAGCGTTCCCAGTGTAAATAAGCTGTGTATGATCAGGGAGTTCCCGTGAGGGTTTGGGATGGGTTTACCGCCTAAGACGCTTTGCATCTGAAAAAGTGCCCCTATCATCCCCATAGATATGACACCTAAAAAGAGTAAATGGATACTTGCAAGTGATAGCGGATGGCTAAGGGTGAGAACATCATGAGGGGCAAAAATCATGAGGAGGCTTAAGAGTAATCCAAACACGGGAAGGGTGAGAAAGAAGCGCATCACCACCGAAAGAGGAGGGGCTTGATCGAGGGATAGTCCCTCAAACATGGATAGCTTCTAAGTCGAGATTCGGATCGCGGGTAATGTGGATGTGCCATACTCCCTCGCTGTTTTGGCGTGAGAGATAAAACCCGCCGTTTTTGGTGAGTATCTCAAACAGAGGCAGAGGCTCGCGTCGGTTGATGAAATGGATCACTTCTGACCCTATAAGATTTTTAAACGCATCGACCGCCATTTCCAAAGGGACAGGGTGCTCAAGCTCTCGTGCATCGATGAGAATCACTGCGGCATCTCTTTTAATGTTTGGATCATAATTTCGGCATCACCTTCTAGTGCACGGTCGATCATAGGATAGAGCATCTGCTCTTCTTTCATGTTGTGTTGCTGCAGCATGATCATAAAGGATTCGCCGATACCGAAAAAGTCGTCATATCTCCCTTGCGTGAGTGCGGTTAGCATGGATTCCATTTGAGAGCGTAACTGCTGATGTTCGTAGCGCATCATTTGCGTCGGTCCGCCCATCATTCCGGTTCGCTTTTCGAACGTAATGAAAAGTTCGCGCTCTTCCATGTCGAAATGGTGATTGGTAGCACGATAAAACGCATCAAAAAGAGTTTTGGCTTCGTCTATTTTTTTATCAGCAAGGGCATTTTCGGCTTCGGTGTAAAGATGGTCGCAGGCTCGGTGATCGTCTCGCATAAATTCTAAAATCATTGGGGTTCTCCACTTTTTTCAAAGTATAGCGTTTGAAGTAATACAAAACATTGACGGATATCAAGGTTTTGTTTTTTGAACACTATTGTGGGGGAGGAAATCACGGAAGTCTTTGATGTAAATGGCGTTTATCCCCTGTCCTAATTCGTGAATATCTGCATCGAGACGCAGCCATCGGTTGACCGTATATTGCACCAAAACACTCGAAATAGCATCATTTTTATAAACAACACGGAAATCTTTGTTGAGACGTGCTCCCACTTCAAATCCCATTCCCCCCTCTTTTGTGGTGAGGATGTTCATGGTGTCAATTTGAAGTTTGGTGGCTCCTCCGATGAGACCTTTGAGTCCAGCACCCAGCATAAAATTGGTAGCATCAGCTCGTGCACTGATGTTACTGCCGTTGCCTGAGTTGAATGTGGCATCGGAGGACGCACCAAAGAGGATATAGCTCATGATGTCATTTTGAGTCATAACGGGATCAGAACTGAATAGGAAGATAGGAGAATCCAGTCTGTGTGTAATGTAGATTTGAATTTTTTTATAATCTACTTCATGGTTGACCGTGATATCGAGATACGGGTTATTGGGGATTTCACCACCGAAATACACGTAACTTGGACGAAGGGTAAACGTTTTACCACTGGTAGTAATTGTACCGTTTGGAAGGGTGACCATTCCCAAAATTTGCATATCATTTTTTGGGTCTTTCCAGAGGGTGAAGTCTGGAATCAAGTCGATATCGAGCTCTTTAGTAAGGTAGTGGATGGGTTTTAGTGCATCTATTTTTATTTCAACGGCGAGAGAAGATTTACTGGGGGCAGTGACGTCTTGGACAATAATGACATCGTCGTCCATTACTTTGAACTGCTGAAGTGGCAGGTATGTGATTTGTCCATCCAAAACGGTGATATTACCGGCAAGTTTTTGGGTCGCATTGGTGTCACGGTTGTAATGCAAATCAAGAGCAACATGCGCTTCCCCCTCTGGTCCGCTGTAGGTAAATCTATCCGATTTGAGATTGAGTACAGTATTGAAGCTGCTAGTATCGATCGTGCCATCCAAACGTAGCGCATCGAATATCCACATTTCATCAATAATAAGATTTCCAGAGGGGTCAATGTGTAAATAGGACTTACGCTGCGACGTGATAGGATGATTGGCAATGTCGAGATTGTATTGATCGATAATAATTTGATTGGCATTGTAGCTCAGAGAGAGGGTACTGTTGGTTCCGCTGTATTGATGCTTGGAATCGACAACAGCTGCGTACCACGGGATCTCAATATTGGTATATATGTGAAGCGCTGTATCGTAAATAATATGGGTAGAAGACCGTATTTTGGCATCATAATAACCTGTTTCTGGGAGTGTTATGGCGGAATTTAGGGTAAGTGTTTTGTTGAGGGATGGCGTGAGGGTGGTGATGATCATAGTCGTAGACGTATCACTGTGGTTACCGCTAATATCAAAAAAACTTGCCATATAGTTCCCAGAACCTTGGATCATCTCATTGTGGCGCTGCAGAGAGAGAGCGAAATCCTGACCATTAAGAGAGAGATGTGTTATCTCCGCTTCTTGAGTAAGGGAAAAGTCCAGTTCAGATGGCGGTTTCATGCTCCATTCTTTCCATGTCGGAGCATCGGGCGGAAGGAATACTTTTCCGTTTAGCTGAAGTTTGTTCTCATGAGACAGTATCGTTCCATTGATATCAGCGTGATTGTGCTGAGCATCAAAAGTTCCGCTTAGCGTTTTACTGATGCGATGATAATGTCCGTTGGCCGATCCTGTAAAGGGTGAGTTCTTAACCATTTTCGGAAGCATCGGGAGAAAATTAAGGCTATCGTTGAGAGTCGTAAAATGCCATTTGAAATCTTCATAATCACCGCTTTGTAGAAGCAGAGACGTTTTTTCCAGAGAGAGTTTACCTGCAAGTCCTTCGGTATCATCACGAAAACTTCCTGTAATGATTTTATCCGGAAGCGGAAGGGTAGATTCGAGAAATTCTCCTGTAAAGGCAGTGGTAGTTACTCCGTCGAGAGTATATCGGAGCTTTTGGGAAGTTTGCATCCGATTGGTATCTCGAAGAAGCGTATAAAGAGCTGTAAAATCGAGGTAATGATTTTTATAGTGATAATCCATCCCTACCGTTATTGCATTAAGGGACATTTTGGGATCAAAATTGGCATTTAGGGTATTAAAATGGGTTGATAATCGCACGTTAGAGTCGGAAAGTTCCAAAATATCAACAGACTGTGAAGCAGGGAGTGTGACGAAATCGGCAAGATAGGGGTCAAGCTGGGATGCATTGGGATAGACAATTCCCTTTCCTGTAATGGCATTATTTTTGACTGTTCCCTGTAATGCGCCGCTTGCGTATTGGGTTCTGACCGACGCTGTGATGGTTTTAAAATTAAGATTTTGACCATTAAATGAGCCCTCTTTACCGTGAATATCAAGCTCGATGGGGTAGGTACTGATAAGCTGAAGATTGGTTAATGTCACCTCTTTGAGTGCAAATATCGGAAGTGGAAGATTAGGCGTATCCTCGTCGCTGATAAAATCCTCCAAATGAATTTGCAATCCGTCAATGTTTATCGAGTCAATAACATGCTTTCCATTCAAAATAGCCGTGAGATTATAATCCAGCGTAAGGGTTTTGGCATCAATACTTTGGGAATGGAGATTGTGCAGGGTTATCCCTTGAGAGAGTGAACCCTCAGCAGAGGTGTATCCAATTCCCATAGGAGTCAGGATCGTTTTGTTAAGCAGTTCAAGCCCATCGGGACGAAAAGCGATGTAAAAGAGGGCAGATGCGAACAATATCGCCATGACAGTAAGGGCATGAAGAGCGACGAAAAGATGCTTGAGGGCTCGTAAAAGTCGTTTTAGGTATGGTTTTTTTGATATTCCTGCTTTTGGTGAGCTCGTAGAACTATGAATAGACTTTTCAGCGTGATCAGTATGAATAGTATCGGGATGATTAGACATTAAAACAGTTCCCCGATTCGAAAGTGAAACGCATTTTGTCCAAAATCATTGGGATCAAATCCCACATCGATAGCAATAGGACCAATAGGTGTAACATAACGTAATCCTATTCCTGTCCCCCAATAGGGAGTCGAATAGTCGGGGAGGTAATTATCCGAACCATAGGTGATATCTGTGAAAAGAACTCCACGAATAGAATCATAGATAGGAAAACGGTATTCGAGTGTCCCTTCAATCAGAGAATTGAATCCAAGAGGATTGCCATGGATGTCTTTTGGTCCCAAATCACGATACGTGTACGCTCGGTTAGAATTCATCCCTCCTGCGTAAAAACGGTAGGCGCTAGGAACGTCTCCCTCGTAGGTTCGTAATACTCCCCATTGTGCCCGGACAGCGATGATGTGTTCACCGAAACTTTCTATGTGCGCTCCTGCAAGAAGTGTTTTAAAATAGGTAGCATCGGAGATTCCAGAGTAGAGTGAGCCTTGTGCTTTGGCGTTGATCCAGTTACCTCTTGTCGGTTCGAGGAGTTTATCTCGCGTGTCAAAATTGATTTCAGCCATAGGAGAGGGGATAAAAAGATTGGAGTTTGGAAATGCCGCGATATTGCTGCTTTCATACGTTTTGGCTTGATCAAATAGTAAAGACATTAAAATGGATGTTGGGTAAGCTTGGTGTTTTAGGGTTAGTTTTTCAAAAACACTCTCGGATCGGTATCCGTCAAACAGTTCATCTGAATATCCAACTTCACCGTATCCAAAAAGATGGTTATAAAGGGGAACCGAGAGGATGCTGGCGGCAGTTTTTTTGATTTCTGTAAATTTTGCTTCCAAAGAGAGGGTTTTGAGATTCCCCAAAAAGTTACGGTGTTTTAAGCCGATTTGTCCACCTAAACCTTGGTCACTGCTGACACCCAATCCCGCACTGAATCGAATCGGCTTGTCTACTTCCTCAATCCCTATAGTTATGGGAACGATACTGCCCGTGCGGTCGGTATCGTTGATAGAGACGCGAGCAATTGCCTCTTGTGCATAGAGAGCTTCGTAGCTTTTTTGTATCGCTTCAAGACTGTACGTGTCCCCCTCATCAAATCGAAGCATTGATGCGGCGAGTGTACCGTCAATATTGGGAGTAGATTCGACAAGGATCGGCCCAAAGGTGCATTGTTCATTCGGAGTTGCTTCAAACAGCAGGTGCGCTTCATGCGTTTCAATATCGACCCATGCTTTGGAATTGAATGTCCCGTTGCAGTATCCTTCATCGTGATAACGTTTTTTAATTTGTGTTTTTGAGGCAGTAAATTTATCTTGATCAAAGAGCGTATTTGGACGAAGTTCGATGGCGTTATCGATATCTAGAATGCTGTTGACTTGAATGTCGATAACGACAATAGGATCGTTTTCTTGTATAGAAAAGGTAATAGAAGTGTCGGCTATAACGGGAGTTACTTTAGCTCCAAAATAGCCTTTGGCTCGATAGTAGCTAGTCAAAGCAGTGACGCTTTGAGATGAAATAGAGGGTTCTATAGAGGGTTTATCCTCCCATAGTTCGATAGCATAGGGAAGCCGGAGTCCAAGAGCATCGTATAAATCACGTGAGGAAATTTTTTCATTGCCCGAAAAAAGCAATGGAACCGGTTTGGCAAAGAGTAAAAATGGTAATGTGAATAACATGAAAACAAGACGCATTTATACCCTCGCAAATATACTTGTCTTATTTTATCCTATTTCTATAATCCATCTCCTTACTTGCTCTTCATGATAGGAGGTTGTTCTTTAATGCTGGGTTTTGCTAGAGCCTAAAAAAACTCAAGGGCATCGTCATCGGCATAATTTTTTTAGGCGGATCACTTGAGATTTGTTGAATTTTTACAATACTGTCAGGCATCGGTGGTAAAGCGCTAACATGTTGAACTTGGTCAGAAATACGATCCATTTACTATCTCGATAAAGGTTTTATTTAAAGTAATATTGAATATGTTTTATCACATAAGCATTATTTCTTCTTAATCTTATTATTCTTTTTAGATGGTGTGATTTAAGTATGATTAAATTGTGCTACGTGAAGAAAAAAAGCGTATAATAAATAAATATTTATTATTTAAGAGGTAAAAATGTTTTATAAGAAAAGATATTTAGATCAAGTGCGTGAACATGAAATATTAAAAAGTAAACTGGTAGTGATTGAAGAATCTATGGCAAAAATGAGTGAAGAAAATAAACGACTGAATGAGCAAAACACTACAGCCCGTCATGATAAGGTAATGTATACCCTTATTCATGAGCTCACAGAAAATCTTATTGCTGGTTCTGAAACGGATCTCGCGGTACTTCAAAAAGACCTTGGAGTTAATGTTGAAGAATTGGGTGAGATTTCTGAGTTAAATCGTCTCAATCGTATGTCTTCTGTCGAGATCAATGGTGAGATTAAAAACCTTCTTCATACACAACAGGAACTAGCAAATAATATCTCTAATAATTATAATTCAGCTTCCCAGCTTAGTGGCAGCGTAGAATCGATTAGTACCGTAATTAGCCTCATCAAAGACATCTCAGATCAAACTAACTTGCTAGCACTCAATGCTGCGATTGAAGCCGCACGAGCAGGTGAACACGGACGCGGATTCGCGGTAGTTGCCGATGAGGTACGAAAGCTCGCAGAACGAACGCAAAAAGCAACGCAAGAAGTGGAAATGAGCGTTCAAAGTCTTAAGCAAAATGCAACAGAGATTGATGAACGCTCTAGCTCCATGGAGACAATGTCTTCTGACTCCAGCAACAAACTTAATCGTTTTCAATCTTCACTATCTGAGTTAAATCATCGTACGATGGACATAGACAACTGCTCACGAGATGTATTGTACTCAACCTTCATTGTACTTGTAAAACTGGATCATCTTCTCTTTAAATCCAGAGGATACAAAACCGTATTTTTAAATAACGTGGAGGATGAATTTGCGGATCATCATGGATGCCGTTTGGGTAAATGGTATGAGCATGGACTTGGAAAAGAAGTATTTGGATCGGTCCCAAGTTTTTCTAAGCTTGAAGCTCCGCACAAAGTGGTGCACGACCGTATTCATGATGCCATTCATTGTGTTAAAGCAGGAACATGCGGAGAAAATTCGAAGAATGTCATGAGCTATTTTAAAGATGCAGAATCAGCAAGTCGAGAAGTCTTTAATCTCTTAAGTGCACTAATAGATGAAGAACAGAAAAAAAGAAAAGGAAAATAATACGCGTTAAAGCATTTTGAAATTCTCGAAAACGTAGTTTTAATGCATACCATCAGTTAAAATTTAGCAGGGTGCTTTTTCCATGGTTATGCGCCAATTGCGATTAAAATCTTTTTTTAGAATTTTTTCTTGGTGGGGAATCAAACAGCTTGTGCAGTCTTGATGGATAGCGGTGTCACTGATAAAGCGTTTACCCTCTTTGCAGTCGATAGAGCAGGTGCTGTAAAGTATTTTCCCCTCTTGCGTTGAAAACCCTTTGTCGTTAAAACGAAAATGTGGACACGCACACCAGTAGCAGTTGAGATGTTCTGTCTCATGGCACTTTTTATTATCAGTGTACAAAAGACAAAAATTCGGTTCATTGATCACCATGTTTTCAAAACGAAAATACTCAATCACCTCTGACTCACTTAAGGCAGTAAGCTTTTCCATTATAACAGCGTGTTTGGATGCGTGAGCATTAAACCATTCTTGGTAGGTCATAGGGATCTAAATCCTCTTCGCAGTAACACGATAATAACAATTTCAAGCGGTAACAAAAAGAGATGAAGCCAATACACTTGCGTCATGGCTTGAGTGATACCGTAAAATTCAAGACTTTTATAAAATCCATAGGACAGCAACAGCCCCGCAAGATAACCTTGCTGTTTGACCACATCAATCCATCCCATAATACGTGCATGTTTAGCAAAATGTGTCTCAGCCCGAACCAAATAACCCCCAAACATAAAGGATAGCTGATAGGCTCCATAGACGATCAGCGCTGTAAGTATTTGAGCTGGAAAAGCTAAAAAATAAATGATCATAACTAACATAATGACTTCTGCCGCGAGTGAAAAGCGAAAGAAATGCTCTAGTTTCATAAAATAGTGATAAAAATACGCCATCCCCATCAGTCCAAGCGCAAGAAGTATCCCGCCGATAGAAAAGGTACTGGGATTGAGTGATCCATAAACAGTAAACACCGATCCGCCAACCGCCCCAGTAAAGAGCGAGTTGAAAAATTTATAGCGTAGGTAGGGGTGGAATAGGAGTTTCATTAGAATCGAGCGTTTAATCCAACATAAGCACTGCGTCCGGCGGTTCCATAGCCATTTACTTCTTGGTAAAGTTTATCGGTCAAATTGTCCCCTTTGAGATAAAGAGTAATATTTTCAGTTATATCGTAATTTGCTGCGGCACTGCAAAGGGTATAACGTCCTGTTTGGTTCGTTTGTGCGAGATCATCATAGCGTGTTCCTACATAATTTGCCGTAGTTCCCAGTGAAAATTTAGGCATTGGATAGTAGGTCGCAGAAACTAATGTACTCTGGAAAGGGCGTCTTTGGAGATAGTCTCCCGCTTGATTTTTGGCAGAAAGTTTGTTGTACGATACTCCAATGTCGAGAATGTCTGCAATCGTATTGTTATAACGAACTTCATATCCTTTTAGTCGCGATTTTCCACTTACTTGGGTATTGATACCGCTCCATGTGAGTGGATCATAAACATATTGGATGAGATTATCGACAAGATTATTGTAATACGTAAGAGTTAAGTGTTTCAATGAGACAGTTGCATCAAAACTTTTGGTCGTTTCCGCTTGAAGATTTGGATTTCCTCCCCATGGGCTATTGAGTTCATCCAGTGATGGTGTACGATAGGCGGTTCCATAATTTGAACTTAGAGTAATATCATTGGTAAAAAAGTATTTGGCTCCGATTTTGCCCGTTGTTTTATTGTTGAATGAATCATAAGCGTCGTGGCGAATGGACTCTGTGAGAATAAGGCTATCTAAGCTGTTTATGTTGGTAAGGAATATTCCTTTTGAATCAAGCTCTTTTGCAATGATAGTGTCTTTGGAATTCAGCGTATTGACACCAGCAACGATAAACGAATTGTTGGTGTAGTGGTACGAGCCTTGAAGGGTTAATTCTTTATTGGTTCCGTTATAAGCAAGAGCATCTTTTGGGTAGTGTCTATCAAAAGTGGATACAGCATAAGTGGCAGTGATGGAATCGTTCGCGTTTAATTTATGGTTATAGCTGATGTTTCCTAGTCGGTTAATTTGTTTGGCTTCGTAACCTTCTGAGTTAGGTGCTGGGAGATAAGTTAGTGGATCGTAGCCATCATATTGACCATTTGCATTAATAAAAGTAAATCGTCCTTCAATGCTATCTGATGGAGTGAGTTCGTAGCCGATTTTTGCATTGACGGTTTGATTTGTATAGCTGTCTGCTTCATAATTATTAGGATTTTGCCCTTTGGGAGTTAGAGCTGAAAAACTGTTGCTTTTGAGTTGATTGACACCGAGATAATACGATAATGCTCCGATTTTTTGAGAAACATCTGCCGCGATTTTGCTAGTGGCATAACTGCCATCTTCGAGATTTACTCCAATACTAAGTTTTTCAGTTGCTTTTTTGGTAATAATATTGATAATACCTGCCACCGCGTTTGCACCCCATATGCCACTTTGTGCACCATTGATAATTTCAATGCGCTCAATATTATTAACCATTAAATGTTCAAATTGCCCTTGTCCTTTAGTTGTAGAAGGGTCATTGTAGCGGATACCATCAATCATGATGACGGTATTTTCAGAGCTAAATCCTCGTTGGAAAAAAGAGCTTCCTTGCCCTATTCCACCATTTTGAGTTACAGCTATATTGGTAGTGAAGCGCAACGCGTCCAGTACCGAGGTAATATGTTTTTCCTCAAGTTCTTCGTGTGTAATGATTTGTACATCAGAGGTGGTGTTTTTCACTGTTTGTTCGGTTTTAGTGGCACTGACGACGATGGGATCGAGTATTAAATCTTTAGCCCCCAACGAGGCAACAAGTGTCGCAGAAGCAACGATAGAAAGTGTGTGTTTGAACATAAATATCCTTAACGATGATAATAATTTTTGTTTTGACGAAAAAGTAAAATTAATCGATAGGCGGCGGAGAAATAGCAGAGTAGATGTAGATAGGACAAACAGGAGCGACGAGCTCAATACGGGTAATGTTTTGAAGAAGACGAACTTCAGAGGCATACGCTTGGATGGCAGTCAGAGAAAAATAGTTCTTACCAAATCCGCGAGGTGCCTGCATGATAGTTTGATCCGCCTTTTATTTATTGGGCGGATTATAGCAAAATGAGCTTAGGACTTAAACTGTCCGAGCTTGGCATTGAGATCGGTTGCAGCTCCATACAGTTCGCCTGCAATGTGAGAAATTTGTTTAATGTCATCTTGATTTTTTTGAGAGAGATTTGACATTTCAGAAACCTTTGCAATGATTTCATTGATTTTATTTGCCATAACTTCCGAGTCTTCGACACTTTGACGACTGGTATTAACATTGTTATGCAAAACTTTAGACGTAGAATCGATTTTTATATCAATTTCGGAACTTTTTTCGGCGAGTCGTTCAATGTTTTCGCTATTTGTACTCATCATGTCAGATGAATCGGAAATAGATTGAATGACTACTGAGATGATGGCATTGATTTCGGTGAGGCTTTTTTGCGTTCGTTCTGCGAGCTTTCGTACTTCATCGGCAACTACCGCAAACCCGCGCCCGTGTTCGCCCGCGCGTGCAGCTTCGATTGCAGCATTGAGCGCGAGTAGATTGGTTTGATCGGCGATATCTGAAATGATGCTAAGGACTCCATTGACGCTGGAAGCTTCTTGTGTGAGTTGTGTGAAGCGCTCTTCTAAATCGTTATTCATTTGGGTTGTATTGTGAATCTCGCGGGTAATGTCGTGAGCAATGGAGCGAACCTCTTCGAGTTCCTGAGCACTGTTTTGATTGTTTTCAAGAGAATTGCGTGCCGTAGAGACACTTTGTTCAATAGAATGATGAATCTCAGAAGCTGTTGAGCTTGTGTTTTGTGCAATGGTATTGGTTTTTTGAGATTGTTGCGCCAAGTTGGTTGCGGCGGTGTTGAGTGTTGCCGTAGACCCAACAGCGGAAGAGGTGATTTGCTTGGTGTCGTTAATGGTGAGTTGAATTTTATCAATGAAGGCATTGAGGTAAGAGCTTGCAACCCCGATTTCATCATTTGCATTTAGAATGGGGAGACGTTTCGTTAAATCTCCGTTTCCATGAGCCAAATCAGAGGAAACTTTATCAAGTTCTTCAATAGGACGGATAATGCTGGTTCCTGTAATGTAGTTAATCGCGATTAAAATACTCACCAAAACGCTTCCTAGGAAAGCAAACCATTTTAAGAAGCTCATTTGAAGCGCGTCAAAATAATCGGCTTTGTTGATTCCTGGAATAACCCACATATCCCATTCTTTGATATAGCGATACGCCGCGATTTTGTGTTGACCTGTGGTAGCAGAAACGTATTCGTAAATCCCTCCTGCTTTATCGGCGCGTATGTGGTCGATATAGTCGTGCCCTGCTTTGTTCTTCCCCTCATCTTCGGGTTTTGGATGGATGGTCATAACACCGTTGGCATTGATAAAATAGACGTATCCACTGTTGCCGATTTTAATACTTTTAATGTCATTTTTAAATGATTCATCCTTATACGCATCCGGTTTGATCAAAGCGATGTAATTGATATTTTTTTCCAGTGCATTGGCCACCGTATTGAGGTCGCTTGTCATAATCTCTTTGATGGAGGAGGTGGCGATGAAATATGCTACAATGACGCTAAATAACACTGCGCCCACAGCGGCTACGAGATTAAAAATAAACTTTGATTTAATTGTTGTAAAGAGACTCACGTGAACCCGCCTTTTGTTTGGTTCATCTATTCTAATTCTTTTTTGATAAAGCGCTTCTGAAATAAGGAAATATAATCCATATGAAACATTCACATTTGCAACAAATCGTTGAAACGATGCAGAAATTTAAACAAATAGAGCGGGCATATCGTGTAAGTGACACCCAGGTAAGCCTTGAATTTGATCGAGATTCGGTGTGGACATTTGATATGCGACGCGATAACGCAACTATTTTTATTTCATCTAATTCAAAACGCTCAAAAGTGTATCAGGCTCCTTTTGATGTATTGCTTGCGAAACGATTCAATCGCTCAATTATCCAATCCATCACACTTCATAATAATGATAAAATAGTGCGTATTGCAGTGACGCAAAGCGGGTCATATAAGAGTGAAATCACCTTATTGCAATTTGAATTTACGGGAAAATATACGAATGCTATCTTGCTCGATAAAGAGGAAATTGTTTTAGAAGCATTGCGTCATATTGATGAAAATGTCTCCGTGCGAAGCGTACGAGTCGGAGAGGTTCTTCTTAATCCTCCGCGTCCCGATTTCACTCCTATATTTTATCCCTTGGAAAACGTAGAAGATTTTTTGCGAAATACATACGATCTGTATGCGCAAGGACAGTTGAATAAATTAAAAAAAGAAAAAAGTACGCTCATCGAAAAGCGTTTAGGACAACTTCGTGCTCATTTATCGGGGCTCATTGATGAAGAGGATCTGTTAAGTGAATCGGCATACTCACAACATGCGGGACATCTGATATTGGCAAATCTTCACCGCATTAAAGGGTATGAAACTGAGGTAGTTTTAAGTGATTTTAATGGAGATGAGATAGCGATAGCGATATCAGAGGGGTATCACACGGGTGCTCGAATGGCAGAAATGTTTTTTAGACGTTCCAAAAAAGCCAAACAAAAAGCACTTGGACTTTTCAAAGAACGTGAAAATCTTGAGGAAAAAATCCATCATCTGGAACTGTTTCTTCATACGATACACGAAGCGTTACATCCTGAAGAAATTGCGATGCTGTTTCCTGCAAAACTACGAGGAGTAAAAAACCAACAGCCTGAGTCTATTGCATTGTTTTGGGTGGAGGGGATAAAAATTTCATTGGGAAAAAGTGAGCGAGGAAACATTGAACTACTGCGTAACGCCCGTGCCCGTGATGTTTGGCTGCATCTAAAAGACAGACCTTCAGCCCACGTCATCATTACTACTGATAAACAAGAACTTCCTCGAAATATTTTGGAAGCTGCCGCAAAATTGTGTGTCGATTTTTCTGTATTTGAAAAAGGATCGTATTTGGTCGATTATACTCCAAGAAGAGAAGTGCGGGTTCAAGAGGGGGCAAACGTCCTCTATACGAACTTTAAAACATTGGTGATTGATAAGCGGTAAAGGATTTTTTTATGGCAATTTCTCCTGTTGGTGGCGTTATTTATGCGAATCAGCAAATGTCAGGCATTGCCGCTGAAGTAGGTGCAGTGCAAAATCGTTTTGAACTGCAAGCCATTGCAGCGCAAGCACTCGCACGTGATCAAAAAAAAGAAGTACAAGAAGTCCGTCCTACGGAAGAAAATAAAGGTGTTGACCCTAATCGTGAACATACGAAAGAACAAGCTGAGCAAGAAGAACGTCGTTCAAGTGATGAAGAACATCCTCAAAGTGAAGAGCCGCCGGTAAAATCGCTTCATATTTTAGATGTTAAAGTATAAAATTATAAAAAGCGTATTTAAAAATGGTATAATCGCGATATTTAAACACCTCCATCAGGAAACCCGATGCAACCTTCCTCAAATGCGCTACAAACACGCATTATTACCGCTACTTTTTTAGGACTAGGGGTTCTCGCGATTGGACTTATTAACAACTTTTGGCTTATATGGCTTGTTTTAGGCGCAGTTTATATGCTCGCATTTCACGAAGCAACACGTCTTTTTGGAATTAACAATAATTCCCTTTATGCGTATGCAGCAATTTTGTGGATTATCGCATCCATCTATCCTTACAGTGAAGATTTACTGGTGATTTCGGGACTGATATTTGTAGGGGCTGTGGCGTATACTCAAAACATCCCTTTTCGAAATTTTCTTCCCTTTTTATACCCTACGGCGGGAATGCTTTATGTTCTAAGCTTGTACCAAGAATATGGAATTAGCGCGTTATTATGGCTTGTTGTTGTTGTCGCTTCGGCAGACATTGGTGCTTATTTCGTAGGAAAAAGCATCGGTCGCACCCCGTTTTCGATTTCAAGTCCGAGTAAAACACGTGAAGGTGTGTACGGCGGAATAGTGGTAGCCACAGTGGCTGGTTTCTTTGTCGGCATCAGTATCGTTGAAAACATGACTCAAGCCATTCTTATCTCGATGCTTACGGCGATGGCTGCAGTTTTTGGGGATTTATTTGAGAGTTATTTAAAGCGCCAAGCAGGTGTAAAAGACAGTGGAAATATTCTTCCAGGTCATGGCGGGATACTCGATCGTATTGATGGATACCTTTTTGGAGCAATCGTTATGCTTATTTTCTTACGGGGACTTGCTTGATCCTTTTAGGATCTACAGGTTCTATCGGTGTCAATGCTCTTGCTATTGCAGAGCGCTTTGGTTTAAGTGTCGATACCCTCGTAGCTGGGCGAAATATTACCCTCCTTAATCAACAAATCCAAAAATTTTTTCCCAAACGCATTGTCGTTTTAAATCCCCAAGACATTGCCAGCGTCAATCATCCCAATGTCCATGCCGGTGAAGAGGCGATTTTAGAGGCGATAGAGTCATCTGCCTCCGATTTTGTCGTCAATGCCCTTGTTGGATTCGCAGGATTTCGTCCGACATTAAAAGCGTTGGAATGTGGTAAGCGTATCGCGTTGGCGAATAAAGAATCGCTTGTGGTGGGCGGAGCATTCGTGGATACTTCCCGTATTATCCCTATCGACAGTGAACATTTTGGATTGTGGTATCTTAATCAAACCGCTCGTCCCATCTCTCGCATGCTTATTACTGCCAGTGGCGGTGCGTTTAGAGACTGGCCGATTGAGAAAATTCAAGAAGCGACATTAAAAGATGCTCTCAATCACCCCAATTGGTCGATGGGGCAAAAAATTACGATTGACAGCGCCTCAATGATGAACAAAATGTTTGAGCTTTTAGAAGCTCGCTGGTTGTTTGGTGAGGGTGAATACGATGCGATTATTGAAACAAAATCCATTATTCATGCCCTGATTGACTACCAAGACGGCTCAACTACGGCACATTTGGCAAATGCCAATATGCAGCTGCCCATTGCGTATGCGTTGATGGGGAAGAGTGATGCAAAGATTCTGAAGTCGGTTAATTTGCTTGAAGTAGGGTCTTTGGAATTTCGAGAGATTACGAGTGATCGCTATCCTATTTGGGACATTCGACAAGAGTTACTGGCAAATCCCGCACGAGGGGTGATCGTCAATGCTGCTAATGAAGTGGCAATCGAGCAGTTTGTCGATGGAAAAATTTCCTTTTTGGAAATATCTACACGGGTTATGGATGCTTTTAAACACTTTGAGCAAGAGCCAAAAAGCATTGAAGATATCTTTTATCTCAACAATGAAGTACGTCAGTATGTCAGGAAGCTCACATGAGACAAAAAACCCTTATCTTGCACGGTTGGGGAGGAAGCGATGATCCTCATTGGCAAGCATGGCTCGCAGGTGAAATAGCCAAAGATTATGGAATCGTTGCGTTTCCCCTTTTAGACAATCCTCATTTCCCGAGTAAAAATAGATGGATGAAACAGGTAAAGGCCCTTTTAAATGAATTTCAGCCTGAGGTCGTCATATGTCACTCTCTTGGCTGCAGCCTTTGGTTACATCTGTGTAATGAGGGTGAAATTAGTCACGTAAAACGACTTCTTTTAGTCGCGCCTCCCCGTTTAACCTGTGAACTTGAAACTCTCAAAAGCTTTTTTCCCCTAGAAGCTCCGAATTCGTTGTATACAAATGAAGCAATGTTGGTAACCTCGGATAATGACCCTTACATGAACCAAGAAGAGGCGTTAGAGCTGCAAAAGGCGCTTGGTATAGAGATGAAGGTGATAAGCAATGCTGGACATCTCAATGCTGATTCAGGCTATGGAGAGTGGCCGTGGGTAAAAGAGTGGGTGATGCAATGATTTTGAGTATCGAAAGTTCGTGTGACGATAGCTCAATCGCGATTACAGAAATAGCAACCAAAAAACTCATCTATCATAAAAAAATATCCCAAGAACTTGAACATTCTCAATACGGCGGTGTCGTTCCTGAATTAGCCAGTCGTCTTCATGCTATTGCTCTTCCGGCTATTTTAACCGAATGTGAACCGTGGTTTAATGAACTAAAAGCCATTGCCGTAACCAGTGAACCGGGATTAGGGGTAACACTGATCGAGGGTGTTGTGATGGCAAAAGCGCTCGCAATAAGTCTTAATATCCCTATACTGCCCATCAATCACCTAAAGGGGCATATCTACTCTCTCTTTATTGAAAAAGAGTCTATCTTGCCATTAACTGTGTTGTTGGTTTCTGGGGGGCATACGCAACTCATTGAGGTCAAATCGTACTCCCAGATGGAAACGGTTGCAACCACTATGGATGATAGCTATGGAGAAAGTTTCGATAAAGTAGCAAAGATGATGAAGCTTGGTTATCCAGGGGGACCTGTGATTGAAAAGCTAGCTCAATGCGGTGATGCTTCTAAGCTTTCATTTACCGTCCCTCTATGGCAATCACCGTTGATTGCTTTTAGTTACTCAGGACTTAAAAATCAAGTTCGTTTAGCAGTTGAATCTGCTTCGGTCGAATCATACCCTGATATAGCCGCCGCATTTCAAAAAACCGCCACCGATCATTTGATCCAAAAGCTCAAAAAATATTTCAAAATCAAGCCACCCGTACATTTTGCTATCGTAGGCGGTGCAAGCGCCAATCTCTATTTGCGTTCACAACTACAGCAGATGCTCACTGCCTATAAAGCACACTTGTTGTTAGCTCCATTAGAGTATTGCTCGGATAATGCGGCTATGATTGGTCGATGCGCGCTCGAAGCATATGCTCTTGAATTTTTTGTGAATCATACGGATGTGGCGATTAATCCTCGCTGTAAACTGTGATTTAGCTTAAATCAAAATATATATTTTAGAATTCAGAGTAAAATTGTCTGATTTTTGTACAATTCCTCACATAAATAAAAACAGGAGCCCAACATGGCAACAACAAAATTCAAAGGTACAGACGTAGAACTTTTAGGAAACACTGTTAACGTTGGCGATAAAGCACCAGCAATTACTGTAGTAAACTCAGCAGGACTTGGTGACATTACTGTAGGTGGCGCAACAGGCAAAAAACAACTTATCATTGTTGTTCCTTCTTTAGATACAGGTGTATGTGCTACTGAAACTCGTAACTTCAATGCAAAAGCTGCAGGCCTTTCTGATGTTACAGTAACTATCGTATCTCTTGACCTTCCATTCGCTGCTGGCCGTTTTTGCCAAGCTGAAGGTATTGATAACTTGACTGTATGTTCTGACTTCCGTAACAAAGAATTTGCAAATGCTTATGGTGTATTGCTTGGTGGTTCAGTTCTTGCAGGTGTAACTTGTCGCGCAATTTTCGCTGTTGATGCTGATGGTATCGTTACATACAAAGAGATCGTTCCTGAAATCACTGAAGAGCCTAACTACGACGCTGCTTTGGCTGCTGTAGCGTAAGTTTATTATAGATTAAAACGAATACATCCGTTTTAATGGCAGGGACAAGAGTCCCTACAATCCCCTAAAGCTACCAACGTCTTTCGGACGGTGGAGATTTTGTCCACCTGTCATCCCCTTCCCTTTAGGGAAAATGGGGGAATACAGGGCTAATTCTTCTTTTTTAGTAATCACACTTCTTTATTTACAAATAACACTAGCACCTTGTTCTGTTTTAGCAACATTGCAAATATGCGGTCCATCAAGGGTAAGAATTACTCGAGCAAAACTGCCATGATTGGTCACTTTAACTTTCGTATAGGGAAGCGAAGATAGCTCTTTTTGATACAACTCAAATACCCCATTGTGTTTAAAATCTACTACAATACTATCTGGATTACTGAGGGTAAAGTGACGTAACATGGGTTCCTTCACAACGATAGACATTCGGTTACCCGAGCCACTAAATTGCATAAAACTGATAGTTGAAGAAGCGGGTTTTCCTTCAGTGGCTGATGAATTCGTTCGAGAATTTGATTGTGAGAGGATTAGAGGTGATCGCCAATCAATACTTTGATCAATTTCAAGCTTTCGAGTTTCGAAGCTTCCATCAACGTTTTGAAGCGTAAAGCTCACATCTTTGAGTAGGCGTGAATTGTTCGGAAAATTATAAGTCATTGAAGTAAGTGCGGGTTTATGATCATTTATTTCAGATGATACAGGAAGGGTAGTTCCTTCTGATAGAGAAAAAAAAGGATTTTCTCGTGAAAAGAGTGAGGTTAATAAAAGAGACGAGAGAAGAAGTATTTTTTTCATGGCTGCTCACCTCGTTGTGTTGATCCGGAATCTGCATCCAATTCTTTTAGCTCAAAATATTGCTTTTGTAAAGAGGCATTTTCACTTTTTAGGCGTTCAATATCTTCGGTGAGAAAGGTTTGATACTCTTCAAGATTGATTAGAACTAAAAGAGAATTATTTCCAAAAATAAGAACACTAAGATAGAATAATATCGCTACAATCAACCCGACTACAAGAAAAAATTTCCCAGTTGAGAGCCCAAAACGACGCTCGCTAAAACTCTCTTCAGAGATGCTTGAGTCGAGTATTTGGTTATGATCTTGATAGTTCATTATTTAAACAATGAACTCCCGAGGTATTCTCCGTACATAACTTCGTTTTCGATTTCGAGTAAACGATTGTATTTGGCAGTACGTTCTCCTCGTGCAGTTGAACCTGTTTTGATTTCACCACAGTTAAGCGCAACAGCAAAGTCAGCAATAAAGGCGTCTTCGCTTTCACCTGAACGGTGAGACATAACACATTTATAACCATTGCGTTGAGCCAAACGAACGGTTAGCATTGTTTCAGAAACGGAACCGATTTGGTTAGGCTTTATAAGGATTGAGTTAGCAATCCCTTTTTCAATCCCTTCTGCCAAAATATTAGCATTGGTTACAAATAAATCATCTCCAACGAGCTGAATTTTAGAACCAAGTTTTTCTGTGAGAATTTTCCATCCCGCCCAATCATCTTCACTCAAACCATCTTCAATGGATACGATAGGATATTTAGAGCAAAGATCAACATAGTAATCAACCAATTCAGCTGACGTAACCGTTCTATTTTCAGAATCAAGTTTATATCCACCTTCGGTTACAAGCTCAGAAGCAGCAACATCAAGTGCGATTGCTATTTGAGATCCTGCTTTATAGCCTGCTTTTTCGATTGCTTCCATTATGATTTGAATAGGCTCTTCGTTGGAACTTAAATCCGGAGCAAAACCACCTTCGTCCCCTAATGCTGTATTGTGTTTTTTGGTTTTTAATATACCTTTTAGATTGTGATAGACTTCAGCAGAAGCACGTAACCCTTCATTAAAATCGTCAAAACCAATCGGCATAATCATGTATTCTTGAAAATCAACGCTGTTATCTGCATGGCTTCCACCGTTGATGATGTTGAGCATTGGAACAGGGATAACCATCGCATTTGCGCCACCGAGATAGCGATATAGAGGAATATTTAAACTTTTAGCCGCTGCACGAGCAACTGCCATAGATACACCTAAAACTGCGTTAGCTCCAAGGTTACCGTAGTTTTCAGTACCATCGATCTCTTTCATTACGGCATCTACCATTGCTTGATTGTATGGACTAAGACCCATAATAGCGTCAGCGATTTCATTGTTGACGTGACCTACAGCTTTAAGCACACCTTTGCCCATGTAACGGCTATCACCATCACGTAATTCCAGCGCTTCACGCTTGCCTGTACTTGCTCCACTTGGAACGATTGCGCTTTCGCGTGTTCCATCGCTCAACTGTACTGTTGCTTTTACGGTTGGATTACCACGAGAATCCATTACTTCAATTGCACTTACTTCATCAATAAAAATCATTCATCCACCTCATTCATTTCAGATTCACCCATAATCATGATGTTGTTAACACCCATTGCGGCTTTAATTTTTTCTTCGATTTTCTTCGCTAACTCGGGTTCGTCTTTGAACTTTTGCTTGACGTTTTCACGGCCTTGACCGAGTTTCGTATCTTCAAAACTGAACCATGCTCCGCTTTTGTCAATTATATCGAGTTTGACGCCGTAATCAACAAGTTCACCCTCTTTGGAAATTCCTTCTCCAAACATAATATCAAATTCTGCTTGACGAAACGGTGGTGCCACTTTATTTTTAATAACTTTGGCTTTAACGCGGTTTCCAATTTGGCTTTCACCTTGTTTGAGCGTTGCGATTTTACGGATATCGATACGTACAGATGCATAAAATTTAAGTGCATTTCCACCTGTCGTTGTCTCAGGTGAACCGTAACCCATCGTACCGATCTTCATACGGATTTGATTGATGAAGATAATAGTGCAGTTCATTTTGTGCAAAACACCGGTGAGTTTACGAAGTGCTTTCGACATCAGACGTGCTTGAACACCTACTTGTTGATCACCCATCTCTCCTTCGATTTCCACTTTTGGAGTAAGGGCTGCAACAGAATCGATAACGATCAAATCGACAGCACCGCTGCGAGCAATGGTTTCAACGATATCGAGTGCTTGCTCGCCGTAGTCAGGTTGAGAGATGAGGAGGTTTTCAACATCAACTCCCAGGTTTTTAGCGTATCCAACATCTAAGGCATGCTCTGCATCGATAAAGGCACATACGCCACCTTTTCTTTGTGATTCGGCGATGATATGAAGCGTAAGTGTCGTTTTACCTGAGCTCTCAGGTCCGTAAATCTCAACGACACGGCCTTCTGGTATACCGCCGATTCCTAATGCCAAGTCAAGCCCAAGTGAGCCAGTGCTAATAGATCCTATTGGTTCAATTACCTTGTCTCCAAGACGCATAAGCGTCCCTTTGCCAAATGTTTTATCGATTTGCTTCATAGCCAATTCGAGCGATTTTAGTTTGTTTGGATCCATCATTGTCGTGTTCTCCTAAAAGGGTAAAATATAAAGTTAGACAATAATATGACAAATTGAAAGTATTTGTTAAAAATATGACAAATTGCAATACAATATATTCATTCGAATATTTATAGAGATATTTTAGCGTTATTTCGTTAAAATTTACATAGATTTGTAAACTTAGAGGTATTTTTAGTGAAAAAAATGGTAATTGCTCACTCTCCTGATGCGGACGATATTTTTATGTATTATGCCATCAAGTTTGGATGGGTAGGCCGCGACAATACCATTTTCGAAAATATAGCACTTGATATTGAAACACTTAATGTGGAAGCCCTCAAAGGGACTTACGACATAAGCGCTATAAGTTTTGGATTGTACCCTCATATCGCCCAAGAATACGCGCTTCTTCGTACAGCGGTAAGTTTTGGAAGCGGGTACGGTCCCAAACTTATTCGTAAGCGCGATACCGTACTAAAACGTAAATTTAAAGTAGCGCTTAGTGGAAAATATACGACCAATGCGCTTCTTTTCCGTGTAGCGTATCCTGACGCTAAGATCGTGTATATGAACTTTCTGGAGATCGAGCAAGCGGTTATAGATGGTACGGTGGATGCCGGCGTATTGATTCATGAAAGTATTTTAGGATACGATGATTCTTTGGTTGTCGAGAGAGAATTATGGGATATTTGGTGTGAGTTAAGCGGCGGTTCTCTGCCATTACCGCTTGGCGGGATGGCGATTCGACGTTCACTGCCGCTTACATCGGCTATTTCGTATGAAAATCTTCTTACTAAAGCGGTGCAGGTAGCACGAGATCACAAAGAGCTTCTTTCAAAAATGCTTATTGAGCGGTCTTTAGTCCGTATTGATGCAGCAACATTGGAAAAATATCTTGAATTGTATGCGAATGATGAATCAATAAGTCTAAGCGATATCCAATTTGAAGCGATTAACAAGCTCTTTGAGATAGGAAATAAACACAACTTTTTTGATCAAAAAATGGATGCACGTGATTTTTGTATCCCGCAAGAATACACCGCATTGAGGAATGGTTAAATGAGCGCGGTATACTGCGCGAGGGCTTTCTGCCGAAGAAAATCCAGTGTTAACGTAGTTGTCGGGACGTGTTCCGTCAACGTTAGGAATTTATTATGATGCAAGAAGAGCTTGTTGGTTTGGGAATCGAAACCTTTAAAGTTGCGTTGATTTTATCACTGCCGGCCTTGCTCGTAGGGATGTTTTTGGGACTTGCAGTCAGTATCTTCCAAGCCACTACCCAAATTAATGAGATGACGCTGAGTTTCATTCCTAAGATTGTTGGAATTATTATTGTGATTATCTTGACAATGCCGTGGATGATGAATGAAATGCAAGATTTTACCATTCGGATGTTTAATATGATTCCGACTTTTATTCAATGACGTCTAAAGTTATTGATTTTTCAAAATTCAGCTCTATTCGTATTGGTCCTATCGTTGATGTAATGCTCATTGAAAATGACGTTGTTCCATTGGGGCACGTAATTGTGGGAAGTGCAAATAACTTGCTCGTTTCTCCTACTCCTCCACCGCTAATGATCCTTTCAAAACAGTATGATTTTATCCGAGTTGAGGGTAATCGCCTGATCATTGGTGCAGCTACTCCTGGTGGACGAGTCGTGTCATTTTGCAAAAAAAACAATATCGCTCATTTTGAATATCTTTCTAAGCTTCCAGGGACATTGGGCGGAATGGTCAAAATGAATGCAGGTCTTAAAGAGTATGAAATATTTAATCATCTCATCGCTGTTCGTACATCAGATGGCTGGATTCCTAAAGAGCAAATTGAGTACGGTTATCGTAAAACATCAATAAATAAGGTGATTTTTGAGGTAGCCTTTGAGCTTGAGTCAGGATTTTCAGTCGAACTGTTGGATATGTTTGCTCAAATGCGCTCCAATCAGCCAAATGTTCCCAGTGCAGGGAGTTGTTTTAAAAATCCTCCAAATGATTATGCGGGTCGGCTTATTGAAGCAGTAGGATTAAAAGGAAAACAAGTAGGCGCGATGGCGTTTAGTGAAGTTCATGCTAATTTTCTCGTCAACTATGGTGGCGGTGACTATGAGGATGCCCTTTTCCTGATAAAGGAAGCTCAAAAAAAGGTGTTTGAACAGTTCTCAATCGAGTTGCAATGTGAAGTTGTCATCTTGAGTGATACGATTGTGACGAAATAAATAGATTCTTTATTGACTTAAGTCGTCGAAATAAGCTATTATGACGATTAAATTCAACTTTGAGAGGAATTTAACCGCAATGACTGTGAGCTATATTCGTCCTGATAAAGATTTTGATAATGTTTATGAGCAATTAAAATTGATTAATGCTTATAGCGATCAAATGAAACTTCCAATTGATAGAGAACTGATAGACCAGATTTCCCAAAATAAACGAATTAGTGAGCGGAATAATGTAGTGGAGCTCTTTCGTTCCTTGAGGGCAGATACATTATTAATTTATGACGTGTGGGTGCTGAGCGTTAATATCGAAGATGTAGTCCAGGTAATGAGTTGTCTTCTAAAAAATGCCAATACAATCCATTGTGTAAAACAAGGGATTGTAATCAATACCCAGAGTGATATAATGGTCGTTTTAGGCCTTATCGATCAGCTTCGACAAATGGTTCAAAATGATGATAAAAAAGGTATTGGTCGACCACGTGGGTCTAAATCAGTATCAAAATTTGATTTAAAATTAGATCAAATTATTTCCCTGCTAAAACTGGGTAATAGCGTTAGTGAAATAGCGCGTCAAATGAAAGTGAGTCGCAGCTCATTAAAAGATTATGTCGAATCGCGAGAGTTAAAAGCTTTGGTGCAAGGAGTTGTTCTCTCGAATAACGCCTCAGATGCACGTGCGATTATGATCGAAACCATTCAATGCCCAAACATTGAACCAAATAAAAAGGAGAGTGAATGAGTACAGAAGAAGTATCCCTTAAGGGAAAAGCTTATTTGAATAAGTGGGTCCCATGGAGAATTAAACGGTATTGGTTTTATGGATTTGTGACCATTTTGTCCTTGATTATTCCATGGATACGTATTGATGGAAATCATCTCTTTTTATTGAGTTTTGATAAACTGAAACTTCACCTGATGTTTATTCAGTTTGATATGCAAGAACTTTACCTGATGCCCTTTTTGCTTATGCTCTTGTTTATTGGTGTTTTTGGTATTACTGTCTTGGGTGGCCGTGTTTTTTGCGGATGGATATGTCCTCAAACTATTTTTAGAGTTGTTTACCGTGATTTGATCGAAACAAAACTTTTGGGTCTGCGCAAACGTATTAAAAATAAGCAGCAAGAACCTGATTATTCAAAAGCAGAAAATAAGATTAAGCGTTTGGTCGCAATTTTAATCTGGACAGGATTGGCATTTATTGCTGCTGCGGATTTGATGTGGTATTTTGTCCCTCCTGAGGATTTTTTAGCGTACATCCAAAATCCTAATGAGCATTTAGTTCTTATCGGTTCGATTGTTGGTATTGTTCTCTTTTTGGTTTATGATGTCATTTTCTTGCAAGAAAATTTTTGTGTTTATGTCTGTCCTTATTCACGTATTCAGTCCGTATTGTACGATGACGATACGATTATGGCGATTTATAACCCTAATCGTGGTGGTGAGATTTATAATGAGCAAAAAGAGAAGTTGTTCACAAAACAAAAAGATTTGTTGAGTGTGAATACGAACGCAGAGTGTACTACCTGTGAAAGCTGTGTTACTGTGTGTCCTACCCATATTGACATCCGTCAAGGGCTTCAACTGGAATGTATCAACTGTTTAGAGTGTGTCGATGCATGTACAGAAGTCATGGGCAAGCTCGGAAAGCCAAGTTTGGTTGAGTGGTCAAGTGAAAAAGAGACTCTCTTTATGAAGGGGAAAACGCATTATTTCCGCCCTAAGATTTTAGGATATATTGGTATTTTGATTGTCGTCAGTATAATTTTGGGGATGATGGGCAGTAAGAAAGAATATATGCTTCTTAACATCAACAAAGAGAATCGTCTTTATTCGATCAATCATACAGATGAGGGGAAAATACGAGTTGATAATGCCTATACCTTCTTATTGCAAAACACTCTCAATGAGGATCACGACTATTACTTTGATGTTATTGCACCCAAAGGTATGGAAGGCAAGATTAAAATAGGGACACCTACTGAACCGTTTAAAGTTAAGCCGGGTGTTGTTAAGAAAAAAGTGATTGTTCTGTATGCAGATGAGATGCTTGTTAAAGATGATCGTAAAGATACGGTTATTCCTATTACGATTAAAGCGTATGCGATGGATGACAAAGTAAAAGTTATGGTTGTTCGTCAGTCTACGTTTACGTTTCCACGAGAAGATTTATTAGAAGATAACAAGGATAAAAAAGAAGAGGATTAAACCTCTTCTCTATGAAAATATAAAAGAGAGAAATGCTTTCAGGCTATTTCTCTTCCGCTTCTTCTTTCCCAAATGTTTTTTCTAAACCACTTAAGAGTTCTTGTTTCTGGATATCTGTGAGCTTGGCTTCTGGGTGCGTTGGAAGATAAAACCATGGTGGCATTTCTCCTTCACGTACTTCTTTAGCAGCTTCTTTCCCTTTATTCTTTTTCTGAGCACCCCATGCTGAGACATTCAAGTGTTTACGTCCTTCGTCTATATCACGCTGTAGCAACCATGAAACAGGAGCAACATCGCTATACCAAGGATACTTGGTTTCATGAGAGTGGCAGTTAGTACAGGCATTATTGAAAAGTTCTTTAGTTCGGGGTGAATCCCACTGAGGTTCGCTGATTATGGGAGGATTTGTGTGATTTTTGCCGTAGGGGACGAACTGTATGGCTACAGCTGCTACCACTACGCCTGCGAAAATTTTACCGATCATGAAGTACATCCTTTTAAAATGGAGTTTACATGACGATTATACCAGTATTGCTTCTTTAACGCCAACTTCAAGATGTCCGATAACGTACCCATCGGTTGCATTCAAAATATCTTCTACATTTTCTGATTTGACAACGAGAATCATCCCGACACCCATATTGAATGCACGGAACATTTCAGCACGCGCAACATGTTGACCAATAAGTTCAAAAATCGGCAATACACGAATAGAAGATTCAGTGATAACGGCACGCATGTTATCAGGGAGTACGCGTGGAAGATTTTCAACAATTCCACCACCGGTGATGTGCGCGAGTGCTTGTATCTTATCTTTGAGTTCTTTAAAAGTTTTAACGTAGATACGTGTTGGAGTGAGCAGCGTATCAATAAGAGGTTTTCCGTTGAAATCATCCCCAAATTTCATTCCCATTTTTTCAAACAACACTTTACGTGCTAATGAAAAGCCGTTAGAATGAAGTCCTGAGCTTGGCAGCGCGATAAGAACGTCTCCTGCATTGACATGCGCGGTTCGATCAAGTTCACTTTTTTCTCCAACACCTACGGCAAACCCAGCAAGGTCATAGTCATCACTGTGGTACATTCCAGGCATCTCTGCTGTTTCGCCGCCAATAAGAGCGCATTCTGCTTGAATACAGCCTTCTGCAATTCCTGATACAACTGCGGTAGCAGCTTTTACATCGAGCTTACCTGTTGCATAGTAATCAAGAAAAAATGAAGGAGTTCCGAAGTTACAGATAAGGTCATTGACACACATAGCAACGAGATCAATACCCACGGTGCTGTGAATACCTGAGTCAATAGCCAGTTTGAGCTTGGTTCCAACACCATCAGTCGCTGCAAGCATAACGGGTTCACGGTAACCGGTTGGGAGTTCAAACGCTCCGGCAAATGAACCGATTCCACCTAGTACACCAGGAATTCTAGTCGATTTGACAAGCGGTTTGATGTTTTCGACGAAACTGTTGCCTGCGTCAATATCGACACCTGCATCTTTATAGCTGATTTGGCTCATTTAAGATTCTCCACCTGTTTTAGTGGTGAAATTATAGCAAACTGGATGTTAGTAGAAGTTTATTTGGTTGGGCACTTTCCAAATAGTTTACTAAATACCCAGATAGAAGGACAAAAATCTACGAATGCCCATACCAAAATCATGAGAATGACGAATCCTTGAAGTATCATTCCATAAAGAGTAAAGCTTTGAATAAAGAGCACCATTGAGATGGTTAAAACGATTGCCATTAAAAGACGCTGTATTTTTTCTGCACACATATTAGTATTCTCCAAGTTATAATAAAAATTTGGCATAATTATATGCTAATTATTTTGTTTTCATCTGTAAGATAAAGGCTTCATCTACTCTTTCAATGAGGTTTAATCTCTACGTGTTACAATCGCTGAAAATTAACCCTGAAGAGTTTACGCCAATGAAAACATTTATTTATCCAGAAATGATGGTGCACGTCGCTTTGTGTACACATAAACTACCAACCTCTGTATTGCTAGCAAGCGATAATCGCGAATTACTACTTGGCGAACTTTCTCGCTACCGTGAGTCTGCTGTAACGAGCGTTAGCAGTGCGAATCTTCTCGAGTCGTTTCGAAATGCAGAAGATAAAAGTGTTGATGTGCTTCTAGTGGACAGCATCACCGACGACAGTGCGGTAATCGCCCACATTAATCGCATATTAAAAGAGGATGGTTTAGTCGTAATGCAACATCCTTCTTTGGATGAGAT
Organism: uncultured Sulfuricurvum sp.; assembly: GCA_903844635.1. GTDB lineage: Bacteria > Campylobacterota > Campylobacteria > Campylobacterales > Sulfurimonadaceae > Sulfuricurvum. Next base: position 94,999 of record CAIMUF010000038.1, on the reverse strand, counting down.
AGGTGCAAATACGAGTTTGATGCAAATTCTGGGAAATTATTTCAAAATCATTATGCCGTATCATCTCGAAAATGGGACAACCTTATTATTATGCTCCAAAGAGTACCATCCAACAGCCGATATAATTTTACAGCGCAGTGATTTGCTCGAAGGGCATCAGTATTACAACTGTGATGTTCACAATGCTGCATTCGCAATGCCTCAGTACATTCGCAAAAATTACCTTGGCATTATACGTAACTAATGGCGTATGAATACGCTATCGCACTGACAGGAGGGATCGCAACTGGTAAAAGCACCGTTGCCTCTCTTTTGGGACTTAATGGTTTACGCATCATTGATGCAGACGCTATATCTCACCGACTTTTAGACGAAAATGCTTCTTGGATACGTGAACATTTTGGTGAACAGTACATTCATGGAAGCAAAGTTAATCGTCCCGAATTGGGAAAAATAATCTTTTCTAATCCAAAAGCAAAAAAAGAGCTCGAAGCTTTTTTACACCCGAAAATTCGTGCCGCTATCGAAGAAGCAAGCGAAAAACAAGACCTTCTAAACTATCCCTATCTTATCGACATTCCCCTCTTTTTTGAAACCTCCTCATATCCGATTAAGAATTCGGTGGTTGTTTACACTCCCAAAGAACTTCAATTAGAACGATTTATGAAACGTAACGGCTTTACAGCAGAGGAATCGCTTCGTCGTATCGAAACCCAAATGGACATCGAAGAAAAACGATCTCGTGCAACGTGGGTAATTGATAATTCTTCTAATCTTAAACATCTTCAAGCTCAATGCGAACAGTTTGTTGAATCAATTAAAGAACTCTACCCCGCCCCTAAGGTATAATCACTTACTTTTATTGCAAGGACATCCATGCTTCAAATCGCTAAATACTGCGCAAGCGGTAATGATTTTGTCATTTTTCACACCCTTAACGGAGCAGATCGTTCCGGACTTGCGAGAATACTTTGTGACCGTCAAAATGGAATCGGCGCAGATGGATTGATCGTTTTACTTCCGCATGAAATGTATGATTTTGAATGGGAGTTTTACAATGCCGACGGCTCCACCGCCTCAATGTGCGGTAATGGAAGCCGTGCATGTGCTCATTATGCTCACCGTTTTGGTTTGGCAGAGTCCAGTATGGAGTTTTTGACGGGCGCTGGGGTGATAAAGGCAAGTGTTGAGGGTGATATGGTTCAAAGTGATTTAACGCCTCCCTTTGTCATTAACGATGAGATTGTTGAAAATGAGATGCGATGGTGGCTGATTGATACAGGTGTTCCTCATCTTGTCACCTTTGATGCGGATATGGGAAACTTTGATATAGAAATGGCACGAACTCTTCGTCATAAATACAATGCCAACGTCAACATTGCTCATGTACAGAGTAGTGGGGCAATTCAAGTCCGTACCTATGAACGCGGAGTGGAAGATGAGACATTAGCGTGCGGAACAGGGATGGCTGCGTGTTTTTATCGTGCTTCGATTGAAGATTCTGTCGGAGATAATGCTCGTGTTTATCCCAAAAGCGGCGAAACACTTTATCTCGGATTAGACGAGGGGACGATTACTTTTAAAGGTGAAGTTAAAGGGGTGTTCGAAACCATCTGGAGATAGTTCGTCATTCCCGCGAAGGCGGGAATCCAGCTTCTCTTTTTGGGATGGATCCCCGGGTCAAGCCCGAGGATGACGGGAGCATGAAAATACAAAGAGTTTTTTATAGCCCGTTTCTCTCCATCAGTTTCGACTGCATATCAGCAATTAATGGCTCAATAATATCATCCATCAATCCCCCTTGCATAATCTCTTCAAGCCGATAAAGAGTCAGCGTAATGCGGTGATCGGAGATGCGGTTTTGAGGGTAGTTGTAGGTACGGATACGTCCACTACGGTCACCTGTTCCCACTTGATCTTTCCGCTCATTCATCTCTTTTTCTTTCGCTTCATGCATTTGCATATCATAAATACGGGCTTTCAGAATCTGCATCGCTTTATCTTTATTTTTGTGCTGCGACTTTTGATCTTGGTTGTTGACGACGATACCTGTTGGAAGGTGGGTAATCCGTACCGCAGAGTCCGTGGTATTGACACTTTGTCCGCCACAGCCGGATGAGCGCATAACGTCGATTTTAAGATCACTTTCATTAATGATAACTTCTACGTCATCTACTTCTGGCATGACTGCTACTGTGATCGCCGAGGTGTGAACGCGTCCTTGAGATTCGGTCGCAGGAACACGTTGAACGCGGTGAACGCCCGCTTCGTGTTTGAGGCGTGAATAGACTTGATCCCCTTTGATAAGGGCAATCACCTCTTTAAATCCACCTGCATCTGAGGGACTGGTGCTCATGAGTTCGATTTTCCATCCGCGTACATCCGCATAACGGACATAGGCATTAAACAAATCGCCGACAAAAATCGCCGCTTCATCTCCGCCTGTTCCCGCCCGTAATTCAATAAAGATATTACGTTTGTCGTTAGGATCAGTCGGAATAAGAAGTTTTTTGATCTCTTCTTCGAGCTCACCCACTCGAGGCTCTAATATTTTGAGTTCTTCTTTTGCAAGTTCACCCAATTCTGCATCAAAAGCGAGAGCTTTGTTCTCTTCAATCTCTTCCAATACTTTTTTATATTCGGTTGCTTTAGTATAAATGGCTGAAATAGAGGATTGCTCTTTGGATAAATCGGTCATACGTTTGATGTCGTTTCCAATATCAGGTGAGCTTAAAAGCGTTGTGAGTTCGTTGTAGCGGTTAATAAAAGGGGTGAGTTTATCGGATAACATAAGGTATTCCTAGAAAAAGGCGTTAAGAACAGTGAATGGGAAAGAAATCTACCCGAAGGGTAAATTTACGCTGCGATTTTGTTAACAGCGAGGTGAAGACGGCTTACTTTACGCGCAGCAGTTTCTTTTTTCAAGACACCTTTGCTAACATATTTGTGTAAGTTTGCGTTTGCAATAACGAGTGCTGCTTGTGCTTCTTCTTTGTTCCCTGCGTCTACTGCAGTACGAACGGCCTTAACGATATTTTTTACACGCGTACGGTAGAATCGGTTACGCTCAGTGCGCTTTTCCGTCTGACGGATACGTTTCAATGCTGACTTATGGTTTGCCATGGCATTTATCCTTGTCGAATTTTTTTTAGGGTAGAATACTACCTTAAAGATAATTAAAATTAAGTTAAATTTTATACACTAGGGAGAAATTACTATGAAATTGTTTGGAACCGATGGTGTACGCGGTGAAGCGGGCTCGTTTTTAACGGCAGAATTGGCGATGCGTGTAGCAATGGCGGCAGGAATTTATTTCAGTGCCCATGCTCGAACCAAAAAGATTTTATTGGGTAAAGATACACGTAAAAGTGGCTATATGATTGAAAATGCAATCGTAAGTGGTCTGACGGCTGTGGGATACGATGTCATAGAAATCGGTCCGATGCCGACTCCTGCGATTGCATTTTTGACATTGAATATGCGATGTGATGCTGGGATTATGATCTCGGCAAGTCACAATCCGTTTGAAGATAATGGGATTAAATTTTTCGATGCTCAAGGAAATAAACTCTCCGAAGAGATTGAAGCCCAAATTGAAGCGATCGCTCAGGACACAGCCCGTCTGGAAGAGGGACAGGTTACAGGTAAACAAATCGGTGCAGCAAAACGAATTGATGACGTTATCGGTCGCTACATCGTTCAGCTCAAAAACTCATTCAGTCGTGAATTGACGTTGCAGGGGTTGCGCATCGTATTGGATACAGCTAACGGAGCAGCCTATAAAGTAGGACCGACCGTACTAGAAGAGTTAGGTGCAGAAGTAATCGTATTGCACGATAAACCAAACGGGATTAACATCAACGAGGGATGCGGTGCCATGCATACGAAAGATCTGCGCGAAGCGGTGAAGCAATATCGCGCTGATATTGGGCTTGCTCTTGATGGGGATGCAGATCGTCTTATCGTTGTCGATGAAAAAGGGGATGAAGTTGATGGTGATCAGATCCTCGGAGCATTGGGACTATTTTTAAACAAAAACGGTCAGCTCAAAGGGGGTGGGATCGTTGCGACCGTTATGAGTAATCAAGCGCTAGAAGATGCAATGAACTCCGCTGGATTAAAATTATTTCGATCCAATGTAGGTGATAAGTACGTGTTGGAAGTGATGCGTGAAAAAGGTATTAATTTCGGAGGAGAGCAAAGCGGTCATATTATATTGCACGATTACGCTAAAACGGGGGATGGATTGATGAGCGCGCTCCAAATCTTGTCATTACTTCTTACGACAGGACAAAAAGCGAGTAAAGTACTCCGTCCATTTAAGCTTTATCCTCAAAAATTGGTCAATATAAAAGTAAAAATTAAAAAACCGCTCGATCAGATTGAGGGACTAAGCGAAGAGCTTATAAAAATCGAAGCTGAACATATGCGTCATCTCATTCGCTACTCGGGAACCGAAAACAAACTTCGTCTCCTTTTAGAGGGAAAAGATGCCAAAGTGATGGAAAAGGCTATGGAACATCTTGTCCGTTTTTTTGAAAAGGCATTGAATGGTTAAGGCTTTTATCCTTTTAGTGTTCGTGGCAATTGGAGTTTTTGTTGCCGATCAAGTACTCAAAAATGTATTTGTCGAAGGATTTCGCCAGTATACACAGTGTATTGATTTGATTTTGGTTTTTAATAAAGGGGTTGCATTTTCGATGTTTGCCTTTTTGGCAGAATGGTTGAAATGGATACAGCTAGCCCTTTTAGCGGCAGTAGTAGGTTATGCCCTTTGGCTTAAACAAAAATGTTATCTTATCCCCGTAGGAATTATGGTGGGTGCCGGTCTTTCGAATGTTGCGGATCGTTTTATCTACGGCGGGGTGGTTGATTATGTCTATTGGCATTGCGGATTTAATTTTGCCGTCTTTAATATGGCGGATGTGATGATCGATATTGCCGTGTTATGGTTGTTTATTTTAAATTTTAAACCAAAGATGTGTAAGAGTTAAGTCATATTTAACTTCTTATTCATTATACTTTCGACCTTAATTGTTACATGGTCTCATAGCTCAGTTGGTAGAGCACTACCTCGACAAGGTAGGGGTCACTGGTTCGAGTCCAGTTGGGACCACCATTTCTTCTTAAAATTTCTCCTAAAAACCCTCTTTAAACTCAAACCAATCAATAAAATCGTATAATTCGCCTTATTTTTCTTATGAACTGGAAACTTTTACAATGGATGTTATTGCAATTAAGCATAATGATCAAATAGTTGATTTACAAACAGCACTTTCACGTGGAATTACCGGTACTGAAATAGAACTGGACAATTCTGCAGACGCACTTGAAGTACTTCGTCACTCGTGTGCACACTTAATGGCACAAGCGATTAAAGCACTTTATACCGATGCTAAATTCTTTGTTGGACCTGTGGTCAAAGAAGGTTTTTATTACGATTTTAAAGTTAATGAAACCATTAGCGAAGAAGATTTGAAAACGATCGAGAAAAAAATGCTCGATATTGCAAAATCCAAAGTAGTCATCGAGCGTTACGAGATTACCAAAGATGAAGCACGACTAAAATTTGCAAATGACCATTTGAAGCAAACTGTTATGGATCGTATCCCTGATGATGTGATCTCCATCTATAAGCAAGGTGAATTCGAAGACCTTTGCCGTGGACCTCATTTACCCAATGTAGGAATGATACGTTATTTCAAACTCACAAAAATTTCTGGTGCGTATCTTGGTGGCGACAGTAAGAATGAGATGTTAACTCGCATTTACGGTATCGCATTTACTGATAAAGAATCGCTAAAAGCGTATTTAGAGCAAGTTGCAGAAGCTGAAAAGCGCGATCACCGTAAAATCGGTGCAGAAATGAAGCTTTTTACCTTCCGTGAGGAAGTAGGCGCTGGTTTCCCGATCTGGCTTCCTGCGGGAGCTCGTATGCGTTCACGTTTGGAGCAGCTTCTTTTCAAAGCTCACCGCAAGCGTGGCTATGAGCCGGTACGCGGACCTGAAATGCTTCGCTCTGATTTATGGAAAGTGAGCGGTCACTACCAAAATTACGGCGAAAATATGTATTTTACGAATATCGATGAGATTGAGTTTGGGGTAAAACCTATGAACTGCGTCGGGCATATCAAAGTATATGAGCATGATTTACGTTCTTATCGTGATCTCCCTCTCAAATACTTTGAGTATGGAATCGTTCATCGCCATGAGATGACGGGTGCGCTTCACGGGCTTTTCCGTGTCCGTGAATTTACCCAAGATGATGCTCATATTTTTTGTACGCCGGAACAAATCGAAGAACAAATCATCGAAGTTGTCGATTTCGTTGATAAGATCATGAAAACTTTTGATTTTAACTATAAAATGATGATCTCTACAAAACCTGAAAAAGCGGTTGGAGATGATGCAGTATGGGAAATTTCTACCAATGCTCTTAAAAATGCAATGGATAAAAATAAGCTCGCATACGAGATTGATGAGGGTGGTGGAGCATTTTACGGTCCTAAAATTGATATTAAAATCACTGATGCTATCGGACGCGAATGGCAGTGCGGAACAATTCAACTCGATTTTAACCTTCCAGAGCGTTTTGAGCTGGAATATAATGGGGAAGAGAACGTAAAAATTCAACCTGTAATGATTCACCGTGCCATTTTAGGTTCTTTTGAGCGTTTTATTGGTATATTGACGGAGCATTACGCTGGGGAATTCCCAATGTTTATCGCTCCAACGCAGGTTGCGATCGTTCCGATTGCAGAAACTCACGTTGCGTATGCGCGTGAATTGGGCAATAAGCTGATTGATATGGGTGCGGATTATGAGATTTTCGATAAAAACGACAGTCTCAATAAGCGTATCCGAACGGCGGAAAAAGGGCGCGTTCCTATGATTATCGTTTTGGGCGATGAAGAGGTTAGCTCTAAGAGTGTTGCGGTGCGCGATCGTCGCTCGCGAGAACAATACAATTTAAGTGAAGAGCAATTCTTGAACTTAATAAAAGAAAAAATTAATGAGGTGCATTTTTGATTAAAAAACAAGACCGAGTCCAAATGAACGAGGAAATCCGAGTTCCTGAGGTACGTTGTGTAGTAGATGGTGGTGAAGCACTAGGAGTTGTAACGATTCAAGAGGCGATGGCTAAAGCTAATGAACTGGGGCTTGACCTAGTATTGATCTCTCCGGATGCAAAACCTCCGGTTGCAAAAATTATGGACTACGGTAAGTTTCATTATCAAGAAGAAAAAAAGAAAAAAGAAGCACGTAAAAAGCAAACTAAAGTGGAAGTTAAAGAGATTAAACTTTCAGTTAAGATTGCTGAAAACGATGTGAGTTACAAAGTGAAACATGCGCGTGAATTTCTCGAAGAAGGTAAGCATGTCCATTTTCGTGTATTCTTACGCGGACGTGAAATGGCACATCCAGAAGCTGCTGTTGCTGTTTTAAATCGCGTTTGGCCAATGGTTGAAGACATTGGATTGATGTACAAAACTCCTGCTATGGAAGGCCGTTATTGTAACATGATGGTCCATCCGAAAAAAGACGATAAAAAATAAGCCATTTTTTGAACGCCAAAGGAATTCATCCCTTTGGCTGCGCTTGCCGCTATGGCACTAAAGCTTGCCTCTTATGAGGCAGATTTAAAACTCTCTTATCGTTCTTCGTCACCCTTACAGCGATAAAATATTCGTAAAAGCATTTTTATGGTATAATCCGCGTCTCATTCAGAGAATTTTTGCAAAAGGATCAAGTCGATGCCAAAAATGAAATCAGTCAAAGGGGCGGTAAAACGCTTCAAAGTGAAGAAAAACGGCACTCTCAAACGTGGGACAGCATTTCGCAGTCACATTTTGACCAAACAAGATGCAGGGACTCGTCGTGGGCAGAAAACATCTAAAATTGTTGCTGCTGTCGATGCGAAAAACATCAAAAAGATGATCGTACGCTAATTAGCCTCGATTGTTTAATTCTCCAGTAAATACTGGGCAAGTCCGCTAAGCGGCACCTATTCATTAAATTTTAAAATGAATCGGGTAAAGAAAGGAAAAATATGCCAAGAGTAAAAACAGGTGTTGTAAGACGCCGACGTCATAAGAAAGTCTTGAAACTTGCACGTGGTTTCTATAGCGGAAGACATAAGCACTTCCGTAAAGCGAAAGAGCAACTTGAACGTAGTATGTACTACGCGTTCCGCGATCGTAAACAGAAAAAACGTGAATTTCGTAAATTGTGGATTATTCGTATCAATGCGGCATGTCGCTTGAACGGTATGAGCTACTCAGTTTTCATGAACGGTCTTAAACGTGGTAACATCGAACTTGATCGCAAAATTCTAGCTGATATGGCAATGAACGACGCAGCAGCATTTACTGCTCTGACCGCTCTTTCCAAAGCAGCACTGTAAGTATATCCTCGTCATTCCCGTGAAAACGGGAATCTAGCTGAATGCCCGCTTATGCGGGCATGGCGGTTACTTCTCTAGTTTATAACCCTTTTTCTCCAAGCACTCTTTACATTCTGTTGATATAGGCGTAGCAGTTGCTTTTGCAGCATCATCAAGATTATAGTATCTGCATGTACTAAAATCTGCTTTTATTCGCTCTTCACTGTGACCTTCCGGACAAATCATCCCATTGATACCAAGTTGCTTTTGTGCACACCCTGTGTTGCTAATAGCGAGTAGAGAAAATAGGGTAATGGTTAATAGTGTTTTTTTCATGAATGTTGTTCCTTTAATGAATTTTCGAATAAATATTGGTGCTCTTCTGGCAGTGTAGCATACACCATGTTTGCCAAATCACGAATTTCCCACAATGCGGCTTTATCACTTCGCAAAGAGATGAAGTTTTGTAAGCTTCTTGCATTGATGGTCCACGTTAGCTCTGTTTTGTAGCTTTCTGGTAGGCAGTATTTTGCTCGATCATTACTTATTCCCTCTACCAATACAATACGGAGGTTTTCAAGGGCGCGAATGCTCATTTCATCAACCATATCAACGCCAGTCATTACAAGATATTTTTCGGCACGATCTTTATTGTCAATAGCAAATGAGGGCTCTTCTTTGAGCTCTTTGAGCGTGTAGCGAGTGCTTTTAACGGATAGACTCGCCATACGGTGGCGTGCAAGCTCTTGAAGGAGTGCACGACTGATTCCTGCTATGTAGAAGTTGTAGACGATATGCTCAAGCGTTGAGGCGTGTTTAAACTTATTTCCGACGCGATCAATAAGGGCACGGTCGACTTCTCCGCCATTATCGCTTTTGTCAAAACTTTGCCAACAGGTACGTATAGCATCGGAACAGATAACAAGGGGAGTGTGATGATGTAAGGTTACTTGCATAGGATAATCTTTAAGAAGTAAATTTGAAAGAGTATAGCAAAAAAGCATTTAATAATGTCCCTCGAATATCCCAAAGCCAACCTTTTGGGCATTATTGCCAAAATAGGTTGAGCGAATTATGAGAGGGATGAGCTTCTTTTGTTTCTTTTCTTTGCGGGAAAGAAAAGAAAAAGTGCATTACATCACGAATACGTGAGGAACGATAAGAGGGTATTTTTTCATTTTGCGGTAGATATGTTTACGTACTACTTGGCGTAAGTCATTTTCCAGTGCTTTTGGATTTTCGATCAGGCCGTGCTTGAGGTTGATGAGGAAATGTTCAAGAACATCTTCCATCTCACTTGCAAATGCTTTGTCGTTACGATCGGCGACCAATCCGAAGCTGGTAACGAGTGGTTTGGAGAGAAGACGTGAATCAGCAGCTCCTACTTGTGCAACGAGAACCACCATCCCTTCACTTGCCATTTTTTGACGATCGATAACGATATCATCTTCGATTTGGTGGTTATTTTGGTTGTCGATGTACGTCTTACCGGTTTTAACTGTTTTAGCTTTACGCATCATTTTACTGCTAACTTCGATACTGTCGCCGTCGCTCATAAGCAAAATATTACGCTCAGGAACTCCGCATGCAATCGCGGTATCGCGGTGCTTCATGATGTGATTGTACTCACCGTGTACTGGGAGAAAATATTTAGGATTGGTGAGGCGAAGCATGAGCTTTTGCTCTTCCATACTTCCATGACCCGATACGTGAATATCACGGTCATTTGCAACTTTAGCGCCTGCACGTTGCAGATAATTGAGCATCCCTGATATAGATCCTTCGTTACCTGGAATAGCACGAGCTGAAAGGACGATCAAGTCGGTTGGTTTGATCTTGATATGGCGATGTTCACCGATAGACATTCGGTACAAGGCAGAGCTTGGCTCTCCTTGGCTTCCTGTAGTTACGATGAGAACGTCTTTGTCACTCATACGGTTGGCTTCTTCGGCATCAATGAAAATATTTTTAGGAAGCTTGATGTAGTCATACTGCATACACACTTCGAGATTTCGTTCCATCGATCTTCCGATAACACATACTTTACGATTGTATTTCAACCCGTACTGGATTGCTTGATACACACGGTGAATATTCGAGCTAAAGGTTGACATAATGATGCGACCTTCTGCTTTTGAGAAAATACGATCAAATCCGCTTGCTACAGTAAGCTCACTAGGCGTCCACTCTTTGTTATAAGAGTTAGTCGAGTCACTTAGGAGACACAAAACACCTTTTTCGCCATAATGGGCCAAACGGTGAATGTCCGCTGTGTATCCATCGATCGGTGTGAAGTCGATTTTAAAGTCACCGGTATGGATAATCGTCCCTGCTTTGGTTGTGATTGCCAACGAAGATGAATCGATGATGGAGTGCGTCATGTGCATCCATTCGATCTCAAACTCATTTCCGATTTTGTACACTTGACGTTTAACAATCGGGTTGAAATAACGACGGTATTCACGCATGTGATGTTCGTCAAATTTATTGCCGATCATTGCAAGAGGAAGCGGTGTTCCATAAATCGGGAATTGCATCTCTTTGAAAAAGTACGGTACGGCTCCGATGTGGTCTTCGTGAGCGTGAGTAATGATGACGGCTACGATTTTTTTACGAATTTCGCGTAAGTAAGTGAAGTCTGGAACCAAAATATCAACACCGTGCATATCTTCGCTTGGGAAACTCATTCCGATGTCGATGATGATCGCTTCGTGTTCGGTTTCGATAACAGTGATATTTCCGCCGATTTCACCCAAGCCGCCCAATGGAGTAATACGTACTTTTTCATTGTTCTCAAGATTGAGTTTGAAATGAGGATTAAGACGATTTTTGTGTGCTTCTTGATTTTGCATGACAAAATCACGTAGGTTAGTATCGATAGGGGTTGCAGGAGAGCCACGACGACCTCCACGTCCACCACGATCACGTGATGGACGATTTTCACTTTCAGGTGCTAAATTAGTAGCATTTCCAGTCTCTTCAGTGCGAGGTGCTCTGTTGTCTTCTCGAGGAGGACGGTTGTCCATGCGAGGTGGGCGATTATCGGTACGAGGAGGACGGTTGTCCGTACGAGGTGGGCGATTATCAGTGCGTGGAGGACGGTTGTCGATACGCGGAGGGCGATTTTCACCCTCTGGGCGTTCGCCAGCATTTTCACCCTCAATTCTAGGGGTGTCATTACGTGGGCGAAATGGTCGACGGTTATTGTTCGGTCGTCGTTCGCGGTTCTCAGTTTGAGGTTGAGCACCTGTTTCTGTGGTTTCATCAGCCATAGGAATATCCTTTATTATAATATTATTTTAGTTCTATTTATACGATAGTGCTTACGCGGTTTTTGAACTCTTGAAAGAGTTATTTTAAAAGGGCGTATAGCCGGTGAAAGTCAGAGGTGCAGAGCTGATGAGGTCGGATAGTACGCTCTAATTCAAGCGTTTTAAACGCTTCAATCAAAGAATCACCATCATAGCATGCAGTGAGATTTTTGTGGAGGGTTTTGCGTGGCTGTGTAAAGGCAACACGTAAAAAGTCTTCAAACCCTTCATCATTTCGATTCGCACGTTTTGAAATGAGCAGTACGGCAGAATCGACTTTTGGAGCAGGTTCAAACGCAGTAGGCGGAACATGAAGAACGATTTCTACGTCCGCCACGCTCTGTGTTATTACGCTGAGGGCTCCAAAAGCTCTCTCATTGGGTGCAGCAGAAAATTTTTCTGCTACTTCACGCTGTATCATGACAAGCAAATTTTTACACGCCGGATCGGCGAGGGCTTTGAGGATGATATTGGTCGCAATATAGTAGGGCAGATTTGCCACTAAATCATACGGTTCATCCAGAAGCTCACTCTTCCAATGTTCTAACACATCTCCACAATGGAGGGTTAAACGATCGGTAGCGATGGCATCGGCAAAATGGTGCTGTAAATGCTTGCACAAGTCGGTATCAACCTCAAAAGCAGTAACACTTTTGACATCAACTAAATAGTTAGTTAAATCACCTAATCCAGGCCCAATTTCCACAATACGATGGGATGTATTGGGTATCGATTGGATGATTTGCGCTAAAACAGCTTGATCACGTAAAAAATTTTGACCAAATCTCTTTTTGGCGATAGCGGAACGATTTTGCATTGTTTCGATTATAGCAAATAAAGTGTTAATTACGGCTTTAGATAAAAGATAAATTTTTCTTATCGTTACATTTGGTAATGGGGGGTTAAGTGACGCTGGAATATAATTGCGGCAATTATACAGGGGAGATTAACGATGGAATATTTTGCAAAGCGGATCATTCCTTGTTTGGATGTCAAAGACGGTCGTGTTGTTAAGGGTGTTAATTTCGTTGGGCTCAAAGATGCGGGTGATCCTGTCGAAGTGGCGAAACGCTACAACGACGAAGGTGCCGATGAACTGACGTTTTTGGACATTACGGCATCGCACGAAGAGCGTGACACCATCGTTCATATTGTTGAGCAAGTAGCGCGTGAAGTTTTTATTCCCCTTACCGTCGGTGGCGGGATACGGGAACTCAATGATATTTATCGTCTTTTAAATGTCGGATGTGACAAGGTAAGTATTAATTCTGCTGCAATCAAGCGTCCGGAATTTATCGATGAGGGGGCGAAGCGGTTTGGCTCTCAGTGCATCGTTGTCGCTATCGATGTGAAACGCACAGGTCAGCAGTGGAATGTTTATCTCAATGGCGGACGAGTTGACACGGGAATTAATGCATTAGAGTGGGCGAAAGAAGTGGTCAATCGCGGAGCAGGAGAGATACTTCTTACTTCGATGGATGCGGATGGTACGAAAGCTGGATTTGATCTTTCAATAACAGAACAAATTAGTCGTGCGGTGAATGTTCCAGTGATCGCCAGTGGCGGAGCGGGAACGATGGAGCACATCAAAGAAGCATTTGATCATGGAGCGGATGCAGCATTGGCAGCAAGTATTTTTCACTATCGCGAGATTGATATTATGGACTTGAAACGCTATCTTAGTGCGAATGGGATTCCGGTACGCTTATGATACTATGTGCCGGTAATAACGAGACGTTTGATTTTGCGACCCCCATCGGAGTAGGATTGATCGACAGTGCTATGAGTCTAACCCGTATTTGCTTAACACAAAAGCCAGAATTTTTATTGTTTGTCGGGAGTGCTGGAAGTTATGGTGAACACAAAATTCACGACGTAATAGAGTCTAAAACGTGCGCTAACATCGAGTTAGGATTTTTAGATAAAAATGCTTATACACCTATTGACAATGTGATTTCAGCACAAACTGAAAGCATCAAAGATGTTATGGTGAACTCTTCGAACTACATTACGACAAGTGAGCGTTCTATGGAACAGTTTCGTGCATTGGGTATTGGAATTGAAAACATGGAGTTTTTTGCTGTTATGCGTGTTGCGCAAGTTTTTGGGATTCCTGCGGGGGGCGTTTTTTGTATAACTAACTATTGTGATACCAATGCTCATCGTGATTTTATCGCCAATCACGGGTTTGCTAAAGTGCTTTTGAGTGACCATCTAAAATCAAAAGGATTAATACATGGCTAAATTGTCACTTCTTGATTTTACTAAAGCAGAGCTGACCGCTATGGTGAAACCCTCGTTTCGTGCCAAACAGATTTGGGGATGGATTTATCACCAGTATGCGACAAGTTTTGAAACGATGGCAAATCTCCCTAAAGCGATGCGCGAAGAGTTAGCATCTGAGTATGAAATCATGCCTCTCAAGATCGCCCGAAAAGAGTGTTCTTCGGATGGGACAATCAAGTATCTTTTTGAGCTTTCGGATGGAAAAACGATCGAAACGGTGTGGCTGAAGATGAAAGATGAGTCCATCGACGAAGAGGGAAATATCGAAAATGAAGCTCGCTACACCGTCTGTGTTTCAACGCAGGTAGGGTGCAAAGTAGGATGCAGCTTTTGTCTGACGGCGAAGGGCGGTTTTACGAGAGATTTGAGCGCGGGTGAAATCGTGGCACAAGTGCTTGCAGTGAAAGCCGATAATGGTTTGGCCGCCAGTAAACGGCTTAATATCGTTTATATGGGGATGGGTGAACCGCTCGATAATTTAGAAAATTTGGCGAAAGCCATCACGATTTTTAAAGATGAAGATGGATTAAGTATTTCGGGTAAACGCCAAACGGTTTCGACGAGCGGCTTAAGCAGTAAAATCGATAAGCTGGGTGAGATGGATTTAGGCGTTCATATCGCGATTTCACTTCATGCGGTTGATGATGAATTGCGAAGTGAACTGATTCCCATGAATAAAGCATACAACATTGCTTCGATTATCGATGCAGTTAAACGATTCCCTATCGATACTCGTAAGCGGGTGATGTTTGAGTATCTTGTTATTAAAAATAAAAATGATGACTTGGTGTCGGCGAAAAAACTCGTTAAGTTGTTACACGGAATCAAAGCGAAAGTCAATCTGATCTTTTTTAACCCTTATCCGGGGAGTGATTATGAACGCCCAACCCGTGCAGATATGGTGAAATTTAGAGATTATTTGGACGCACATGGGGTCCTGTGTACGATTCGTGATTCCAAGGGGTTGGATATTAGCGCCGCGTGCGGGCAACTCAAAGAAAAAGAATTAAGTGAGGTTGTATCATGAGTATGATGGATTGGTTTCAAGTTGGATTTTTAGTGATTGTAGTAGCTATTGGGTTAGGCGGTTTTGTTTGGGCGGTGATGAAAAAAGATTAATTTACCATGTGTATTTCACCATCGCTTGAAAGACGTCGTTGTCTTGGTGGGAAGTGTTTTCGTGATAATAATGCCACTCCGTTCCCACTTCTAATTTCCCCATAGTTATACCTATCGAAGGTGCCAAATCAAATAACAACTGGTTTTGGGTTAAAAAATCGATTGTTGTCCAGTCGGTAAATCCTTCGAAATGCCATCGATCATTTAAAGGCAGGGAGTAGTTTACCGAGAGTTGATACGTATTGTCCCCGATATTTTGAATTTTTCGATACACATTGAGTCCAAATACTGTAAATTTTGGAATATTTAGATCGCTTCCTATCCCGTAGAGATTGGCTCGGTATTCATCACCTCGATTATGCTGATAGGCTCCATACCACTCTTTGACAATACCATCGGAAGTTGGAGTATTTGTTATTTTATTGAGGCTCACGCGAGGTGAGAGCTCACCATAAAGATCGTTTTTTAGATTGCTAAACTGTAAGCCTTTTCTTGCATACGCATAATCGACAAACAGGTACAAATCACCATAATCCCATGTTCGAAAGTGCTCAGCTGTTAGTGTTTGTTTTGCCCCTGTTTGGGTATCGAGGAATGTGGGACCCTCGAAATTACCGTACAGATATTGAACATTGGTCGTAGAGAATGCTAACAGTTGTGATGCGAGAAGAGTGGATAAAAAGAAAAGTTTCATTCACGTTCTTTTGTTTGGGCGAGAGTAATCTGATTTCGGCCATTTGTTTTGCTTTTATAGAGGGCATCATCAGCAGCTTTTAAAAGTTCATCCTCAATTTTTCCATGGGTGTTAAACATAGAAATTCCAGCTGAAATAGTGATAGAAATAGTATTATTATTGTAGGTTGTGATCATATTTTGAATCTCTTTTCGACATGCTTCCATCCGTGCGTATGCTTTATCCATGGAAATGCCTGACATAGCGATAATGAACTCTTCTCCTCCGTAACGGCAAACAAAATCATTTTGTCGAATGGAACCTATCAGACAGGTTGCAATGTTTTGAAGTACCGTATCTCCTGCGGCATGTCCATAGGTGTCATTAACGTCTTTGAAGTGATCTAAGTCAATGATTACAAGAGAAAGAGGTGTCATTTCACGTTGTGCTCGTGCTATTTCTCGTGGCAGTGTTTCAGCAAGATAGCGGCGGTTATAAAGACCCGTGAGCGGATCACGAATCGCTTGTTCTTTAATCTTACGATTGAGCCTATAGATATAGGCGGTAACGGATCCAATAAGTGTGAGTAAAACTAACGAAATGGCAAGGGCATAATAAAGCCATGTGTAATCTTTAGGTGGATTTGGATTGTATATAAACCCGTTTGGAATATGTGCGGTGGGAATAAATCCTAGTTTGTAATAAGTCTGAGCGATATAGCTCCAGCGTGCAGGATTCATGTGACCAACTTCGATGAGTTCTGGTACCATTAGTTTGTGAATTTCAGTTGCTTCAAAACGTAGATGATCTCGTGTTTTGAGTTTTGAATAGTCGGCTAGAATCACATTGATAGTCTCTTCCGGATGAGCGAGTGCATAAGTCCATCCGCGTAAGCTTGCATCACGAAATGCTTTAACCCGTTGAGGATACTGTGAGAGCTCATTATCGCTGGTAAATAGACAGTCACTATAAAAATCAACCCCGTATTTACGTGGATCGATAGTGATATAGTCGATTCCTTGCTGTTTGAGGATATAGGGTTCATTGGTCGAGTAGCCGTTGAATGCGTCTACTTTTCCTGAAATCAAATCGTTGATGTTGAAAGTACTTTCTATAATATTGAGCTTATCAATATTAACTCCTTCATTATAAAAGAGGGCAACAAGTTCGGCATTTTCGATATTTTTGGTCATCATCAGTCGTTTATTTACCATATCAACAATACTGGCTATGTGAGAGTCTTTGCGTAAAATCCAGACATTGGGGGAAGTTTGAAAGAGTGCTGCTAATACGACAACAGGTTTGCCATTGAGTCGTTCATTAATAAGCCCGGAATTGCCAATTCCATATTGCGCGCGTCCTTCAACGACTTCTTCAACAGGATGAGGATGTTTGTTGTTGGCTTCTAGAATCGTGACATTTAATCCGGCATCACGATAATATCCTTTTTCTTTTGCCATATAATATCCGGCAAATTGAAATTGATGAAGCCATCGAAGCTGAAGGGTAATATCTTCCAACGGTTTGCCAAAGAGGAAAGAAGGGAGGAGCAAGGTCCCCAAAAATAAGAGGAGGGTGTGTCTTTTATTCATTATAGAGACCTACTATTTTTTATTTTATTTTATTTAAGTTCACTTATTCTAGCAGAAAGAAATGAGAAAACAAATCATTTATACTTTATAGTTTAAAAAGTGTTTCGATTTGTGTCATAAAATGGAGGGGGTCACTTTGAACCCCATGCACCATCACTCCAAAATGAAGATGGGGTCCGGTAATACGTCCGGTTGCTCCACTTAATCCGATGCTTTGTCCTTGCGTCACTTTATCTCCCACTTTTACATCCAGTTGACTAAAATGAAAATAGCACGTATAAATACCTTCACCGTGATCAATGATAACCGTTCCTCCTGCGTAATAGCGGTCTTTTGCGAGAACGACGACACCATCATTGGATGCAAGTATCGGCAAGGGTGTTTTGGCTCTGAAATCAACTCCTCCGTGATAACTCTTTAAAACACCGTTATAGGTACGAGCAGAACCATATTCACTCGTGATTATAGACTCTATAGGGCGGATAAACGGTTTGTTCCAATAACGTATCGGGTTATAGGCAGCATAGATTTTTTCGGCCTCAGCTTTCTCTTGAGCAATTCTTTCTAATGCTTCAGGGGGTGGAGACACTTTTGCGCTTTCGACAACAAGTATTTCGGTTGGATAAGGAGCTTTGGAAATCTCTACGGCCAGAGTGAGATTGCCATCGGGGGTATTCCATTGTCCCTCGATTTCGGATGGCAGTGTGTAATAATCGATGGGGAGAATGACAAATCCCTTTTGGGCATTCAATGGATGAGGCAATACCGTCATATTGAGCTCATTGAAGCTGACTGTCCCTTTGGAAGAATTTAGCAAGAGAAGCAGTGACTTGCCATTTCCTACCTCATAAGCAAGGAGGGAATAGGCGGCAAAACAGAATAAAAGTAAAAATTTCATAGTAAAACACTTTTTTTGATCAAAATAATACTGTTTTTTGGTTACAATAATCATCGTATGAGAATCATATAGACCACTAAAAGTAAGGTAGCATTATGACCATACGTCGCTTTATTATCCTTTTTACGGGCATTTTTATTTTGCTCATGTTAGGGATGTTCAGCGCCTATTATCAGTGGTATATGGTCGAATTTTTTTTGGGAATTACGGGGGGCATTGGAGGATTGCTCATTATGATGTTCAAAAATATGGAACGTCAGTCTAAAGAACTGCATGAAGCGCTCGATATTTCCCATAATCTCGATGAAATTTTACGCACAATTTTGGATATTAATCAAAATTTGCTCTTGATGAAAAACAGTGATGAATCAATTCAGGAGTGCTGTGCAAGATTAAGTAAGCATAGCGGGTATGGATTGTGCTGGATAGCTGTAAAAATAGACAAAGACTTGATCGTTAGAGGATGTTCTGATGATTCATTGGGTGTCTTATATCACAGCATGACGATTCCTCTTGATGATCCCGTGTCTTTTGCTCCCAGTATATCGGCGTATAGTGATAATACTATGGTGATTTTGGATCATCTTCAATCAAATGTGTCACTGGCCACGTGGAGTTTTATCGCTAAAGAGAGAGGATATGGCTCTATTATCGCGTTACCCCTAATAACTCAAAACAATGACAGCCCCTTTGGTGTCTTGACTCTGTATTCAAAACACAATGAAGGATTTTCGCAACAAGAAATAGAGATGCTTCAGGAGCTGGCGAGTGATATTAGTTTTGCCCTCTATTCACACACGCAGCGCAGTGAACTTACCCATCATCTAGGATTTGACAGCGTGAGCGGTCTCCCTAATCGTGTGTCATTGATCGAGTATCTCTCATCGCATCATGTCTCGGCTTTGGCTATTCTCAACATTGACCGTTTTAGCGATATTAATGATGTGTACGGGGTTGCGATTGGGGATCAGGTTTTAGCAGGATATGGGCAGTGGCTGAGAAAAAAAATTGACAAAACAAAAGGGGTTCTTCTCTATAACATAGGCAGTGATGAATATGCGTTGGTTTTTGATGAGCACTCCAATACAGAGGACAACCTCTGTTTTTTAGAATATCTAATCGACAAAACAGAAGAGGCTTCTTTTGTGATTGAGGGGATCGAAGTGGTTCTTAGCATCAGTGTTGGATTTGATCCAAAATCCGAAAAATTGATTGAAAATGCGACTCGAGCACTAAAGCAAGCAAAGATAGATCGAACAAAATTATCGGTATATACGCCACTTTTGGGAGAGCGAAAAGAGCAGGCCAATAACATCGAGTGGTATAAAGAGATCAAAGAAGCGCTTGAAGGGGAGCGCATCGTCCCTTATTTTCAACCCATAGTGGACAATAAAAGTCATAAAATCATCAAATATGAAGCGTTGATCCGTCTGATTAAGCGCGATGGAACGGTGATTTCTCCTTATTATTTTTTAGATATTTCAAAAAAAATTCGTCTTTATCCCAGATTAACAAAAGCAATGATTGATAAGGTGGTAGAGCGTTTTGAAACATGCTGTATCCCTGTGAGTATTAACCTTTCAACTGAAGATCTACTCAACGCTGAATTGGCCGATTATATTGAAGAGCAGTTGGAACGGTATAAGATTGGGGATCGTATTATTTTTGAGATATTGGAGAGTGAAGGAATTATTAATTATACTCAAGTCAGCACTTTTATTGAACGATTTAAAGCGATTGGATGTTCCTTTGCTATTGATGATTTTGGTTCAGGGTACTCCAATTTTGAGCACCTTCTTCGTCTTAATATTGATACGCTAAAAATCGATGGTTCCCTCATAAAAAACCTCCCTTATGATAAAAATGCTCAAATTATCGTGCGTCATATTTGTGAGTTTGCCCACGAAATAGGGCTTGCTACTATCGCAGAATTTGTTGCAGATGAAGCAATTTATAAGGCCGTACGGGAGCTTGGTATTGATGCATCTCAGGGGTATTATTTTTATGAACCTCTCCCCGCACCCTTGGATGATTAAAATCGATTTTAAATAATAAAAAACTATCTAACTCTTCGCTTTTTTTTCAGTTAATATTTAGAAATCTAACGTTAAGCTATGCACCATTAAGGTTCGCGATGGAGGAGTTAAGTAATGGCAAAAACGGATGATATGGCCAAGATCGAAGGGCTAACATTTTTAGATGACGGTGAGGTGCTGTACGACGATTTGTATTTATTGTCAGAAACCGATGAAAAAGGAATTATCACGTATGTGAGTGATTCATTTGCAAAAGTTGCAGGATGGAAAGCAGCAGACCTGGTTGGGCAAGCTCATAACGTTGTCCGTCATTCTGACATGCCTCGCGCCGCATTCAAATCATTGTGGGATGATGTTCAAGCCAAAGGTTTTTGGACTGGATTTGTTAAAAATGCTCGCAAAGGTGGAGGCTTTTACTGGGTATATGCTACCGTTTTGCGTTCAACGGATAAAAATGGAAGTGTTAAATATGTTTCTATCCGTATTAAACCTTCACGTGACGACATTAAAAAAGCAGAAGCGCTTTACGCGACATTAGACTAACAAAATACACACGCGTACGCTGGATCACTAGCCGAAGTGAACTCAGTGTTAAGGTAGCCAATCGGGATTATATTCCGATTGGTGTCTGAATAATTAAATAAGGAGACATTATGGCATTAATAAGACGATCAGAGAGTTCACCAGTGGCTGCAGGTGGCAGTGTAGGACCTGACAAACGACGTCAGCGTACATTGGCAAAACAACAGCAGATTTCTGAGAGTATTGCAGGCGTCGCTACTACGATTTTGGACAATGCACAAGAGAGCGTTAGTGCTATCGAACAACTCAAAAGTTCCATGGAGCAAATCGCAACAGCGGCAGAAGAAAACAGTGGCGCAAGTGAGCAAGCACTTAAAAATGTTCGCTCTATCAGTTCCAATATCGGGCGCATGACGAGCAGTATTGATACCGTCATCAGTTCAACATTGGCGGCGGGTGAAAACATTATGAGTTCGGTGGGGACGATTAATACTTCTGTGGAGCGAATGGCAAAAGCGGTCAATGTTGCTAAAACCTCTTCTAAAAAATCTGAAGAGCTGAAATTATCCTCTGAAAATATCGGTGAAGCGGTTGGGTTTATTGCAAAAATTGCTGATCAAACTAATCTGTTAGCCCTCAATGCCGCTATCGAAGCCAGTCGTGCCAAAGAGCATGGTAAAGGGTTTGCGGTGGTTGCGGATGAGACTCGTGCACTTGCAGGAGAATCCGAAAAAAATGCTGATTTTATCTCACGTCTTGTGAATAAAATTCAAGAAAGCATTGATGGAATCATCAAAAGCATCAATACGACGACTAATATTATCGAACAAACCGGCGGACGTGGCAGTGCGTTGAGCTTCAAAATGGAAGAACTTACGAAAATCGCCGTCTATTCCGTCGAAGCGGCACGCAGCATGAGCGGTTATACCCAAAGCCTAAGCCACTCGATTACTCTCATTAATGACGGTTCTAAAGACATCGCTGATGCTTCAAGTGAAATCGCGCGTTCAGTCGAAAAAACCCTTAACAGCATCGAAATGCAAAGTAATTCACTTGTTCAGACTGAAGAAGACATCAAAGAACTTAACAATCTTTCCGAAGAACTCAAATACTCAACGGATACGATGAAATCAGCAGAGGAGATTGCAGCATCTGCAGATGCAATCAGCTCATCGATGGAAGACATTCAAAATTCTCTTAAAGAAGTAACTTCAGGACTTAACCAAATCGAAGCAGCATCTCAATCTACTAATCAAAGTGCCATTGCGAATAAAGAGTTATTTGAAAGTGGTGTCAGTGCATCAAGAGATATTTCTAAACTTATCGAAATCGCACGTCGAAATTTTGATTTACTGAAAGTATCGTTCGCAGATGTAAAAGGGCAAATGATCGGTATTAGCAATGATTTCACTGCTTCTATGAATGAGGGTGGAAGCGCAAGCAGTGAGCTTGATGTCATCGTAAAAGAGACTCGTAACGTTGATAAAACAGTAGGAAGTATCAGCAACAGTATCATTCAACTCAACATGCTCGCTATCAGTGGTTCTATTGAAGCGGCACGGGCAGGAGACTTTGGAAAAGGATTTGCAGTCGTTAGTGCCGATATCCGTAATCTTGCCAAAGATTCTGAATCCAATACGGAAAAAATCAACGATACAATCGAATCAATGAACGCTGAAATCGATACCGTACGCACGGAGTGGTTAAAACTTCTTGTAAATCAAGAAGGTGAAAAAGAGCAAATTACGGCATTGATTCATGAGATTGATAAGATCACAACGATGCTGATTGATTTGTTGGATCGTTTTACGGGACTAAAATCCATTAATGATCAAAATATCGAAGGGCTTAATCAAGGACTCATAGGAATCAGTGAAATTCAAAAAGCGGTTGAACTCTCAGCGCGTAATGCACAAGAATCACGAAAAGCCAGCGAATTGATTATCGAAACAGTGAGTCACATCTCTGAGGGGGTTGAAGAGTTGGCTGTTATGGCAGATGAACTTCAACAAGGATAAGTTTCATGTTATTCGAAGAAGTTTTGATATTCAGACATGGTGAGATTGCTTTTGGTATTCCCACCTCTTTTATTGGTCAAATTCTTCGTGTTCCTGATATTACCCCTTTGGCGCTTAGCCCTGACGAGGTTCGAGGGTTGTGTGCGTTGGGCGGCAACATTGCTACGGCCATTGATATCAATCTTCTTTTGGGGTTTCCATCCTGTCCTGGAATTGAGCCTAAAAATCGTGTTATTACGCTGAATGCTCCTTGGAGTGCCTTGTGTTTACTTGTCGATGAGGTTAGTGTTTCCGTTACGGTTGACCCTAAAAAAATTGAGTATCTGGAAACGAATAAAGAGATAATTGCAGCGATCCTTCATCACGAGGATGAATTGATTCAAGTCATTGATTTAGACCATGCTATGAAGCGAGTTCAAAAAGTTTCGGTTAATCCTCGTAATGTCAGTGACAAAACAATAGCCATTAAGCATGCTATGCTGTCCAATGAGCATGAGCGTTATCTTGTATTTAAGATGGGAGGGGTGCAATACGCATTGCTGATTGATAATCTTCGAGAGATTTTAAATGCAGATGTTGCTATCACAACCATTGCAGGAGCTAATCCAGAGATACAAGGGATGATGTCGCTGCGTGAAGAGCTCATCGTTGTGGCTGATTTACGCTTGTATTTCCATTATCAACCCATTCTTGGGGATAAAAATAGAATTATGATTGTTCAGCGTCAGGGTAGAACATTGGGACTTGTGATTGATGAGATTGTTGATATTCATGAATTTTCTCAGTCAGACATTGATATCAGTGGTGACAACAGCAACCAAATAGCAGGGGTTATTCAATTTGAAGACCATCTCATTTCTCTCATTGGCGAGGAACTCATCGAGTCGATTATGTCTCGTAATGATGAGATTATTGTAAACAGTGAAGCGATACTTACCGATACGACGCAAGAAGCATCGATAGAAGTTGTGATTTTTCAGCTTGGAAGTGAAGAATATGCGTTTGAGATCGAAGAAGTAGCTGAGATTATTGATATGACACCCGTGACTCCCGTCGCAGATTCTCATGAGATGATTGATGGGATTATCAACATACGCGGGCAGATTGTTACGATTGGCTCATTGCACAAGCGGTTAGGCATTGAACCATCACATCGAGAGGATCAAAAGATTATTATTTGTCATGCACAAGGTTCTCGGATTGGTTTTTTTGTGAACTACGTGAGTGATGTTATGGCAATACCTCATGATTTGATGCGCAAAGATGATGGGGAAGAGGGAATATTTTCGCATGTTCTTCATTTAAATGAAGGAGAACGGTTGGTGATGTTATTTAATCCTAATGTATCTCAACTCTTGCGAGGGGATAAATCGTGAAAAAAGTATTGATAGCCGATGATTCCGCTTTGGTTCGTAAGCAGCTTAGTGAGATTATAGGGACATTGGATTTTGAAATTGAAACTGCACGCAACGGGCAGGAAGCGGTACAAAAAGCGATAGAAACTCAATACGATGTGATCACCATGGATATAAATATGCCTGTGATGGATGGTCTCACCGCAGTAAAACGTATTATGGAGACGCGACCTACTCCTATTTTGATGATCAGCTCTCTCACCACTGAGAGTGCTGGCATTACGATGGAGGCATTGGATGCGGGTGCGGTTGATTATATTGCCAAACCTGGAACCATGAATGTGGGAAAATCGGAAAATCGAGAAGACATTCTTGCAAAAGTAACGTCTCTTAGCCGTATTCCGCCTCGTCGGTTAAAGACGATCGTCAGACGGCCTGTACAACGAGAGCGAGCTCCTGTTCGTCGTGAAAGCAGTGGGGTGCAAACTCCTGCTTTTGTAGAGGTATCAAAAGTGTTATTAATAGGTGCTTCTACCGGAGGTCCTGGACTCATTGAGCAGATATGCAAAGCGCTGCCAAGAGGATTTCCCTACGCGGCGTGCATCGTTCAGCACATGCCGGAGCAATTTACGGCAGCTTTTGCGACTCGATTAGATAAAGTCAGCACGTTACCGGTTATCGAGTGTAAAGATCATATGGAGCTTTCAAGCGGAGTGATTTATTTGGCGCGCGGTGGCGTGCACATGCATTTTGCGAAAAAAGTAACGGGAAAATTTGTAATACGGGAAGAGAAAAATAAAAACAACCGTTTTTTTCAACCCAGTGTGGATGAGATGTTTGAGAGTGCGGCTAAGATCTTTTCAGGCGATCAAATTACGGCTGTTTTGTTGACAGGTATTGGGGATGATGGAGCCAGCGGGATGGTGAAAATCAAAAATGCAGGTGGATTTACTATCGGAGAATCGGAAGAGACAGCAACGGTGTATGGTATGCCAAAAGAGGCATTTGATCGTGGTGGCGTGTCCCAACAGTTACCGTTTCCAAAAATAGTACGCGCACTGCAAACATTACATTAAAGGAGATTATATGGCATTAATAAAAAAACATACAGCACCTATAATTGAGGAATTCCCTCCATTACAGACACTCCCGGAAGCAATGGCCTATTATCATTCCAATGAGGGAAATTTTGAATCTCAAGCGTATGCGGCAGAAAAAATTGTCTCTTTTGAGGGCGGTGGAGCAAAGCTGGTTCATTTATTGGTGGATGACCCTCATATTCATAAAGATATGGCAAGCTATATCGCATCGTTGCTCACCGCGATGGATTCTAAGCGTGCCCCGATCGAAGCAATTATGGATTTGTTAAAAGTTCGTAATGCGTATATTCGTAATTTGGGGATTACAACACTGCAAAGTTATGGGGATGCAATCAAATATTACATTGTTAAATTTCTTATAGGGAATGATCGCGATTTACGTATTTTTGCCATCAATGTTTTAGGTGATGTGAATTTTGCTGAATCTCGTGAAATGCTTGTCGAACTTTTGGAGAATGAAACGGATATTAATGTAGCAATGACGGCGGTGGATTATATGGCAGAAATCGGAGAAGTTCGCGACATTGAGCTTTTGAACAGCGTCAAAGGGCGATTTAACGATGCATATGTTGATTTCGCGGTTGACAATGCTATCCGCAGTATTCGGGGGTAAAGTATGGCCTATCTTTTAAACGACGAAAGCTTCCATAAAATGACCGATTACATTTACCGCAAAACGGGAATTTTTTTGGAAGTCGATAAGCATTTTGACAAATTAGCAAAATACATCGACGCTCGGGCAAAGGTGATCAATGCAGACTCGTTTCGAAAGTATTTTTATACCTTGCGATTTGAAGATAAGGATGGGACAGAGTTTCAAGAACTGATGAATGCAGTGACGGTAAACGAAACCTATTTTTATCGGGAAAAAGAGCAGTTTGAAGTTTTAGTTGATCGTATTTTGCCAGAACTTCATGCCGTAAAATCTCGAACAGCACCGATTCGGATTCTTTGTGCCCCATGTTCGACGGGAGAGGAACCGTATTCAGTCATTTTGCATTTGCTTGAAGAAGCGCGCCTGATTGAAGAAAGAGATATTGAAGTTGTGGGAATCGATATTGACAGTACGGTTATTGCCAAAGCAAAATTAGGGAAATACAGCGAGCGTTCAATTCATGCAATTCCAGCTGGAGCATTGGCTAAGTATTTTAAAAAACGGACACTAGGATTTGATTTGATCGATGATTTAGTTGGAACGGTTGATTTCAAAGTAGCCAATATCTTTGATAAAACGCAAATGCGTCAATTGGGAAAATTTGATGTTATCTTTTCACGAAACATGCTGATTTATTTTGATGATGCAAGTCGTAAAGAGGTAGTAATGACTTTTTATGATATGGTCAACGTCGGTGGTTATGTATTGTTAGGACATGCAGAGTATATGAGTCGTATTACTTCTGTCTTTAAGGCTAAAAAAATCGACTCAACACTCATTTATCAAAAGTAAAAGGAAAAATTATGCCATTAGTTATATTTGTAGACGACAGTGAAACCGCTCTTGCTTCCACTCGGATGGTGACCGACAGTATGCCCATTACGGTTAAACAATATTTGAATGCTCCGGATGCACTTCGCGAAATACAAGGGGGGATGACTCCTGATTTGATTATTACCGATATGAATATGCCGGTAATGAACGGATTTGAATTTTTGCAAGGGGTTCGTGCTCACCCTGCAACCGCACGCACCCCGGTATTAATGCTCACGACTGAAACCCGTGATGAGTTAAAGCAACAAGGCAAAGCACTGGGGTTGACAGGGTGGATTGTCAAACCTTTTAATCCTGCACAGCTCAAGCAAGCGATTGCACGAGTATTACGTTTGGCGTAAGTGATGCAGTTTTTACACACACTGGATGGATTGTTGGAACACATTAAATCCGTAGAGCGTGAGACGATAGAAATGACCCAGAAAGCCCAGCTTCAAGTGGTTCATTTTATCGAAAAACAAGGTTTGATTCTCGATGATGAAACGTTAGAGGTGATGCAGTATCAAGACATCATTGCTCAGCAGTTAGGGGCAACCATCGAAGCGATCGAAAATGCGCAAAAACATTTGCAGTATTTTACGCGTGCATTTAGTGAAGATGATTCACTAGCAGCAGAAAATTTAGAAAAAATGCACGACAAGTTAACATCAGCGCTCGATCGGGCGCGGGAGAAGCATTCAGCTTTTGGCGGAAAAATACAGCATCAAGATGATGACGGTATAGAGTTTTTTTAGGAGATATGAGATGGCAACAGTTATGGTAGTCGATGATTCAAAAACAGTACGAAGTTATCACGGCTCAATCTTGCGGGACTTAGGGGTGAATTTTCTTGAAGCCGAAAATGGGATGGAAGCGCTCGAAAAGACGTTGGATAATGAAGTAGACCTTTACCTCGTTGATGTCAATATGCCAGTAATGGACGGATACTCTTTTGTGAGTGAACTGCGAAAGCAGCCTGCTCATAAGCTAACACCTGTCATCATGATTACAACGCAAGAAGCTGCTACTGATAAACTCGAAGCATTCAAAGTAGGGGCCAGTCTTTTTGAGACCAAACCGATTAAGCCCGATGCCCTCAAAGGGTATCTCCAGTTATTGATCAAAGCCACACTCTAAGGGACACACAATGGATGCGCTACTCGAACAATTTTTACTTGAAGCCAGAGAAAATCTAGCTTTCATCGATCAAAACATTGACAAAATCGGCGGGGATGATCCTGAACTGCTCAACTCGGTTTTTCGTGCCGCTCATACGCTCAAAGGTGGTTCTGGAATTGTCGGATTTGAAGCCGTTAAGCGAATCACTCATCACGCGGAAGATTTGTTGGATATGCTTCGATCGGGTAAACTCGATTTTCAAGAGAGAATGGTTGAATCCCTGTATAACGCATTTGATGAAGTGGTGAATCTCATTGAAGCGGCAGAAGAGAGTGGGGATATTGTTAGCGCGGATGAAGAACGAATCGACGAAATTGCAAATGAGCTTAGCGGACTTATGGGTAAAACCATTGAAGTGCACGTATGGACATGTCCTTTTAAAAGCGTAAGAGATATTAATCGGATTGTGAATCTTCCGATGCCATTTCTACGTTCTTTTGGTCAAAAAATACCCTTTGCTCTTGGGAATATTGATGAAGAGATGTGTTCGAGAGAGCAACTGTATGCTGTCGTTTTTGATATCGATGAATCGTGCATGGTGTATGGAAATGATCCAGTTTATACGCTATCGCTTATTGCCGATAAAGTGCTTGGTGTTCATTCGTGCATGAGCAACAGCGCGGCTACTTCTGCACTTAGCGGATTTGATGATCCGGATGGATTGTTATTGAAACTATCAATGGTTGCTTTTGTATACGCTACGTATGAAGAGATTAGCGATGCCTTGTTCAACTTTAGTGATGAGCTCGAATTTATGCCATTGGATATTGTGACATTACTGGGAGTAGATGAGGGAGAGCGTGGACATACGTTGGATGTTCTCAAAGAGCTAAGCCATGAGTGTGCTGTGCAAATCGATGCGAACAATCCTCTCGAAATCTCTCAGCGCATCGTCAATACTTTACCCCTTATTGGAAAAGATACGATTCAAAGCGCACAGCTCAATCGCGCGCTTGATGTTATTGGTTGTATAGCTGATCGTGATTTAAAAGAGTTGAAATCCTTTTTTGCCAAATTGCCGCAGGGGCATACCTATGAGTATAGTAGTGAATCGTGTGCGCAGAGTGTGGATGAAGCTTCTTCTCAGCCGACAGTAATAGTAAAAGAACCGCTGGATGAGGTTGCGCTTCAACGGCTGCAAGCTATTCTTACTCAGCAACTTCAAACTCTTGAGTGTGTAGAGGATGACAGTGCTCTTGAGCGAGTCAAGGCGATGATAAGTGCTCTGAGTGAGCATTTAGAAACACTTCCAAGTCAAGATGCTTCATCTGATGAAGTAATGAGATGGTTGCGTCAAGAGTTAGGATTGGAGTCTCGCGAAGAAGTTTGTTTTGATGCCCCAGCAGAAAGTTTAAATGAGATAGACGAAGAGATTTTGAGTATCCTGGAACTTACGATTCCTGAGGTAGAAATTACCGTTCCTGCCCCGGTAAATATCATCACTGCCGCAGTAGAAAAGCCATCCGTAGTGATCAAACCTGCTGTTGTCGAAGATTTAAAAATTGAAGCAGACGTTCAAAACGCAGGAACTAAAAAAGGGGTTATTGGTAAAACCGTGAAGGTCGATCAGGAATCCATCGATAATTTGATGAATGTAGTGGGTGAGCTTCTTGTGGCTAAAAACTCTTTACCGTATTTGGCAGACGGCGTACATGCAATGACTCCAGAGGGGACAAAACGGGCGATAATGGAAAAATACACCTTTATTAACCGCCTCACCGAACAGCTCCAAGATTTGATTATGTCGATGCGCATGCTCCCGATTTCTTACGTTTTTGACCGTTACCCAAAACTGGTACGGGACATTTCGAAAAACCTTAATAAAAAAGTCACATTAATGATGGATGGAGGAGAAACGAAACTCGATAAAAATATGATCGAGATGCTTGCCGATCCTATGATTCATATTATGCGAAATTCTCTTGATCATGGAATCGAACTTCCTGAAATACGTATCCAAAAAGGGAAAAGCGCTGAGGGTCAAATTACCCTTAATGCCTATCCTCAGAGTGATAAAATTATCGTCGAAATTCGTGATGACGGAGCGGGTATCAATGTTGATCGTGTTGTTCAAAAAGTACTAGAAAAAGAGCTTTTGACATTGGATCAAATCGATGCAATGAGCGATGATGAAAAAGCAGCTCTGGTTATGTTGCCTGGACTCTCTACGGCTGAGACGATTAGTGAGTACAGCGGACGCGGCGTAGGTATGGATGTGGTACGCAAATCAATCGAAGGATTTGGCGGCACTATCCGTATCAAAACCGTTCCCAATCAAGGGACGACGATCTATCTCTCTATCCCAGTATCTCTGGCTGTAACATCATTGCTTCATGTGACGATGAGCGGAGTTCACTATGGATTCCCGATGGACAGCGTCTCTGAGACCGTTAAAATCGAGTCATCGCAGATTGAATATTTACAAAATGAGCCATTTATTTATTTGCGCGGAGAAGTTATTCCTCTGTTGTTTACACGTCAAATGCTCGACGAGAAAGTATTGATCGGCAAAACACTTCCAGTTGTAGTACTCAATATCAAGGGTAATTTACTGGCTGTTGTTGTCAATGCGCTTATTGGGCAAATTGATGTCGTACAAAAACCGCTCGAGGGGATTATGGAACAGCATCCAATTTTCAGCGGTACGGCATTGTTAGGTAACGGGCTAATTATCATGGCGATTGATCCGCTTGGGATGTTACAGCTTTCACACGCACTTCAAACTGATTACCAGCACGCAAGCTAAAGGATAAAAGATGGAAGATTATATAGTTTTTACGGTAGGAACGAATTTTTATGCACTCAATGTCGCGAATGTAGAACGGATTATTCAGATGCCGAGTGTTACAGCCATTCCTAACGCACATCCTTTTATTGATGGAATGATGTCCTATGAGAAGCGTGTGACAAAAGTGGTGAATTTTCGTAAAATGACAGCCATGACGGCGCATGAAGAAGAAATACATAATCTATTTCAACGTGTTGGGAATGATCATCAAGTTTGGGTCGAGACGTTTATGGCAGCGATGGAGAACAATAGCGGATTTGCTCTTACTACGGATCCTCATGCCTGTCGTCTTGGAAAATGGTTGGACAATTACAGTACCCATGATGCGGATGTATTGGCAATTTTGAAGGTACTTCGTCCTACCCATGCGAAACTTCATGATCGCGGACGTGAAATATTAGCACTTCGTGAAACTAATCCATCAGCGGCCCTGGATCAAGCGCGCCGTGAGATTGTGTCGATTTTTTCAACGACACTGGGAGAAATTCATAAAATGGGCGAAATGTCTCAATCCATTTCAGGGCACATGCAAAAACTGTTGATCTACCAGGCTGGAGAGAGCTTTTTCGCAATTAAGGTAGATGGGATTGATGATATTGCTCAAATTGAACCTTCGATGATTAAGTCGGTTGATTCAAGCAGCAATTTAGGAGATTTTTTAGAAACGTCAGGGGTCATTGAGATGGGTGAGCGACTGGTAAATGTTATAAAATCGGTTTCAATGCCGGTAAAAGAGGGTGCATAATGTCTATTTCAATGGAAAATAACACCGTAACTTTCAGCGGGGTAACGTATGAAGATGAGATAGGGGCATTACGTGATTATTTGCAGCTCTCTTCTCCTGAACCGATTCTTTTTGATTTTACGGAGTGTGATGATGTCCACTTGGGAATTTTACAGCTTGTTTTGGCGTATAAAAAATTGTATGCAGCTCAATATCGCTTTGGAATGTATGAGAAGTTGTATCAAAAAATATGTGAAGGCTTTGAAGTGACCGAAGTACATTGTGCGTAAAGGATTTTAATGACGTCTGATTATATTATTTTTACAATTGCGCAAAGAGATTATGCGCTAGAAGTTAGTTATATTGATCGTATTGATCAAATTCCACATCTGACTCCTATGCCCAATGCCCATCCTTATATTGATGGATTGATGACGTATCAAAACCTGACGGCAAAGGTGATTAATTTTCGAAAAATGACCAATTTGCAAACGCATGAAGAGCAGATGTTGGAATTATTTAATCAGGTAATAAAAGATCATCAAAATTGGGTAGTAGCACTGGAAACGTCATTACGCGATGGTGTCTCTTTTAAGCTTGCCCTTGACCCCCATTTGTGCAGACTAGGTAAATGGATTTATTCGTATCAAGCCCACGATCCTGAGGTGCTCGCTATCATTCGTGCCCTGATACCCGTCCATGCGCAGTTACATGAAACAGGTGCAAAGTTATTGCAGCAATGCACGGGTGATACCGAAGCCACCTTGGAATGCTACCGTAATGAGATTGTTAATGGTGTTTTCGTGGACACGATGCGCCTTTTGGGTGAAATGGTACGAAAAAGTACCGAAATTTCTTCTCAAACACAAAAACTTCTCATTTATCGAAGCGGAGATGGTTTTTTTGCAATCAAAGTGGATGCAATCCGAGATATTATTGCATTGGATGAGGGAGATATAAAACCTTATGCCCATAATGTAAAAGTAGGCGCATGTTTACGCACGCGCGGAGTTATCGAGTACAAAAAATCACTCGTAGTGGTTATTGATTCAGTTACTCTTCCCGATGAAGAGATGGCATGAAGACCATTGTAGTCAGTAATCGCAAAGGTGGCTCGGCAAAAACAACCACTGCTGTTAATCTCGCATGTGAGCTTGCTAAACGAGGTTCCGTATTGCTCATTGATTTAGATACACAAGCGCATGCATCTATGGGTGTGGGCTGTATGGGATCGCTTGATAATGGAGTGCATTCGATTTTTTTTGGTAAAACTCTCAGTGAAACTTTCGTTCCGACCGTATTTGAGCAACTGACACTTTCTCCTGCAACCGAATTTTTTGATGTGTACGAAAATGGTGATTTAAGAGGAGTGTTACGAAGCCGGTTTTTCAATGAAATGATTCATGAGTTTTTCGATTATGTAGTGATCGACACACCTCCTACGTTTGATTCCCTTCTCAAAAATGCACTTGAAGTTGCTGATGCAGTAGTGATCCCTTTCGTCCCTCACCACTTGGGCGTGGTTGCAGTGGGGCAAATGGTACGAGCTATTTATCAAAATGCCTCATATAATGGACAACGTACCCCAAATGTAGGCATTTTGCCGGTTATGGTCAATACTCATATCCCTGAACATCGTGACGCTATTGCCAAAGTAAAAATACAATTTGGAGAGGAAAAGTTTTTTTCTCCCATAGGTATTGATGTTAAACTTTCCAATCAGTTTGAGGGTGGAAATCCGATAATAGATCATCCAGAGCGCTCTCGTGGAATAAAAGATTACCATCGCTTTGTCGAAGAGTTGTTAAATAGGATATAATTATTTTAATATCACAGGATGGACATATAATGAAAAAAATTCTCATTGTAGATGACAATCAAAATAACCGAATGTTGCTTCGAGCATTAATAGAAGATTATTGTGAGAGTAGCAATGAGACGGTTATTATTCATGAAGCGATCAATGGATTAGAAGCTTCACTGCTAGCAGAAGATACTCGTTTTCAGATGATTTTTATGGACATTATGATGCCGGAGATGGATGGCGTGGAGGCAACACGCCGGATACGTTCTTTTGACCCAAAAGTGTTGATTGTAGCAGTATCAGCTGTTGATGATGGTGAGCGTCAACGACAAATATTGAGCAATGGGGCAGAAGATTATATTTCTAAACCGTTAAATGCTGATGTTTTTATCGCCCGTTTAGGGAACTATTTTTCATTGGTGAATTCAAGAGAAACTGTCAAAAAGCGCTTCAATCCTGGGGCTGCCAATGTGATGAGTTCGGATACTTTTAGTCGTAAATTACTGTTTTACATTCAAAATGAAGATGATCTTGCAGAGTTTTGGGAATATTATCTTCTTGGGCATGAAGGTGGATGTGAAAGATTGAGCAGTGGTGTCCGCACCTTGTATGCACTGGGCGCGGTCAGTTTAAAACTGGGAATAAAAAATCAAATTATCGTTGAAGAATCGGACACGAGTCTTTATATGACGATGACTGAAGCTGAACAGATTAATTCCAAAATTATTCAGCTTATTTTCCTAAAGAACTCAGAAGTCCATGATTATAAAATTCAAGACAATAAGCTGACTATACGAATTCCTAGTTTTGCCATTAAAAAAGTAGAGCTCGTAAGTGTTCAAAAGGCAGTTTCTTTAGAACCACAAACGGATACGCTTCCTTCACCCGTAATATCATCAACCGCTTATGTTGCAGTACAAGAAACTTTACATGTGTATGACTATATGGACTTGGATGACCTTGAGGACTTAAGAGAGTTCGTGGGTAAACTTAATTCTCTTATGATGGTTGTCGGGGGCGAGATAGAAGCTCATGAAGTCGAAGAGATCAGCGATAATCTTCAGCAAATCAGCCGAATTGCATCGGGATACACAGATAGCTATACCATCGGTCAAGCGCTTTCTGCGATGGGATACGCCATTAGGAACCACAGTGAATTATTTATGGCAAAATCAAATGATTTAGCTCCGATGTGTGCTGCATTCGGGCGTGATTTGAACAGTTGGATTCGTCTTATCTTTGTTGAGGGCGCATCGAGCGTCAATTATATGGATGATACGATTATTGCAAATGCAAAGACCATTGAGGGTATTTTGAAGATGGACGATAATGATGGTGATGGCTCTGAAGGGCTTGATGATATTTTTGATTTTTAAAAGGAGTATTGATGCCCTACACGCTACAAGTTAAAAATCCATGCCGTTGTTTTATGCGTGATGGCGGGGCAGAAATCCAAAGCTTTAGTTCCATTGCCGAAGTAAAAGAAGAAGCGGAAATCCTCCAGGCTCGGATGGAAAAAAACTATTGTAAAAAGCATCGTTTCGTCTTAACTCAAGTCGCAGGCAATTATACGATAACGATACAACCTAGACCTGTTGGCTGAGTAAATTTATGACATTCGTCGTTTTATGTACTACTGCAAGATAAGCAAATGAAACGGCATAAAGAAGTTGAAACAATCCGTTCCTATATTTATGGATTAAAGCGAAAGGTCAGAGAAACATCTCTACGGAATATCATACTTTTCTGGTTTTTGCTTCTTGCTATCTTCCCTTTTTTAGGGATAGCATTGTACGCATATACAAAAACGGTAGAAAATGTTGTGCTATTTCAGAGCAATGAGCTTTCAAATACGGCTAAATTAAATGTTTCAACACTCACCAATCGCTTTAATGAATCGGTAAAAAATTTAGCAAGCTGGTCACATCTTGAATTGCCTAGAGCGAATTTTTTAGCTATCCAGTCCGCTTTTTTAAACAATCAAAAATCCTTAGGTGATTTTGTTCATTCTCCACAGTATACAGCCCTGATTAGTACTCAATCAAAGACCTTAGTCAATCTTGTAGCAGATTACGATTACGTGTATGATCTTTTTATGATTGATATGGGAGGTAATATTCTTTATAGCGCTAAAAAAGAGTCCGAGTTGGGGACAAATCTTAAACGAGGCCCTTACTCTAATAGTGGATTTGCACAAGCATTTAGAGAGACTGTTGAGGATAAAAAAGCCCATTATTCAGATATTGAATATTATGAACCCTCAGGCGGTGCATTAGCTGGATTTATTACCTATCCTCTTTTTGATACATCGGGAAAAATGATCGGAATAATGGCAATGCAGCTCAATATGAGTGCTCTTTTTGGCTCAATCGGGACAAATTCGCAGTATATTCGTCACTATCTTGTAGGCGTTGATGGATTGCTTCGAACTCCTTTGCATAATTCAAGGGAGGTTTTACATCGACGAATCGGGACAAAGGTGTTCTGGGACTGGCAAAATGAGCATGGATTATTCGGAAAATATCCAGATACTATGACGGAAGTCGCGAGTTTTTATATGGGTCCTGATGGCAAAAAAGTTTTAACGGAACACCACTCGGTCACTCTTTTGGGTATTCACTATGCTCATATTAGTGAAATTGATGAAGTTGAAGTTATGCGTGTTCCCACTACGATGGGAACGGCACTTTTAACCCTTTCCTTAATGATCATAGGTTTGGTTGTATTGGCCGCAATCAAG
This sequence comes from uncultured Sulfuricurvum sp., assembly GCA_903844635.1. Classification (GTDB taxonomy): domain Bacteria; phylum Campylobacterota; class Campylobacteria; order Campylobacterales; family Sulfurimonadaceae; genus Sulfuricurvum. Next base: position 59,003 of record CAIMUF010000038.1, on the reverse strand, counting down.
ATTACCAGGCGTATAGTGAAGCCAATAGAACAACTTTCAGATGCGAGTAATCAATACATGCGCGGTATCAAAGGGGTACAGGTAAGATTACGAGATTTAAACGAAATAGGGAAATTTGGAGAGGTCTTTAACACACTCATAAAAGTACAAGAAGAAAATGAAGCACGACTGGAAAATATCACCGCAGAAGCAAACAAAACGCTCGAAGAACTTAGAGAGCAAAAATTTGCACTTGATTCACACTCCATCGTCGCAATTACGGATGTTAAAGGAAAAATTACGTTTGTTAACTCTAAATTTGAGGAGATAAGCGGATATGCTGCTAGTGAACTGATTGGAAATAATCATCGACTTCTTAATTCAGGATTCCATGGAAAAGAGTTTTGGAAAGAGATGTACTCCACGATCAGCCATGGCGGAATATGGCGCAATGAAGTATGTAATGTTGCCAAAAATGGATCTATTTATTGGGTTGATACGACTGTTATTTCATTCAAAAATGATAAAGGAAAACCTCAAAGTTGCGTCGTTATACGAACCGATATAACACAGCGCAAAAAAATCGAAGCAGAGTTGATCCATGCGAAAGAATCAGCAGAAGCGTCAGAACATTCAAAATCAGAGTTTTTAGCCATCATGAGTCACGAGATACGTACTCCTATGAATGGTGTTCTGGGAATGTTAGGATTATTAGAGCGCTCCCAACTGGATAAAATTCAACATCATCAATTGCAGATTGCTAAAAACAGTGCGACTTCTCTTTTAGTGCTTATTAACGATATTCTCGACTTTTCTAAAATTGAAGCAGGGAAGATGGAGTTGGAAGCTGTAGAAATCAATCTCCATGATTTACTGCAAGATCTTCAAGAGAGCTTCTTATTTAAAGCACAGGAAAAAGGTTTAGAGCTAATCATTGATGACAGTTTGATTGAACAACATAACATCATTACTGATTCTGGGCGACTTCGTCAGATTCTTACAAATCTTATTGGCAATGCATTAAAATTTACACATCATGGCAAGATCACAGTTAAAGCGTCATTGGAGATGCAAGGTGAAGTGGGTCAGCTTCATCTCGATGTTGTTGATAGCGGTATAGGAATATCTCCGGAGAAAATAGCGACACTTTTAGACCCTTTCACTCAAGCAGATGGATCTACGACACGAAAATACGGAGGGACAGGGCTTGGTCTTTCGATTGTAAAACGCTTGTGTGAACTTATGGGCGGAAAAATTTACATTACCAGTACGCTAGGTGAGGGGAGTATTTTTCATGCTGAGATTGTAGTGGGATTGGGCGGTGAGGGGATAACGTTGAAGCCTGATCCGGTAGAAATTTTCACCGATGAAGTAGAAATTCAGTGGCCGGTACGAACTCGAATACTTCTGGTTGAAGACAATCCTACAAATCAAATAGTGGCAGTTGGAATGCTGGATGCCATAGGACTGAGTGCGGACATTGCCACCAATGGGATTGAAGCGATTGAAGCACTTCGTTTGGCTTTAAATACCTTTCCTTATACCTTGGTTTTGATGGACGGTCAAATGCCTGAGATGGACGGATATGAGGCAACGCGCCGTATCAGAGCAGGAGAAGCAGGGGACGAAAATTGTACAGTCACGATTATCGCCATGACTGCGAATGCGATGGCGGGCGACCGAGAAAAATGTATAAATGTAGGGATGAATGATTTTATAACAAAGCCGGTTGATTTGACGATTTTGACAAAAACACTAATACACTGGCTTATCCCTGATTGCAGTGAAGAAAATGTAGTTAATCACGATTCTTCGATGCCAATGCAGACAGAAAGAGAGCCCCAAGCGTTAGAGTCTGAAAGTAAGCGGCAAACGCTTTGGAATCATAAAGAAGCACTGTTGCGTATGGGAGGAAATGAGGGGCTTTTAGATAAAATCGTCCAATCTTTTATGCGTGACGCTCCGCAGATGCTTGCTAGTCTCAAAGAGGCAATTGAGCACGGTAATTTTAGCGATGCTCAGCTTCATGCACACTCGCTTAAGGGCTCATCAGCAAATATAGGAGCCGATACCCTTCAATCTATCAGTAAAAGTATTGAAGAGGCTGCCAAAGCGGAAAACGGTACATTAGTGCAAGAAAGTATTCTTATCTGTGCGCAAATTCTGGAAGAAACGCTCAAGATACTTAATCCCTATATTTTAGAACCACGTATTACGACTATAAAACTACGTAGTATTGATCCGCTTGAAATGGCGGTTGCACTGCAAGAGTTACAGCATACAATTGAGCAAGGGGTCTTTATAGATACCGATACATCGATAATTTTTAGTGAATATGCCGATAGTAATATAACTATTTTGATGAAAGAACTGAAAGAAAATATTGAAAAGTTTGAATATGATAAAGCGCTGGAAGCGATAAAACGTGTCATGGAGGTTTTGGAATGAGAGATAAAGCCGTTGTTCTTATTGTTGATGATGTTCGCATTAACCTCCAAACGCTGGCGCATATACTAAAAGAGGATTACACGGTAAAAGTAGCTTCAGGCGGAGCGCAAGCGCTGGAGCTTGTTGTGCAGGAACCTATCCCTGATTTGATTTTACTCGATGTGGGGATGCCCGACGTTAGCGGGTATGATGTATGCCGAATCCTTCGTGAAAATAGTTCAACGGTGAACATTCCGATTATTTTTGTAACAGGAAAAGATTCAATTGAAGAAGAAGAGTACGGCTTATCCTTGGGTGCAGTCGATTATATTACTAAACCTATCCACCCCTCCATAGTTAAAGCTCGCGTGAAAACCCACATTACCCTAAAGCGTCAGCATGATCTACTCAAAACAATGGCAGTACGTGACCAGCTAACGGGTCTATATAATCGACATTATCTTGTTGATATGATGGCGGGGAAGGTCTCAGAGGCAAAGCGTCACGAACAGCCTCTGTGCGTCATTATGGTGGATATTGATCATTTTAAAGAAGTTAACGATTCCTTTGGACATTTAGAAGGCGATAAAGTTTTGCAAAAGATAGCCCAAATTCTTCAAGATGAAGCCAGAAGAGAAGATGTTGTCGCTCGTTTTGGAGGAGAAGAGATGGTTATAATATTGAATAACTGTAGCTTGCCTGAGGCAGCCATAAAAGCTGAAAAATTGCGTAAAAAAATTGAGTCGTCGGAACCTGAGGGTATTGCAATTAGTGCAAGTTTTGGAGTTGTTCAGATGAATGAAGTAAACAACACATGCGAGAAATTATTTAAATGTGCGGATGATGCCCTCTATAAGGCAAAAGAGCTAGGACGAAATCGAGTAGAAGTGTACGAAAGCAAAAAATAAAACTTTTTATAGTTAAGATTTTGAGAGTGTTGCAAAATAAAGTATTTGGATGTTTTTTTATTGAAGTGTTTTACGCTGCTTTGTGATGATGAATTAGGGAAAACCGTAACCAAAGTGAAGTTAAAAAAATAATTTAATTGATTAATTGTCTAAGAAGTGCCTATTATAAAGCTATAAAGGGGTGGTGCGGATGAGGAGACTTGAACTCCTACACCTTGCGGCACCAGATCCTAAGTCTGGCGTGTCTACCATTTCACCACATCCGCACATAAATTCTAAGGTGGTACGCCCTAGAGGATTCGAACCTCTGACCGATGCCTTAGAAGGGCATTGCTCTATCCGACTGAGCTAAGGACGCGAGTCTTGTATATATGGTGCGCCCGATAGGGTTCGAACCTATAACCTACGGTTCCGAAGACCGTTACTCTATCCAATTGAGCTACGAACGCACAAGATCCTTCTAAAACATCGAAAAAAAATCAAAGGTAAATTAAATAAACTAAAATATGGGGTGGAATACGGGGCTCGAACCCGTGACCCCCGGCACCACAAACCAGTGCTCTAACCAACTGAGCTAATTCCACCATAAAAAAGTTTTGATTTAAAATTTTGAAATAACGTGGTCGGGGCGAGAGGACTCGAACCTCCGGCCCCTTGCTCCCAAAGCAAGTACTCTAACCATACTGAGCTACGCCCCGACCTATCAGCTAAAAGTGGCAAAACCAATTTTAGTGAGGCGAAATTATAGTGTATAAACAATAAAATGTCAATACAAAAATAGAATCTGCTATAATTATCACAGAAAATGATACAAAGGCAGTGATTTATGGGTTTATTTAGTACTAAAATTCCAAAAGTTGGCGGTGCGGGTCTGGCTCGACATTTAAATCTTTTGGATATAACCTTTATTGGAGTTGGAGCGATCATAGGGGCGGGTATATTTGTAATTACAGGACAAGCTGCTGCAACGACTGCCGGTCCTGCGATTGTTTTATCTTTTTTAATTGGTTCGATTGCGATTGGAATCACGGCACTGATTTATGCTGAAATGAGTTCCATTTACCCAGTATCAGGAAGTGCCTATAACTACACGTACGCGACGTTAGGTGAGTTTTTTGCTTGGCTTGTGGGATGGAATTTACTGTTAGAATATGGTGTAGCTACGAGTGCAGTTGCTACAGGATGGTCTGGATACTTTCGTACATTTATCGAGACTAACTTTCATCTTGCCTTGCCTACGGCTTTGAGCGGTTCGTACAATCCGGCAGCTGGAACCTATGTAGACATAAGCGCTTTTTTGGTGATAGCGGTTATTTTTACACTTTTAGCCGTTGGGATCAAAGAGAGTGCTCGTGTCAATAACATCATTGTTTACATTAAGATTGTGGTGTTGTCTATCTTTGTCTATTTTGGATTAAAGCATTTTGATATTGAGAATATTCGAAACTTTTTTCCTTTTGGTTGGCAGGGAATGTGGCATGCGACCAGTTTGATTATTTTTGCTTATTTAGGATTTGATGCTATTTCCACGGTTGCAGAAGAAACAAAAGATCCTACTAAAACGATTCCAAAAGCTCTTATGATTGCATTGGCATTTTCGACCATGTTTTTCATCTTGGTTAGTTTTACGTTAACATCCATGGTTAGCTATACAGAATTGGATGTTCCACATGCTCTCTCGTTTGCTATGTTGCGCGTTGATGAGCCTTTTGTTGCAAGTATTATTGCCTTGGGAGCTGTTGTAACGATTACGACCGTTATGCTTGTTATGGGACTAGGATTTACGCGTGTAGCTCATGCTCTTTCTCGTGATGGCTTTTTGCCTGCGTATTTCAGAGAAGTACATCCAAAATACAATACCCCTTTTAAAGTCACCCTTTATGGAGGGTTATTTCTCGCGATCTTGGCTGGATTTATTCCTTTGAAAATTTTGGCAGAATTGGTAAATATTGGCACATTATTTGCCTATTTTGTCGTAGGAATAGCGATCATTGTTTTACGTAAAAAAGGGCTTGTCGGAACGTTTAGAGTTCCAATGTTTTGGGTTTTAATTCCTCTTAATTTTGCATTATTGATCTTCATAATGTCAGGATTGGAGTTGCATACATGGATGCGATTTGCTGTTTGGAGCGGGATTGGAGTAGGAATTTATTTTATGATGCGTGGAAAACTTAATAGAGACGAAGTATAGTAATTTTCTTTTTCATAAGAAAAGAAACAAAAGAAAATCGCCCCAACAACAAGACGCTGTCGGTACGCTTTTGCCCTACGGCAAGCGACCTTGCTCTTGGTATGTTGTTGAGGCATTATTTTAGAATATTAAAGAAAATCACTTTTGATTTTGAGCCTACTGCTGAAGTAGACGCAGCTTTGCTCTGTAGGCGTTAAAAATTAAAATTGTATCATCCCGTCAATCGGCGAGCTTGCGGTTGCATATGGGCGTTTTGGAATACGTCCTGCCAAATAGCTGAGACGTCCTGCAATAACCGCATTTTTCATAGCTTCCGCCATCATCATCGGGTTTTTTGCTTGAGCAATAGCCGTGTTCGTTAAAACACCATCTGCTCCCAGTTCCATGGCTAACGCCGCATCACTGGCACAACCTATCCCTGCATCGACGATAATAGGTACTTTGACCGCTTCGCGTACAAACACGATGTTATAACGGTTTTGTACTCCTAGACCACTTCCGATCGGAGCCGCAAGAGGCATGATAGCGTGTGCGCCGGCATCTTCGAGACGGCGTGCCATGATCGGATCATCGCTGGTGTATGCCATAATCGTAAATCCATCCTGTGCCAATACTTCACACGCTTTGATGGTTTCTAGTACGTCGGGATAGAGAGTTTTTTGGGTGTCACCAATCACTTCGAGTTTTATCAGATCAATTCCTGTCGCTTCTCGTGTGAGGCGAAAAAGGGTGATGGCTTCTTCGGCGGTGGTACATCCAGCAGAATTAGGTAAAAATCTGACGTTGGTGTTGGCGAAGGTATCCCGCAAATTTGGCTCATTAGGATTGGTGATATTGAGACGGCGTACTGCTACAGTGATAAGTTCTGAACCGCTTGCGAGTGTTGCTGCTTTGGTTGTCTCGAACGAGTCATACTTACCGCTTCCAACAATGAGGCGACTGCCTAATGTGTATTTTCCGATTTGTAATGTGTGCATTGTATGAGATTCCTTATTTTAATATTTGTATAACACTCAAGGGTAAAATTTCATGCTCAATTTCGCGAATTTTAGCCGAAAATTCTTCTAAAGTATCAGCGGGGTTTTTAGTAAATTTTTTTTGTAAGATTATCGCTCCCCCATCGAGCTCATCACTCACCCAGTGGACACTTACGCCACAAATAGTTTCATTACTTTCGAAACTTCGTTCAATAGCGCGAGCACCTTTGAAAGCAGGAAGGAGGGAGGGGTGAAGGTTGATGGCTTTGATTTTAGTGGTAAAAAAAGGGGTGAGAATCCGCATAAATCCACACAGAACAACGAGGTCCGGATTGTATTCTTCTATCAGCTTGACCAGTGCTTGATCGTAATCTTCACGGCTTGTATATTCTCTATGGTTGCATACTTCGACGGGGATATTCGCTAGCTTGGCTTTGGCAATCCCTCCTGCGTTTGGATTGTTAGTAATGGCACAAGTTATTACAGCATGTTTAAGATGTATTTTTTCGATTAAGTTTGCGAGGTTGGTTCCCTCGCCGCTAAATAGGGCAACGATTTTTTTCATAGGGTAGTGATACTTTCGATGAGGTCAAGAGGGGTCATAGCGTAGTTGTTCTTGGTAAATTTTTGCGATGCGATTGCATGGGCCAGTGAGCCTTGGAGTGCTGATTTGAGCGGATCATATCCTTGTGCAAGTAACGCTGCGATAAGTCCAGAGAGGACATCTCCACTTCCTCCTTTGGCAAGTGTGACCGTTCCGTGAGGATTGATGAAAAAGTCTTTATTTCGAGCGATGAGTACATTGGAGCCTTTGAGCACTAACACCGTGTTAGGAAAGGTCTCACAAAACTTTTGGGCATAGTTAAAACGATGGTTTTGGAGGGTTGCCGTGTCAATATCGGCGATTTCGCAAACACGAAGAATTTGAGTGAACTCTTTGGGGTGAGGAGTGAGAACGATATTGGGACGTTTGAGTAATTCTAAAAATAGAGGATGACTAAAAATATCTGCATCTAAAACAAGCGGAAGGGAATTGTCCAGCAAGGCAGATAGCTCCTTGTCATCAAATTCAGACCCCATTCCCATCCCTAATGCGATGGCGGTAGTATTTTCGGGAAGGGAGTGACTTTGCATAAGCTCATAAGGGAGAAGAATGTTTTCGTTGCTAAGAAGAGTTACTAGTCCAGTCCCAAATCGTAATGCAGCTGAACCTGCGATCACCGATGCGCCTACTTTTTCGCCGCATATTAGGGCTAAATGTCCATACGATCCCTTGTGTGCGGATACTGTTGTTCGAATCGGCAGGCGTAAATCACTGACTTCAAGGAGGTGCCACTGAGAGGGTATTTCATAATGATTGTGATGAATTCCCAAATCTGCAACGATGATTTCACCTACGATTTCCTTGGCATGATCGCTAAACATCCCACGTTTAAGTGCCCCCATTGTGATAGTGAGAGCGGCTTTAAATGAGTGCGTCTCACATGATCCGTCCAGATGTAATCCGCTGGGGATATCACAGGCGATTTTGAAGCCACTCATTGCGTTTAGGGCATCTAAGATTTTAATGGAGGCTAAATCAAGAGGACGGTTTAAACCGCTTCCAAAAAGGGCGTCGATAATGACATCGGCACTTTTTGGCAACCGTTCACTTTTGATCCCCATTTTTTCCAGACGTTTAAGTTGCAGTTTGGCAAGAGGAGATGAACCTCCAAAAGGGACATGTACAATGACATCAAAATCCCCATCCAATAATCGTACGAGAGCCAATCCATCTGCCCCATTGTTACCGCTTCCGCAGACGATGAGAATGGATGAACCAAGGACGAAACGTTCACGAATGGTACGCTCTAAAGCGATGGCGGCGTGCTCCATCATGATTTCTTCACTCAGAGCGAATTTATCTACAGTACGACTATCAAGTGAGGTCACGTCTACATAAAGGTTTTGCATGGATAAAGTCCATTTCCGCTATAATTAGTATATGAACAACGATTATATCGCAATAGCCTGCAAGACACTTGAAATCGAAGCGCAAACATTGCGTGATGCGATGAAAACCATCGGGAATGAGATTCCAAAATGTGTGGAGATCATTCTCGCATGCCGTGGAAAACTCATCATTACGGGTGTCGGAAAATCGGGGCTCATTGGGGCGAAAATGGCAGCAACGTTTGCCTCTACGGGGACTCCGAGCTTTTTTCTCCATCCGACCGAAGCGTTGCACGGTGATTTGGGGATGATTGACGGTGATGATGTTGTCATTGCCATTAGTTATAGCGGTGAGAGCCCTGAACTTAGTGCCATTTTGCCCCATATCAAGCGTTTTGATATCCCCTTGATCGGTATGACACGCAACAGTGCATCGACATTGGGTCGTTACAGTGATGAGGTGATTAACATCAATGTTGCGGTTGAAGCGTGTCCTTTGAACATTGCCCCTACGAGCTCTACGACACTTACTTTGGCCATGGGTGATGCATTGGCGGTATGTCTGATGGAAGCACGCGGATTTAAAAAAGAGGATTTTGCCTCGTTTCACCCGGGTGGTGCATTGGGCAAAAAACTGTTTGTAAAAGTATCCGATTTGATGCGTACCGAAAATCTCCCAATTGTCAGTGAAAACACTCCGCTTAAAGAGGCGATTTTGGTTCTCAGCGAAGGGCGTTTAGGTACGGTTATGCTCACAAATAGTGATGGAAAACTCTCAGGATTACTCAGTGACGGAGATATCCGTCGTGCCTTGCTGGGAAAAGATTTTTCACTGGAAACGAGTGCTTTTGAGTACGCGACGAAAAATCCGATGGTCATAAATGATGGTTCTATGCTTGCAAGCGATGCATTGGTGCTAATCGAAAACAAAAAAATTCAATTGTTAGTCGTCACCGACGGTGAAGGCAAAATTCAAGGTGCATTGCATCTTCATACACTCGTGGAAGCAGGTATCTCATGATGAGACTTAATAAATTTATAGCCCACTATTCGACCTATTCTCGCCGTGAAGCAGATCAGGCGATTTTGGACGGGTATGTTCGTATCGATGGTGAAATCGAAAAAAATCCAGCCGTATCGGTAGATGAGCGCAGTGCCAATGTCAGCGTGAGTGGTAATAAAATCACTGCAACAGATCAATTTACGGTGATTGTTTATAACAAGCCAAGAGGTGAGTTAGTAACAAAAAAAGACCCTCAAAACCGTAAAACGATTTATGATTCACTTTCTAAAAATTACAAACATTTTATCCCCGTCGGACGTTTGGACTATGCGTCAGAGGGGTTATTGCTTCTTACGGATGCATCGCGTGTTGCTACGGCACTGATGACCTCTAAAATGGAACGTGTTTACAAGATTAAAATCAAAGGGCCTGTTACCGAGGGGATGAAAATCGCCATGGGTGAAGGATTGGAGCTTGACGATGCAAGTGCCGGTGCGCATGAGTATGCTGAAGAAGGCCCAATGAGCTTTGCTCCGTTTTACGCCTATCAAGTGCAAAAAGATCAAGGAGATTATTCGATCCTCAAAGTCGCCATCGGCGAGGGGCAAAACCGTGAATTACGCCGTTTCTTTGCCCATTTCGGTGCTGAAATCGTGGATCTAAAACGCCTTAGTTTCGGAGGAATCGAGCTCAACAATCTTCCAACGGGCAAAGTTCGCTTTTTGGAGCGCAATGAGTACGCATCGTTACGCGACTTTTTAGAAACAGCTGAAAAAGCGGCTAAAATGAAACAAAAGTCTGAGAAAAAGTTTACCGGTGCTCTTGGTAAATTTGATAAGAAGTTTTCAAAAGACGGTAAATTCAGCGCAAAGCCTGCAGCAAAAGACGAGAAAAAACCGACCAAGCGAGAGTTTATCAAAGATAAAAAAGTGAAGCCTGAAAGTGAAGTCTTTGGTACCAATAAATACAGACCGAAAACGGATAGTAAGTTTAAGAAATAAAATATCTCGCTCGCTCGAGCGAAGCTTTAGTGCCTTAGCGGCTAGCGTAGCTAAAGGGATGTATTCCTTTGGCGTTCAAATAAAGAGTGCTCATGGCTGACTTCACCTATTTACTTCGTCCTAAAACCTTTGATGAGGTGGTAGGACAATCTCATTTATGCTCACCCGATTCACCGCTCCGTTCTTTGTGTGAAAACGCTGCTCTCACCCACTCCTTTTTTTATGGTCCTCCCGGCTGCGGTAAAACCACATTGGCTCGGATTATTGCCTCTGTTATGGAACTTCCCTTTTATGAATTTAATGCAACGTCTCTTAAAATTGAAGATTTACGAAAAATTTTTAATCAATACGAAAATTCTCTCACTAAGCCTCTTGTTTTTATCGATGAGGTACATCGCCTGGCAAAAAATCAGCAAGAAGTGTTATTGCCGGTTATGGAAAAAAACAGTGCGTTAGTCATCGGTGCATCGACAGAAAATCCCTATTTTAGCCTTACTGCGGCGATGCGCTCTCGTTCGCTCTTGTTTGAGTTACAAACGATTGGTGTTGATGCGTTAGAAGATTTGTTAGCTCGAACGTCTATCGCGGTGGAAGACGATGCTCGTGAGTATTTAATCGCCAGTTCGGGAGGTGATGCCCGTGCAATGCTTAAGCTGCTTGAGGTGGCGTCAGCTCTTAATAAACCTATGACCCTCTCTTTGCTCAAATCTCTTCGCCCTACCGCGCAAGCACAGGGAAGTTCGGAAGCAGGGGTTCATTATGATTTAGCTTCCGCATTGATTAAGAGTATTCGTGGGAGTGATGCGGATGCGGCGATCTATTATCTCGCCCGCCTTATCGAGGGAGGTGAACCGCCTGAGTTTATCGCTCGACGTCTGGTCATACTCTCTAGTGAAGACGTAGGCAATGCAAACCCGCAAGCCCTAACGTTATGCACCTCGGCTATGATGAGCGTGAAGCAAATCGGGTATCCTGAATCTCGGATTATTTTGGCGCAAGCCGTGATTTATCTCTGTGCTTCTCCTAAATCCAACACGGCGTACAATGCAATTAATTCAGCGCTCGAAGCGGTGAAAAACGGGGTGATTTTGGAGATTCCCGATGCAATACGCCCACGCGGAGCAAACTATCTTTACCCCCATGACTTTGGCGGATGGGTAGAACAAAAATATCTTTCAAAACCGCTAAAATTTGTTGAGTTTAAAAACAGCGGCTATGAGGCTAAAATGGGAGAATGGATGGAAAAAGTTTGGAAACGTTAGAAACTTTTTCCTCTTCTATTTATTGCTGAATATTGATTAATACTTTTCGTTCGCATTTACAATCATCAAAATAGACCCAGTGCTCTTCATATATGGGTGCTTCATCATCCTGAACAACATATCTATCTTCTGCCATTCCAACAGGAGAATTGGTATAGATGACGGTTGGTGAGGTTGTGTATACAACAGGCTGTCTTGCAACACTGTATCCTAGTATGCTGCCAATAAATAATGGAGCTATCCAGCCATTCCAACCATCATAATAACGAACATGACCACCCCTCGCATGAAGCGATCCTGCTAGAATCAACGTAGAGGCTGCCAATAAAACTATCTTTTTCATAACATAACTCCTTATAATTTAATACTATCGTTCTTTAAAAACTGAATGAGTTGATAATTTTGATCTCTTTTAATGGCTGATCACTTGTTTTAGCAATATCTTTTCCACGATACTTGGCATAGTTGGTATACCCAGTAATGATTGTCTCTTTTTGACTTTCATATTGGGTAAAACATCGACGTACTGTTTGATAGGTTGTTTGGGTATCGCTGGCAGCATTTTGACCTGCCATCGTTCCTAATGCAGCTCCCCCGATTGCTGCAGCTACTTTACCGCTTCCCCCTCCTATCTGATGCCCGAGGACACCGCCAATTACCCCGCCAATGATTCCGGCAGCAACATTATTGCCACCGCTTTGCTGCTGAACAGCCACTTGTTGATCTTGACACACTTCATGTGGGATCATTCTGGTTACAGTCGAGTAGATAGGGACAGAATGTGTAACTGGAACATATTCAACACTATTAACATTACTATATTCGCTTGCAAAGATAGGTAAGCTCAGAAGAACCATCAAAGTTAGTTTTTTCATCTATACTCCTTTTCTTGATAACTATATTATTGCATAAGATAATTAGTAAAGTATGAGCGGGAAAAATATTTAAATGGATGATAAGTAACCACACATCCTTTTAGGATGAGAACGGATAAATCTGAAAGGTTTGTACTTAAATGTTGTAGTACGTTGCGTTTGGATGATAGACTACGATGGCTGAAGTGGACTGTTCAGGGTGAATCTGAAATGTTTCAGAAAGCTCAATCCCAAACTCTTCTGGTTTTAACAAATCAAAAAGCGGAACATTTTGTTCCAAATCAGGACATGCCGGATAGCCGAAGCTATAGCGTGAGCCTTGGTATTTATTCATTTGTACGTCGGCTAGTTTACTACCCTCACCGTCACTAATCCCCAAATCCAGACGTATTTGTTTATGGGCGATCTCTGCTAACGCTTCGGCAAGCTCAACACCTAACCCGTGAACCAAATAGTATTCGGTATATTTTGCTTCATCGTAGAGAGTTTTTTCATACGCACTTAACTTTGAACCAGCACTAACACATGTTAGCGCTAATATATCGTGTTTGTCAGAATGGAAAAAATCGCTCAATGCGCGGTGGGGCTGCTTGCGCTGACGTGGGAAATCAAAATGATGAGAAGCTCTACCTATAACACTCTCAAGCGGTTCATTGTTGCGGTCATTCTCATTATTCCATCCTTCACTCTCATCAAAAATAAGCAAGGAAGTATCATCACTGCGACATGGCCAGTAGCCATAAAGAATAGTGGGATCAAAAAGTTGTTCGTCGATAAACTGTTTTTTGAGTCGTTCGTAGGCTGGCCAAACGAGGGTGTCAAGCTGTTTTTTGTACGCCTCTTTCGTGAGCCCTTTTGAGTTATATCCCCAGCGTTGTTTAAAGAGAATTTTATGGTTTACCCATTCAAAGGCAAGATTGATATTGAAATCTTTAGCCTGGATTGCTCGTCTTCCCCAAAATGGAGGGGTTGGAATTCGTACATCTCGAGAGGGCATTTTTAGCTCATTAAACGGAGGGAGGATGATTTCTTCGCGGCTTGGAGCTTCGTATTCATCATCACGAGCATTACCGTGAAGGTCTGTGTCAAAATTGCCCGCTTCAATGCGCATCATAGAAGTAACCCCGTCAAAGGCATCTTTACAGTAAAAAATCGGTCCGTCATAGAAAGGTCGGCAAAAATCATCAATGAATGAGCGTGTTAATGCCGCACCGCCAAGAAGGATGGGGACTTGGATACCGGCAAGTTTTAGTGCTTCGAGATTGTCTTTCATCACTTGGGTTGATTTGACGAGCAATCCGCTCATACCGATGGCTGAAGCGTTTGAGTCTTTGAGCGCTTGAACAAATTTGTCCAAATCAACTTTGATCCCCAGATTAATCACTTTGAAACCATTGTTAGTGAGAATGATATCCACGAGATTTTTACCGACGTCGTGCACGTCTCCTTTGACGGTTCCCAGCACCAAAATAGTCTCTGTTTCTTTCTCTTTTTTCGGCAGATACGGGTTGAGATAATCAACAGTCGTTTTCATCGTCTCGGCACTTTGGAGGACGAAGGGTAACTGCATTTGACCTGAACCGAAGAGTTCTCCGACGACTTTCATCGCATTGATAAGGATTTCATTGACGATTCGCTCAGGAGCAATGGTATGACGGGCATTTTCAACCAGTGGAATCATTCGCTCTTTATCTCCATCGAGTAAGAGTTTAGCAATTTTTTCTTCATCGTTCATGGCGGCAAATGCCGCATCTTCGACAGCTGAATCGAGCGCTTCGCGGCTATCGAAGTGATTGATAAAATTGTAAACCGCTTGTCCCTCGGGGAGCCTGTCAAAAAGCAAGTCTTCACAGATGTTTAAATCTTCTTCGCTGATTTTCATCATAGGGATAATGTGCTTGACATTGATAATAACAGACGTTAGTCCTGCTTTAATACAGTGGTGCAGAAATACGGAATTAAGATAAGGACGTGCATCTTTGTCCAAACCAAACGAAATATTGGAAAGCCCAAGCACGGCTCCCACTTCAGGATGACGCGTTCGGAGTTCTCGGATAGCATCGATGGTTTGGATGGCGGCATCACGATATTCTTCGTCACCGCTTCCTACGGTAAAAGTGAGGAGGTCAAAGACTAAATCTTCAGGGTTGATACCGTGTTTCTCGGTCGCAAGAGTGTAGATGCGTTCTGCGATTTCGAGTTTTCGTTCGACGGTTTTTGCCATTCCCACTTCATCGATGGTGAGACAGACTAACGCGGCACCGAATTTTTTTGCCATGGCGCATACGATATCGAACTTTTCTATCCCGTCTTCGAGGTTGACAGAGTTGATAATCGCTTTTCCGCCGATGAGTTTGAGAGCGGCTTCGAGTGCTGCAGTTTGAGTTGAGTCGGGCATCATCGGTAAGTTGATTTTTTGAGAGTACAGCGCCATCACAGCATTCATGTCTTTGGTCTCATCCCGACCTGCAAAACCTACAGAGAGATCAAGGACGTGTGCCCCTGCGCGAACTTGCTCCTGGGCGACACTGAGTGTCCCCTCATAATCCTCGGCGAGGAGGAGCTCACGAAATGCTTTTGACCCCGTGGAGTTAGAGCGCTCCCCTATGAGCAAAGGTGCTGGCTCTTGCATGAGGGCTGCTGTGCCAAAGAGAGAGGCAAGGGCATTGGGCTGTGAACCGCTTGGTTTTTTTGGAATGGTAGTAAAAACTTTGTCTACCAGTGCGCGTATATGCTGAGGTGTTGTCCCGCAGCATCCTCCTAGAAAACTCACGCCATCAAAACTCAAAAAATCGTATTGACGTTGTGCAAACTCATCAGGTCCCATCGGATAGTACGAGTAGCCGCCACGGTTTTGAGGCAGTCCCGCATTGGCGTGAACAGAAATCGGTTTTCCCCACACTTGGGAAAGGGTTTTGACGTGTTTACCGTATTGTTCCGGTCCTGTTCCGCAGTTGAATCCGAGACTGAGAATGTCAAAAGGCTCCATAATGGTGGCAATTGTTTGAGCGTCGGTTCCGATAAGCATCGATCCGGCAAGTTCTATGGTGACGGAAACCATGATGGGTAAATTGGTTTCTCGTTCTTTATTAGCCGCTTCACACGCATGAAGAGCCGCTTTGATTTGAAGAGGATCTTGACAGGTTTCGAGAAGAAAAATATCAGCGCCTCCGTCGATAAGGCCCAGACAGCACTCTGTATATCCCGCCAGCATCTCATCATAATGAATGTGTCCTAAAGAAGGGAGTTTAGTTCCCGGTCCTATGGAGGCTAAAACAAAACGGCGGTGATCAGGAGTGGAAAACTTGTCGCACTCACTTTTACATACCTGTGCTCCGGCGCGGGAAAGCTCATATGCGCGGTGTCCGATTTGATATTCATCCAAAACCCAGTTGAATGCCCCGAAGGTATTCGTGGTGAGAAGATCCGCCCCTGCAGTAAGATAGGCATGAAAAATATCGCTCATGACTTCAGGAGCAGTAACATTAAGAAGTTCGTTACACCCTTCGTTACCCTCCCAAGCACTTGCAGGGATCATAGCGTCACGCTCTTGAAGCTGGGTTCCCATGGCACCATCAATGATAAGAGGGCGTTTTTGGAGTATTTCAAGAAGCTGTTGTTTGACTGACATGATGGGACCTTAAGGTAATATTATCGCGATTTTATCGTATCACACCCCAAAGAGGTATAAGGATGATAATATAATTCTTCTGCTACACTTTTTTATGAAAAAATTACTGCTATTACTTATTATTTTTGATAGTTGTTTATGGTCAAAAGAATTGTCTTCACGTGTTGATTATATTTCTAGTGCTCCATTTTTTATAATGGCTGCCGTGATTTTTGCAACAATTTTACTCAGTATCGCGTATAAAAATCGTCGACTTGATGAGTTGGTCCTTCGGCGTACGAAGGAGCTGGAAGCTTTCAATCAGCGTCTCCAAGATGAAATTGAAAAAGCAGTAGAAAAAAATCGTACTCAAGAAAAAATTTTAATGCAGCAAGCGAAAATGGCAGAAATTGGTTCAATGGTCGAATCCATTGCTCACCAGTGGAGGCAGCCACTCAATATTTTGGGACTCTCAATGACAAAGCTGAGCCTTGGTTGCAGTTTTGGTCGTATAGAAGATATGGAAAAGACAATCGAAATTGTTGAGCAGCAAATACAGTACATGTCTCAAACTATTGATGATTTTAGGAACTTTTTTAAACAAGACCGAGTTCAAAGCAAGGTAAATATTAATCATATTGTTGGTGAAGTGGAAACACTGCTTGGTCCATTGTTGGAACGCAAAAAAATTACCGTTATTCGAGATATTGATCCTTCTATAACCGTTTTAGTCTATCCAAACGAACTCAAGCAAGTATTAATCAATCTTGTCAATAATGCGCGTGAAGCGATTGAACAGAGTAAAAATACAAAAAGAGAGATTCGTATTTCCTGTGAACATAATAGTCGTTTTTGTACGATTTCGATTGAAGACACTGGTGGCGGTGTACCGTTATATATCATCGATAAAATATTTGATCCTTATTTTACAACCAAGTTTGAGTCTCAAGGGACGGGGATTGGTCTGTATATGGCAAAAATGATTGTAGAGAAACATTTTTTAGGAAAGCTTAGTGTTCACAACACCGTAATGGGTGCGTGTTTCGAAATTCGCCTCAATCGCGCTGAAAATGAACGGAGAAAAAATGTTCCCCAGAAACAAATTGATGCGACAAATACAAAGAATGAGCATCCAGAATCGACTTGATAATATAAAGCCCTAATCCAAATCCTTGCTGGGTTGACTGATTTTGTGAAAAAGGTTCCGTCAAAGATTCTAAAGTGCGGCCATCAGGCCAAGGATCACCACGATTTATAAAGGTGATTGTCCCTTTTTCATGGACTATTCGGATTTTGTTATCAGGGCTGTATTTAAGTGCATTATCGATGAAATTTTTAAAAACAGTGACAAAAACATCACAATCAACTTCAATTAAGCCTCCATCGCTGGTAATTTCCAATGTATCGATCTCAATAAAGAGCAGACTGGCAGCTTTATGAATTAGCGAGATAGGATCGCACTCTTTAGGTTCAGGTGCGATCATACCTGATGTAATTTGCTCGACGCGTACGAGTTCTTGAATCAGATGCTCCATCCGAAAAAATGCCCGCTCAAGAATGGATTTTTCTTCTCCTTTTTTCAAAAATGGCAAGGAGAGCTTCCCCACCGTGATCGGTGTTTTGAGTTCATGCATGATGTTACGTAAAAAGAGGCGCCTTGCTTCCATGAGAGATTTATTTTTATGCATTGCTGCATCCAGAGCATTCGAAACTTGTGCAATTTCGTCTTTTTTAGAGTTTTGATCGGTCTATATTCTCCCTCTTTTCCGTATTGTTCGATGGTGTAAATAAGCTTTTTTAGAGGAAATAGGGTTTTGATAATCAGCAGATAAAAAAGTAAAAGAGAAAAGAGAAGAATGACGAAGATAGCTTCCGACCAAAATGTTTTTTCTGCAACACCTGATTTGATTGCAAGGAGAGGTGGCGTGGCTTTAGTAAGATATACATAAAGATTATACTCATCTTTGAGTATCCGTATACGTCCCTCTTTCAGCGAATCTTGTATCTCTTCAGGATAGTTTTTAGGGATCAGGGTAAAAGCGTTTTGTAATGTATTGATGAGTTTAGGAGATGGTGTTGTAACTTCATAGCCGTGTTCGACTAAAAATGTTTTTCGCATCGGTGCAGGTAAAAAAATACTTTCTCGAAGTAACAAAAGTAGCGCTTTCGCTTCACTTTGCAATCGTTGGTCATAGTCACGATTCAGCTGATTAGAGAGAGCATTAAATCCGATTCCCATTGCGATAAAGGTAATAAGGAAAAATAGAGTTATTTTTAGAAAAATACTATGCCCCATATATTATCCTGAAAACCGGTATCCGCTGCCGCGTATAGAGTGAATATAGCGAGGATTTTTTGGATCTGATTCGATTTTTTGACGAAGACGTCTGATAATGACATCGATGCTTCGGGTAGAGCTCTCATCCGATATGGCTTCAGAATTATCGGAAAGAAAATCGCGACTGAGAGTCTGATTAGCATGGAGTAAAAAGAGTGAAAGAATATCATATTCGGCTCGTGTTAAAGAGAGAGAAACGTTATTATGTAAAATGATTTGTTCTGCTTGATGTAAGACGAAGAGGGTGTTTTTTTTCGCTACTGCTGGATGGTACCGTCGTAGAACACTTTTTATCCGCGCAATAAGTTCTTTAGGTTCATAGGGCTTTGGCAGATAATCATCTGCACCAAATTGCAGTCCGATTACTTTATCATTGATGTCACTTCGCGCGCTTGAAATGATGATAGGAATGTCAGTTTTGGCACGGATAAGTTTACACACTTCTAACCCATCCATTTGAGGAAGTGTCAAATCCAATATAACGAGATTAAAATCATTGCTATCGAGCAAGGTAAGTCCGGTAGACGGTGTCGATGCAGCCGTTACGATAATATCGTACTTTTTGAGATAGTTGACCAGAAGGGTAGTAATGTCAGGATCATCCTCGATCATCAAAGCATAGAGCATCAAAAACCTTTTTTCTTTTTACCATAGTATGCCATAGGGATGTTAATAAAGGAGAAATGAATTGAGGGATGAAAAATGAAGCTTGCTCTTTATGAGCAAAGAAAAGTTAGCCAACCATCCAGTTCGCACGTTTAGAATGACGCAGTTTTTTGAGCAGAGCTTTTTCTAATGAGCTTATTTTTTCCATACTAGTTTCTCCTTCTTTTATTTTTAAAAGTATATTATGGAATCATTACTGTAGAGTTACGTGAAATTTAGTAACCGAAGGAAATAGTGTGGCAACCTTAGAAAAAGCCTTGTTGGGCGGTGGATGTTTTTGGTGCATAGAAGCGGTTTACAATCGCGTTGAGGGTGTTGAACGAGCTATTAGTGGTTATGCAGGCGGATTACGAGCTAACCCTAGCTATGAGCAGGTGTGTACAGGAGTTAGCGGGCATGCTGAGGTCATTGAGGTAACTTTTGATGCAGAAATACTAAGTTATGAAGCAATTTTAGATATTTTTTGGGCTATTCATGATCCAACCACACTCAATGCTCAAGGGGCAGATCGTGGGACGCAATATCGTTCTGTGATCTATTATTATAATGAAGAGCAAAAAGCCAAAGCGATAGACTCTATAACTGAAGCGCAAAAAAACTTTGAGGGGAAAATCATTACGGAACTTTCTGCTGTTCCCGAATTTTTCGAAGCAGAAGCGTATCATCAAAATTACTATAGTGAGCACCCGACACAAGGATATTGTTACGCAGTTATTGCCCCGAAGATTGAAAAATTTGTGATGAAATTTGCTAATAAAGTTAAAAAATAAAAAGTTTAATATTCCCACTTTAATATTCCCATTAAAGTGGGAATATTGGAAAGAAAAAGTAAAGCTTAGTGACTAAGTTCTACTTCGATACGACGGTTTTCTGTACGACCTTGCGGGGTTGTATTGGAAGATACAGGACACATTTCACCTTTGCCTGATGTCGTTAAACGATTTGCTTCAACACCCTCTTTAATAAGAATATCTTTAATGATCGCAGCACGTTTTTCTGAAAGTTTTTGATTGTAAGCCGTTGAACCGGTAGCATCTGTATGCCCTATGATATTTGCTTGGTAAGCAGGACTTTCTTTCATAAATGCAGCAAATTCAGAGATTTTGTCTGCTCCTGCCTCATCTACTGAATTTGAATCCGTTGCGAAGTTTATATTAAGTGTTGCAGTTAACGGACAGCCATCTCCATCTACTTTGAAACCGGAAGGTGTATTTTGGCATTTGTCTTGAGGATCAAATACGCCATCTTTATCACTATCAATCGGACACGTAACGGCAGGAGCTGCAATCACTGGCGTAAGTTTTGGTTTTGGCTCTTCTTGCACGACAGGTGCTGCAACTGGAGTTACTACAGGTACCGCAGGCTGTACTTTTTCACCAAAAGCGAAATTGAGACCAGCCATGAGAAGTAGATTATTATCCCAGTTAAAATTGTTAAACTTGAGCATATCAATTACTTCAAGTTTGAGAGCGAGTTGATCTATAAGAGCGATTTTTACTCCTGCTCCTGCATCAGCAAACGCACTGTTATGGTTATCGTACTGATGGTAGCTCATCGTCTCATAACCGGCCCCCACTTTTATAAAAGGGGTAATTGTATTGCTTTTTTCAAATTCATAAACACCATTAAGAGCAGTTCTGAAAATATTAGTATCCCCATTTCTCCCATTGTAATCACCATTACTATAGTAAATGGACAATTCGGGCTTTAATGCTGTATCAAAGTCATTAAATTGGATTTCTGCTCCATAAACATCATGGTCTTTAAGCTCTTGAGTGTTGTTTGAAGAGGCTTCTCCACCCATCGCACTAACTTCATAATTGTATTCACTGGCACCCAGTGCAGCAGCTAAAAATGCAGAAAGTAGAATTTTTTTCATAATATACCTCCATTTGGAATAACATAAATTTTACAGGAGAAAAATAAGTTTTTTGTGGGGTAAATGAGTAAAAATTGAGAAGAGAAGTAAATTCCCGCCGAAGCAGGAAAATGGAAGGTAAAACTTAGTGAGAAAGTTCTACTTCGATACGGCGGTTTTCAGCACGGCCTGCTTTTGTTTTGTTAGATGCTACAGGAGCACTTTCGCCTTTTCCTGCAGAGGTCAAGCGATCAGCGGTAACACCATCTTTAACAAGCATGTCTTTTACCATAGCAGCACGTTTTTCAGAAAGTGTTTGATTGTATTTATCTGATGCAGTACTGTCTGTGTGTCCTACGATACTTGCTTTATAAGCAGGACTTTCTTTCATGAACGCGGAGAAAGCTGCAACTTTTGCAGTACCTTCAGCATCCACTTTATTTGAGTTAGTAGCAAAGTTCAAGTGAAGTGTTGCTTTAACCGGGCAACCATCAGCATCTACTTTGAAACCACTTGGAGTAGCAGGACATTTGTCACTTGGATCAAAAACACCGTCTTTATCACTGTCGATTGGAGCTACAGCTACAGGAGCAGGTTTTGGCGCTACAACAGGAGCAGCAACGACAGGAGCTTTTGGTTTTGGTGCTTCTGCAACTACCGCAGCAATTACAGGAGCTGCCACAGCTGCAGCTACAATAGGAGCCGCTTTTTCATCAAAGTTAAACGTCAAACCAGCTAATGCTGTAACGTTATGAACTTCACCATTACTGCCATTAACGCCATTGTTGTTCATTTTGTACATGTACAACCCTTCGAGTTTGAGGGCAATGTGTTTAGTTAGTTCAGTTTTAAGACCCATTCCAGCATCAAGAACAGGACCATCGTAGCTTTGACGATGAGTATTAGTATACCATTCATAACCAGCTCCAGCTTTTGCAAAAGGAGTAAATGCAGTACCTGTGTTTACTTCGTATACACCATTGATCATACTTGTTAAGACGCCGGTATATTCTCCATTTGTGTTAACAGCTGATTGATTGACGGTATCACGACCATAAAGTAATGAAAGCTCTGGTTTGATATCAAAAAGTGAAAGGTCATTTGCTTGCAATTCAACACCATAAACAGCGTGATTTTCTACGCCACCCATAGCCCCGCCATTTACAAGATTTGTTTCGTTTGCAGTAGAGTTCCACACATATCCAGCAACTGGTGTTACTTCGTAGTTAAAATCGCTAGCACTAACCAAAGTAGCTGCGAGTAATGCAGAAAGAGTAATTTTGTTCATAGAATGTCTCCTTAAGACAAATAAGATTTATATTAATGATATTATCGTATAAATGTGATTAAATTGTGAACAAAAATTTTAATTAAATCAAGTTTTATCTCTCTTTGTGATAAAGTATAAAAAAAATCGAGGAACTGGGATGGAGAACATATACGAGTTAGCCATTATAGGCGCAGGTCCAGCGGGGATTGCAACTGCAATCGAGAGTTATGCATTGGGAATGCGAGGGATAGTTTTACTCGAAAAAGATGAAAACCACAATGCAACCATTCGGAAATTTTATAAAGATAATAAGCGGGTAGATGTAGATTGGAAAGGGCAAAAAGTAGAGCTTGATGGTTCCATCTATTTTGTGGATGGAACTAAGGAGAGTACGCTTGATTTTTTTGATCAGCTTTTAGACAATGAAGCGATGACGCTTCGTACGCATTGCGAAGTACAAAAAATACAAAAAGATAAAGATGGATTTGAAATTTCCGTTGCAGGCGGGACAATAAAAGCACGTCATGTAGTCGTGACAATAGGGCGAATGGGTAAACCCAATAAGCCGGAGTATAAAATTCCGCCCAGCATTAAAAGCCAAGTTCATTTTACTCTTGATGCGTGTAGTTTTGGAGAGAAAATCATGGTAATTGGTGGAGGTGATTCGGCGATTGAATACGCAGTGGAATTGTGTGGTAAGAATGAAGTGAGTATTTGTTATCGACGTAACAGCTTTGAGCGTGCCAATCCAACCAACCAAAATGACATTGCAAAAGCAATTGAAAACGGGTGTGTCAATGCACTTTTAAATACTGAAATTATGGAACTAGAGAGTGAAGGCGGATGTGTTAAAGTTGTTTTTAAAGATGGCTCATCAGCATTGTTTGACCGTCTTGTGTACGCAATAGGGGGGACGACTCCCAGTGGATTTTTACGAAGCAGCGGCATTCGTGAAGCGGACGGAAAGCCGGTTCACGATGAAAATTATGAAACGAACATTGAGGGACTTTTTGTCGCAGGAGACATCACCCAAGAATCAGGCGGTTCGATTGCGCTAGGATTAAATCACGGATTCGCTATTGCAAATTATATTATTTCTAATCGGGTGTGAGGGCAATCTCAAAACCCATTTTTTGCAGCATCTCTAAATCAGTATGGGCTTCACGCCCTGCAGTGGTGAGATAGTTGCCCAAAACGATGCTATTGGCACCTGCTTGGAAAATCTCATTTTGTCGTTCACGGAATGTGATCTCACGCCCGCCCGCAATCATAATCCTATCCGCTTTATCTAAAATCGTGCGAGAGAGACGAATAAGATCCAACGATTCATCAATAGTAAGCGGGCTTGGACTGAGCGGCAATGCGGGATTGTGATGGTAAAAATTCAAGGGAACAGAGACAGGATTAAGACCTTTAAGTGAATGAAGCATACTTAGACGGTCGTCTTGTGTCTCTCCCATTCCGAAAATTCCTCCGCTAATGAGTTTCAATCCTACTGAATTGACATTTTCACACGTCTCATACCGCTCATCCCATGGATGGGTAGTGCAAACTTGCGGATAAAACTCGCGGCTGGTCTCGAGGTTGTGATTATAGGCATGAATCCCTGATTTTTGGAGCTCTTGCAGTTGCTCGATGCTCGCGGTTCCATTGCAAGCGATGAGGCGAAGGCGCGGTACTTCACGACGCAACGTTGTGGCAATGGTACAGACAAAGTCGAGTGTTTTGTCGTCCAGTCCTTTTTGTGCAGTGACCAGACAAAAGCCAAGAGCGCCCAGGGATTCCAGACGGCGAGCTTCTTCTAGGATTTGTCCCATCGGTTTTTGCTTGTAGCGCTCGATGTCGGCTTTGTATTTGACGCTTTGAGAACAAAATTTACAATCTTCATTGCATGTACCGCTGTTGATGTTGCAAATCGAGCAAAGGAATATTTTTTGGGTCATTTTTTAGATCTTTCAAAAGTATAGTGGGTTTCTTCAAACAGTTCACTCCCGATAGGACGAACATATTGCGTGACAGCAAAAGAAGAGTCTGTGATTTCGAGCATAACGCACGATGAAAATGGTTCATCACGGGCACATGCTTCCCCTGGATTTAAAAAAAGTGTTTTATTTTTAAAATCGCATTCAAAAACATGAGTATGACCAAAAATGACCACTTCCGCATCAGCATTCATATAAAATGGTAAGTGCATGAGTTTGCATTTTGCGCCGCCAAGGGTAAAATAGTGAGGCTCTTGAACAAGGTTGTATTTATCGTGATATTCGTGCAAGTGGGCATCATTGTTGCCATACACTGCCATGTAACGCAATCCGCTGGCTTTGAGCTGAGCTAAGATTTCAGGCTTGACAATATCACCGCCATGGATCAAAAATTCTGCTCCATTGGCTTTGAGGTGGTTGATTACTTTTTGAGAACGTCCGACTTTAGAGTGTGTATCGGATAAGAGACCAATTTTCATCTGTACCTCAATTTCCGTCATACTGTGTCAAGCACGGTATGACGGAGCAGAGTAAATTATTCACTTTTTTCTTCACTTACTGCTTCACTTGCTGTTTCACTTGCTGTTTCGTTTGGCGTTCTATTTTTGCATTTGGTACACTCAAAAACTTCTTTGTTACGGTAGGTTCTAGGAGCCAGTGCCCCGCCGCACCCTTCAACTTCGCATTTATGTTCTGTTGGTTCAAATTTACTGATAAATTTACATTTTGGATAATGTTCACATCCCCAAAACGCACCGCGCTTGGATTGTCTCCATGTGAGTTTTCCGCCGCAATCAGGACACGGAACTTCAGAAAATTTGAGTTCTGCATTAAGTGTTTTGGTATTTTTGCATTTAGGGTAACCGCTGCATGCCAAGAATTGTCCATTTCGACCACTTTTGATGACCATGGCGCTTCCACATTTATCACACATCTCATCACTGACTTCATCAGGGACGGTAGGATTGTTTTTTTGATTCTCTTCGGTTTGTTCGGTGTATTTGCATTTTGGGAAACCGCTGCACGCGATAAACTCGCCAAAACGCCCTGAACGAAGAAGGAGCTCGCTTCCGCACTGTGGACAGTTTCGTCCTAGAGGAGTAGCGATTTTAAGACTTACGATGTCTGCTTTTCCGGCTTCTATTTTTGCCATAAAAGGATGGTAGAAATCAAGAATGATTTTATGCCACGATTTTCCCTCTTCGCCGATCTCATCCAATGTTTCTTCCATACTTGCAGTAAAAGAAGAATCTACAATCTCTTCGAAATGTTTTTCCAACAGTTCTGTCACGGTAAAGGCGATTTCAGTCGGAGTAATAGCACGCTTTTCGATTTCGATGTAGTTGCGCGCTTGGAGTGTTGAGACGGTAGGCGCATACGTTGATGGTCGACCAATCCCCTCAGACTCTAGTTTTTTGATGAGGCTGGCTTCCGAATACCGTGAAGGTGGCTCAGTGAAATGTTGCTCGGTAGAAATACTTTGAATATCTATCACGTCGCCCGTGGTCAGTGCCGGTAATAGTTTGTCTTTATCATCGGTTCCTACAACACGATAGAAGCCATCAAAAAGGAGTTTACGACCTGTGGCTCTAAATTCTGCTTTTGGACTCTCGAACGTGATGCTTTGTTGTTCAAAACGGGCATCGTTCATCTGACAAGCAATAAAACGATTATAGATGAGTTTGTAGAGTTTGATCTCATCGGGCTTGAGATACGTTGCTGCGATTTCGGGAGTAAATGCAAGCATGGTTGGGCGAATTGCTTCGTGCGCTTCTTGAGCCCCTTTGGATTTTTTTGTATACACTTTTGGATTTTCAGGCAAATACGCTTTTCCATAACGGCTAAGGATCAGCTCACGCGCGGATTCGACCGCTTCGGCTGCAAGGTTCAGTGAGTCAGTACGCATATAGGTGATAACACCGGATGTTCCCTCAGGTGTTTTGACCCCTTCATACAGCGCTTGTGCGACCATCATGGTTTTTTTAGGAGAAAATCCAAGCTGTGAAGAAGCTGTTTGTTGAATCGTAGAGGTCATAAACGGAGGAGGAGTAGAAGATTTACGCTCTTTTGTCTCGATCTCTCCGACTTTGAACGCTTCATTTTTTATGACAGTAACAATACGTGAAGCTTCATCGCCTATTTTAATGGTGAGTTTATCGATTTTTTCGTTTTCAAACTGTACGAGAGTTGCATCAATATCCGTTTGAAACATTGTATCAATCGTCCAATATTCTTGGGGGATAAAGGCACGAATTTCTCTTTCGCGGTCGATGACAATCTTGAGCGTCGAGGATTGAACCCGCCCTGCTGATAACCCTTTTTGGATTTTACTCGCCAATAGAGGTGAGAGCTTATAGCCTACGATACGATCTAAAAGCCGTCGTGCCTGTTGCGCGTTGACTCTGTCCATGTCCAGCTTGCGCGGGGTTTCAAGTGCATGGATGATTGCGTTTTTAGTAATCTCATGAAACACAATACGCGGCAACGACTCAGGGTCTTTGCTGATAGCGTGGGCAATGTGCCAGCCGATCGCTTCTCCTTCGCGGTCTTCATCGGTCGCGAGGTAGATAGTTTCCGCTTTTTTTGCCAATTCCTGAATCTGTTTAACAATAGCGGTGCTGTCTTCACTGATCTTATAGTCAGGAATGATGGTCTCATTATCGATCTTTATCCCGAAACGGGCTTTTGGCAAATCGCGAATGTGCCCTTTGGAAGCAATGACTTCATAGTCGTTTGAGAGGAAGTTTTTTATAGTCTTGGCTTTTGCCGGTGACTCTACGATGATTAGTTTCAAAACTGTGAATCCTATTATATGGATGAATAACGAAAGTGTAACAAAAAAAATTCTATTTTCCATTAAACTTTTTTTTAAACCTTCCGATATAGTCTGTAACAGCAAGGATGCTGAAAAACTTCAGAGCGAAAGCTCGACCATAAAAGGATTTATCATGAGTTTTACAATTAACACAAACATTGCGGCAATGAACGCACACACTAATGCTATGGCTAATAACCGTAATATTGACAGCGCACTTTCAAAATTGAGTTCAGGTCTTCGCATTAACAGTGCAGCAGATGATGCTTCAGGAATGGCAATTGCAGATTCACTTCGTGCACAATCAAGTGGACTTGGTCAAGCTATATCAAATGCTAATGATGCAGTAGGTATTGTTCAAACAGCGGATAAGGCGATGGATGAGCAGGTTAAGATTCTTGAGTCAATCCGAACAAAAGCAACACAAGCAGCACAAGACGGACAAACACTTGAATCACGACAAGCCCTCCAAAAAGATATTACTCGTCTTGTCCAGGGGTTAAATAACGTTGCAAATCAAACGACCTATAATGGTCAATCATTACTAACAGGTGCATTTTCCAATAAAGAGTTCCAAGTAGGTGCATACTCAAACCAAACCATAAAAACAAGCATTGGAGCAACTGACTCTAGTCATATTGGGAATGTTCGATACGAAACAAGTACGACAGCTATATCTGCGGGTGCTGTGACAATTAAGTTTAGTGTTGGTGGTAGAACTATTACGCTGGAATCGGTTAATCTTTCTAGTGGTGCCGGTAGCGGAATGGGAGCACTTGCAAATGTTATCAATAAAAATTCAAACCTTACAGGGGTTAGAGCATCATACAGTGTTGAAACAGGTACTGCAGCAGCCGTTGGTGCCGGAGATATTATCAGTCTTAAGATCAATGGTATCAAATTAGGCACTATTTCTGGTGTCAAAGCCAACGATAGCGATGGTCGATTGCTGTCAGCAATTAATAAAATTACTGACCAAACAGGTGTTACTGGATCGATTGATAGTGAAGGAAAACTTCGTTTGACAACTGTTGATGGACGAGGAATGATAGTTTCCTCATCTTCAGGTCTTGCTTTGAAAGATGCTCAAACATATGGTCGCTTGACACTTGTGAGTCTTGATGGGCGTGATATCAAGACAGGAGACTCAGCTGGAAAAATGTTGTTTTCAACAAATATTGGAGGATCGTTTAATCTTAATGATGCTGTAAAAGATATTTCAGATGCAAATGCAAAAATCATTGGAGCAGAAACTTTTAGTGGTTCAGGTGTAACTGACATTGGGGTTGGTGTTACAAGTCTTAAGGGTGCGATGATGGTTATGAATATCGCCGAATCAGCACAAAAAATGCTGGATAATATTCGCGGGGATCTTGGATCTGTCCAAAACCAATTGGTAAGTACTATCAATAATATTTCTGTAACACAAGTAAACGTAAAAGCGGCAGAGTCAAATATTCGTGATGTCGACTTTGCAGCAGAGAGTGCAAACTTCTCTAAGTTTAATATTCTTGCACAAGCAGGAAGTTATGCTATGAGTCAAGCTAATGCAACTCAGCAAAACGTTCTTAAACTGTTACAATAATATAAAATAAAGGCATTTGCCTTTATTTTAGAAGCCCCTCGATTTCCACTCTTTTTTTCCTCTTTTAATTGCTACTCTTAATGAATCGATTGAACCAGCAAGAGAAAAAAGCCACTCTCTATGTCGCATAATCCATTCAATTTGCTTGGCCTGTTTAGATTTTTCATCAGTTACTGGCTTCACTATAATATCTGCAAGATCCATTTCTTGATGAATTAAATAAGGCAGTGTTATTTCCATAAACAGTTTCTTAAACTTAGGATCTTCAAAAAGAGCCTTTATCGTCTCAATTTTATCAATAATTTTTTGTGCCTGTACGAAATTTACATTTTCTAGTCGATTCTCATTATTCAGCTGGATTAAGGTATCTGAAAAAAAGGCGACTTCAAGAAATAGTTTTTCTATTTTTTTCTGGTAACGATAGGAAGATTTTAAAAATTCATTCGTTTTTATGCGTGCTTGTTCTCGATAGATAGATTGTTGCTCTGTTGAGAGCTTGTTGATTTGCATAGGAATCTTGTTCGGGAAATCAGATAAGTACACGTCGCAGACACTCTTAAAAGAAGACTCGATAGCTCCATGAATGCGGGCCCCGCCCTCTGTGGCATTAATTACTTCCCACTCTCCGTATGTATCACCAATTGAAGTTTCAAAAAAATCCCTAAACATATTCCATACCAATGTCGTTCGAATTTTACCATTGCCTCCATATCTTTCTACGCTTCCATCGGTCTCTTTATAAGCAATCTCTGTTTTTCCATAAACATGACCATCACTGTGACTTTGCCCATTTTCGGAAAAAGCGAGATCTTGCCCAATTAGCACTACTCTTTTATATTTCATTAAATAGGCAAGTTCAAATGCCGTATGCGCAGCACTCATACCGATTCCTAGATAGCCATAATCTTTGAGATCAAAAAATTTAGCATACTGAAATGGGCGCATAGCAATGATTTTTTTGCCCTCTTTGAGTGCATTAAGTAGTCTACTATGGGCAAGTGACGCAATGACAAAAATACTATTTTTTTGAAACTCTGTTGATGTTTCTTCATAAAATTTTGCAGTTAATTCAACACGTTCGATACTGGTGACAATATCCGGTTGAATCCCCCATTGTTCCAAAATCGGTAAACTCGCATCAACGCTGATGATGGTGGCTTTGTGCTGATACTTTTTTAGTAATGGGAGTTGTTTTGCTAAGCTAGGACCAGTAGAAACAATAATAACTAAATCACTATTTTTTTGATTTCTTATAGAAGAGAGAGGATAATTTTCGATCATTTCAGGAAGATTGGCGATGAAATGTTGAACTCCTATTAGGGTGTCTACTGCATCGTTACCATGGGAAATTACGGTATAAGTAATGGCTCTGGTCAAGAGCTCGCTAACGCGTAAAAGTTCATTTTTATATGAAAAATAATAAGGTAATGATACGTCAATCTCAAATAATCGAGAATAAAGTTTGGCATTTTTTTCATCCACAATAAATACTGCTTCGGTAAAGTCCATATCCTCAGATAGCAGTATTACAAGCCTTTTCTGTCTAAATTCTTCAGTAAAATCGATAAGATTTAATACAATATAGATAATTTCTAATTCTGGTTCGATAACAATAAGACGCTCAAATGTTTGATTAGAAAGAAGAAGTTTATAGAGTAATCCATTACCTAATCCAAAAAAATACAAAAATGGATAGGTTGCTTTTGGCTGAAGGGCTGTGATTTTCTCCATAATTTCTTTTGAGGGTTTATCATAAAGAGATTTGAACGTTTTTTTATTAATGATATTGATTTCAGTGAGATCTTTACCTTGAAAAACTTCAAACTCACTATTCTCATAAACTTGCATTAACTTTGCAGTCAAAAGAGGATTCAACTCAATAAGTGTGGAGAGATTCTTTTCAAATAGTGACTGCATGATGTCCCTTGATAGATATATGCTTAAAGAATGTGATAATATGCTGACATACTGTTAGAACTTCCTCATCCTCTAGGTGCTCGCCCATAGGAAGGCTCAGTAACTGAGTATCAGCTTGGCATGCTTTAAAGTTTTCATAATTTTTTTTCAAAGGGGCGTATGCTCCGAGTTTGGGCAAAGCAATAGGGTAGTGAATCCCTGTTTCAACATCGCACGATGCTAAATAATCTTTAAGCGCATCACGATGCGGTGTTTGAATTACAAATAGATGCCACACGTGAGTTCCTTCTGAAAGAGTAGGTAGAATAAGTGGTGTTTTACAAAGGGCATCGAGATAGAGAGAAGCAATCTCCTGGCGGCGTTTAATCCACATAGGAAGGTGACCAAGTTTGACTGATAAAATAGCTGCTTGCATGCCATCTAGCCGTGAGTTCCTCCCTTCAAAAGCATGGTCATATTTTGAGGTTCTACCATGATTCGCATATTGGCGAATAAGTGTTGCAAGGGTAAAATTATTCGTTGTTAATGCACCACCATCTCCATAGGCTCCTAAGTTTTTACCTGGATAAAAACTAAAGGTTCCAATAGCTCCCCAATTCCCTACTTTTTTTTCTTTGAACATCGCTCCATGTGCTTGGGCGCAATCTTCAATAATTTGAAGATTGTTTTCTTCGGCAAATTTACAAATAGCTTCCATGTCGCACGCTTGTCCATACAGATGAACAATAATAATAGCACGAGTAGTTGGAGTTATTGCTTTTTTAAGGGTGCTTACAGAGACGAGATAATCGGTTTCTACATCAGCAAAAACAACATTGTGACCGCATCGAGAAACTGCTTCACTAGTAGCTATAAAACTATTTGCCGGGACCAGAACATCACTGTTCTTCGGAAATTGTAGCGCCCATAAAGCTATTTCAAGCGCATCTGTACCGTTTCCAACACCTATACAGTGAGATGAACCGATAAAATCAGCAAATTCATTTTCAAATTTTTCAACATATGGTCCACCAACAAAAGCCGAACTTTCACATACAGACTGCATTGCGAGAGTAACGTCTGCTTGTATGGAGTGATACTGTTTTTTGAGGTCAAGAAATTTAATCATTTATCCTACCTTTGATATTATTTCGAGTGCTTGCATCACTTTTAAGATAGATTCTTTCCCTGTGAGTGGCTCTTCACGCATTGATACACACTCTGCAAAATGTTTTACGGCATTAGTGAGAGAGGAGTTTTTTGGAAGTATTGGTGTTTGGGTCTCTCCATAGTTGTACTTTACCATATGTTGATAAAGTTCACTTTTGCTTAGGTCCTGTTCTAAAACTATTCCAGCATCATAAAGCGTAATTGGATTGACAAGGGTATCATCATAAACAGCACTCATTTTCGTTCCACCAATAATCATTTCGCGCACTTTCACAGGACTTAGCCATGAGACATTGAGATTAATAACTGTGTCGCATGCTAGCTCTAAATTAATGTTTGCAATGGCTTCATTTGGAAAGTTTTTATATTTCTTCTTAAAGACCGATGTCTGAATGATATCGAGACCGACAAGATGATTAATAATGGATAGATCATGGACTGCTAAATCCCAAATAACATCAGTTGTATACTGAAATAGGCCCAAATTGATACGACGGCTGTTAATGTAAACAATCTCTCCAAAATCATGAATATTTTTTTTGAGAAATTTTACTGGTTCACTATAAATAAAAACATGATCCACCATATAAATAAGATCTTTTTTTTCAGCAATATTTATAAGATCATAGGTATCTTCTAATCTAAGAGTAAAAGGTTTTTCGACAAATATATGTTTTCCGGCATTTAGTGCTTTTTTGGCAACATTATAGTGAGATGCGGGTGGAGTAGCTATAAATATAGCCTCTATGTTATTTGATGCAAAAAGAGCATCGAGAGATGAAAATAGATGAAAATCATAGAGCTTATGTGCTTCTTGAATTCGTTCAGCATCAAGATCAAATATAGTGTAAAGTTCTACACCTTCTGTTTCCTGAATCGTTCGTGCGAGATTTATACCCCAGTATCCATAACCGATTAATGCGACATTCATAATATCTCCATTTCATAAACATCATTTACCACCGCTCTGGCACCGAATCCTTCTTTTTGTGCAATTAATCCAATATTTAAAAATTGACCATCATTTTCATTTGAAATTCCAAAGTTGAAATATCTCTTATTGAAGTAGACTTTTTTTATTAATGTATCTAGTATAAAGTCTAGTGCACCACACTCTCGCCCCTCTGGTGAGTTGGCAAGATATTGAGTATATATTATATTCTTATATTCATAAATTAATGCCCCAGCAAGAAGGGTATTCTTTTGAGTTGCTATGAATAATTTGATATTATCTGGAAATAAAAGAGATAATTTTTGTATTTCATTTAAACTATGTGTTGGTTTAGTCTTATGGTGTGTTTTTAGTACCTCTTCAAGCAGCGTCCAATAGCTTACTAAATCATAAGATTGTTCAAACGTTAAATGATTTTTAGACGCTTTATTTACTGTCCATTTTCTTCCTTTGGAATATTTTATTTCTTCTGTAAAATCAAGAGCAGATGTCACATCTCGTCGAATTATTTTTGCATCATTTCTGAAAAAAGCATATCTATCTTCTTCGGAAGGCTTTGTATGATAAATGTAAGGGATGCATTTGTATACAAGCTTTTTAATCCCATTTGTTTTTAAAAAATCTTTTAAAACTGTGAATAGATCTAGCATCGTTTTAGTTGTCATTTTATCATCAATTAAAAGGCCTCCAAATGTGAGGCCTTGATGTGAATAAAGGGTGGTGCTTTTTATATTCGCAGGTAAGATGGATAGTAGTGAATTGTTGTCATCTAGTATGAGTAATGAAAAATCTTCAAATCTTTGTGCATGGTATTCCATGAAATCACGAAAGAAGCAGAAATGACCATTTTTACAATTTTCAACAAATTTATCCCATCTCTTTTTGTCGCTTGTATTATATTTTACGATTTGCATTATACATTCCTTCTTTTAAACAACTTTAATAATTTAGCTATTTTGCAACTCGTTTATTATCGCTTTTTCTTGAACACTATAATCGTCAATAATTTTTTTTTATTAAGATGGGTGAACTTTAAGAAGTTGGTAGAATTTTTTTATAGGATCTACAAGCGTTGCTACAAGGTCTGATGTCGGAAGCTGTGAATTTAGTCCGATATTTCGTGTCCCTAAGAGCTTTTGAGTTAATGCTAAGACCTCTTGCGGATTTTTAGCCCATGACATAAACTGGTTATCAATGAGATATGTATCTTGAAAAAACTTTAATGATCGAGTGGAGATAACGGGGATTCCAAGTGTTGCTGCTTCGACATTCATTGTTCCACCACCACCGATAAGAAGATCGATAAAAGGATAAAACTCTTCAGGCAATAGTTTTTCTTCAAGTACTAAAGCAACACTGGAAAAACGGCTTTTTAGGGCTTGTGACTCATATCGTGGCATAAGAACAATATTAGCATCGATTGCTTCTGAGAGAATAGTAATTGAGTCGTAAATAACATCAAGACGCTCATGTACATAGTGCGCTTTGAATTCTTCTTCTCGAATCAGAATAGTTGGTCTTGAGATATCAAGCCCATAGCGTTTACGAAAATCTTTTTGTGGGTCGGTTGCCATATCTTTTGTCCACAAGGATACTTCGAAAAAATCATGATCAATAATATTTTCCGGTTTTACACCTAAAGTAGTATAACATTCATCAGGGACAAAAAAAGGTTTGATAATAAGAGAAGAAAGCGGAATGGTGAGTTTTGCTAAAATGCTTATGTCATCATAGGAAAATTTGTCAGCTTTGATGGGGCCATCTGCAAAATGAACAGTCGGGATACCTAATCCAAAAGCAGTCTGAATCCCTTCGGCACTACTTCCACAGATAAAAAGATCAGGCGTTCCTATTTGTTCAAAGAGGGTAACGAAATCTTGCTGTCTCTTTATGCGAGCCACAAATTTATCCTTAATCGTTTCCCCGCCATAGTTTCCCACGATACGATGATCGATATGATTTAGCTCTAAGAGGGCTTGTGCTTCAGTATAACCTTCAGACTTTCGGGTTGTTACGAGGATGTTGTCATCAATTTTTTTAAATTCGTTAAAGAGGTACGAAAAAAAAAGAGCGTATTTCGGAGTGGCAATATCAATCCATATCATTAAATTTCCTTTTATTATTTTTTATGAGCTAAGACAAAGTATCCTTGGCTTTCAGCAGCCCAATTGGTATCAAGTTTGTCGAGATAAGGGGCTACAATTTGTCCAATCAGCCAAAATGGAAACAACATTGTTTTAACAATTTGTCTGATTGGTTTTGGCCCACGGATAAACCGACCGCTAAAGTAGTTCATCTTTACTATCCATGTGGTAAAAAAGCCTGTTTGTGGCTCAACTTGAACATTGTAAAATCCAGCTTTTTCAAACATATATTTTAGTCCATATGGTGTGTAGCGAAAATAGTCATGAGGGGCTTCATGAATCCACCATTGCCAAGGCACTTGAAGTATCATAACACCACCATCTTTGAGTATCCGAAAAGATTCGTTGAGAAATATTTGAGGTTCACATAAATGTTCCATAACCGAAACGGAAACGATTGTATCGGCTATTCCATCAGGAAGCTCGATTTTTTCATTAAGATTTGAGACAATATCTGCTTTTGAGTTATGCAAAGTTTTTGTCCAATCGACACCAGTATAGCTTTGAGCATATTGTAAAAAATACTCTTTATATGGTGCTTCTCCGCAACCTAGATCAACTAATTTACCTTTATAATACGACGAATATTTCTCTAAAAATTTATCACCTATATCATACAATAACCAGTTGTCCCAACCTCTGTTGCTATGAAATTTACTTGGTTTCATCGAAAAATCCTTTTATATTTTCAATTACTTTGAAAGTTAAATCATAGTCCATTCCAAAATACATAGGCAGCCTGATTAATTTTTCACTTTCATTTGTTGTAAATATGTCTTTTGCACTAAATCTTCCGAAGCGTATTCCAGCAGGTGCAGAATGCAGTGGTACGTAGTGAAAAACAGCATTGATTTCATGTAGTTTCAAATACTCTAACAAGGCGGTTCTTACCTTTAAGCTATTAACTTTAAGGTAAAACATATGAGCATTTTGAGTACACTCATCAGGAATTATGGGTAGTACTATGAACCCTTTTTGTTCTAGGTCTAACATCCCATCATAGTAATGATGCCATGTCGTAAGTCTATTTGAATTGATTTCATAAACTTTTTCTATTTGTCCCCATAAATAAGCTGCGCTCACATCGTTAATAAGGTAACTACTGCCAATATCTACCCAGCTGTATTTATCCACCATACCTCTAAAAAACTGACTTCTATTTGTTCCCTTTTCTCTGATGATTTCCGCTCTTGTAACAAACTTTTCATCATTTATTATTAAAAGCCCACCTTCTCCAGCACTTGTGATATTTTTTGTTTCATGAAAACTATACGTTCCAAGATGCCCTATCGTTCCAAGTGCTTTTCCTTTATATGTGCTCATAATACCTTGCGCAGCATCTTCTACTACATATAATTTATATCTGTTTGCAATATCCATAATGATATCCATCTCACAACTAATTCCAGCATAATGAACTGGTATAATAACTTTTGTTTTAGTTGTGATTGCTTGTTCAATTTTTGCTTCATCTATATTCATGGTATCTGGACGAATATCTACAAATACTATTTTGGCACCCCTTAAAACAAAGGCATTAGCTGTACTAACAAATGTATAGCTTGGCATGATTACTTCGTCGCCCTCTTTGATGTTGAGTAATATAGCGGCCATTTCAAGTGCATGTGTACATGAAGGAGCGAGCAGTACTTTCTTGCAACCGAGATGATTTTCAAACCACTGCTCGCATTTTTTTGTAAAAGGGCCATTTCCTGAAATGTGATTATTTCTTACGGATTCTAATATATATTTATCTTCATTGCCAGTGTAAGATGGAGTATTAAATGGTATCAGCATGTTTTATTATTTATATCATCAAAATTTTTAATATAATTAGAATATATATCGTAATTATATTCTTTTAATTCTATATTCATCCATGAAATTCGATCACTCAAGTATTGATTTCCTTGAGATACCTTATCAATTAAAAGTGAGAATTTATTAAATGTGTTCATATCATTTTTAAGAAAAGAATATTGAGTAATAGCCATATATAATGAAGCTATTTGCTCATGATTTACTTTGTTTTCAAAATACTTAGATGCTTCAATTAACAAGTTGATGATGAAATTTGAATCATTAATTTTATCATCAAAATAAGTTAATATATCAGAACTCATTGATATATTATTAGCATATAAACTAGTACGACATGTATCTATCAATATAATAATCTCATTTTTAATAAGATAATATCCAAATGCAATGATCTCAGCAGACCAATGATAAAAATAATCTTGAAATATAATAAAACTATCGTGCCTGAGATTATTGATAATATTATGTAAAATTTCACTCAATTCCGTATAAAATTTTGGCATGTCTAAATGTAAAATGGCAATGGTTTTAGTATTTTCTAAAACATATGTACTTGGCAAGCCTTTCACCAATTTAATATTATCAAATTGGATTAACTCTTCTTTGACAAACTCAAACCAATCGACATGTATTTCAGAAATATGTGATTTTTCTTTGATATTTATAATATTGGCTCTTTCCAATACTGTAGTATAAAAGGAGCCATCTTTGGATGCAGAAAATGAATCAATTCCTATAATTTCATGTTGATTATATTTAATATTACAAAATAGCCCTTTTGATAAAGGCTCTAGACTACCTCCAAAGAATACACCATATTCCAGAATACAGTCAGAGGATAATAGTTTTACGTTCTTAGTAATATAAAATAATTTCAATCGTTCTTCTGTTGAAAGCATACTGTAGGTATTAAACCTCATATCGTTCATCTAGGGTAACCTTTTTTAATGATAATTAGTAAGTTCTTATATTGCATATTATTTTCCTTTTTTAAGTCTAACTTTTATAGCTTGATTCTTATCAGTTCATGCAGTTTCGCATTTTTTTCATCCATTTCTTCACAAGTATCGTACTTTAAAAGTATAATACCAGCTTTATAAGTCATAAAATCAACAATTTCGTCCCCTTTTTGCCACCACATAAATGTTTCAATGATATTCTCTTTTATCAAAGGGTCTATCACTAGGTCTTGAATCTGTCCATTTTGATCTGTCATCACACAATGTCTTGAGTAGTATCCTATTTGATCCTCGTGGGCTAGTGCACTAAGATTAAATCCGCATGAAGCTTTGAGGGCCCATTCTGCATAATCGACTCCGGTAGATAGCCAAACAGGTTTTGCATAAAAATCACCTGGCATTCTCCTCGTAAATTCAATGATTTTAATATTATTGCCATTCATTAAATACTGCATATGTAATAAACCATCTTTGAGTTTAAGTAAGGTTGCTAGTATTTCAGATTGTGAGATAAGTGTTTTTCGTACGTTTGCTAAGTTGAAAGAAGGACTTGTTGAAGTAGAGACCAAAAAAGGATTTTTATACGAAAATTCGTTGTCTCCAAAGGAAAAAGCAACCTTTTGATCACGAAGTAGCATGGAAAAACTATGTAGGGTTCCCTCTATAAACTCTTCTACTACAATTCTCTTTGCTTTTGAACGTTCAAAAGCTTTTTGAAGTGCATCAAGCGCTTCCAGATACGTGTAAGCAATGGTTATCCCTTTTCCGCCAGTTAAATCAACCGGTTTAATTACCACTGGATATTGACATTTCAGTATGTAATGTTTTGCATCTTCGATAGAAGAAAACCCTTCGGCGAATGGAACATCGAAATTGTTTTCTCGGGTAAATTGCCTAAATAAATCTTTGTGATGCAAGGTGAGGGTAGTCGCATAATCATCATAGCCAGGCAAATTTAATTTTTCAGCTACATAAGCAGTAGAAATTAAAGAAAAATCATTACTGCTGGAGCAAATAAAGGTTATATCTAGCTTTTGTGCTAATTCTAAAACAGCATCCTTATCAGAAAAATCAACCATATGAGTCTCATCCGCCAACGAATGCCCCAAATCAGTCGATTTGTTTCCTGTCGTAATTACATATAATCCCCAACGTTTTGCAACTTCTATCAAAGGAATATCACTGTGACTTCCACCAACAATTAGTATTTTTTGCTTCATGTATCGTTCCTAACTATCTCAAAGTTCATCCAAATAGTCTTGAGATTGCTGTATTCATCAAAGGCATAAATTGATTTGTCTTTTCCTAGTCCAGACTCTTTAACCCCACCAAAAGGGACCGTATAATCATCATCACCATAACTATTGATATGTACAATTCCTGACTCTAAAGCGCGTGATACATAATGCGCTTCATTAAAGTCATTTGTCCAGATTGAGGCTGCTAAGCCATATTTTGAGTGATTTGCAATTTCTATTGCTTGCTCGATGGTATCAAATCCAAGCACAACCAGAACCGGGCCAAATATCTCATCTTGGGCTATTAATGAGTCTAGATGTACATCATCAAATATAATAGGTTGAATATAAGCACCGCCATCTACTGGTGTTTTTTTTGTGGTATTAGTTATAATTTTTGCGCCAGATTCAATACCACTTTGTATATAAGCTTCAATGCGCTCCTTTTGCTTAAAACTAACTACAGCACCAACTTCGCTTTCTAGGTCAAGTGGGTTTTTTGGAGTATATTTACCACTTTCTAAAAGCAATAATTCTAAAAACTTAGCTTTGATTGTATTGTCGATAAGTAGTCTTGAGGGTGCA
This sequence comes from uncultured Sulfuricurvum sp., assembly GCA_903844635.1. Taxonomy (GTDB): domain Bacteria; phylum Campylobacterota; class Campylobacteria; order Campylobacterales; family Sulfurimonadaceae; genus Sulfuricurvum. The sequence continues at coordinate 19,559 of CAIMUF010000038.1, read as the reverse complement.
GAACAAATTTGTCCTTGATTGTAAAAAATATTTTTTGCTAAAACCTCTGAGGTTTTTTGAAAATTAGAGTAGTTTTTAGTGACGATAAATGGACTTTTGCCTCCACACTCAAGCCCCACTTTCTTCATATTGGATAGACCTGAATATTGAAGGATTTGTTTTCCGACTAATGATGATCCTGTAAAAAAAATCCCCCTTACATCATTATGTAACGCCAAGGCTTTTCCAGCTTCAGTTCCATATCCGGGCACAACATTGAATACCCCCTTCGGGATACCGGCCTCAAGCGCTAATTGTGCAACTTTCAAAATAGAAAATGACGATTGTTCGGCAGGTTTTAAGACAACCGAATTACCCATTAGCAATGCTGGGCTAAGTTTCCACAATGCGACTACCAAAGGATCATTCCAAGGAGTGATTATTCCCACAACTCCCAATGGTTCTCTAATGATGGTTGCTGATGAAGTGTAACTAGTCGAAATAGCATGATCGTAGATTTTGTCTACACTTTCGGCAAACCATCGAATCGCTTCGATTGCTTTTGGAATAGAATCAAAAAAATAATTTTTATAGCTCCGTCCAGTCTCAATTGTGTCAAGAAGTGCTAGTTCTTCGAGATTTTGTTGAATTAAATTGGCAAATTTGTAAAAAATATTTTTTTTATCTTTCAGGCTCATTTTTCGCCATTGGCCATCTTGATAACTCCGCATTGCAGCATCAACAGCCTTATTGATATCTAGCTCAGTACATGCAGATAATCCAGAGATATCTCTTCCATCAACAGAACTGAGTTTAGTGATCGTTTTACCTTCTATTGAATCGACATATATACCGTCTATAAATGCTCTTTTTTCAATATTTAAATTTTGTAATTTGGATTCTATGGTTTTATTCATTACTATCCTTTGGTGTATAATCTTTTTTTGGCTATTTATATAAATCGATCAAACTCGGGAAAGACTTCAATTTCATTACCATTGTTGATATCCTCTACCATTTTGAGTATTTCTAAATTAGTTTCATGTCTTAGACAATGGAAAGTGCAGTGCTTACTTGGGTCTAACCAATCCTGAATTTTTTTACGGGTTGTAGATTGCCACATGTTTTTTAAAGATGTATCCATAAGATTTCCTACACGAAATTGCTCTTTACCTCTCCAGTATGGACATACATAGACACCAGAAGGTGTGATTAATGTTCTAAGTTCTGTCGCTGGACATGAAGTATAAGACTTGGGTTGCGCCTCTTGTGCCCCCTCTAGAGATGCATCTAGCGTTATTGCTTTTATAATAGAGAAGTTATTTGTTACCAACTCACTTAATCTAGAAATCTCTTCTTTTGCTTCCTTCATTTTTTCTGGTGTATGTTTTACTAGACTATGAACGGCATTGTTTTTGTATTGATAACTTGGTTTTATTTCAAAATAATCACATCCTATTTCTCTTGCTAAGAATGCTGCATCATAAATTTCATGTATATTTGATGGTATGTTTGAACCTTCAACTTCAGTTCTTATCAAAAAAGAAAATCCTAATTTTCCTTTTTTGATTTTTGCCAATTTTTTCATATTTTCGATAATTAAATTAAACTTTGACCCACCACCTTTTGTTGGCCTAAGCTTCTCAAACATACCATCAGTAGCAGCATCCATAGATATTCTTGTCCAAGTCGAATACTTCGCAATTATGTCCATATATTTATGTAAAAAACTTCCATTTGTTGTGATGCCAATTGATATGTCATTTTTACCGAGAAACTCCATGAAGTCTCCAATTATTGGGTGTGCCAAAGGCTCTCCTCCCCCAATTAAAACGACACCCTTTACCCCTATATCTTTGAACTCTTGTGCAATTTCCATTAATCTCTCAGACGAAAACTTACGGCCAGCTTCCATGATCTCTTCACTAACACAGCCAGGGCAAGCCATATCGCAAGCCTCTGTGGTATCTAGTTCAACAATTAAAGGACCATCTGTCCCTTCTTTCCAATTTGTTGAAGATATTTTATTGATTACAAAGTCCTGATGTAGTTTTGTAACAATATTCATTTTTTTAATCATTTGATTTTACCTTTTCGTGTTTTTAGGAGTAATTGTTCTAAACTTTTTATCAAAATATTTTTGGAATAATGTTTTTTTATTTTTTCTATATTTGATTTTGCCTCTTCTTCAGCAAGTTGGGACAAGTTGATATCATTTTGGTCAAAAATTTTTACACCAATATCATTAAAAAGCTTCCAAGTAGTAACATCATTTCTCATATATACTTTTTTACCTAGCCCAAGTAGTGTAATAGTATTACCCATAGCTTGCTGCCTGTTGTGCAAAAAAATAGCGATATCAATCTCACTTAAAAGTTCTATATACTTTTCAAAAGAGATAAACTCGGTAAGTGGTATAAATTTTTCACCAAAAAGCTCGTTGCCTTTAAATATTATTTCATTTGCATATTCTTTATTTCCATATGATAATGGAGTGTATATCTTGATATCTTCATCTTTGTATCTGATTAGTTTTGTAAAAGCTTCTAAATGATTATTTGTAGGGTCTGCTGAATTACCAACTTGAATATTGATGGTCTCATGCTTTTTTGATTGTTGATCGTATTTTTTGTAGAGGTTACTCGGGTAGATGAAGCTATCAATTTGCTTTCCTTTTGCTTTATACCATTTTTTTGCTAGTTTATAATCTCCTCTATTTCCAGTTACTAAATATCCCATTTTTTTGATAATTTGTTTCTTAGCCCAGCTTTGCGTTTTAGGGAAATAAAAATCTCCACCCCACATGACCCAGTAACATTTTTTCAAGAGTTTTTGATTAAAATAAAGCAAGCTATTTACTCTGTCTCTCCACAACCCATGAAGTATGATTTTTTCAGCTCTTTTCATATATTCTAAAAGAGTTATAAAAATTTCATCATCTGTATTTAAAAACTCTACATTATACTCGGTTGTCAATCCATACTGAAATTCTTTGTTATTTATAAAAACATAATGATGATTCTCTCGTCCAAAATGCTCGTCAATAAAGTCAATGAAAGGGGGTAGAAATTTATCTAAGGTCATTACATGAAGAATTTTATTTTTTTCCATACTCTTGAACCTCGGCAATTTTTTATAGGCACTTTAGATCCTAAGCTGTAAGAAGAAAGTCAATAAATCCAATTATTATTTTATAATACTTATTGATAACATCTTTATAATCTCATTTTTTTAAAACTAATTAACGAATCATCACAAAATATACATTACTATCGACATAATTAAGAAAAACTTGAGTATAGGATTTCACTCTTTATTTTTAATAGACAAAGAGTGAAGATATAGATTGGTTCTTATAATGAAAAAAGTGTTTCAAAATCAAAATCAAGTGGTATGTTGTCAGTTGCACGCTTTTGCAGATAAGAAAATGAGCGTAAAAGATCAGGATTGTTGATAAGTGCAGATGCGTTCTCGATGTAGTTTTGTTGAGACAATGGGGCTACGAAGTAAGCATTCTCAATTGATTCATAATTTTCTAGCATAAATTTCATATCCCAACTTTTGGCTGTTTGACGTGAAAATTCTGGAAAAATTACTACGCCATATCCTTTGCTCATGTACTCCACTCTGGAGTTTCCTGCCGTATGCGGCCAAGAATCACAAAAAAGTTCAATAATATGCCCATAAATGTGTGCGTCGATAAGTCCAGGAAAATACCATCTTTCTTGGATTCCGAGAGCTTCGAGTTTTTTCAAGATAGCATCTGTATTCCCCGCTCCTCCTGCTATGTAAATAGTGTGAGGGTTTGCATGCATTATTTTAGCAATACTTTCGAGATATTCGTCACTATCTAGCTTAACAAGCCTTCCTATCGTTCCGAGTATAAATGCATCTTTTGGATATTTTGAACGTTCATTAATGATAAGTTCTTGAGGGATCTCGGGATTTAAAAAAACAGAATCAAAAGGAACGCTAAAGACATGAAACTTTTGAGGAAGAGTACAGTGGGTGATTCTCATATCAATCTCTTCATTGGTCCATGTACCATTGCCATGACTCCAAAAAATTTGCTTAGGTGCAACTCGAGTAGATATTAAAAAATCACTGATATCATACCCAGCAACAGGCATAAGAAGAATGTCTGTTCCTGCATTAATTATTTGCTCTCGAATAAAAAGAGCTTTTTTTAGATGTGAATGATAATAATATTCTTCTTTAAGTATGGAGGGGATAGCGATAATATCTAAACCGATATCAAGAAGCATTTGAATAGCATTTTTATCACTTTCACTTTTTTCAAAATAATCCATATTATAGATACATATTTCGTAATTATTTGTAAAATATTGGTTTTTTTGAAGAATTTTTAGGAGAGAATAATTAACTATAAAGGGGGCGTTTTTAACAATACGGTCAAATATAAAAGCAATTTTTATTTTATCTTGAATAATTTTTGGTTGTGGAGTTTTAAGATGGTTTTTTGTAGCCCAATTTTTGTACATTTTACTGCATGGTTGACTAATTTCATCCATAAAGTTTTCCCACTCGCCATGAGTCTGAAATGAATTTCCCATAATATGATAAATGAAAAATTGAACATACATTACTTCATCGATTGCTTCAAGTTCGATAAGTGCATATAACAGAATTTTCCATTTCTCATAAAAAAGCGACCAACTTGGATTATTGTAAAAAGATGGAATATTCCATAATACGTGAAGTGTCCAGTTCAAGATTGATCTTCGTTCTTCCATACTAAATGATAACATTTTTGGAAGGTCAAAAATTGAATTTAATATAGGGTAAAAGGTATCAAAATTAATTTTTGTATTTTCAAAAAATGTTAATGCAATTTGCCACTCATTTTCATTCACAAAGCTTTGATGTATATGCTCACGTATTGTTTGTTCAACAAAATATTTAAGTCCATTGTTGGCATTGCCATTTATAATTTGAAGGGCAAAAATAGTATTTTTGATTACAATCGCTTCGTAATCAGATTTATTTATAAGAGTTGTGTAGTGTTGAGTTAAAAATAATATGGTAGAAGATATGTTTTGATATTCATTAATCGATATTTTTGAAAAAAGTGGATATAGATATATGTAATTTGGCTCTGGAATTGCTCCACAAGATAATAAAATTTGGTTCACTTTTCGTTGTATCAAATTTCCAATATTTGTTAAAATATTACTGTATTCACTTAAAGAAAGAATGTTTTCACATGTAAGATTGTTTTGAAAAAAATCAACCATTTGATGCAATTCTGATGACGTTTGAATACGTTCAATACTCTCTTCCAATTGTTGTAGGTTACTTTTATTAGGAACTAAAAAAATATCGCGAGATAAATATATAGACATTGCTACCCACTTTCTGAAATAGTGTTATAATAGGTACTAAGCAAAAAATATTCCTGTTTGAATTTTATTGGAATGTCATATCAGTAAGTCCCATGTTAGTGGTGTTCCTTTGAAACTGTCTGATATAAAATGTTTTCCTAAAATTTCAGGAAGGTATTTCGGTGCCATCCCAAATCCTGGGCGAACGGATCGGACATTTTTTGAGGTTAAAACATCTCCCGCCTTGACATCCTCTGCGATGAAAAGACTGCGAGAAAACTCTCTGGATTTGAGACTTTTGGGGGAGAGGTCGTAGGTCACTTTTCCCATGAGTTTTTCGGTATCGCGCACTGCATCCACCATGGTTCTAAATTCGGTTGGTGCGAGACTAAAAGCGCTGTCTGCTCCACCCATGTCCCGGTTCAAAATAAAATGTTTTTCAATGACACGAGCACCAAGTGCAACCGCTGCGATAGGAGCACTTAAACTCATTGTATGATCGCTTAATCCGACTGTAACACCAAAGAGTTTTATCATATCAGGGATAGTGAGAAGATTCATTTCCTCTAATGCGGCAGGATAAGCAGAGGTGCATTTGAGTAAGGTTATTTGATTATTATTGACACGGCGGCAAGCATCCAGTGCTTCTTTAATATCTTCTAACGTTGCGATCCCTGTTGAGATGATGATGGGTTTTCCCTTAGAGGCAGTGTATTCAATAAGAGGGATATCTGTAATCTCAAAACTGGCGATTTTATAAGCAGGGACGTCAAGACTTTCCAGATAATTTACGGCACTTGGATCAAAAGGAGAAGAAAACGCCTGCATTCCTAGACTTTTAGCATGATTAAAAAGAGCTTCATGCCATGCCCATGGAGTCATCGCTTCTGCATATAAATCATAAAACTTTCGTTTATCCCAAAGTGTTCCTTGCGAGATGGTAAACAATTCAGAGTCGCAATCGAGTGTGATGGTATCGGGAGTGTAGGTCTGCAGCTTGATGGCATCGGCACCTGATTCTTTCATAGCGGTAATCGTTTTTAGTGCCGTTTCGAGTGAGCCGTTGTGGTTGGCGGAGAGTTCGGCAATGATGAAAACATTTTGATTCAGATTATGCGTTCCGATGTTCACGATGAAGCTCCATACAGAGGATTGGTTTATTATTTTTTGACGTTCGTTTGGTTTCTATAAAATCGAACTTTTGGTACAAAGCTTTAGCTTTATCGTTCTCCTCAAAGCACTCTAAATGAAGGGCTGTAAGATGGAGTGTCTCATAGGCGTATCGTATCAGTGCTCGCAGTATGATCCGTCCAATTCCCTTACGATCGCTAAATGGGTTAGCGTAGAGTCCTAAAAATGCTGAGGTGTCTGTAATGTCGACCAAATCGACGACACCGATAGGAGCGCTATTTTTAATCACCACAAAATAGATTTTATCATTGCAGTGGTTCAATGAATCGATAAAGGTATTATGTTTTTCTAGAGTGATGAACTCAGTGGTGTACATATGGTTTCGTACGCTTTCATGATTGCGCCACTCCAGCACCATAGTTCGCTCATCGGCTGTGAGCTCTGTGAAGTTTTTGAGCTCGATCATAAAAGTTTTTCCAAGAGTGCTAAAAAGGATTTTTTTTCAAAATGGTGCAATACATTGAGGTGTTCACGCTCCATGTAAGCGACAAATTCACTCTGATTATCCGCACTTTGAATGGCGATAAAGGGGAGATTCATGAACATCACTTCGTGGGCGATGGAGCTTGGCGTGATAATGGCAAACGCGCATTGGTGCATTAGATTAGCCATATCTTGAGTATTGATGTGTAATCTTAGGTGAGGATACTTGTAGCTATATGACTGGAGTTGATCAAGGTTTGGATTTGCCGTTGTTGTTATCAAGTGAATAGTATGCGTTGCGGGAAGTGCGGTAATAATATCCATCGAGAGATTGCGAGGGTCACTTCCTCCCATAGCGACGAAAATAGCATTCGTAGGGAGTTTAGACTTCTGTGCAGCAATCTGGAACTCTTCACGGATAAGAAGAAACTCTTTTCCGCAACGCAGGATAGTTCGGGTATCAACGAGACGGTGATAGCGTTTTTCATCCGCATAGATATTGGGATTGATGAGGATGTCGCAGCAATGTTTTTGATACGTGTCATCAAGAGAGACAATCGTGATTCCAGTAGATTCTTTCACCATTTTTTCAAAAAGATGATCGATTTCATAATGATCAAAAATAACGCGGCTAATGTTTTTATCTTTAATCACTTCAATCAATTCTTCGGGTGTATTGGACTTTAGTACGTGAGCAGCATAGGGGATCTTATTCATGATGTTTCCGGCTAAATTTTGGCAAGCAAAGATGATATTGGCATGGGGATATTGTTGTGCGAGTACGAGATCACGCATAATATGTCCCAATCCGATTTGACTGGAGGAATCGGCACGGATGAGGAGATTCATGAGGAAAAGAGTGCTTTGTGCATCAGTTCAGCTCTGAACCAATCTTCCGGTGTGTCGATATCTTGCACGAGATGACGAGGTAGCACGATTGATGTTGCCGCATCCGAAAAGATTGGCTGTCCGCTTAACCATGCATCTGGTGTTCCCCAATAAAACTGCCCAACATCGTGGTAGGCTTCCTCTAAGTCTTGGCTACGCGTCGCGAAGTGCTCGGGCCAAAACATTTGAATATTTCCCTCGATATCCCGTTTCACTCCACGCCATATTGGAAAAGGAAACGTAGTAACAGGAAATGCATACTGTTTGTGGTGTGTTATCAGAGCATGATAGGCACGTATAATATCTTCGGATCGGATAAAGGGTGCGGTGGCATAGATGCAACATGCCGTCTCAATGTCATCCCCGTTTGCTTGGAGTACTTGGATGGCATGAGCAATGACGGGGATAGTAGCGGTATGATCATCGCTAAGCTCTTTGGGGCGCATAAAAGGAATTTCGGCTCCAAAGCTGCGTGCAACGTCTGCGATTTCATCATCATCGGTAGTAACGATAATCCTATCAAAAAGTTCGGAGTCTTGTGCAGCTTTGATACTATGAGCGATTATCGGCAGACCTGCAAAGATTTTGATGTTTTTTCGAGGTATTCGTTTGCTTCCGCCACGAGCTGGGATGATTGCAACACGCATTAGAAACTACATCCTCGGTAGGCATTCTCAATCACTTCCAGAATGATATCCGCTGCATATACAGCATCTTCCATGGTCATTTTTTGATGGCAGGGGATGGAAAGTTCTGAACGGTAAAACTGCTCGGTATTGGGAAGTCGTATTTCGCCAAAACGTTCTTTATAAAAGCTGTTTTGATAGATGGGTTTATAGTGTACTTGCACACCCAGACCTCTTGTTTGGAGTTCAGTAAAAATTTCTTCTTTAACGCAATGAAGCTCAGGATTAAGCAATAAGACATAGAGATGGCGGGCACTTTGTTCACTTGCATCGATGTGAATGATGGTAAAGAGTTTATGATGCTCAAAGCGTTCATCGTAATAGCGGACAATGGTTTCTCGTATGTTGATAAAACGATCCAGCTTATGAAGCTGTGAGAGCCCTAATGCTGCAGCAAACTCTGTAAGACGGTAATTGTGTCCCAAGCACACCATGTCTGAATTCCAAAGATTTTTTTTCACGATACCATGAGAACGAAAGAGTTTTAGTTGAATGGCAAACTCTTCATTATTGGTAACTACAGCTCCGCCTTCTCCAGTTGTGATGGGCTTAATAGCGTGAAAGCTAAATATTGTCATATCAGCGAATGAACCAATTTTTTGGTGGTTGATATCACTTCCAAGTGCATGAGAGGCATCCTCAATAACTAAGAGATTGTGTTTTTTGGCAATTGCTTTGATGACATCTATCACTACTGGTTTTCCTGCGAAATCAACAGGAACTATAGCCTTTGTGTGAGGAGTGATGAGTGCTTCGATGAGGTTTTCATCTATATTTCCGTCCATTTTTATATCACAAAAGATGGGTTTAGCTCCCAGTGCAATCGCCATATTTGATGTTGCTACAAAACTGATTGGGGTTGTGATGATTTCATCCCCTACAGTAATCCCACAAACACTGTAGGCTGCATGTAAAGCAGAAGTGGCAGAGTTAAAGGTGACACAATATTTTGCCCCGACATAGTCAGCAAGAGCATTCTCGAACTCTTCGACTTTTGCTCCTTGGGTGAGATGAGAGCTTCGTAATACGGCTACAACAGCAGCTATATCATCTTCTTCGATTGCTTGCGTGGAGTAGGGGAGCACGATTACTTTTCCTCACTCATAGTAAGGGCAATTTTTTCAAGTAATTGTTCAACGGAGAGCCATTCTGTATTAGTCTCTGAGCTGTATTTGAATCCATACTCGACAGGCTTCCCTTTCTCGTTGCAATTATTGATACTAAAATCACTGGATTCAGTAAATTGAATAGAGGGTTTGATCACATAGTGATCATGAAATTCGAGAGTGAGATGAGAATCATCTCTTGGGCACATCACTTCATGCATTTTCTCTCCCGGACGAATCCCCACATTTTTATGAGGCATATGAGGGGCGATAGCCAAAGCCACATCGACCACTTTCATCGAAGGTATCTTTGGGATAAATATCTCACCTCCATGCATACGCTGAAAGTTTTTAAGGACGAAATCAACCCCTTCTTGTAAAGTAATCCAAAAACGGGTCATACGCTCATCTGTGATGGGAAGTTCACTCACCCCATCCGCAATCAGTTTTTGAAAGAATGGAACGACAGAGCCGCGAGAGCCCAAAACATTACCGTAGCGAACGACTGCGAAACGGATGTCTTTCCCTCCGCGAATGTTGTTTGCTGCAACAAAAAGCTTATCGGATGCCAACTTGGTTGCACCGTAGAGATTGATGGGGCTGGCGGCTTTGTCTGTAGAGAGGGCGATGATACGACTCACGCCACAGTGTAAAGATGCTTCAATGACATTTTGGGCGCCGTTGATGTTGGTTTTGATGCATTCCATGGGATTGTATTCGGCAATAGGGACGTGCTTAAGTGCTGCGGCATGAACAACATAATCAACGCCATTCATGGCACTGATAAGACGTTCTTTATCTCTAACGTCCCCGATAAAATAACGCATACAAGAATGATTAAAACGTTGTACCATTTCATATTGTTTGAGTTCATCACGTGAGTAAATAATGATCTTATTAGGCTGGTAGTGTTTTAAAATAGTTTTAACAAATTGCTTGCCAAAACTGCCAGTTCCGCCGGTGATGATAATATTTTTTCCATTGAGCATACAGTACCCTTTGTCTATTATGAGAGAATAAGCAATTAGAGTACCAGATATTACGAAAAGAGTAATAATTCTATTTCTGTTCGTTGCTTGTCGAGTTTTTGCGGTATCTCTCACAATATGGCTTCGGCATACATTGTTAAGAAAAAAATCTGCTTCATTCCATTAATATCTTGGGATATTGGAAGAGTTTATAAAAGAATACAAGCTAAATTTACATCACGAAACTCTATCGCTTTTCAAACGATTTAATCCAATTATTACTATCAACCACTAGATGTGCTGGCAGCAGTAATTTGTTGTTTAAGTGAAGCAAATTGGTTAGTCAGTTTGGTCATAATCGCATCGTATTGAACGAATCGTGCAGTCATAGCTGTGTACCTTGAATCTAATAATGATTGTGCTTTTGTTTTATTTGCAGTTAGTGCTTTAAGATCATTGGCCGATCCAGTAGTTAATGTTTCTATAATCCCCTTCGAGTCAGTATATCGACCGAGAAGTGTGTTCATTGATGTAAACATACCACCTATTGTTACACTATACCCATTGCTGTCAGTTGTAGTACTACCACTAAAAAAAGCTTCAGAAGCAGCTGGATTTTTATTAAATTTATCAAGGAATGCAGTAGAGTTAAAACTCATTGTTCCTGTTTGGCTTAGATCAATTCCAAACTGAGGTAACGAATAACCACTACTACTGAGAGAAGTGACAATTTGATTAATTTCACGTGAAATTGCATTAATAGAGTTGTCTCCGTTGAAAATACCAATCGTTCCTCCTGCAATATCTGTAGTAGTCATGCTAGTTAACTGTGATGTCAATGAATTGTAGTTTTGGACGAAAACACTTACCTCGTCACTAATAGCTTGAGAATCTTGAGCAATAGTAATATCGGCACTCCCACTATTTTGGAGCAGGTTTATTTTCATCCCTACAACGATATCATCAATGGTATTTGAACTTCTTGTCAGGGTAATACCATTGTATTTAAATGATGCATCTTTAGCTGACTGAATATTTTCGATAGGATTTAACGTGGTATAGGCAGACAGTTTTGTATCCAAATTTCCATTGGTATCTGTTAATGTGAGGTCACTTGTAAAACCAGCAATATTAGATTTTAAAATTAAGCGATTGCTACTGTCGATACTAGCTATGTTACTGCCTACTTTAGTATTAATTGCATCAGTAAGATCTTGTAATGTAGTAGTGGTAGTATAATTAATATTATACGAAGTAGAATCCATTTTAAGTGTTAAACTACCAATATCTGAGGCCACAAGATCTGTTGAAGAAGTAAAAGCTTGAGATTGAATCTTTTTATATGATGTAAGAGTATTATTTAAAGACCCATCAGTAGAATCTAATAGAGTGATATTTTGATCTACCCCTGTTCCTATTGAGGTCAAAATAAGACGATAGTCGTTTGTTCCAACTTGTAACGTAGATGCCTTAATACTGCTTCCTGCAGCACTGTTTATAGAATCTTTTAAAGAGTCTAATGTCATTGCTGATGTGTAGCTTACATCATATGACAATCCACCCACTTTAAGTGTCATTGTCCCTGACCCAGTTGCAATAGAATTTGTTGCTGTAGTAAAACTTCCTGATTCAATGACGTTTTTTAGGGCCATCTGCGTATCTGAGATAGAAAATGATTGTACATTAACCCCTGCATCTGCGGTAACATTTACGGAAGCGGTATTTCCAGTAACACTTCGCTTCTGATAAAGTCCACTTTCTCCTATAGCACTAGCACTACTTTTAAATGTCGATAGTAAGCTATCTAAGAGACTTAATGCACTAGTTTTTTGTTTTTGCAAAGTTATTTTATTATCAATTGGAGTAATTATGGCTGCCGTATCTCCTGCTTTTAGCTGGTCAATAACAGTAGATGTTAGTACTCCAGACCCTGCCCCAAGTGAGCTAATTGACATGGTTAATCCTTTTACTTAATCATTGAATAGAACTAATATCGACCAAATAGCCTAAAGTTTTAATTCTATAAAGCAAAAATAGTTCCGCTGTACTTTTCTTGCTTTCAATCTAAGTATTAGCTATAATGCGATTTCTCTTCATTAGACCTGTGCAAGGGTGCGCTTAGGCATCGTGTCAGGACAGGAATGTAGCAGCACACCTAGTCGCGCTTTGTGCCGCAGGTATCTGATGGGGAGTCTTTTTTCTCACTTTTCACACACTTCTATCACAATCTTTTCAAATCGTAAAAATAAAGAATAAATTTAATCTACAATGTTCTATAATCTTTTCAGATAGTTTAAATATTTTGGAGAAATCAATGAGACCCGAATTAATGGAACAAATCGAGCATGTTCCGATGCTCCCAGAAACCGTTCAAAAAGTAGAAGCGGTATACAATAATCCCAACAGCGGTGTTGTAGAGATGGCAAATGCAGTTAAAGAAGATCCGATTATTACTGCTTATATCCTCAAAACAGCCAACTCTCCCCTGTACGGACTTAGCCGCACGGTTACGGATGTTGCTCAGGCAATTTCTTTGTTGGGAAAAGATACCGTTCGTACATTTACGATTGCTTCAGCTGCAAATACGTGTATGGAAATTGACCTCTCTCCGTATGGGATGACACAAAACAATTATTTGGCACGTGCACAGATGCAAAATGCTTTGATCAGCCGATGGGTTACCAAAGTAGACCGATCCTTGCTTGGACATTTGTCTCTTGCCTCGTTTTTACTTGAATTGGGAAAAATCGTCATCAGTCGCTATTTGATTGAATCAAGTCAAGGTGCATTGCTTAGCGATTCATTAGCAAAAGGCGATAGTACCAAAAAAGCTGAGATTGGTGCATGCGGAAGTAAATCCGAAGATGTGACAGCAACTCTCTTTTATCGATGGAATTTCAATCCCGATTTAGTACATCTAATCCGCTATGCTAATGAGCCTGAAGATGCTTCTGATCCCGAGACACAAGAGATGGCAAAGTTTTTAAAAGTAGCGAAAGAAGCCATTAGCCTCGAGGGAACAATGACAGCTGCAACATTGAAAAATGCTCGTGAGCTGATCGAAGAGTACGGAATGAATCAAAACCTTTTTGATGAGACGGTAGAAAAAATTCTCTCTGCCGCTTAATCTTCTCTATAATTCCCCGCCTTGCACCCTGATGGACTGCTAGGCGGATTGTCCCGCAAATAACACAAATCTTCATACGCTTGTTTAAGTACCTTGCTTTCTCTTAATAACGGCAACATTTTTTCATCTTTATCAGTTAACGAGAGTGATTGATTGTACAACAGTGCTTTGACTTCTGTATCTACTGCTGCGAGGGCTGCTTCGAGGTGAGTTAGTGAAACCATCGGGATTTTCCTGTATTTTTGAGTGATTATAGCTATAATTTGATCTATGAATATTAATAATTTTATAACTTTCGATATCGAAGAGTGGTTTCATGCAAATTATGAAGAGGAGAATGCTAAAGAGACTACTGCGGAGCGTGGTCTTGAGGTATCACAGTATGATGCAACATCAACGAATTTAGAATCCAACGTTGATCGCCTAATTGATTTATGTGCTGAGAATGGAGTTAAGTCGACATGTTTTATACTCGGTGATGTGGCAAAAAATAAGCCGTATGTGGTTAAAAAGCTTTTTGAAGCAGGACACGAGATTGCATCGCACGGAATGTCTCATAAGCTTATTTATCCGATGACTCCTGAAGAATTTTCTACAGATTTAAGAACTTCAAGTGCTATATTGGAGCAGATTACAGGTCAAAAAGTTGTTGGCTTCCGTGCCCCTTCATGGTCTGTAAAACGAGAAACGCTGCCATGGTTTTATGAAATTTTGGCACAGGAAGGTTTTTTGTATTCCTCTTCCATTTATCCTGCAAAAAATACGATTTTTGGTATTCCGAACTTTCCTGTTACTCCTCACTATCCTACGTCTAACTTTGTCTTAGAAATACCCCAAAGTGTTATGAATCTTTTCGGAAATAAAGTTGGTTATGCAGGTGGCGGATATTTACGATTTTTTCCGATATGGCTCATAAAACAACAGATACGAAAAAATAATAAAGAGGGCAAACCCATTTTTATCTATCTCCACCCACGAGAAATTGACATCTATCAACCGAGATTAAAGCTTGGGGTAATGGATGGGTATTTTCACTATCAAGGGATTGGTGGATGTGAAGAAAAACTCTCGTCATTGTTAGAGGAATTTAAACAAAGTTTTATCCGTATGGATGAGTATGCATTAAAATTACAAGTGATTTTGGGCACTCTGCCGAAGAGGACCTAGTGTTAACATGAGAATCGCCAAGGATGTGAGAAACCTCACATCCTTAGATTCGGAACCAAAGCGAAGAGCTTGCTCCGCTAACAGCTTTCGGGATAAGGTCCTTTGACGTTTCTATACTATACATGGATGAGTATGCTAAAAAAGTGCAGGCTGTAACGACTTTGATTTAAAGCTTTTCCGATGAATTTCGCAATATCCGTATTCCCGTATTGCTTCAATGTGCATACTTGAACCGTACCCTTTATGACCTTCAAATCCATACTGGGGATAAAGAGGAGCGAGTTCAACCATCTCTCTATCTCGCGTTACTTTAGCCAGTATCGAAGCTGCACTTACTTCAGGGACTGTTGCATCTGCTTTGACCAATGTCTTGAGATTCGCTATTCCAAAAGAGCAATTCCCATCGTATAAATAATCCGCTTCGCCGATAGCGCTCATGATCTCACGAAGACCTGATGATAAACAATGAGAAAGTCCAAACTCATCGATGGCGGATGCATCAAAGCGGACAATATGATAGGTTGAGTTGGCGATGATCTCGTCGAATAGAGATTCTCTTTTTTTTTCACTGAGTTTTTTAGAGTCATTTAATCCATCTATAGGTCGATGAAGAATTACCCCGGCTATCGTAAGTGGTCCTGCAAGTGGTCCTCTGCCTGCTTCATCGATTCCACATAAATACATTGCTTCTCCGTTAATTTGCGATATTTTATCTTCTAATTTGCTATGATACACAAAAAGGAGTATTTATGTTGAAATCAGCTTTGTTTGTTTCACTTGTTGGTGTTTCAGTGGCTTCGGCGGCTACTATTTTAGGATTCGGGGCAGAGGTTAATTATTACAGCCCTACAGTAAGTGGAAATTTTAGTTACACAGGTAATGGGACCACAACGAGTACTCATTTTTCGGATGATACTCAGTCGAGTTATCAGCTTAGTGCTTATTTGGAGCATCCTCTTCCAATGTTGCCTAATCTTCGTATCGATTATACCCCTGAAACTACTTTTAGTGGAGCAGATAGCAGCATTGGAACAAATAATGTTTCCTTTAAGCAACTCGATGGAACTCTTTATTATGAACTTCTGGATAATGTTGTAGATTTGGATGTAGGGGTAACGTTTAAAGCTCTTGATGGAAAGATTGAAGGATCAGTAAATCAAGATTTTAATGTTCTAATCCCTATGGTCTACTTGAGTACAGGAATCAAAATACCTGCTTTGCCGATTCATGTAGTCGGTGATGTAAAATACGTAGGCTACCATGGTGATTCAATGACCGATGCCCGCTTAAAAGCGATTTGGGATATTGTTGCTGGCTTACAAGCACAAGCAGGTCTCCGATATGAATCAATGAAAATCGATAATCGAGAGAATATAAATGCGGATGTAACGTTTAAAGGACCATTTATCGGCCTAGGATATGCATTTTAATCACTAATCTTGCACACTAAAACGAATACATCCGTTTTAGTGGCATGGACAAATGTCCCTATAACCCCCTGAAGCTACAAAAAACTTTGTTTTTTGAGAATTACAAAGTATAAAGTCAGTTTATCACTCTTCTCCCAATGCCCATTGTGAAAAGGGAACCATCTCGATTTTTGCAATCGGATGGGAGAGGGTGTTTTCCAAATTCATCGTCACTACAATAACCTCTTTGACTTGATACGTGATGATAAAACCCTCCAGTGCTTCTACTTTTTTAAACAAGGCATGCTCATTTGCAAATGCCGATGCTAATACAATTTGATTTCTCTCTGGGAGATAAAAATCAATCCCTTCATCGTAATAACACTCAATGTTATGTTTGACCAGTTCTAAAAAAATCAAATTTTCGAATACTTTTCCAAAATGTTTTTGTAAAACGAGAGCATGTTTTATAGCAATATCACACAAATAGAGCTTTTTGATAGCACTTGGGTGGTTGAACTTTTCACATCCATAAAGATAGCGTTTATCGAACAGCGACTGTAGATGACTGTAAAGTTTGTCTTTGGAAATCTTACGTTCGATTTTCAAACGCTCGTAGAGTGTGAAAGCAGAAACTTTTTGTGTGAGCATCTTGGAAGCTTGGATCATTATGGACAGTTCGATCTCAGATAAAGAGAGAGATAAGGTTTTTTGGAGATACAGGGAACGTTCTTCACTGGGCAATCGGTGCATAGCAGGAAATCCGCCAAGTTGAAAAAAGTGATTAAGGGCGGTTGAATCATAGTATTTTGATTCGAATGCGAGAAACTCTTCATAATCAAGGAGATGAAGGTACAGTGACTCAAATTCACTTTGATTGGTATATTCGCTGGAGAGGATTATTTGATCTAAATCAAACAGCTTAATAGCACTGTAGTAATTATCAAGAGCTAGTATTTTAATCTTATGTTCAATACAAAAAGGTTCAAGTGTCTCATTCAGCTCATGAATATCCAGACGCATGTCACGGCAATCCAGATAAAGATAGGATGATTTTTTATGTGAAAGTAAATAATTCTTTATTAAAGAGGTTTTACCAGACTGTGCAATTCCCATAATCCATACACTATCTTCATGGAGAGATGCTTTACGCTCGATGAAGAGGGGGTTGTGTAAGTCGTGTCGATAATATTCATCCAAAAGTGTATTCATGCATAAAATAATAGCCTAAATTTTATAGCTTCCTTATTAAAAGGAAATAAATTTAGTAAAAAATACAATTTTACTCCTAAAATCATTGACCGCAAGGGGGTATGTGGCTATAATTCCAACTGCCTTACAATAGTCAGCATCGACTGACGAGTTCTTTATAGAGGAAAAATTATGGAAAAGATTCGTTTGAAACTTAGAGCATACGATCATCGTGTACTCGATCGTTCAGTAGCTTCTATCGTTGAAGCCGTAAAGCGTACAGGTGCGGAAATCCGTGGCCCAATACCTTTGCCAACAAAGATTCGTAAATATACGGTTCTTAAGTCACCTCACGTTAACAAAAGTTCACGTGAGCAATTTGAGATTCGTATGCACGCACGTTTGATTGATATCGTATCAGCTACACCTGATACTGTTGATTCTTTAATGAAGCTTGACTTGGCTCCGGAAGTGGACGTAGAAGTTCGCTCTATGGACAAGTAAGGAGTGGGTATGGAATACATTGTAGAAAAAATCGGCATGAGCCGAACAATCGGCGCTAATAGCCAAGCTGTAACTCTTTTAAAAGTAAAAGAAGTAAAAGTTTGTAACGTAGCAAACGGCGTAGCTCTTGTAGCATACAGCCAAGGAAAAGCACACAATAAGCCAATTGAGGGTCAGCAAAAGAAATATAACCTTTCTGCTGAATTCAATAAATTCGCTACATTGGAAGTTGCTAACACAGAAGCAGGTGATCAAGATATGACTCCTCTAGCGGACGCAAAAGTCGTTAAGAGTGCATTCAACACCAAAGGTCGCGGTTTTACCGGCGTTATGAAACGTTGGAATTTTGCCGGCGGACCAGGCGCACACGGTCACCGTTTTCACCGTACTGGTGGATCTATCGGTAACCGCGAATGGCCAGGTAAAGTCCAAAAAGGGCGTAAAATGTCTGGTCAATACGGTAACGAATTAGTTACTGTAAAAAATAAAGTGATGTCTTTTGACGCACAAAACGGTGTATTGGTTGTCGTGGGTGCTATCCCAGGTGCAAACGGTGCGCTAGGTCGAGTAAAGGTTGTTAAACAATGAGTGCTATTGTCTTAAATGAAAAATTTGAAAAAGCCTCTGAATTGGCATTGCCTGAGAGTTTTAGCGGGATTAATCCACACAACCTTTGGTTGTACGTTAAATCATATCAAGCAAGTATCCGTTCAAACACTGCATCAGCTAAGACTCGTTCTGAGATGCGCGGTGGTGGTAAAAAACCATGGGCTCAAAAAGGTAAAGGGGGCGCTCGTGCTGGTTCACGTCGTTCACCTATCTTTGTTGGTGGTGCGGTAGCTCACGGGCCAAACACAGGTCGTAACTACGATCAAAAAATCAACAAAAAGCAAAAGAAACTAGCGCTTAAATGTGCACTAGACGCTTGTGCTACTGCTGGAAAATTGTTTATCGTTGATTCGATTGACGTTCCAAGCGGAAAAACAAAAGATGCTTTGGCGTTGTTCAATACGTTGAACGTACGTGATGCATTGTTCGTTAAAACGATTCTCGATGAGAACACGTATCTTGCATTCCGCAATCTCTCTTCTACGTATGTAATTGAAGAGAATGAACTCAACGCCTTTTTGGCTGCGACATATCGCTCGGTAGTAATCGAAAAAGCGGTATGGGAAAATCTGACTAAAGAGAGCTGAGATGGCAGATATTACTGATATCAAATCGATCCTGTATACAGAGAAGACTTTAGGTCTTCAAGAAGAAGGCGTAATCGTAGTTCAAACGTCAACACGTATGACTAAGAACGGCCTTAAAGAGGTGTTTAGAGAGTATTTCGGAATCGTTCCTTCGAGAGTTAACTCACTAAACCAAAGCGGAAAAGTTAAACGTTTCCGTGGTCTTACTGGTAAGCAAAATGACTTTAAAAAGTTTTATGTGAAGCTTCCAGAAGGCGCACAAATCGATAGTTTGGCGGTGTAATTATGGCAATCAAAACCTATAAACCAACCACTCCTAGCCGACGTTTTATGACAAACGTTGATAACTCGGACATTACTGCAAAAGCAAGTGTTCGTGCAT
>CAIMUF010000037.1 GCA_903844635.1 uncultured Sulfuricurvum sp. | reverse complement strand
CCTCTCCTTTTCTGTGGTTAGAATTTGAAGGTAGAGTTTAACATTTAACCTCTTCAAATCCAAAACTACAATTCTTTATTTTATTCGTTTCTCTTATTTTAAGAGATTTTCAAAAATTGCACTTCAGATTTAAATTTTGGGTTTGTTGATCAAAGTATGTGTATTGATCATTTTATCAACTTATTGCATTCATAAGTCCTAACACTTCTTTAGTGTAAGTGCCTATGCGCGAAAGTGAAGTTTTAAAAATTATAGTTTAAAATAATATTTTGAAGATTTATATCATTTTTTCCAAACACATATGCTGAAGAAACGGGTGTTTCATAAGTATTCCCAATAGCCGACTTTCTAGTAAATAGATACTCTAATGCAAGTCCTTTGAGAGGACCTTTGAAATTATAGAATACGTCTACAGAAGTTTGGGCATAGCTTGGAAGTCCATATTTGTTTAAAATAGCATTTTTAGCATCTTGCTTGTGATATCTTCCATAGCCGATTTTTGAAGTCAAACCGTCCAATCCCAATCCTTTAAAATCTTGATCCAATGTCACTAGCCATGCATCACACCCACCGCTGCCATCTGATCTTTCTCTTTTTTGGAATGTAAATAACGGCTCTTTCCCCCATTCTCTAGGAAATAAAAATCTACCTTTATCAGTCGTTACGGTAGACGCAAGTGTTAGTAGTGTATCAGCATATCCAATTCCCGCTTTTGCTCCATACGTCTCACTTTTTTCACCGTGATCCATGTAAGCCTTTGTTCTGTCATCATTCCCGCCATTTCCTACGTCTTTTTCATTGATGTATTGTGCTCCAGCCAGTGCTGTGAAATTGCCAAATTTTTTGTTGTAGTTTCCTTCAAAGTAACCTAAATTGAAAACATTTTGGATGTAATAATCCCAAACTTCTAGTTTTGTATTTGCAATGCCAGTATAAGCAGCAGAAGCTACATATACACCATTCGTATTGGTGTTACCGCTTCCATAATTGGAAGGCTTGCCATTAGGAGCTATTCCTTGCGGATAACCATATCCAAAAGAGTCTTGAACACTTTTCCAATCTGATGTGCTTCTATTCCAAAAAGCATTTATATATCCTGCTTGAAGTTCATAGTTTTGTATGTCTTTGCTAGTGACCCATATACCCTGTTCCAAGGTTGGAATCATTCTTCCATCTTCTGTATTTATAAATGGTGTATTAAGCTTCATTCTACCAACTGTCGCTTTTGTTTTGGACTTTTGATAGCTGATATAGGCTTCGCCTAAATTCATAAGCTGGTTTTTGTCAGGATCAGCAGCATCCATCAATCCAACAACATATCTAGAACCTTTTTTTGCTGTTGATTCAGTATTAGTCGAAGTAACATTATCGCTTAAGTACGTTGCGGCATAAATTGCAGCACCCGCTTTAAATCCTTCAAGCGATCCTGTCTCATATTTTAAATACCCGCCCAATGCCGAACCATAATAGTCTTTTAAGTTCCCTTTATTATCTTCATCCATATAATAGTAACGAATCTGTCCGCTTACTTTACCCTCTTGAAAAGCACTAGAGAGATCGCTCCCGGCAAATAATGAACTAGCAGCAACCATGCTAAGAAGCAAAAAGTTTTTTTTCATGATAATTTCCTTTTTTATACATAATAATTTTTCAGAACTCTAAGATTACTGCTTACAAAAACGTTTAGTTGATATTTATATAAGCGTGCCCACTACGTTGATCACTAATGATTTTAGAAATACCCGACGGAGTCAATTCGATATTTTCTAAGATTTGTTCAGGTTTAACATTTTTCTTTTTCATTGTATTTTGACATGCTAAAAGTTTTACATTGCCCGAAGAAACCATTAATGAACGCAATCTTTTTTGTGTTTCTTCCAGATTTGGAGTTTTGACCAAGGATGTTCCTGTAAAATCTTTCATAAAATATGGGAGACATGATCCTAAAGCAACAACATCAATTTTATAATCAGTCAGACTCTCTTGATATTGGCCAACAAGATTATTAAGTGTGTTAAGCATGCGGTTAAATCTTTCTTCATCAGAAAAATCGCATTGATAAACGATCTTTATAGTTTCATCTTCTCCTGCGTGTACTTGTAGAGGGATAAAATTAGCAAGCAGAGCTACTAGTAACGCTACAGTTTTTTTTGTTTTCATATTTTTTCCTTATATCTAGATGTGGAAATTGTAAGAAAACAATGAAAAGAAAATGAAAAGATAAGAAAATAATGAATTTTACGGGTTGAGGATGGAGTGGTGGGTGAGGAATACTAGACAGACAGCAAGTCGGCTATAAACAAAAAATTTAAGGAGATCGTGTTTGTGTGATGCTGCCTGTCTACTATGCCCAAAAGGGGGCAGAGTGTCGAAATTATTTAGCGATATAAGCGGCGATTGAAGTGATTTGAGCATCACTAAGTGTTGCTGCTTGACCTTTCATGACTGCTTTCATCGGTCCGCCGTAGCTTCCGTCTTTATAGCCTTTGAGTGCGGTGATAATACCTGCGGCTCCAATATCTTTTATGATTTTACTTTTCCCAAGTGCTGATTTTTCACCTGCGGCACCGTGACACGCTGAGCATTTTTTGTATAAATCTGCACCTTCATCTGCCATAACACTAACCGAACCAAGCCCTAATAAGGCTACGAATACCAAAATACTTTTTTTCATAATTAAACCCCTGGATAAAGATATGAGTATTATAAAAGATTATGAAATAAATTGCTTTGATGCAGGTCAAGAGTCGTTAAGATCGTAGGGTTATATGCGGGGCTAGTCTTTCATAGTCAACACGACGATTTGATAATGAAAGCTTTCCTATCGTTTTCATTCCTCCTTGAAAAATCTGTACGTAATATTCGCGATCATATCCTTTGCTCTTCAAACTCTTTGCCATGGTGATAATATCTTCTTCGTCTAGCAATTCTGGATGGAATGTTGTTCGTACTTCAAAATCAACTCCACTATGACGAAGTATTTTAAAACTCTCCCAAAAACGTTTTTCGTTCCCGCCACCGCAGATTTCATCCATTTTGGCTTCGGGGGCTTTGTAGTCTAGGGCACAAAAATCGATTAGTTTATTGTCGATTAGCGCTTTAATCACATCGGGACGCATACCGTTGGTGTCGAGTTTGATTTTATATCCCAGTGATTTTATAGAACGACAAAAAGAGAGAAGATGGGGATAGGTCGTGCATTCGCCGCCACTCAGTACAACGCCTTCCAGCAGTCCTTGGCGACGACGTAAAAAAGCAAGCGCTTCCTCTTCATCTATATGACCAGTGCCGAATACAATATCAGGATTGTAGCAATAAACACATCGCAGATTGCACCCTGCAAACCAAAAAATAGCTGCAGGAGTGTCGGGAAAATCGAGAAGGGTAAAAGGGGTGATGTCGTAGAGTGCTTTCATGTTTCGTCATTCCGTGCTTTCATCTTTCGTCATACCGTGCTTGACACGGTATCCATAAATAAATAGATCCCGAATCAAGTTCGGGATGACAGAATGAAATACATTCGATCTTTATGCTCTTGTTTTTTTCCGATATTAAAACTCTCGACGGGGCGATGATACCCCATCACTCTTGTGTAAACCATACATCGTGTACGTTTTGATTCTTGGCTTTTCAGCACCATTTCATTTTTCATGCAACCTCCTTGGATAAGATTAATTCGTCACATTTTGGGCAAAACTCATGCTCGCCGTGTAAATAGCCATGCGTTGGACACACCGAAAAAAGTGGTGTGATGGTGATATAGGGGAGGCGGTGATGGGTTAAGACATTTTTGACCATTCGTCTGCATGCTTCGATGGTTCCGATACGCTCACTCATATAGAGATGCAACACCGTTCCCCCTGTATATTTGCACTGAAGTTCGTCTTGGAGTTCCAGTGCCTCAAAGGGGTCGTCGGTATAGGCAACGGGGATTTGGGAGCTGTTGGTGTAATAAATGTTGTCACCTTCTCCTGCTTGTAAAATATCGGGATAACGTTTTTTATCCTCTTTGGCAAAACGGTAGGTCGTCCCCTCGGCAGGTGTTGCTTCCAGATTGTACAAATTACCGCTACGCTCTTGATAACCTCGAATGATATTGCGCATTTTTTCTAAAATATTCAGTGAAAAATCTACTCCCCACTGAGTCGATAAATCCTCTGTATCACCGCTAAAATTACGGACCATTTCGTTCATCCCATTGACTCCGATGGTGGAAAAATGGTTGTTAAATCCTTTTAAATAGCGTGCCGTATAGGGATAAAGTCCCCGTTCAAACATCTCGTTTACAAAGACTCGCTTTTTCTCCAACGTTGAATAGGCACTTTCCATCAGCACATCCAGTGCCTCAAAAAACCGATCTTTATCTCCAGCGTACAAATAGCCTAAACGTGCCATATTGATCGTAACGACACCGATACTTCCCGTCATTTCGGCACTGCCGAACAGTCCATTTCCGCGTTTTAGAAGTTCCCGCAAATCAAGCTGTAATCGACAGCACATACTGCGAACAGCTCCCGGTTTATAGGCGTTTGGATTTTCTACTTTTACTCCGTTTTCATCTTTTAGATACTGGCTGCCGATAAAGTTTTGAAAATAGCTCGAACCGATTTTGGCAGTGTTTTCGAACAAAATATCGGTATTTTCGCCGTACCAATCGAAATCTTCGGTGATATTGACCGTGGGGATCGGGAATGTAAAGGGCTGTCCTCCGCTGTCCCCCTCGGTCATGATCTCATAGTAGGCTTTGTTGATAACATTCATCTCTGCTTGAAAATCGCCGTATGTCAGTGCTTCGAGAGAAAATTTTCCACTCTCAAATAACTTGCGTTGATGGTGTGCAGTTGCACTGATTTGCGAAAAAAGATGGTGATCATTATAGGTAGGAATTTGCCCCGCTAAATCCTCAGGAACAACCCAGTCGAGGGTAATATTCGTAAATGGAGATTGTCCCCAGCGGGCTGGGACGTTGAGATTGTAGACAAAACTTCGTATCGCTTTTTTCACATCATCCGCACTCAACGCATCGATAAATACATAAGGAGCCAAATAGGTATCGAATGAGCTAAATGCTTGAGCTCCTGCCCATTCGGATTGCAGTATTCCTAAAAAATTTGCCATTTGTCCCAATGCTTCACGCAAATGACGGGGGGGAGCGCTCTCAACACGTCCTCGAACGCCGTTAAAGCCTTCGTTAAGCAATGCACGCAAACTCCATCCGGCACAATATCCCGTTAGACAATCAAGATCGTGGATATGGATATCACCGTTGCGATGTGCTGCTCCCTCTTGGGGTGAGTAGATGGAATCAAGCCAAAAATTTGCAACTACTTTGCCCGCTAGATTGTTGATAAGTCCTGCATTCGAATACCCTGTGTTCGCGTTGGCATTGATGCGCCAGTCCGTTTTATAGATGTATTCCTGAACGCTTTGGGTGGAGTTTACGAACGTAGTATCGGGTAATAAACCTGCGACGTGTTCACGCTGCATTTTGTGTAAAAATCGGTAAGTTATAAACGATTTCATCACTGCAAATTCACCGGAATGATGGAGTTCTTCTTCGATGATGTCTTGAATCTCTTCTACGTTCCAAAGCGGCTTGGTTTCGAGTCTCTCCAAGAGACATTTTAGTGCGATTTGATTGTAGGGGCGTGAGACGCTTTCAAACCCTTTTTTGATTGCATCCACAATCTTATAGAGATGAAAGAGTTCTGTTGATCCATCGCGTTTACAAACACGTCTAGCTACACCCATTATTGTTCCTTTTTTAGAATTTATATACGGCTAAAAGCCGTATTTTTAGATAGGTTATTGTAATGGATTTGAGTATAAATGTCTTTGACTTGAGTCAATATATCGAAGAAATACGTTGATTTAAAGTGAGATATATAAAGAGGTTTTAAATGCGCTAAAGTGACGAGTTTTAGCGCGGAAGTTTTAGTTAAGAAGAATAAAGAAGGGCCAAAAGCCCTGAAGAGAAAAAGTGTTCTAGAATTTATAATCGAGTTGTAGCCAAATTTTATTGACATCTTTAGTTAAATTAAAACCATCACTATTGACATCACCAGCTTTAAAATAAGCAGCTTTTGCAAGTCCACTCAGCCCTTTTACACCAGGGATAGCATTAGTATACAAAGCGTCCCACTCTGAACCCAAATCGCTTTTTCCACTCATCGCGACATCCGTTTTGAAATCATGATAGACGACCATTGCTTTACCTAAACTAGGAGTTGTATAACCGAGAGTTGCACTGGCATCACATAGCCCACCTGTTGGAGTTCCGCCGAGAAATTTATCAGCCCAGCCGTTGAAGGCATGTAATGTTCCTAATGGAGCAAAAAATGCTGTTTTTCCGTCACCAACTGTATGTCCGCTTAATACTTCATATCCTGCACCTACAAGCAATCCACTAATATTTGCAAGGGCATCGAGATTATAATAGTTCGCATCGGCTTTACCGGTAGTTGGAGTAGTTACAATGCCTGAAGTATCCAATGACGCATCTCCTTGCGACGCATACTCTGCACGATAACCGATTTTAGCTCCAGCTAAAGGAACATCTCCAGTAAGTGCCAATCCTGCTGTGTCAGCAAATGATGAGAGCATATAATCGTAGCCTGTTACTGTGAGCATCGGATTTACTTTATACGCAGCATGTAACACTACCGAGTTAGTTTTAGCTGTAGGTTCATCTTTAACAGTGTTAACTCCCCATACGTATCCTCCGATAAGAGTAAGGTTTTCGATACTATTGTTGACAACTATTGCAGAATCAAAACTCTGTGGCATTTGACGCCAATCGACCGAACCAATAAAACGCTGATTATCAAGATTAATAATTTGACGACCTGCTTTGGCTGTTGTTGCCCCTTTTTTGTATTGTAAATACCCTTCAGTAAAGCGAGTTTGTACTGGATCGACAACCGTTTCGTAATTAGCATTACCAATTGTAGTAGAAGGATTATTATCGTATTTCACTCCACCTATAGCTTGAACGGTCGTTGCCTCAGCTTTCATGGATAACCCATCAACGCCTGCGACATCGGCTGCGATACCAATAGTAGCACGAACCGTCATGGCATTGGCATCATTTTTTAGTGAGTCTTGAACATTAACGTTCTCATAACGAGCCCGTACTTCACCATTAGCTTTTAAGTTATTAAAAAGTGAAAAGCCATCATCGGCACTTAGCGTAGTTGAAAACGCTCCCGCTATTGAAGCAATAGCAACTATTGATAAGGTAATTTTTTTCATTTTTCTATCCTTTTATTCACGTTGATCTTTGAGCGATCAATGGTTTATTGTAAGACAAACAGATTCTGCATGTCATTGACTTAGGTCAATAAGCTATTTTAAAATCGGTCTTTGAGATCGCCGTTGTATTTGATGTCGCGCTTTGTAGCGTTTTCATCGTTCAGCCACTCGGGTAAAGCATCACCTACAGCTTCGAGCTTATCACGCTCGGCATTGAGCTCATCTTCACTGTACGCAAATGACATATCTGCAGAAATAATATGATCCATAAACTGAATTCTTGTGAGTTTTTGAATCTCTTCTTCGACCCCTTCACCTTCAATGGTGACGATAATGCGCCCTTTTTCATCGTGAAAATGGTAATCACAAAAATCAGCAGATTTAAAAATCTCGACTACTTCTTCGGTAAAATTTGGGTTGGTTTGCACCACAATGCTTGAAATATTCACGGTATTCTCCAATAATAAATTTTATTCTCTTCACCCGCACCAATCAAGGTATGCTCATCCAAAAAGATCAGCGTATCGTAAAGGGTTTCTCCCCCTTTTAATCGTGCGATTTTTCCTTGCGTTTCTATATCAAAAACTTGTAACTCATTTTCATCCCCATCGGTATAAACCCCTTTGGATGCTGAAGGGCTAAGTCCTACTGCATAGACGAAAAAATCGGTTTCGATAAAATAACTTCCCTTTGGACGATAAACCCCTACACGACGATCGTGCCCACCGCTGAGGATGGTGTTTTGTTGATAGGAGAGCCCATTGATTGCATCCAGGTTGAGTCCGCTGAGCGTTTTTATTTTTCGACCGCTGAGTGTCTCGATTTGTACAATTTCACCGCTCTCATCGCCTACGGCTAAGAGTGATTTTTTAGGGCTAAGTGCCATATCTCCAAACACTCCTCCACCGGCTTGTATTTGGTAGACGAGTGTTCGCTTGTTCAAATCCATCAGAACGATTGTATCACCAGAGAGTCCGAAGAGTAAATGACTTACATCAAGAAAACGAACTTTTTTAATCAATAATCCTCTCGAATTATCAATAACTTTTAGCATCTTATTGTCGCGCCATAGATAAACATTTCGAAAAGATTCACCACTCTCGCTCACCATAACCGTAGAGCCTGCTAAATGATCGACAGAATAGATTTTTGGGGTAAAAACTTTGCCTAAAATGGAAACGTTTGGCGCAGTTATGGAACTTTGTTTACGTTTTGATACACTATCAAAAATGTTTACAATTCCTGAATCTGTTGAGGCATAAATTTTTCCTTCACGAACCACCATATCGCTGATTAACCCATCGGTTTTTAGTGTTAACGAGGGGGCAATAACGGATGCAATACCAGCAACAATGAAAAGTAAAAAGATAAATAAAAGTTTCATGCTACCATCTCAATCGCACCACTGGGGCACACTCCGATACAATAACCACACCCTGTACATTTTTCAGGGAGAATAATGGGATGCAACATGCCTTTGAAGACAATTGCGTTCTCTAAGCACGGCTCTTTGCAGGAGAAACAAATCGTCCCGTGATGGGACATGCAATTCATCATGGTGATTTTCGCATGGCCTTGTATGAAACGATTTGGATCATTTAGTACATTCGGAGTACACACTTCCATACATTTGTGACAATCACTGCATCCTGTCGTTTTAAAATCCAAAAAAGGGATTTTCTGATCATCAAGACGAATGATGTTCTCTTCACACGCAGTTACACACATCGCTTCACATGTTTTACACGCTTCAAATGTTTCATTCAAAAGCGCATATGGCGGGCGAGTAGAAGATTTTACGTCATTAAAGAGTGCCGAAAGAGCACCAAAAAATCCTCCTCTTTTCGCCGTTTGCATGACTATAGTCCGTTTCCGACTTTGACACCGATGTCAAGCTCATCGATAAGGTACGAGTGATTTTTGTGTTTTTGTCCTTTTTTATCCGTATAGTCCGGTTTGAAACTGCTCTCTACTCGCAGCTTCCCTTGAGTTTGCGGGGCATGGCATTGGGTACAGTTGTAACGTCCTTGCCATAACTGTCCATGCAAATCTTTTTTGATAATAACATCATTACTTTCGGATTTAAAGTTATCATCCGCATCATCTTCAACCGCTGGTCTAAAGTTGGTGAAATGTGATTTTGGAATCGATGTTGCCCCAACACTTGGAGCGACTTCAGGCATGTGACATCCCAGACACGCATTGTTATTTTTATCAATCTCGCCTAGACTGTCAATTTCATGAGGAATCATCGGCGGTGCATTGGTATACGCACGCGGAATTTTCTTTGACGTTCCGGGAGCTTCAGTGTGATAGTTAGTCCCATCTGGTTTAGCTGTGTCTTCAGTGTATAAATCAGCACTGCGCATCCCCAGCTGTGTTTCATCTATAGAGGTATTTCCAGCGTAAAGACCGCTAATAATTAGTGAAGCAGCAATGAAGCTGCTCATCATTTTTTTTGCTTTCATTCTTCATCCTTTGGTTGTTTTGTGAAACTTCGGATCGAAAATCCGAGCGCGTCTTCTTGACAGACATCTACGCATCTGCCACAATTTGTGCACTCACCCATAAGTACACTTTCACTGCTGCGATTGATCATATGAAGGACCTCTTTTTCAGGGCACACCGTGATGCAACTGCGACAATCGGTACATTTTTCAGCATCATGAAAAACACGGATAAGGGAAAATTTCCCGATAAGCGAATACGTCGCACCCAGTGGACACACATATCCGCACCATCCATTCTCATGTACCAGTAAATCAAACAAAAAGATCACGACTAGCGCACCGCCGCCCATCCCCATACCGAAGATAAGTCCACGGTGAGCCATTGAAATAGGGCTGATAAGTTCAAACGCTGCTACTCCCATAAGAGCAGAAAGGATTAAGCTCAAACCCAAAATCCAATAGCGTAATGATCGGCTCATATAAAATCGTTTCTGCACTTCAGAAAATTTCAAAGCTCGACGCAGCCATGCCGCCGTATCGGTAATAATATTGATAGGACACACCCAGCTGCAAAAGGCACGACCACCGATAACACCATAAAAAAGTGTCACGATTAAAGCACCAAGCAGTATATCCATCCCTAAGCTTGCACCCGTAACAGCAATTTGAATGACTGCGTAGGGATCGCTAAGAGGAATCGTTCCCAATATAGAGGAAGTGCTGAGATTACCTCTGAGCATTTTCCATCCCCACACATTCGCTCCTATATAAAGAACCATGAGTGTGATTTGCGTCAAACGACGGAGGATTAAATAGCGATAATTTTTCATTATAATCCTCCTTCGTCATTGAGTGAATCAAGCGCACTTTTTTCACTCATTTTGGTTTTAGTGACCTCTATCGAGGCTCCTTCTAACCGTTTTTCATCCGCTTTATCCCATCCTTTTATGTAATGGTCTCCCACTTTCCCCATGGCTAATGCTCTGGGAAGAATATGGATAGCGGCGATTTCAGTAACACACGCATGCTCACACATCCCGCATCCTGTACACACATCCGCATGAACAACAGGTTTTAAAAATGCATGCTTTCCAGTACGTTCATTTTTGGATGTTTCGATCGTAATGGCTTCGCCTAAAAGCGGACACGCACGGTAGCACGCATCACACTGGATTCCCCACATGGCGATACACGAACTCTCATCGACCACCGCTAAACCCATACGCGATTTATTGATGTCCAAAACGGCTTTGTTTTTCACATAGCTGCTTACGGATGGTTCGTTCAATGCACCGCTTGGGCACACAGGTACACAAGGAATATCGGTACACATATAACAAGGTACAGATCGTGGGGTAAAAAACGGTGTCCCGATGGGGAGATTGTCCCCAGGACGCGCTAATATCAGAGTGTCATACGGACACGCTTCCACACACAAACCGCATTTGATACAGTTTTTGATAAACTCCGCTTCATCCAGCGCTCCCGGAGGGCGTAAAACCAGCGGAGCAGCTTTTACTTCCCCTACGTAGGCACTCCAGACCAAAGCCCCCATCGCACTCAACCCAATCCCTCTCGCAATAGAGAGGAGAAAACGGCGACGATCATTAGGAGTTTTAGTGCTCATGGTCGTTACGCTTTATAGATTTTGACGGCACATTTTTTGTGGTCGATTTGTTTAGAAATCGGACACGTATGATCTAAACATACTTTGTTGATAAATACTTTTTCATCAAACCATGGGACAAATACCAACCCTTTTGGAGGACGGTTACGACCACGGGTTTCGACGTGTGCTTTTACTTTACCACGGCGTGATTCTACCCATACCATCTCGCCACGCTTCACTCCACGCTTTTCAGCATCGGCTGGGTGCATATAACACAATGCCTCTGGAACTGCGCGATAAAGCTCAGGAACACGCATTGTCATGGTTCCGCTGTGCCAGTGCTCGAGTACACGACCAGTACAGAGCCAAATATCATAGTTTGCATCAGGCACTTCCGTTGGTTCCATGTATGGACGGAAGAAGATTTTGGCTTTGTTTTCCAAATGAACCAACTCTTTATTTGTAACACCTTTTAGATTTCCGGTTGGAATCTCTTTAAATGCATGACCGTAGAATGCAAATGCACCGTTGTTTGCTTTTTTCGCATACGGATCGTATTTTGCGTTGTAACGCCAGAACGTCTCTTTACCATCGACAACCGGCCATTTTAAACCGCGTACACGGTGATAGGTGTCAAAATCGGCGTAGTCATGTCCATGCCCGTCACCAAATTTACGATACTCTTCCCAAAGATATTTTTGGATAAAGAAGCCATATCCTTTGAACGGTTTGCCATCACTACCGATCACATTACGTTTATCGCCTTCAACTTCAGAGTTTTGATACCCTTTGCCAACTGGATCAGGCCATACGAATGCTTTTGCCCGTGCATTGCCAAAAAGGACATCGTACAACGTTGAGTTATCGTCGTATCCCATTGCTTTGGCTTTACCCATAACGTCAGGTAATCCGCCCTCCAGTCCTGGGATAGGTTGTGCTCCCCATACTTCTTTGATCGTAAAGCGTTTAGAAAGCTCTACAAACTGCCATGTATCGGACATTGCATCACCCATAGGAGTGACTTGCTGACGCCAGTGTTGTGTTCGGCGTTCTGCATTACCGTACGCTCCCCATTTCTCATACATCATCGCACTTGGTAAAATCAAATCAGATACTTTTGCTGAAATTCCCGGATAACCATCGGACGTTACGATGAAGTTGTCCATATTTCGCGCTGCTTTAATCCAGTGATCTGCATTACCGGTATCTTGATACGGATTACAAACACTGACCCATGCAAATTTCACCTTGCCATCTTCGAGATCACGGTGGATCTGAGTAAAGTGCGATCCTGCTTTTGGATTAATCGTTCCATCAGGAAGTGCCCAGATCCCTTCTGCCATTTTACGGTGAGCAGGGTTCATAACGACCATGTCCGCAGGAAGTCGGTGACTGAATGTTCCTACTTCACGAGCTGTTCCACACGCTGATGGCTGACCTGTGAGTGAGAATGCACCATTACCCGGTTTTGCTTGTTTTCCCAGTAGGAAGTGCACCATGTAAGCTTGTTCATTAACCCATGTTCCACGTGTATGCTGATTGAATCCCATTGTCCAGAACGTCAAGCATTTGCGTTTTTTCTCGATGTAGAGATCTGCCATTTTCTGAAGTTTTGCTTTGTAACTTTCCATGCTCTCATCTGCATCACCTTTGGAAACGTGAGCTACATAATCGAGGGTATATGGTGCAAGACCTTTTTTGAACTCTTCAAAAGAAATTTTCCAATGCTTATTAGCAGTTTCAGTATTTTTCATCTCCAGCGTATCGCCCGCTTTGTAGCCTAAATATCCAAGACTGACTCCCTCATCGGCAGTTAGAACTTTAGATTTTTGTTTGGCTGCAGTATCGAGCTCTTTTGCCCCATATTTTGGGTGATGAATATCTTCGCGAAGCCCGTATCCGATGTCTACCGGACCCGTTGCAAATACGATATTTTTATCTAAGAACTCTTGGTCCATCGCTTCAGGATGATTGTAAACAATCTCACGAGCGATGTAGTTCCAAATCGCCAAATCGGTATTAGGCTTGAAGATGATTTCGACATCCGCTAAGTCCATAGTACGGTGTTTGTAGGTCGATAGAACAACAACTTGTACTTTATCAGGATTACTAAGTTTACGATCACTGACACGTGACCAGAGGATAGGGTGCATTTCCGCCATGTTTGAACCAAACGCAACAATCGTTTCGGCAAGTTCAATGTCCTCATAACAACCCGACGGCTCATCCGCTCCAAAAACGTTCATGAATCCAGTAACAGCAGATGCCATACAAAGACGTGCATTAGGATCGATGTTGTTGGTACGGAATCCCGCTTTCATTAGCTTGAGTGCGGCGTGACCCTCCATCGCTGTTTGCTGACCTGAGCTGAACATCGCGATGCCGGTAGGTCCTTTTTCTTTAAGAGCTGATTTGATGTGAATTTCCATCTCATCAAAAGCACGTTTCCAGCTGACAGGTTTGAATTTACCCTGCTTATCAAACTGGCCTTTATCGTTCATACGCAACAACGGCTGAGTAAGACGATCCGCACCGTACATGATTTTGGCGTTAAAGTATCCTTTGATACAGTTAAGACCACGATTAACCGGAGCCAATGGATCACCCTTGACCGCGACGATACGATCGTCTTTGGTTGCCATCATGATACCGCATCCCGTTCCGCAAAAACGGCATGCCGCTTTATCCCAACGCCATCCTGCCTGACCTTGAACTGACGCTGCTTCGACTGAAGCAGGTACTGCCATTCCTATTGCTGTTGCGGCAGACGCTGCTGCTGCACTTTTTAAAAATTCTCTTCTATCCAATGACATAAAAGCCCCCTTAGTGGAATCACTTGTTCGCTCCATAATGGACGAACTCCTTAAGTTTTCCTGATGCTATGAAATAACTCATGCACTTCAAATATTATAAAGTAATTGAAGAAAAAAGGTTTTGACTTAAGTCAAGAAATGGCAAAAAGAAAATTTAAAAAGGATATTTCATTGCTTTGGCTTTTTCAAGATTGCTTTTGAGTTTTTTAAGACGAGTGGAAGTTTGATGGAGCTCTTCACCCACTTGAATCATCACATCTTCACTTTGTTCGAGCAGGTTTTTTGCTTCAGGTGTACCACCATAAAGTCCGGACGTTGCTGCCTCACTTTTTTCCACTGCATCAGTCGCACTTTGAAGTGCTTCTTCGACATTACGTAAAAAATGCTCAATATGGGAACAGGCAATATCAAGTTCATTTCCTTTGCATTCGATATTTTTTGCTCCACTAATTGCTTGTGTATGATTTAAAAAGGTTTCAAAATTACGCTGTATCTGTAACGTTGTACGTGCCATATAAAGGATGATTCCAAAAGAGATAATAGCAAGGGTGATTTGGATACGGTGTGCTAATATCCGCTGTTCCATCATCGATTCTTCGTATTGATTGACCGCTTTGTCCATGAGGTTGAGTGTTTGATCTCCATTATCATAAATGGTTTTGAGGTCATACAAGTTGTGATCCCCTTGTAAATAATGATCGATCAATTCTCCCATTTGATTCCAGCGAGAATGTACTTCCTTCATGGTTGTCTCAATTTTGTCGTTTTTAAATGCTTGATAGCCTGAAGTCGTTGCACTAAGCTGTTTAAGGTTACGATCAAATTCTTGTCGTGCACTTTGTAGCCGCTCGTATGCTCCATCTTCATCTACTAATAAACGGTGAAGTTCTAAGACGGTACGTTGGGAAAGCATTCGCTGCTTTCCGGCGGTATTGATCACTTTGGCATCGAGTTTTTGAGATGAATTGAGCCAAATATCGACCATAATAATGGTGATTAGATTGATTGAGAGAATGAGAACGATCCAACGGATTTTAGTAGATATGGATTGCATTATAGCCCCTCCGTAAAATAGTGTGCTAACTCGTCTGGCAAGAGAATGAGTGTTTTGTGATCTTCTTCGATGATAATTCCTTTACGGATAAATTTAGCCAATACGCGTGAAAGTGTAGCGGGCTGTATATTAAGACGATAAGATATTTCTTGTTTTTTCAGACGGTTATAAAGATCAAGATTTCCGTGCAGCATTTTAGCAACTTTCGCGGTGACATCGTGCACCATTCCCATCGTTACCATACAATCGATCATTTGTTTTTGATTCGCGAGGAGATTTACCAGTCGAATCAGTAGAGTATTGTCATTTTTGACAACCTCATTAAAGGCTTTTAAATCGCACGACATCACACGGCTTCGGGAGAGAAACTCAACATTACTAAAACAACTGATACGATCACAATCAAGTGAACCGATATTGGTCAGTAATGCTTGATCCTTTAAGGTGTACAAAAAAACCTCATTATCAAATCGATCCACTTTATAAAACTTTACTTCACCCTCAAGGAGAAAATAAACACGATTTATATCATCATCTTCATAGACTAAGATATCCGATGCTTCATAATTTTTTATTTTTGTATTGATGGATAATGGGGATAGTTTTTGCGGATCACATCCTTTAAAAAAATCAAGCTGTTCCAACATCAATGGAGTATTCCTTACATAATAATCTATTTTAAATGATAGCACACACCTCTATCATTCGAATTGACATAAATCAAGAACATCCATTTGAGGATTGGCTACCATAAGCCAAGTATAAATGAAGAAGGCTGACCCAATGTTGATAGACAGTTTTAATCGTGAAGTAAACTATTTACGTGTATCCGTCACCGAACGATGCAATTTCAGGTGTCGTTACTGCATGGCCGAAAAGCCCTTTAGCTGGGTGCCAAAAGAAAATCTTCTTAGTTACGAAGAGCTTTTTGCTTTTATCAAAATCAGTATTGACAGCGGTATTCGTAAAATTCGTATTACAGGTGGAGAGCCTACCACACGAGAAAATCTCGATGAGTTGATTGCCATGATTCACACCTATGCACCTGAAGTCGATATCGGGCTTACGACCAATGGTTTTTTACTTCCTGCAATGGCAGAAAAGCTTAAAAGGGCAGGCTTAAAACGGGTCAATATTTCGCTTGACTCACTGGAAAAAGAGACACTTCATTATATCGCCCAAAAAGATGTTCTTGAATCGGTACTAAAAGGGATAGATGCCGCAATAAATGCAGGATTATCCGTCAAAATCAACAGCGTTATTTTACGCGGAATCAACGATCACGAAATAGGGTCTTTATTCGAATATGCTCAAAATATCGGTGCGCAAATACGCTACATCGAATACATGGAGAACATTCATGCCTCCGATGGGATAAAAGGGCTTGCAAGCTTTGAAATACTCTCAGAACTTTCTAAAACTCACTCATTCTCTCGTATTGTAAACGAAAAAAGCGGTCCCGCAAATTTATATGAAACGTCCAAGGGATACCGTTTCGGAACGATTGAGCCGCATCGTCACGATTTTTGCGCAACTTGCGACCGTCTTCGTCTGAGTGCAGAGGGGGATTTGATCGGGTGTTTGTATTTCGAGGGGGCAAAAAACATCAAAGAAGCAATCCGTAACGGCGATACTCAAGAGGCCTATAAAATGTTAGCCGAAGTGGTCGATAACAAGCCCGAAAAAAATCTCTGGGGAATCGAAAACGTGGAAATTTCCTCGCGTGCGTTTTATCGAACTGGAGGATGAAAAAACAAGAAATACATAAAATAGCCAAAGAAAAATTTTCAAATCTTATAGAGAGTATTATTGCCGGGGTAGGGGCTTTTATCGGACTTTCTCTCATTGGTTTGATTGCACAAAAAGCGGATACTATGATGATCATTGCTCCATTTGGGGCGACAGCGGTTCTTCTTTTTAGTGCACCTAACAGCCTCTTTTCAAAACCATGGAATATTTTTGGCGGTTATCTTATTGCAACATTGATTGGCGCAATTGTCCTTGTTTATACTGATGGTGGATGGCTTTGGATTGGGACAGGGTTAGGAATTACAATTATGCTGATGCATTTAACGAAAACGATTCATCCTCCTGCCGGAGCAAACTTTTTAATTGTGACACAAGGACATCTGACCTTTTATTTGCTTGAGCCTCTTTTTGTTGGGTTGATTGCTCTTATTATTATTGCTATAAGCATTGATAAAATTAAAAAAATACTTTTATGAACGTTCCTTATCCCTCCAGATAGTATCCGATTCCTGAAGCATTTTTGATGACATCTTCGGAAAGCTTTTTACGTAAACGCCAGACTAGAGTTCGCACACTATTGACACTCACATATTCTTCTCCCCAAATATACGACATCGCGAGTTCAAAATCGACTGTACGTCCAAAATTAACAGCCAGTAATCGGATAAAAGCATTCTCTGTTTTACTCAAATAAATTTTTTGATTTTTATAAAAAGTTTCTCCCAGTGAAATGTCATGTCGATAATGTTTTCCAAATTCGACAATAGGTTTATCAGAGCTTTTTTTGACATAAAGTAGTTTTTCGAGATCCTCTTTGTTGTTCTTTAGCTCATCGATATTGATGAATCTTTTTTGCTCTTCTTCGAAACGATACAGTGCCATTTGAATGGTTGTGTGAAGATTGAGTGGTTCAAAAGGTTTGACTATATAGCCGTAAGGCTCTGTCTGCTTGGCGTTTATAAGTGTATTGCTTCCAGAATGAGCGGTGAGATAGATAAAGGGGCGCGGCATTTTAGTACGAATAAATTGCGCTATTTCTATTCCTTCCTTCTGCCCTTTTAACTCTATGTCGATGAGTACGATGTCAGGATAGTAAATTTTGAGTTTTTTTTGAGCACTTTGCTTATCATTAGCGACGGAGACCACCTCATATCCGAATGCCTCCAACGACAGTGTTAAGTTAAGAGCTGTAACATCATCATCTTCAATGATAAGTATTTTAATGGATGACACAGGACTCCTTATTGATGTTTAGTGACTATTTTGAGATTAGAGTTTATGGATTAAAGTTTTTCAATCCACCTTGCAGATATAAAACATGTTTAAATCCAAGTTGTAGTAATCGCTGAGCAGCAAAAATAGATCTAGGTTCCATGGCACAATAGAGTATGAATGTATCATCTTTTGTATATTTTTCAAGAAGTAATTTTGGATATTTAATTTCAAGAAATCCTCTTGATAGTTTAACTTGGCGATCGTATTGAATGGTGTTTTTTTCCCACTCATCTGGATCTCTTACGTCAATAAGTATGATTTTTTCTTCACTCATCAGTGATTTCAGCATTTGAGGAGCTATAGGTTCAACTTGCGACTTTGCTTCCTTGAGTAATGCTTTTGTTTCCTCTGATAACGTTGGCTCATTTGCCAACAATGATCCTGTTACAACAATTAATGAGAGCAGTAAAGCAAATCCATTTTTCATTTTGACTCCTAATAGAAAGATTCAAACATAATAGCAAATGCCTAAGAGATAGTATTTGATATAGATCAAAGTTTAGTGCTCCCAATATTTCTTGCTGGTCATTAATTTCTTGATTTGGGGAGAAAGGTTTTGATCGGCTTGACCAATAGTCCAAAGTTTTTTACTCAAAGAGCGTATGGCATTTTCAAAATTATTGTCAATCAGAGATAAAAAGGATTCGCCGAAAAAAGACTCTTCCAACAACTCTTTTTCTGCGTCAAAACGACAAAAAGAAATTTTATAAAAATGGGTATTATCCAAACTGTGCAACGTCATTTTTGACCCTGTTTCAAGTTTCGCCAAAAACCATAACGCACAAAAATCCTCCGAATAATGGTTGAGGACGCGGGTAGAAAAGTCTTCAAAGCTCTCCTGTTCACTGCCTACATACTCATCGATAATCATCTCGATAACATTACCGATGTGTTCGAGGGGAACCATCGTAAAAAGCTCTCTTCCCACGCTGATCCCATTTGAGTGTTGTGCTCCACAATAGATTCGTGCGGCTTTATCCACATCGCCAAAACTGCTCGTACGCAATCCGATCAGCCCAATATCGCAGTGCTGATGCCTGCCACATCCTTTGGCACAGCCTGAAACACCCACTTGGATACGATGTTTTTGAATTCTATCCAGAGGCAATAGAAGTGCTTCATTTTTTAAATCCCAAAACGAAAATGGGCAATAACTGCTCCCTGCACACACAATCACTGTGGCGCTTTTGGGGAGATTTTCAAAAGGGGATGTTTTTTCTAGTAAACCTAAAATGACAATATTTTGCTGGGTAGTGAGTCGTACTTCTGCTTCGTTTATATGGGCAAAAGTCGCAATACGAGTAAGTTCATCGGGTGTTACACGTCCAAAATCACTCTCATAGCAAAAAGCATAGCTCCCGTCTTGAAGTTTTTCACTCTTCGAAAATTTTCTTTTTTCCAGTATCAGCGTCCCTGCAGTTTGCCATGTTTTTTGGTACTCTTGTGCAATGTATTCTTTAAACGTTTCAATGCCGATCGTCTCAAGGAGATAAAAAAGACGTATTTGTGAGCGTGTTGTTCGTAAACCGTGTTGGTGAAATGCCTCGATAAAAGCACTAAAAAAAGCTACGACTTCATCCGTGAGCAAGAATATATTGGCACAGCGGGCAATCTCAGTATTTTTGCCGCCCATATAGACGTTAAATCCAAAAACTCCATCTTTTTGTGCCAACCCAAAATAGAGATCATTGGCAAAAAATGAGGTAACATTCGCGCGATTTCCAGAAATACCGGTTGAAATTCTCCGTGGTAACATTCCAACTTGAGGAGGAATCTTGAGAATAGTCCGTTCCATTTCTACGATAAGGGGATAGACCTCAATCTCGCACGTTTCTCCCAGCCCATCATACACATCCGTCACGATATTTCGAACATTATCGCCAAATGTTTGCCAGGTGGTGATGCCTGTTGCGTTAATTTGATGAAAAACACTCAATATGTTCTCGCTGGTAAGTCCATGCAGTTGTATGCCTGCACGTGCGGTCAGGATGATGTCAAGAGAATGAGACTTTGCAATGTGCGCAATGGAGTGAAGTTGTTGAACCGAGATGCGCCCTGCCGTGATACGCAAACGAAGGGTAAAATCCTCTTCGTTCAGAGGGTTATTAAAAATACCAAAATCTTGAAGATAAAAAATATCGGCTTCGCTGAGTGCATTAAAATCAAGAGTCTCAATTTGAGGATAATAATCATACGGAATCATTTTCGCTTTGTAGCGTTCCCGTTTATTCAATTTTTTTTCAACAATACTCATACTGTTTTCTTATACAAAAAGTTCATAGAACCCCGATTTGTTTTGTCGTATTTTAGTTGAATATAGGGTGAGAACTATTGATGTAAGTCAATAATTAATACGTTCACTTGATTCTCTTAGATGGATATTTATCGATACAGCTATTGAACTTCGCACTACCTCCGAAAGCATGGCTACACCTTGTTCTGTGAACATATAGGGTAAATATCTTCTTCCCTCATATTGATTTGGTGTCACATTTTGTGATACCAAACTTGAGGTCACAATTTGTGACCTCAAAGAGCCACTTGTACTTGAAGTTCCAAATTGGAACCTCAAATTTTGGTACTCATCTTCACTCAGCTGAAACATAAATTTTGGTGGGAATCGGTCACTATTTCTATTTACTGCTCTATTTGGATTTTTAGTCTTTACCTCATAAAGCTCCGCCAAATCTCTATCCAACATCACCTGCAATACGCGAATGGTGTAGATTTTGGTTTTGATATTGTCATCGATAGAGGCGGTGACTTCGTTCATGCCATTGACTCTTATAGCATTTTCGTGATGTCACGAAAATGGTTTGATACACTTTTAGACATTTTTTTTAATAATGAAACCGGTCACAAAATGTGACCAGTTCATCATCTAAAAATCCCTCGAATTTGACGGGTTTAAATCTTTTATTATTCCTGATTGAACAGCGTACCGATCTCTCTAAAATCCGTATTAATCACAAAATCCGGCTTTCCTTTTTCTTCTTTAGTTTTTTTATCTTTTCGATGAATATACTGCTTTATTTCCAATTGATTAAAAATATTTCTTATTTTTCTTTTATAATTTTCAAAAGATTTCGGATCATTAACTACTTTATTTTTTTCTAAATATAAGAGAGTCCCCATATTATTTGCACTAATCACTTCTAATGGAGACGAATACATATTATGTCGATAAATAGCATTCAAAACATCTTGATAATCTTGTTTTAAGCTACTCCATTCATCTTCACCATAAATCTCTTTGAGTTCGCTTGAAAACTCTTTTTTCATTAAGATTCTTTCAACTTGATAGATAGGATAAATCTCAGGACTTATTGGGTTTTTAAATATCAATTTATTTTCTTCAAGTGTTGCAATAATATCTTTATGATTATTATCCATAGTGAGCAAGATAGTATATTGTTCAATTCGATTTAGGCGTTCTGATTTATAAAAAAAGCTCAACATTATTTTTTCATCAAGCGATAATTCTCTACCTAATTTTTTTGCGATATAACCTGCGAAACTTCCCAACCAAAGGTCCATTTCATTATCATATACTTTTCCTTTTGGAATAAACAATTTAATTTCACCCTCAGTAAGTACATAATAAGGCACATCAATCTGATTCTCTAAACAAGCATCA
Source organism: uncultured Sulfuricurvum sp. (assembly GCA_903844635.1). Classification (GTDB taxonomy): domain Bacteria; phylum Campylobacterota; class Campylobacteria; order Campylobacterales; family Sulfurimonadaceae; genus Sulfuricurvum. The sequence continues at coordinate 18,779 of CAIMUF010000037.1, read as the reverse complement.
ATCAACGATGTTAGCCCTCGCCCTTTTCCTTCCCAAAAATCAAAACTTTTCAGAAGATGAGTTAACTTCGGATTTCTAGCAACTTGTATGGGTACGATTCGTCTAATTTTTCCATAGTCTGAGTCCAATGTTATCCGTTGACGACGTTCAAATGCTCCAGGATTTCTTATCATTAAACTCTCATAAGGTCTGATTTCAATGATAACAAAACGATCTGTATTGTAATTACGGTGTGCAAATGCGTTATTGATACTTTCACGTAAGAGCTCTTCAGGATACTCAGGTTCAGCAGTTCCACCTTTTGAATAGCCTATACCTACCTTGATATTACGCCATACGTAATTGGTGGTTCTTTCTATCAATCCGATAATATTGTCATTAATAATCTCTTTACTTTCCGCAACTTTATGTGGAGAGACGACATAGCAATCTGCTTCACATTTTCCTTGAATGTAATTCTCTACATCGTTGCCACAAACCAGCATACCTAATAAAGTTGGGCTATTTTCGCGCACGAAGCCTTGACGAGTTAAAAAAGACAAAGCACCATTTAAATCAGCCTTCAGGGTCTCTCCCTTGTTCTTTCCTTTGTTGTATCTCAAAATATACTGATTTAGTGTATCAATATTGAGTTGATCCAATGTTGAATTTTTGACAATACTCAACTCTTTATCAGTAATAATTTCTCTTTTTAATTCTTCATAGTCATCAATTTCACTTTTTGTCAATGGATGATCGCCAGTCAATCTTCTTTTATACGCTACATTTTGATAGTAAGCAAACTTTTCATCATCTGGTAAACTTTCTATATAGACAACGACTACGTTTCCGGTCATGAAAGGACGAATCTCATATCTAAAAATATTGTTTATCGTCAAATCTAATACTCTTCCATCTCTATCTTTAAATAATTTAGGCAAAGTATCTTTTAAATAATTTTCATGATCAGAACTATTGACATACCCCATAAATTTATAATGAGGAGGCTTAGAGTTATTTTTATCGTTTATTCCAATAACAATGATTCCACCATTAGTGTTCAAAAAAGCACAAACGCTTTTTTGCCAGTCATCACCCCATCCTCTCGATAAATCTTTTAGTTCAAAACGTTCCGTTTCAACTTCTTGATAAGTCGTAGTCTGAATACATTCTTCAATAATGGCTAAATTTTTCTCTACAATATCCATCTGCTTATTTCTTTACTTTCATTTTAGGTATTTTACCATCTTCTACCACCAAACTTGTTAACGCACGATTAAGCTCAAACAAATGAGCCACCCGTTCAGTATCGGATTTAAACCCTTCTTTGCGGTACAGCTTATCCACTGCTTTATCGAGAGCTTCATGTGCTTTTAGCAGTTTCGGCGGCATCGTGAGAGGGTTATAGAGATCGGCTAGGGAACTGTCGGGGAATTGCGTGCGGGCATCGAGGATTGTTTGGGCTAAGATTTCGATTTGTTCGCGCTGTTTGTCGGTGATTTCTTGCGGAAACGGGAAATTATTGTAAACAATATCTTTTGAATAGCGATAATCACTTTTTATCCGTCCACATGTCGCTCTGACCCAGTCCATATGTATTTTTGTAGTCAATATTCCAAAGTGATAAAGAGTAGCGTTTGGTATTGATAAACCTGAATCAGCTACAATATTGTCTTTTGAAAAAAAGCCAAATGGTATATAAGCTCGACTTTCAGAGGAATGTCGCGGGACATAAATATAATCACTTTTTGGTTGGGTAACTTGTCGAAATAACGTGTGAAATTTATAATTTCGGGTCGATTCTGCGATACTTTCACTTCTAAATTTTCTAATTTTTTCAACTCGTTCCAGTATCATAGGACATTCTTTAAGCTCATCAGGTTTTGCATCAACAAGCCAGATACACCATCTTTTTTCTTGATTAAGAAATTCACGTGCACTTATGAACGGTTTTATAAATTTTTCTGCCTTAGGTTCTTTTCCTAAAAATTTAATTTTTTCTTCATTTGATAAAATAAAATTTCCATCATCTGTTGGTTTGCTTCCATACATCATTGAAGGTATGTTGCTGATTGGTTTGTTTCTATTTGAGATTAATATATCTGAAGCACTAACCAAATAAGAATTTATATTGGTAACCATCATTTCATGCGGTTCGGAGATCGGTGTTTCGTATTCGAAAATCCGTTTGGTCTTGGTATCGTGTGCGGCAAATCCGATGATGACGCAAAAAACGGCGGCGTTACGTTTGGCTTCGTTATTCCATTTGAATGTCCGATGGGCGAAGTGGATTTTCACACCATAACGGTTGAACAGCTCTTGCCACAATATCCCGACTTGTTCACCTTGTGTAATCGAGTTCGTCGATACGAGAGCCGTTTTCGCATTTGTTCCCTGCATTAGCTGTGCCGCTTTGATATACCATGCTGATACAAAATCAAGAACTCCTGCGCCTTTAACTCCATTAAAAACTAATTCCATATCTGATTTTTGTTCTTTGGATTGTATATGATGACCTAAAAATGGCGGATTCCCAATGATGTAGTCTATCGTGACTTTCGGAAGTGATGCTTTAGCTTCGCTCATTTGCGGGACTGAAGTCCCACCTCCGTTTAGAGTATCTGCCCAATCGACACGCAACGCATTAACGTTAAAGATATTTGCACTCTCTTTTATCGGGATGTTGAAATGAGGATCGCCGAACATCTGAGCGGCTCTCAGGTTCATTTGATGGTCGATGAGGAGCATTGCCATCTGCGTGATACGGCTGGGAAGTTCTTCGATCTCAAACCCGTAAAACTGGTCGATGTGAATGAGCGGTAAAAGCGATTTAGTGATCTTCATAATCTCAAATTCGAGAAGTTTTAACTCTCGATACGCGATAACGAGGAAATTTCCGCTCCCGCACGCGGGGTCTAGGAAATGGAGGCGGGAGATTTTATCGTGGAACGCATGGAGCTGTTTGGGTGTTTTTTTGACCTTTTCAAACTCTTCCCATAACTCATCGAGGAAAAGCGGTTTGATCGCTTTTAGGATGTTTTTCTCACTGGTGAAATGCGCCCCGAGTTCTCCACGCTTGGTACTGTCCATCGACGCTTGAAACATCGAACCGAAAATAGCGGGACTGATAAGGCTCCAGTCGAACGCACACGCATCGAGAAGCATTTCACGCATGGAGCGGTCAAATGAGGCGATACGGATTTGTTCGCTGAAAACTGAACCGTTGATATAGGGAAACTGTGCGAAGCTCTCATCGAGGCTTTTGGGACGTTTGTCGTTGGGGGTATCGAAAATCTGAAACAGATAACCGATTTGAGACCCTAAGTTGCGCCCGTCTTCATCGGTGTAGATGTCGATAAACTCTCGAAAGCCGTTTTTCGGGAAAATCCCCGTATCCTCAGCGAACATACAAAAGAGCAAGCGAGTGAGATAGAGTTCGAGTTCATGCCCCTCATAGCCGTTTTCAAGGAGTTTATCATGGAGTTTCCCCATCAACTCTGCGGCGGCGCGGTTGGTCGGTTCTTCCTCTTTGTAGGCTTTTTTCACGTACCCTGCGATAAAGGCGAAAATCTCAATATTTTTGTGCAATTCGTTTAGTGGGAAATGATATTCTGTATTTTCATCCAAATCATACAGCTCAAAGTTTTGAAAATCACAGACGAGGACAAATTTCGGGAGGTCACGGTCAGGGATGTTGGGAAAATAGTCTAATGCTTGGGTTTTAGCACGTCCTAAATCTTTGCCAAACGATTTATGTTCGATGAGCAGCTGACCTTTCCAAAACAGGTCGATAAACCCCTGAGAACCGCCCAGTTTTTTAATCGGTTCTTCAAACGTTGCTACTCGACGGCGTGACACATCAAAAATCTGAAAAAAGTCATTCCAAAAACTCTGAGCCTCACCCCGCTCGTATTTCTCTCCTTCCCACTCTTTTTGAAATTTCAGGGCGCGGTTTCGGATTTCACTTAGGCTTATCATTGGGCTTCTTTTATTATTAGTTGTCTTCTATTATACAAGAAATAACATTATTGACATAAGGGCTCTTGATGGGCATCAATGTATTTTGAGGCATTAGTCCCTATAATCTCTTAACTTTTAAAGGAGCCAATGTGCCTTGGATTTTATACATTCATATTCTCGCTGCGTGTGCATGGATTGGCGGAAGTATTGTGTTGTTTGGATTGGGAGTTTTTTTAAAAGATAAATCGACACAAGACGCGGTATATGGGGCAATAGGTCCTTTTTATGGTTATTTTGAGACGGTATGGCTCGTTATCTTGATTGCAACCGGAATTTTGTTGGGAGAACATTACGAGTTGTTTTCATTGATTGGGAACGATGATAGTGAACTTGCGACTTATTTTACCGCTAAAATAGTAATGGTTTCGATGTTGAGTTTGGCTACGTTTGTCCATTTATATATTGCATTTTCTACGCATAAAAAAACACGTTCCTTACGACAGAAGCTTCTTTCTCGCGGAGGATCGTTGGCTATTTTTATCCTCAACCTTTCTATATTATGGGCTGCGATGAACATTCGAACACTACTATAGTTGCTAAAATAAAACTTGTTTGACTGGAAAACAGTATAATCATAAAGGTAGGAGTTATTGATCTGAATTTGTACAATGGAGGTTGGTTTTGAGGTATTTATATTTATTGTTACTTTCCATATTGCCATTGTATTCTCAAATATTTTCTGTAGCTATTGACAATGATTATGTGTTTGATTCAGATGATCATTATACCGGCGGAATGCAAGTTGGGTGGATGTCAGACACCTATGATGATAATATTTCAAATTTGTATGTTTCTTCTATGCGTAATATGGTCTCATTACTAAAGATTGCCGATTTTGAGGGAAAACGTCAGAATGGATCTATCAATCTTCAGGAAATCATTATAACCCCCCAAGACCTTTCTGCTAGCGAGCCGCTTTATAATGATGTACCTTATGCAGGTATTTTAGTGGCTAATTTTTCATATTTTTTATGGGAAACATCAATGTTTGAGGAGTACAAAATCTCACTTGGAGCAGTTGGTTCATATTCCGGTGCACAAGAATTACAGCAAGCTGTCCATAAGGTTATTGGCGAGTCCGGATCAAAGGGATGGGATAATCAGATTGGGAATAGGGTGCTGCTGCAAGCAGGGTATATAAAAGGTATCCGACAATATGAAAAGAATTTGTCTGGCGGAATGGGTTTCGAATGGTTCAATAACTACTTTTTGGATGTGGGAAATATATATACAGGAGTAGGGGCAGGGAGCATTGTTCGATATGGTTACAATATGCCGAAAAATTTTGCTCAAACGGGGAGCTTGCTCAACAGTTCACAAAATGACCAGCTAAACCTCGATACATACGACAAAAACTGGGGCTGGAGTTTAAATGCAGGTGTTGCGGTGGATGGTGTCGGATATTCATATCTCTATGAAGAAGCAAAACAGCATGGGTATGACGTTGATCGTTTTCGGATTATTCCCAGAGGGCAGCTTGGTATCGATTTTTATAAAAGAGATTTGCGTCTCTCTGTAGAGCTTTTTCCTTTTGGTCCGACAACAAGCAGTTTTAGATCGAACAGTTTTGGACGTATAGCGTTGACGTGGCAGATCAAGTAAATCATAAATGACTACTTTTTTAAAAGCGAAGGAGCTGCAACTCCCAATGCGATAGCGGCTAAAATAAAGCCTGTTTTAGCGGCATAAAAAGTTGCCTGTGCTAAAAGTTCATACGAAGGAACCGGCGCGGAAACAAAATCGAGTAAAGCGATAATAGTTTTAAATGCAAAAATTCCAGGTACCATCGGGATAACGGATGCAATGGTAATGATTTGATGAGGCTCTTTATAAATAGTAGAAAAGACTTTTCCGATTGATCCGATAACTATGGCGCCAAGCAAGGTGGCTAGCTCAACACCGATACCGCTTTGTACGAGCACGCTCTTTACGGCAAAGCCGATTATCGCGGTGATGGCTACAAAAATGAGAAATTTTTTGGGTACGTTAAAGATAACGGCGAATCCCAGTGCCGCCAATGCTGCGAATAATGCTTCATAGGGGATAATCATACGCTGCTGCCTAGTAGTTTTAATCCAAGTGCAATGCCAAAAACGATTGCAAACGAGATCAAAAGTCCATGCAGACCTCTCGCTAGTCCACTTAGATAATGTCCTTTTATGATGTCCTCAAACGTGTTTATAAGCTGTACTCCGGGTACTAGAAACAATACCGAAGAAGCCAATGCGATGTTCGTATCCTCCAACACGCCAAGAGATGAAAAAAGTCCAACACAAACTGTAGCCAGAAGCGATGCCAGAGTTATACTCAGGAGAGGATTGAACTCTTTAGCGTCTAATGTTTTTTTGAGTGACGCCGCCAAGAATGTAGCGATAAAAGCGGTTGCAAATTCTGCCGCCGTTCCTTTAAAAAGTGCTGCAAATGAGGCACAAGCGAGAGCCGCTGCAAAAACTTTTTGATACCCGCTAAATTGATGATTTTGCGAGATTAGGGCTTTAGTTTGCTTTAATACATCCACAGGACTGCACGCAGAACATACATTTTTTGTCAGCTTGTAAATCTCGGACAGTCTTTGCATATCGGGTTTAAGCGTTCCTATGTGGACCATTTTGGTACGAAATTCATTCCCGCTGACCAGTGTCATGGCAATGGTCTGCGGTAAAACGGAGAGATTTACCTTATCGCAGCCAAAAGTCTGTGCCAATCTGGAAAGTGTTTCTTCTACGCTGTATATTTCAGCTCCGGACTCCAGCATCGTTTTACCCACTAGAAGTGAAGTATCGGCAATTTGTTTGAGTTCTTCAATACTCAGTTCTTTTTTTTCCATTATTATAATTTAGTCTCTTGATCTTGCAGGAGTGAAGCCAAGGTCGTAACGGTAAGCATCTCTTCAATCATTGCTTTTGGAGGGGCCCATTGACCATGCAAAGCGCAAGGATTGGACGCATCACATTTTTCAAATCCCAAAATACATCGATCCGATTCGAGAGGCTCGCCAATCGCTTCCAATATGTCAGATAAATGGATAAAATCGGCAGCTTTTGCCAAGCTAATTCCACCTTCACGACCACGAGAGGAGTTTACTAACCCTTTTTTGACGAGATCGGTCACCATTTTAGTAAGGTATTTATAGGGTAGATTTAACGCTTGATGAAGTTCATTAACCGAATGAGTGGTTTCATTATGGCGATGAAGATAGGTAAGGACGCGAATGGCGTATTCGGCGGTTTTTGAAAAATGCATCTATTATCCTTCTTGTGCAGTATTATACAATTTTTTAGGCGTTGAGGTTGCGCAGATTAGGGTGTTGTTGTGGGTAGATAATATGCCACCGCTATTAATGATAGAATAAGGATTAGCCAAAGGATCGGTATGATCCTGTATTTGAGTTGAACTTCTTTTAATCCCATAAAATAATCACTTATCAATTGCCCTTTTAAAAATGTACTTAGTAATAAAATACCCACTAAAAAAGTATTGATCAGCTTTAAATATCCCACTAAAAAAGCAAAAAGAGACAATACTATTAAAATAATCCAAATACGTTCTGCAATTTTTTTCATTGTAACCATTCCTACCGCAGGATATAGACTAAAGGGAAAAGGACAATCCACAGCAAATCCACTAAATGCCAATAAAGTGCGCCTGTTTCAAGCCCTCTGCAATTCTCAGGACTGTACCCATACATTTTTGTTTTTCGGTAAAGATTGAACAAAATAATGACACCCAAAGAGACGTGCATAAAATGAAACATCGTTAACAGCAGATAAAACATAAAGAATGTATTGGTACTGAGGGTTATTCCCTGCGCAAAAAGATGAGAAAACTCAGTGAACTTTAAAACGAGAAACAGAATCCCTAAAAGCATCGCAGCAAAAAGCCATTTTGAAGCAATTATACTTGATTCATAACCATTGCTGTGAGTCATGTTTTTGATTTTTTGAACCGCTTTGACGATAAAAAAACTGCTTGTAATTAAAATAAGTGTATTTATAAATCCGATACTTTGGTTGAGTAAAAGTTGAGAATCATTAAACATTTGCAGATTGACTCTACGTGAAAAAGCGTATCCTGCGAACAATAACCCAAACGTCAGTAACTCTACATAGACGATGATCCAAATGGCAAAATCACCCGGTGGATAGGGCTCTTTTTGTGAGAGAATTTTAGACATGTAAGCTTTTGGTAAAATGGAGTGATATTAGCTTTTCAAGCACGTCTAGGACATCCTCTTCATCACTGAGCGATTCGACAATCGAATGCATACACGCTTGATAAGGGTCAAAACCTTTTGTGATTAATTTGCCTGCATAAATGAGTAATCGTGTTGATACCGCTTCTTGAATATCGCTGTCGCTTAGTCGGCGGATTTCACCGGCTATATTGACAAGCTTTTGGGCTGTTTTAGCATCTACGCCGCTTTCTGTAATAATGATTTCTTTTTCTATTTCAGGTTTTGGATAATCAAAACTCAGTGAAATAAAGCGTTGTTTGGTACTGGGTTTCATCCCTTTTAATACATTCTGATACCCTGGATTATACGATACTACGAGCATAAAATCAGGGTGGGCAGTGATGACTTCACCGGTACGATCAATCGGTAAAACACGACGATAATCGGCAAGAGAATGTAGTACTACCGTCGTGTCTTTGCGCGCTTCGATAATCTCATCGAGATAGCAAATACCTCCGTTACGCACAGCCTTTGTTAATGGTCCGTCTTGCCAATACGTGCCGTTTTCATCGATGAGGTGGCGACCGACCAAATCGGCGGCACTGAGATCATCATGACAAACGACAGTATAAACATCGCGACCCAGTTCTTCCCCCATCGCTTCAACAAACCGTGTTTTCCCGCAGCCCGTCGGTCCTTTGATTAATATAGGGAGGTTCATCCCCGCAGCCGCTTTGAAAAGCTCAACTTCGTTACCTTGGGGTAAATAGTACGTTTTTGACATAATGCTTCTCCTTTATTTGGTTAAATTCATATAGATTTCGGGTAAAACTTTTGGGAGTTTTTTGGCATCACGGATCACGGCATAGGAGTTTCTCCCGAAAAGATAGGGGAGGTACTCTTTCGCATCGATATCAATCGTGATACAAAACGGAGTGATTCCCTTTTTCTTTACTTCTTCAATAGCTTTTTTCGTATCTTCGATCCCATAGCGCCCATCGTAGCGATCGACATCATTGGGTTTCCCGTCACTTAGAATCAGCAGCAGCTTATTGGCACTTTGCTGTTTGGCTAAAATCTTGGCACTTTCTCGTATTCCAGCCCCCATGCGGGTGTAGTACCCAGGTTTGATGGCATGAATACGTCCTCGAACATCGTCACTGTATTTTTCTTTGAAATTTTTGATGATGTGAAAGTTGACTTTGGTATTTTTGATCGATGAAAACGTATAGATGGCAAATCGGTCTTGAAGACGGTACAACGATTCGGAGAACACCATCAATGCATCTTGGATCATGTCGATGACACGGATTTCTTGCGTGATTCCAGCCTCGGTGGAAAGGGAAACATCCGCTAAAATCAATGTTGACATATCGCGCATCTTTCGCTCATACGTTTGGAAAAATCGCTGTGGATGGTTTGAACGGTTTTGATGCCCTTTGTAATCGATCCACGACTCGATATTGATCTCATCGCCATAGGGGAGATTGTCTCTTTTGATCCGATCGAGTTCCATCAAATCAAGTTCACTTTGAATACGGCGCATCATTTTTTGGAGTCTTTTGGGCAATGCTATAGGCTCGGTATGAAGGGAAATAATGGGTTTTATACAGACATAGTTTTTGAGGTAGACTTCTTTTTTATAGTCCCATTCATCGATAAAATGCCCTTTGCCCAGTGGGTACTCTTCAACGCTGTTAGCAGAAATATCCAAATCCATTTTGATCCGTGCGGAGAGGTTGGCATCTTTTTGTCCCAGAGTTATCTCATCTAAATCTTCGGCATTGTAAAGGGCATCTTCATCAAAACTGTCATTTTCCTGCCGATCAACTCGCACTTGCTCCATAAAGCTCAGTATCGATTCGGGTAAAAAGAGTAAAAGCCCGTCCGTCTCTTTTTTATCGTCAATTTGTTCGCTCTTTTTCTTCATCTGCAAAGTTTCACTATTGCGCTGCTCATCGTTTTGTTTTAGGTCTTCCTCTTCGTCCTCTGTATCAAGGAGTTTATTCGCAGTAGAGAGGGAAGGATAAATCCATAAAGGGTTTGGATAATTATCCGCTGATGAGGCTTCGAAGGAAGGTTCAATCGTGGATAATTCAGGATAATTGCTCATTAAAAAAGGGTGTGCATAGGCATGAAATTCATGAAAACCGACATACTTTTTGATGAGATAATTGATTGCATTGGTATTCTCGTGAGTACTGTTTTTATGTTTAATATTGACATTGGCAAGCATTGCGATTAACCAATAATAGTGCATCTCATTGTGCACTTTTAGGGGAAAATACGCTAAAGATGCAGGAAGGTAAATCCCTTTCTCATCTTGCCATGCAAGGAAAAAAGTTTTACCGGTGCCTGAAAATTTCTCTAGCAGTGTTCGTGACGTTTTGATCGATCTTTTATCGGTAATATGAAGTTCTTTGCCCTTTTCACCTCCTAAGAGGTGATAAAAGATTTTTAACCCTTTGGCAATGTCAGAAAATATGACTTCTTCCTCTTTAAAAAGGCGAGACGCTTTTTTCGTGACATAGTGATCCCAAAATTTACCGACTTTTTCATCCATTATGCGTACGCTTTCTCTTCTTTTACAAAGAAACTGTAAAAATACGTCAACAGTCCCAAAAGAACCATCACACCAAACGCTAAACGAACCATATAAACTTTAGAGATAGCAGCTTGCGTTTCCATAAAGCCCAGTGCATGAGCTGCGTCAGGAAGTCGTTGCATCTCTATTTGCATAATACCCGCAACCGTTAACGCTAATGTAAGCCCGATCATACCCAGAACCATCATCCAAAAACTGGCGAGTTCCACTTTTTGTGATTTCGGTCCGTTTCCATGAGGACGACCACGAAGGATCGGCATTGCATACGATATCAACGTGAAACAAATCATAACGTATGCGCCAAAGAACGATAAATGTCCATGAGCTGCCGTTAATTGTGTACCGTGTGTGTAGTAGTTAACCGGTGCAAGGGTATGAAAAAAGCCCCAAACACCCGCTCCTAAAAATCCTACAACGGCAGTCCCTTTTGCCCAAGTCAAGGCAATTTTATTGTCATGCTGGATACGACGATTTTTACTCATATTGAAGGCAAAAAGAATCATCAAGAAAAAGGGGATAGGCTCTGCCGCAGAAGCAATCGATCCGATCCATAACCAATACCCCGGAGTTCCAATATAGAAAAAGTGATGCCCTGTTCCAGCAAGTCCTGAGATTAAGGTCATCGCGATAATCAAATAGAGCCATTTATCAATGTGCTCACGGTCAACGCCCGTGGTTTTAATAAGTACAAAGGCTAAAAGAGCACCTAAAATAAGTTCCCACGTCCCCTCAACCCACAAGTGGACAACAAACCACCAAAAGAATTTGTCCATAGCAAGGTTTTGCGGGACATAAAAGGCAAACAAAAAGAAAAATGCCAAACCAAAAAGACCGGTTAATAAAATGACGGATATTGTCGTTTTACGACCTTTGATAACGGTCATCGTCGTGTTAAAGATATACGAGAGTACAACTAAAACAATTCCCACTTTTGTGATGGTCGGCTGTTCTAAGAACTCACGTCCCATGGTTGGCCAAAAGCTGTTTGCCAGTGACGCAGACAATGTTGCGTAGGGGACAAATAAATAACCCAAGATGGTTGCTACACCCGCCGCCGCAAAAATCCAAAAAGTGAGTTTTGCGAGCATCGGGCTCCATAACTCTCTTTCACTCTCTTCTGGAATAAGGTAATACGTAGCTCCCATAAATCCAAAGAGTAAAAGAACGATCAGCAAGTTCGTATGAACCATACGCAGTACATTGAATGGAATCGCTGGGAATAAAAAGTCACCATAAAGGTATTGTGCTCCCATAGCAAGTCCAAAAACAATCTCTCCCGCAAGGAGAATAAGTGCAAAAATAAAATATGGTTTTGCGACCATTTGAGATGAATACTTCATACGCTTTCCTTATCCTTTGATATTTGGAGGCCACTCTTGATTGTTGACACGAGAGGTCCAAATCAAAAAGTCTGCAAGATTAGTCACTTGTTCCGGTGTTAAATGAAACTGAGGCATTTTTCTTCTATTTGCAATGTCCATCGGCTGTGCCGCCATCCATCCAGCAAGATAGGTTTTGAATACTTCTTCATCCCCTCCGCCTAAACGTTGGAAAGCATTTCCAAGTTCCGGAGCATAATAAGCGCCTTCACCCATGATCGTATGGCAACCAACACAGTTGTTGTTCTCCCATACTTTTTTCCCAAGAGCAACGGACGCAGTAATCTTGTCATCATGACTTAATTTCGGGATTTGCTTAACGGTGTCAAAGGTAAGCCCGGTAAATACCAAAATGGCAAAAAGACCTCCGCCAAAGTAAATATTTCTGGCCATATTTTTAGTAATACGTTCAGACATTTTAACTCCTATTTTTAATTCCACCATAGGGTAGTAATTGTAATATTAGCGGAATAGTTTTTAATTCTACCTTTAAGTAGTAATTAAATAAACGCTTCTTTATGGTAAATCTATTAAAAGGGCTTAAAAACTCAATAGTGTGAAGAAAATAGTGGGGATTTATATTCGTTATGTCAGTTTTAAGGAAAAAAAGTGAGTAAAATCCCTCGGAAGAAGGAGGGATAGTAATAATGATTTTTTATATTTTCTATACGTTACGCACCCGGAAGATCCATACGATGCTCAATAGAGTAGGTAAATGTAGGAGTAGTTAGCCCCGTAATCTGGGTAATGTATTCACCTGTTTTTGCGTCAAATACTAATATTCGTCCACATGTCCAATCCGAAACATACGTATGCTCCCCGTGAGCAGCAGGTTCTCCATGCAGTAATCGAGGGACAATAAGTTCGCCTTTTTCATTTTTGACGGCACCAATATTCCATTCTTTTATCACTTTTAGATTGTTCGGATCGATGAGCTGTACTTTGCCCTCTTTAGTCGCTTGGATAATGCGTCCGACCATCAACGTTTCTTTGTTGACTAGATGGATTTTATTATAATTATCTTCTCCGCCGATAACGTTGTCCGCCCAAAGAAAAGGTGTATGTTCATTGGTTCCGATAAATAGTCCGCCGCCGGCTGTTTTGGTGTGTTTTAATACATGCCATTGGTTGTCCCAAACGGTTACATCGCCTACGTTCATGTTGACCGTTGCATGAAGCTGTTTACCTAATTTTTCATTGTACCAGCTTGAACCTTGTCCTGGATGCGGCTTGCTTCCTGGTCCGGTATAGACTTTATCTGTTAATGTTTTGGTTTTAAAGTCTACTATCCCCATGACATCACTTCCTTGAGAAGCTATCATGTAGTAGCGTCCTACCTCTTCTCCCTCGTTCAAGAAGGCATCGTGTAAGATTTTACCGATTTTAGGAATATCTCCGACGATAGGGAAATCAGGTTTGCTGTAATCGACGATATAGACGTGTCCTGCATCTTTAAGTGCAAATGCAATATACGGACCGTATGGAGTGTCGGCGATCGATGCAACACGAGAGGAACCGATTTTGCCATCCATATCTTCGACTTGATCGGTCGCATAGACTTTCAACGGTTTAAGTGTCATAGCATCCAAAAGTACGGCACCGCCTGGAACGTAGTTACCCGCCATGAGATAGCGGCCATCGGGCGTACAAGCGAGTCCGCGACTGTCGCTGCCGACACGGATTTTAGCGATCATCGGTTGTCCTGGGGCATTGAGATCAAACATATTGACCCATCCGTCACGACTGATGTTATACACATAGCGAGGGATACGTTTATTGACTACGGTTACGTGAGTCGCGAAACCTGAGCTGTGTTTGGAGAGAACTTTGTTCGTTGTACCGTCAATAAATCCTACTTTTGAGGCATCCCGCTCGGTAAAGATTACGATATCCTGTACGCTTTTTACGTCCGTTGGTTTCGGATATTTTTTGTACAATTCTTCTCGGTCCAGAAGGATCTGACGCGTAGCAGCAACATCTTCCATGGTGAGTTTCGTTAACTGTTTGGCTTCATATTTTAAGAGATATTGAACCATTTTATCCGCATCGTCACTGGTGAATTTACTTTTAAAATCAGGCATTGCAGTACCGGCTCTGCCATTGAGTATCGTATCTCGCAGAAAATAATCTCCTTTTTTAGCAATCGCTTTTGGGTCAAGAGAACTTCCTACACCACCTTCGTGATTGGGTCCATGACACCCTTGACACTCTTTGTCAAACATTTTTGCGACGTCCATTTTCGAATCGCCAGCCATTAGTGGAAGAGTCATAAAAAGAGCGCTTGCCAGAGCTGTTCCAAGAATCTTTTTCATTCGTTACTCCTTGCATTTGTAAAATATGGATAGGGCATAGTTCGTAAAGCTTTATGGTTCCTACTTGAGCTAGTGTACTTGAAAAGGGGAGGCCGCTTCATTGATATAAATCAAATTTCTAAAAGTTTTTAAGAAAAAAGTTCTTTTAGTCCCTCTCGATTTAAGATGGTGAAATTTTTACCCTCATCACTGATGAGTCCGAGAATCTTGATCTTTTTGAAAGAGCGTGAGAGTGTTTCGGGGGTAAGTCCTAGAATCGTTGCAATCTTATGACGTTTGGTCGAATCGGATATATCACCATTTTCATATAAGAATTTAGCCACACGAGAGGTCGCGTCCAGCGCTAACCGTGTGGTAATAATATCTTCGAGGTATTTGAGCTTTTGTGTCAGTGATTTTATCAATTCAAAGGATACGGTAGGATTTTTAAGAAAATCACGCTCAAAAATGGGATAATCGATCTCTAAAATATTTCCGTCTGTTTGAAATTCTGCGGTTGCAGGGAATGGAATATGGTGAAGATTTGCCATTTCTGCTACTAACGAAACGGGATAAAAATAGTGCAGCACGATTTCGTTTTCTTTCATATCTGTTTTGTAGCCTTTGAGGACGCCGTCTAGTAAAATATAAAGTTTATCCGAAGGTGTCCCCTCATAAAAAAGGATTTCACCATTATTAAAGGATCGCAGTTTTACGATAGAGGCTAAATGAATTAAATCCGTTTCGCTTAGATGTGAAAAAAGAAAAATACTTTTTAATCGGTTCACCATTAAAGTTTCAAATTGGTTTGTAGATACCATGATCGTCCTTCCGCTTTTTCATAACTGTAATACTCTTTGTTCATAAGATTGGTAATCGCAAGATTGATATCAATATTTTTGTTGATTCTGTATCCGATCTTCGTATTGACGATTCCGGCAGCATCCAAGGAGCCGTAGACATTAGAGAGGCTATCAGTATTATCGGCATTGTTATATATTTTCGATTGGTAGGCATAGTTAATCAGGCCATAAAATTGATGATTATCATACGTGAGAGTTGCATTGACCATATCTCTTGGAATGCCGATAAATTGTTTGCCGACTGAAGTGGGATCACTCTCATTTTCTAAAACCTTTGTATAGGATTTCGTATAATTGGTATTGAGGGTAAAATCATAGTCAAACGGCTGAATGTACGATAATTCATACCCCTGAGAGCGTGCTTTTCCAACGTTTGTTCTTTCATAATAACTTTTTCCGGTAATGATAACAGGAGTTTTGGTGGAGATCATATCTTCGATTGTGGTATGAAACCAATATGCTTTAAAAAGACCGTTCAAGACTGTTTTTTTCTCTATCCCCACATCATAGGATTCGCTGTACTCTGGTTTTAGATTCGGATTCGACACATAGACTCTATTTAATGCTGCAATTTCATACGTTCGATAAAGATTGACCGGATCAGGAGCTCTGAAAGCTTGCCCCCATGATGCTTTGATCATCGTGTCCTCTGCTGCCTTATAGTTGAGAGATATTTTTGGGGAAAAATTATTTTTGTGTTGGCTAGAGTACGTTTGATTGAGCGTTGTATTGGAGGTGTTGATATCAGAAACATAGCCATCATAGCTTGTCCATGTTTCGAATCGGGCTCCGACGTTGGCTGATAGATTATCGTTTAGTTTACTTTGTAACTCTGCAAAAGCCGCTAATATTTGCTCTTTCCCACCGGAGCTCGCGATCCTATTTGTTTTAGTATCTTCATTTTTCCAATCGCTCATATTGTAGGTATCAGAAACGGATACATTGTTTTTATATTCACTTCCCAGTAAAAGAAGAGAATGTCCGATAGGTTTTTGCCACGTTGCATGGAGCATTGAGTTTTTGACATCTCTTGGGGTAAAAGTACCAACTCCGCCTATGCGTGTCGCCGATGTATCTGCAGCGGTATACCAATCTTCTACAGACAAATATGAATAGCGGATATTCAACTCGGAATCCGAAAAAGTATGTCCGTAATCAAGGATAGTGAGATCACTGTTCAGCTCACTGGAACCTTGTAAAAATTTAGATTCTTTTAGTCCTGCATAGGTATAGACGGTATTTCCAGAAGCATTAGTAATAAATGATTCAGGATCATTGTAGTGCACATCATAATGGGATTTTCGATACGAAGCACTCAGGGTGTCTTTGGCAGTTGGCGTATAGAGCAGTTTGGTTGAAAGATCATATTTGTGGACGCCACGATCACCTGCATTTCCGACAATATATTGTGTTCCTCCAGTGGGAGAAGGCTCTGTGATGTATCCGCTAATCGTACTGGGAGGCTTTGTGGTAACGGCAACAAAATCGGATTTATATCCATCGGTACCTAACGCGCCATAGCTGATTTTAAATTTTAAAGTATCACTGATTTTATCCGCAGCCGATACATAGATCTTGGTCAAATTAGCCTGTGCTTCACCGTCATTAAACGCATCTCCATATCCGATAGAGGCTTTATACTCGGGTTCACTTGGCATTTTGGTAATATAGTTGATGACACCTCCCATTGCACTGCTTCCATAAAGGCTCGAAAACGGTCCCCGAATCACTTCAACCTGCTCTAAATCTTCAGACATAATAGTATAGGGAGTTGAAGCGGTACTCGTATAGCTCGTGTTCATCGGAACGCCATCCAATAATATCATCGTACGTGACTGATCTGGGATCCCTCGAAGCACTATTATAGGATTAACATCCGATACCCCCCTATGCTGTACAACCGTAACCCCTTCAAGCGTCTTGACGGTTTCTTTTAGATTGGCTCTCGGTAACATTCCAATAGCTTCTTGTGCAACAACACTGACACTGCCCGGAGCATCTTCCAGAGTTGTTGCTGTTTTAGTTGCGGTAACGATGATGGGATCTAAGGAAACTCCATCCGCCATGAGATACGTAGTGGCGATTAATGAAAGTAATAGTGTTTTTTTCATTTGTATTCCTAGTAGACTATTGTTTTAGGGATTTTTTAATCTATATCGCTCGGAATTAAGCCTCGAAAGTGAAAATGAGGAATTATTTACGTAAAGAATAGGTAATTGTAAAGGGTTTGAAGAATAAAGTCTTTGATGTAAGTCAATTGCGAAAAGTTATGCGGGTAAGGAGCATTCTATGAGGAAAAGATTCATAGAACGCTAAGGTGATCCTGTGCAAAATAAGCAGCTCCCAAAAGAGCTGTTTCGGGATTTAAAGAGACCTTGACTTTCATCTTTCGAAGCATGGGTTCAAATCGTCCTTTTGCTGTAAAGGCGTTCATGAAAATGTCGGTTTGAATAAAAGGCAAAATCTTAGGGGCAATGCCGCCACCGATGTAGACTCCACCAAGCGACATCGTTTTTAGGGCTAAATTTCCCGCTTCTGCACCGTATATTTCGGTAAATAAACGAAGTGTTTCGATGCACAGCGGATCGTGCTGTTCGAGTGCGCATTGGCTGATACGGGCACTTCGATCATCCGTTTCGCTTAGATTGCTCATCTGGTGCGGAGGAGGGGCAAAATTACTCTCAAGCAAAAAGTCGTACAAGGTTGCAATACCCGGACCGGATAAAATACGCTCATAGCTTACATGATCGTTGAAGCGCTGTCTCAACCACTGTAAAAGGGCATCTTGCTGAGAGGTTAAAGGAGCGAAGTCACAATGTCCTCCCTCTGAACCACTGGGATGATACGACGTTCCGTCAAAAAAGAGCATTGCTTCACCTAACCCAGTACCTGCGGCGATAACCGCACGATTTCCATGGGATACAGGCGCATCAGGGGTTAGATCAACAAATTCATCATCATTCAAATAGAGCATCCCGTAAGCGGTGGCTTCAAGATCATTTAAAAGACGAACATGAGAGGTGTTAAGAAGCGCTCTAAGCTCAGTTGCGGCGATTTCCCATGGGAGGTTGGTAGTGTGACATTTTTCATCAATGATCGGTCCTGCTATGCCAAAACACGCCGCGTCAATCGTAGGATTGGTATTTAATCGGATGAATTCCAACAGTACATCGTTAAAACTATCATAATCTTTACTCGCAAATTGGTGCTTGGAGTGAAGTTTGAGCGTATTTTCATGAATCTCAAAGAGGGCTAAAATCGTTTTTGTCCCTCCTATATCGCCGGCTAGTATCATCTTTTTTCCTTTTACTGTGGAGCTAATAAATAGATAAGCGCTTCAACAAAGAGTTCCGCCGTTTTTTCGGGTGAACACTGGTACATCCGATCCCATGCCTGCGCGCGTACTTCATCATAATTTTCTTCATAAGGATGATGGTGTTTCCATCCGATGCGCACCGCATGCCCGAT
>CAIMUF010000036.1 GCA_903844635.1 uncultured Sulfuricurvum sp. | reverse complement strand
TGCCCAATACATCCAGTTCCTTGCCGATGAACGGTTACACGCGGTTGGACTCAAAAAACTTTACAATGTTGCCAATCCGATCAAATGGGTCGATGATTTCTCGAAGTTTAATGACCAGAAAACCAACTTTTTCGAGGGAACTGTTACGAACTATTCCAAGGGAAGTTTGAGTTTTGACGACTTTTAGAGAGTCTTTGCACGATGACCTATTTTATCCTCTATCCGCATCATCTAAAGACACCTCTAATGGAGAAGATACTCATCAAGATTGGTTTTTCCATAAAAAATAGAAGAGTCGGAATCTTTGATTTGTTTGGCAATGCGAGCCATGACTGTTTTAACACCTGGTGTCTTTTCCGGATCGGTTAGCGGTAATAACCGTACAGTGATGGATGTTTTTTTCTCTGAAAGCTGAATAAAAAAAGTTTGATTTTTTCCAGCTTCAACCGCGATTGATTCAATAAGAGCGCTTTGCGCAGAGCTATTGATATATTTGTCACTCACTTTTAAAATACCACCCTCGATTCTTTCTGAAAACGGGGTAATCGATTCATACGCTTTTTGGGTCGAATTAATATTTTCTAAAACGATATGAGGCATAGTGAACTCCAAGATTTTTATTTTATGTATTTTACACTGTAAACCAAACAGTTTGTAGCTCGATAATGTTTGTTGATATAGGGCAGGAGAACCTAATAAACAACGCTCTTTGCCTATTACAAAACTCGATCATCTGAAAATACCCAATCAGCATCTCTAACATCATTCTCCATCCAAGTTCAAGCAATATAAAAAAGATGATAGACCCAAAGAACAGTAGGAAGCCTTAGCTTTGATGATTTCTAAAGAATAAAAGAGAGTTGCAAAAGGAGTAATTTTGCATGCGTATAATTAAGTGTTTCGGGGGAAAATATTTTGTTTCCTGTAATGCTGTTTATTATTTTTTGAATTTCTTGTCTATTGTTCATGTATCCCATATTCCAGTCTGGAAACAACCGTTTGTCATCAAACTCTGTACCGTTAATGTAAAGAGAATGGTGCCGTGTATCTTCTGTCAGTTTTTTCCACAAGTCATCGATGAGGGCTTCATCTCCTTCGATGCACTGAAGAAAATACTTCCCGTCGTACACCATCATTCCAGTAATACTTTTTTCTTTATTTTTCTTCACCGCATGGGTAAGAATCTCTCCAACGATTTTGAAATCAATATTTTCAGAAGAACAACTGCTGTATATTAAACGTTTCATTCGATTCCTTTTGCTCAAGAATTTTACACTAAAACCACTAAGATTGAATGCATATTTATTGAAATTAAATTTTTTTTGCATGATAACATTTCTTTGAGTTGACACGCAACAACTACCAATAACCTGCGAAGCTATCTATAATTTGACAAAAAAAGGTCAGAAATGAGCTGTATAAAATGCCAAACACTTCCAGTAATTCCTCAATCAGCAGGTGAACTAATTGTGAGTTGTTCTGTAACCGAACTTGCCAATAAGTTTGCTTTATATTTAACCGCTCAAAATATTAATTACAAAGTGGAAGATTCAGAAACTCTTTGGGTAAGTATTAACAATTTTTCAATGTTTTTAGAAGATCTTTGTGTGTTTGAAAATTTTTCAAAAATGGAGCGAAGCGGAATAAGTCTACTGTTTCTCCAGTTCGGCGAAAATCTCACTCCTTCGAAATTAAAAACAATGCGTACTCTGCAAGAATACAGAGATTTAATGGGAGCCATGGAACTTTCAGGCCTTATTACAAAAGGAGCTCTCACTGCCCATTTTCAACCCATTGTCGATTTAGCTTCCAGTACGATTTATGGCTACGAATCCTTGGCTCGAGGTGTCAGCGATGAGGGTAAACTCATATATCCCGATACGTTGTTTCGATGGGGACGAGAGGGAGATATGCTCTTTTACCTCGATCGTGCATGCCGCGAAACCTCACTCAAAACAGCTGCAGTCAAAAATATTGCTTCCAAAGTCTTTATCAATTTTATCCCCACCGCTATTTATGATCCAGAGCACTGCCTACAATCGACCGTAAAATGGGCAAAACAGCTTGATTTTGATCCTAAAAATATCATTTTTGAAGTCATAGAAAGCGATCATGTTGCGGACTTAGATCACCTAAAAAAGATTTTGGATTATTACAAATCCCAAGGATTTATGGTTGCACTCGATGATGTCGGAAGCGGATATTCTTCCCTAAACATGATTGCGAAACTGCTTCCTGACATTGTAAAAATCGATCGTGAAATCATTGATCATATTGATATGAATATCGTCAATCAATCTATTTTTCGAGCAATCGTTCAAATCGCTAAAGAAAATAACATCCTCGTTTTAGCCGAAGGTATCGAGCGAGCGGAAGAGGCAGCTTTTTGTACCCGTGAAGGTGCTAATTTGGCACAAGGGTATTACTTCGGAAAACCCTCATCTGAACCGATTCGAAAGCTATAGTATTTCAAAAAACGATTTAAACACGCAGGCTCTCACATCCCTTTGCTCTATCGTGAATAAAGCAGTGAATTTCAGAATCAAATTTTATTAAAATAATCTATATTTTAATTTATTTCTTATTATAATCTAATTAGTAGATAATCTTTATGATTGGAAGTCTAAAGCATGAATGATTTTTTTGAAACCAATCCAAAAGTATTAAAATCACTCCTAGACAACCTTCATGAGGGTGTCGTAATTCACCAATCAGACACACAAATTGTTTATGCTAATCGTGCAGCATCCAAAATTTTTGGATTTTCGATTGAAGAAATGATCGGGAAAAAAGCGACAGATTCCGCATGGTTTTTTATCGATGAACATCACAAACAACTTTTGCCACAAGACTATCCCGTCAACAAACTTTTTGATTCAGGCAACAATATTGTTAATATGATTATTGGTATCCAAAAATCATCAGGTGACTTTTTATGGCTGGATGTCAATGCTACCATTGTCACCAACATTCCAGACAAAAAAACCGCTATGATTATTTTTAACGATGTTACGGATCAGAAAAATTCGTACGAAGAAGCAGCACTTTTTAAACGAGTGATCGAAACAGTCGATACAAGCGTTACGATCGCCGATCCGACACTGGATGATTGTCCACTCATTTATGCGAACAAAGCTTTTACTGATACGACAGGATACTCATTTGAAGAAAGTGTAGGAAAAAACTGCCGTTATCTCCGAGGAGACAATCATGACCAAGAAGGATCATTAATTGCACGTGAAGCCATTTCAAAAGGGAAATCGTGCAATGTTCCTCTAAAAAATTATACAAAAGAGGGAAAATTATTTCACAATCTTCTTACACTTTCACCTTTGATGGAAAATGGACATGTACGCTATTACGTAGGAGTACAGCATGATATCAGTGAGTTAAAACTTCATGAAAAACTTCTCGAAGACCAAGCTCTGTATATTCAGTCCATTCTCAACGTCCAAGAGAACATTGTTTTTGTCTCCAACGTGGAAAGCATTCTCTACGCTAATCAATCTTTTTTGAATTTTTTTGACACTCCTTCATTAGAGATTTTTGTAGAAAAAAGTGCCTGTATTTGTGATCGATTCCTCGAAGATAGCGAATGTTTCCATTTAGGAAAAAATCAAGATGAAAAATTTTGGATTGAGAAAATCTTGCTAGTCCCTCCTCAGGAACGGATCATTAAACTCTCATCATCAAGAGGAGAAATATTTTACTTTCAAGTCAATATCAAATTATTACAAAATCAACACCACACTATTACCTTCCAAGACATAACAGTTTCGCGGCTCAAAGAAACTTCTCTCTCCAATAAAGCGTATCATGACCCTCTTACAAGTATATTTAATCGCCAATATTTTTATGAATACATTCTGAATGATGACTCTTTTAAAATTCCATCATCATTCGAAAGTGGAATTATGATGATTGATTTGGATGATTTTAAAATCATCAACGATACTTACGGACATGCAATGGGTGATGATGTTCTCAAAAAAACCTCTCAAACCATCCAAAGCTCCATTCGCAAAGGAGACTATGTCATACGCTGGGGAGGAGAAGAGATCTTGGTTATCCTTCACATTCAAACCAAGCGTCAGTTACTCACGACAGCCCAAAATATTCGACATAAAATCACTACAAATTCCTTTGGAAACTTACAAATGATTACTGCAAGTTTTGGAGTTACTCTTATGAAAAATTCTGAACCTTTTGACACAGCAATCGCACGTGCAGACAGCGCTCTTTACCGTGCTAAAAAATTAGGAAAAAATCGAGTTGAAATTGAATAACACTCAGATATAAAACTAAAATCTACACTGTATTCGTCAAATAGTTCCTAAAAAAAATTAGAGAATGGTTTAGAAGTTGAAATCAGCTTCATAATCAGAATCTTTGAAATGTTTATATCTCGAAATAGATTTAAAATTTGATTCTTTAATAGATCGCTTACTGCAAGTTCGATAAAATTACAATTACTAAATTGAAGTTATTATGCTAAACAGATTGTATTGAAAAGGTTCATGATGACGACGATTAAACAAATGATTTTAGCGGGAATGATAGTTTGTTCATCCATTCTTGCTGCGGCTGAAAATAATGAAAAAACAGTTGCATTTGCACAAGATACGATGGCAAATGATTTTCGTAAAGCACAAGTATATGAAGTGCGTGATGCATTCAAAAAATATCCGAATATCCATTTTGTCTCCTCTGATGCCAAAGGAAAAACAGCACTTCTTATCAGCCAAATTAACAATTTTATAGACACTAAAACCGATCTTCCCAAAATTTAAATCTGAAGTGCAATTTTTTGACTTAAAAAATCATACCTATTTTTAGCTTAAGCCGCTGCTACTAATCCATAAAAAACCTCATTGGGTGTTTTCCAATTTAAAGACTTTCTAGGTCTATTGTTTAGCTTAT
>CAIMUF010000035.1 GCA_903844635.1 uncultured Sulfuricurvum sp. | reverse complement strand
TAAGCTAAACAATAGACCTAGAAAGTCTTTAAATTGGAAAACACCCAATGAGGTTTTTTATGGATTAGTAGCAGCGGCTTAAGCTAAAAATAGGTATGATTTTTTAAGTCAAAAAATTGCACTTCAGATTTAAATTTTGGTATCCATATTTAGCCGGTGAATACAAAGCGGCTTGAACCCCAAGGAGAAGCGTAAAACCAAAAGCACACCAAAACCATCCCTGATAATAGGCAAGCGTAATTCCCAATGTGATAAATATGGCAGAAAGTGCACCATAGCGCATGACATGAGAACGTGAAAAACGTTGTGACAAAAATCCTGCGGGAGTAAACAATACGATAAAAGGAAGGAGGATAAAAGCATTTAAAATCGCGGTAAGTATGATTTGTTCTTGATTATCATAGACTTTAAAAAGAGTGTTTTGAATAAGTATCTTATGCCCTAAATCAGTAAAAGCATTTAAAAAAAGAGCTGCTAAATAGGGGAGAACCCCTTTCATCTTCCAAAGGGAAAGCTTCAAGAAAGCACCGTGCTCCAACCCTCATAATGACCATGCTCTTGCATCACTAATTCATAAAGCGTTGATGTCGTTTCATTGACTTGCTCTGGAGTCACAGACTCCATTTTTGTCAAAGTCACACCATACACATAATCGCTCTCGTCATCATTGATATGTTCTTTGAGGCTAAAGCCATCTGAGATCATCGATGCTTCAAAACGCTGCAACGCGGTAGGAGTTTGAAAAAAGAAATAATGTTCCACTTCTCTAGGAACAGACAAATCATCCTCTTCTTCTAAAAGTGCTTCGAGAGTATGACGGCTTTGTATACTGATAAGGTCAAAAGGCTCAGGATAGAGACGTTCCTGATACATCTCCCATTTTGTGTCACGTGAAGAACCACGCTCATAAGCATATTTACTATGTCGAGCCATGACATCCGAGGTAATATTTTCAAACTTTTTAGAGGTTGATGCGTAAAAATAAAGCTCACACCATCCATCTTTTACAATAGTACCTGCATACACTGCTTCTACTTGGGCATCAAGAGTCACGATAAGGTCATCTCTGAAACCGATAAACTCAACATCTTCACTACTAGCTACTTTGACAAAAAGCCATAGCAACCAAGATTTTTCAAGATCAGGAACCTCATCAACTAAAGACAAATCTACCTCTGTACGATAGTTTTGTCCCTCTTCATCAGCTTGTTCATAGTATTCAATCATTATTTATCCATATTTATTATTTTACCAATAGCATTTTATCCAAATGTTCCTCATTCCCCATTGTAGCTTTGGTGAAGCTTCACTTTGTGAGAAAGCTCCTGCACATCTTTAGGAGAAACAAATCGTTGAGCTTCCTCAAATTTTGCTATATTTTGGGTAAAAAGTTCCATTTGTGCAATGGCGTTATTGGCAACATTTTCCAAATGCTCACGAAGAGTTCGATGTTCATGCTTCTCATACGATTCTAGAGTCACAATAAGCTCAGCCAATGCACTTTTCGCCACTATAAACTCTTTAAACAAAGCTTCCGCGGATCCAAAAAGCGATCCAAGCGGTCGTAACGATTCATTAAGTTCCTTAGTGCTGTGATTCATTTCTCGCATCTGATTGGAAGACAACACCATTTGCTGCATAATCAATTCACTTTGATCACGAGAAGCTTTGAGTATGGTTTCATTTTCCAGCAGTGTCGTTACAATGCTTTCACTCTTTGAACCAATAGTTTGAATATGACGTGCGAATTCAGCAATGATACGTGAGAACTCATGCTCCATGACTCCCATCACGCCATCAATAGAATGCGATTTTTGAAGTTTTTCGAGAGCATGCTTAATTTGAATAAATTCATTATGAATTTCAACTTTCTCTTCACTGGAACTCTTGATAACACTTTTAAGCTGATTAAAATGATCTTGTTCTGCAATACGCAATAAATCGATATGACGGTGAACCACATTGTCCAGACTCGGAAGCTCGCTGAGACTAAACTCTTCAAATTTTTCCTGCGCAAGCTGTTGCTGGGCTAAAACAGACTCAACTTTTTGGATAAAGAACTTTTGATTATTCAAAATTGATCCCAGCGCTTCGATTTCCTCTCTAAAAATGTTTTTAAGCTGCTCATGTGTGGTGCTTTCCATCTGAGTTACATGAGAAAGGGACGTATTGATACTGCTAAAAAGAGGTTTTAACTGCTCAACATCATCCACAAGAGTTTGAATATGAAGGTTCTTGATGTGCTGATTGTGTGCATTTTGAGTTTGACTCATAACGCTCATAATCGTAGAGAGGACAATTCCAACCGTCAATGTCAGCATTGATTCACGCAAGACTAACAGCCATCCTTCCCCATCACCCAGCATCACAAAATGAAGAAGCCCTCCAATAAAGCCAATCGCCAACACCACGGGAGTATAGTTTATTTTATTGCGATCTTTATAGACACTGATATGTCGTAAAAAAAGCAACGACATCATGACGATTGACACCAAAAGATCTACTTCAAACATAGTAAGCTCCTTATAAAATAATCGATCTGATTTCTGATGGTGTATAGGCTATATAATCACCCTCACCTGTATCACTAAATCCCCATGCAGCAAATATTGTACCGACATTGGCACTCCTGGCTGCTTGCATATCTTTACTGTTATCACCGATCATCCATGCTTCGTCATTGTGTAGATCATAACCATGATGGTTTAAGATCAATTCAATCATTTGGGGATGCGGTTTTGCTAGATCCACATTATCTGCACCGATAATGCAACTAAAATATTCTGCAATACCCAAATGAGTCAACATCCGTTTAGCAAAGATACTAGGAGCATTGGTCGCAACGCTCATGAAACATCCATTGGATTGAAGATACTCAAGGGTTTCTTTGATTTCAGGATAAGGATGTACATTTTGTATGCACTGATTGTAATAGTGGGATTCAAAAAGTTCTTTGGCTTTTGTTTCATATACTTGGGTTTGATAAAAAAGAGAAGCTAAGTTACGATCATGTGCATTAATCGCATCAATCACAAATTGTTCCTGTAAAGGTTCAAGAGAGTAACACGTTAAACGTACATGATTAATCGAGAGTGTAATATCAAGACTTGAGTTAATCAGCGTACCGTCCATATCAAAAATGACAATTTTAGACATCTATAGTTTCATTTCATTTTCTCATAAAGCTCTTTTAGAACATCAACAAATACAGGATGATCATTGGGGCATTTACAAACACGATAATCACTGAAACCCAGTTCATGAGCAATTTCAGCGTATTCCATTGAAAGTTCATAATTGGTTTCAGAATTATCAATCGTAAATGCGATAGGAACAATAATCACTTTTTTCGTATTCAAACTCTTTAGCATAGATTCAAGAGAGGGATCTAACCATTTCATAGGCCCTACTTTAGATTGATACGCCAGGTGAACCCCTCGAAAATAAATTCCTTCCTTGTGAAATTTATCTTTCAATAGCTCAACATGAGCACTAACATGTCGCTGATACGGATCTCCGCTATCAACAATCTTTTGAGGTAAACCATGCGCTGAGAAAATCAATTCAAAATCATTCGGGTTATTGTCAGCAAGCGTTTCTTTAATAAGAGTAAGCAGAAGTGTGTTGTACTTATCATTCGTAAAAAAATGTTTGATTTCAACCATGATAGGGAACCAACCCACTCGTCGCGAAGTATCTTCGAAATCATCGAGTGAAGAAGCGGTAGTAGTAGTTGAATATTGGGGAAACAAAGGGATAAGATAGACTTTTTGAACACCACTTTTTTTAGTTTTTCAATTACTTCCTTTGCCATCGGAGGTGTATAACGCATTACGAAATCAACAATCACTTCCTCACCAACCGCTGCTTGAAGTTTAGTCACCAATGAAGTTGTTAAATCTACTATGGGTGACTTCCCACCGATTTGACGATAAATTTCTTGAGATTTTTCAGCACGCGAAAGAGTAATTATTCCAGCAATAAAACGACGTAATAATGCACTTTTTGTACGAATAATCGCAGGGTCATTGAACATGTTGGTTAAAAACATCTCAACTTCACGCAGATTATTAGGACCACCCATATTGAGAAGTATGATTGCTTCTTTCACTAATTTCTAGCCTCATTTACTGTTTGTTTTTGATGATAGTGTACCATAACGGCATGACAAGAATATTAAATTATAATAAAAACTAAAGTTTTTTAGATTTATAATGATTGAGGTTCGAAATAAACTATATTGTGACGAATACAGGAGGTTGGATGATTAGCAGGTATCTAATTATTACATTTATCTTTTTTTCCACCCATCTTTTCGCCGATACGCCAAAACGTGAAACCTCATTATTTTTAGAATACGAACGTGAAGTATCACGATCCGCTGATACCTTTCAAGATGAGCCAAATCCTTTTAAAAAAATCATCAATACTCTTACTCCAACAAAACCTCAAACACCTTATACCATTACACAACCAACCATAGCAACCACTCCAGCACTACCTAAAAAACCTTCTATCGGTAATGATGATTTACCCTATTTAGTCATCAATAAACCTGTATCGCCGCGTGCCGAGATTCTAAATAGCTGTCCTGATCCAATGCTACTAACCAACACACTTAAAACAGAAGAAAAACCGAGAAAATCACTTTTTGAAAATCTCACTTCCGCTAAAGAACGTGTTTTAGCCAAAGCAAAAGAATTTTTAGGCACTCCTTACGGTTTTGGAAATAAGGACGGAGAACGTACCGACTGCTCAGGTTTCACACAGCAAGTCTATCGTCAGTTTGGCGTTACACTTCCGCACAGTGCCGCAGAACAAGCACAATTAGGCGAGAATGTGAATTTCAAAGATTTAGAAGTGGGTGATTTATTATTTTATCGTACCTATAAATCTGATCCTTCACATGTAGCCATATATGCGGGTGACGGCAAGATTATTCACGCATCCTATACGGGGCGAAAAGTTCAATACGACTCAATTGACAAGGGATACTATAGACAACGCTTCATGTATGCTAAGCGCATAGCCTTAAACACTCAAGATTCGAAAAATGAATGATTAGCTAATGTCAGCCCTCTATTCCTTACTCGATAAACATTGGCTTTGGCGAGAAATCAATACAAAGCTACAACTTAGTTCACCGGCTTATACCTATTGGAATGAAAGTCGCCATATCAAACTTAATCGATACGTCTTTATCGAAAAACAGACTTTGCCTGAAAAATATTCACATATCGAAACATCTCTTACCGATCTCTCCGGATACCTGCCCACCAATTATGCGGCATCCACTCTCAATATGGATTCACATATCTTTGCATACAAAAAAATGCGTCTCTACAGTCAGTTTGAATACAAATACGTTAATGACATCAAATTCGTCAATCTCAAACGCTTTTTTACTGAAAACGGGATTGCATTAAACAAGAAAAGCTATGTTCACTTAGGACGTTTAGGTGATTTAAGTATTACTAGTGATTCGCGTTTTTATCGCATTGATGATAATTATGGAGTAGTGGTTTACGACTGACGTTTTGCCCATCTCGGGAAAAAGCGTGACGGAGATAAAATAGGATCAATCTTTATTTCATCAACAATAGACTCTTTTAATCGCTTTGCCAAGTACGGAGCAAGGACAAATCCATATCCTCCTGAACCGTTCATCATTGTAAGATTTGGATAATAAATATATTCGCTCGAATCGACTGCTTGCCCATGTCGTAAATGGGGAAATTTTTCTAGGGTTGCGTCAGCATTAACCAGATTTCCTAACATCGGGAGATAATCATTTGAACCTGAACGTAACCCCATATAGTCATTCAAAATATTAATATTATTTAATTTTAGAGTTTTAGAAGCTTTTTCCAGGAGCAGTGTTCTCCCCTGCTCTACATCATACAGCTCCCCTGAAAACGGGGAATAATGGACATCATGGGTAGCACCTATAGCAACTACTCCCGCTTTTGTCGTCGGTGATATCGATACATGATGGTGTAATATACATGGTATATGAGTAGAGGTTTCAATGTCGATTCGATGCCCCCAAATTCCCCTTAATCCGACATAATCAATCGGCAAGAGCTTGGGATAGGCTCCGATCGAGAGAACGAGATGTTTGGTCCTTAATTCACCGACCTGCCATAATCCATCCTCATAGAGAAGCTGTTGTGCCTTGAGGAGATAAAAATCGATTCCATCCACCATCGCACGACATACCCCCTGAGCATCGACTACTGCCCCTTCATCAAAATAGATAGTGCTCTCATTTGACGCTTCTTCATTTAAAAGTGATTTTAATGCGTCATCGAGCTCAGAGTGTTTTAGAGAAGTTTCGAGTTTGAAATGTTCAAGTTTATCGGCTTCTTGTGGGCTATTAGCGATATGAAGAAGCGGTTTTGTGAGGGTAAACTGGGGGAAACGGGTGGTGTAAAATTCGAGCGCTTCGGTGTGCGCTTCACTCATTATCTCTTTAAGTTCACCGGCTTTGGAGATTTTAGGTGAGATAAATGCCCCTGCCGCACCACTGCCACCCGAAGCGATACCATCTTGATCGACCAGAGCAACATTTAATCCTGCCTGTGTGAGAGTATAAGCGCTAGTACAGCCATTAATGCCTGCACCAACGATAATTACATCATATAGTAATATTTTTGATGTCAGCAATAGAATAAATCTCTGCGTAAATCATGCCAACAAGGGCTTTACGATTAGCCCGAACGTTTAAATCCTCAGCATTGACCATAACATTATCAAAGAACGTATCCAATAATGCTTTAAGTGCAAAAAGTGCGTCTAAACGCTCTTCAAGCGTTTCATACTCATGCTCTATGACTGATTTAGCGCTCGAGTAAAGATTGCGCTCTGCATCATTGTCAAAGAGGGCTTCATTGACGCTGAACTCTTTATCCATTGCTTCGTCTTTGAGGATGTTACTGACCCTCTTAAAGGTAGAAAACGCTTCGACGAATGAGTCCGATGTCGCGATGCTGGCAACAGCACGAATTTTACGATCGATATCGAGAACATCAAGCTCTACCGTACCTTCTTTTACCACAACTGCTTGAATGATAGACGGATTAATGCCGACGTAAGCACCAGCAAGCCGTTCAATTATAAACGTTTCAATATTCTTTTTATACACTTTTCCTTGTGGATACGAAGAAGCGAGTTGATCGATCAACGTAGAGAAATTGAGAGGAATTTGGTACGCAACGGCGATTTTGATAATCCCGTTGACAGCACGGCGAAGAGCAAATGGATCGCGTGAACCGGTTGGAATCTCACCGATACTGAACATTCCGATCAATGTATCGAGTTTAATCGCCATTGCGACGATCGCACTGAGCATTGAACTTGGTAGTGCACTCTCTTCACCCATAGGGAGATATTGCTCTTTGATAGCGGTCGCAACTTCAGAGGGTTCCCCTAAAGCAAGAGCATAGTAATAGCCCATAAGTCCCTGAAGTTCGGTAAACTCATAAACCATCTCCGACATCAAATCGGCTTTTGCCAATTCCATTGAACGTTCTAAGTGATCAGGATTAATATTATCATATACTAAGTTGGCGATGGTAGTTGCAACAACTTTTTCACGTTTTATTTTTTCCGATAATGTTCCTAAACCGTTCATAAAGACCACTTTTTCCAAGCCAGAAGTACTTAGCCCTTTTTTGAGGTCGTTATGATAAAAGAACAATGCATCACTAAGGCGTGGTCGTAAAACACGTTCATTTCCTTCAATTACCTGCGTAAAATCATCCGCCAAGGCATTAGAAACTACTACAAACGCATTGATAAGTTTACCCTCTTTAAATACTGGAAAATAACGCTGATGCTCTTTCATCGAAGTGATAATGACTTCGGGAGGAAGCTCTAAAAAACTTTCATCGAACTTTCCAAGCAAAGGAGTCGGATGTTCCGTAATCGCCACAACTTCATCGAGCAAATCTTCATCAATTTCAATTGTAATTCCATTTTCATTTTCTAAGTTTTTAAAGGCTTCTAAAATAGTAGCGCGACGCTCTTGTGGAAATAATGTGACCGAACCACTTTTAAGGACATCAAAATAGCTGTGAATAGAAGCCAATGGTTTGGCCTCAAAATGGCTGATACGGTGAACGTAGGTTGCAGGAGCTGATTTCACACCAAAAAGCTCTGCGTCTGCTTGTTTTTCACCCAGCATCACATTTACCCAGCGAATCGGACGAATAAAGCTCTCTGTATTGCTTCCCCAACGCATGGATTTACCGAAATTAAGACTTTTAATCCACTGATTAATCATTTCATTGAGTAAATCCGAGCTCTCTTTTCCCTCAACATTTTTGGAATAATAAAGAACTTCTTTGCCCGCCTTTTCTGAACGGGAAAGCTGTTCAAAGTCAACGCCGCATTTTTTTGCAAAACCAAGAGCAGCAGGGGTAGCCACACCATCTTTTATCGCCATTTCTACCGGTGCACCGTAAAATTCTTCGATTCGATCTTCTTGGGCAGTCTTAAACTCATGATGCCACAACACGAGACGACGAGGAGTATAGTAAAATTCAAACTCACATAGCAAACCGTTTTTTTCCAAAACGTCTGCCCATTTTTTCTCAATTTCCGCAAGTTCTTTCAGCAAAGGAACGGCTGGGAGTTCTTCAACACCGATTTCAATTAAAAGAGGTTTAACCATAATTCTTATCCAATTGTCATTATTTAATAGCTTTATTCTAGCGGTATATTGGTTAAAAATGGCTGTTACGCTATAATAAACAGATGAAAACACCACACTTTTATGCCGTTATTATCGGCTCTGAAATTCTCAATGGTCGCAGAATTGACAAACATTTTGACTTCGTTCGCGATGCTCTTTTACATCGAGGACACGTTTTATTTTCAACATTTATCATCAAAGATGACAGAGAGCTCATCCATTCGATTTATACCCTTATTAAAAAAGATCCTAATGGTGTCATGTTTAGTTTTGGTGGTATTGGGTCTACTCCTGATGATCTAACCCGCCAAATTGCCAGTGATGTTTTTAGTGACGGTATCCTTGTTTCTCATCCATCATTTTATTCGGATATTCTTGAGCGATTTGGAGATCAGGCATTTCCCCATCGTATTACTATGGCAATGTTGCCTAAAAAGTCCGAATTATTGCATAACGTTATCAATAATATGTCGGGGTTTTATCTAGACAATCGTTATTTCTTCATTCCGGGGTTTCCAGAGATGTCTCATCCTATGGTTGAAGAAGCATTGGAGCGTTTTTATCCCTTGGCAGAGAAGATGTATCGAAAAACACTGATCGCTCAAACAAGTGAAAACACCCTTATAGAAGTTATGGAAAATCTTAATCCAAGCGTTGATTTTTCATCTCTTCCGATGATAACCAATGGTATTCCTACCGTAGAAATTTCTATTGCATCCCCCGATAAAACATTGTGTGATGATAATTTTAATCTCTTTATCCATGATTTAACGAACAAGTCGATCCTTTTTAAGGTTCTATAATTAAAAATTATTATTGCAATGACGATATACTTTTTATAGACTCTAAGGAGGAATGAAATGATGATAGGTTTTTTAATTATTGCCTTAATCTTTATGATGATCGTTTACGCTTTGTATCGGCGTTATTTTTTTCATAAAACACGTTCGACAGTGGCTAAAAAGCCTTATTTTACACTAAAAATCGAACATGAATAATATTTAACTGTAATGACGATCATACAATTTTGACGATTCTTCTGTGTTAATTTGGTTTTTTAATGCTTCCAGTCGTTCCAATCTTTGTTCGGTTGTGGGATGCGTTCTAAAAAGATTTGAAAATGAAAAGTTTTTCCCGTCAAATGGACTAATAATAAACATGTGTGCATTTTCAGGTGTAGCACCCTGCACTTCTCCTCGTCCATTATAATTTGTTAATTTTACGAGAGCACTTTGAAGCCACTCAGGATGCCTTGTCAATTTTGCAGCCCCCTCATCCGCCATAAACTCACGTGAACGGCTAATCGTCATTTGAATAACACTTGCGGCGATGGGCAAAATAATCGCCATCGCAATCATCATAATCGGATTAATTCCTCTATTATTACGATTTCCAAAAATTGCTCCAAACTGGAGCATATTGGCGATAAATGCAATCGCCCCGGCAATGGTGGCCGCAACCGTTGCAATGAGAATGTCACGATGGCGTACATGAGAAAGTTCATGAGCCATAACCCCCTCCACTTCTTCTTCGTTGAGTAATTCTAATAATCCCGTTGTAATTGCCACAGCTGCGTGCTGAGGGTTACGTCCTGTAGCAAACGCATTAGGAATATGATCGTGAATGATATAAACTTTTGGCATAGGAAGCTCAGCACGATCAACCAGTCTTTCAACAACTCGATACAGCATTGGCGCTTCTCTGGGATCTACTTCAACTGCATTGTAGTGTTTCAAAATCGCCGTATCCGAGAAATAATAAGCATAAAAATTCATTCCACCTGCCATAATGAGAGCGATGAGCATTCCCATCTGACCCCCTAAATAGCCGCCGATAAACACCAATACGACACTAAGACTTCCAAGCAATAAAAATGTTTTAAACTGTTCCATCTTTTTCTCCTTGAAGTAAGGCCAAAATTGCTTTTTTATGCATTTTGCGGGCAAAGTCAATAGCAGTTAATCCATGTCCGTCCCGTGCTTTGACGTCCACTCCCATATCCAACAGTTTTTGAATCACTTCAATCCGTCCATAACATACGGCTCCCATCAAAGGGGTGAATCCACTACGACGTGTCGATTTGTTGACATCAAATCCATCTTTAATCAGCTTCTCAATCAAAAAAAGATTATTATACGTCACAGCAACATCAAAGACACTCACTCCTTCATTATCCGTTTCATACAAATCTGCACCCTCTGAAATTAACAATTCAAGTATTTCTAAATCGCAATGATAACGAAGAGCAAAACAAATGACCGATTCTCCATTTTCTTCGCTCTCATTAGCAGAAGCACCTTTTTTTAAATACTGCTTGATACCTAAATAATTATTAGCTTTTAAAAGTTCAATCCACTGTTCCATAATAGTTCCACAAAATAATTTATACGCAGTATAACATGGGATCTTCAACACAACTCTAGTCTCTTGTGCTAAAATTCGGAATTAAATTTTAAACAAGAGAGTCTTAATGAATAGAATAGAAACAGAAAGTGCTTTCAAAGAGTGCGTCAATGAAATCCAAAACGCACAAGGGTATAAAAATCCTCTAGCATTCGGAATTTGCCGTGTTGATTTTGGTCAGCTTAACAGTGATAAAATCCTCCAAGCTACTTACCCCCATATTAACTGGAATGAAAACTTCGGCAGTGCTGCTATCTTTATCAAAAATGCTCAAGAGCAAGGAATTGAGATTGATTTTACAGCAGATGAAGTAATTGTTCCGATTACGGTCAAATTTTTAGAAGGATGTTTGAATGCATTTACTCCGTATGCTGATGAAGCGTATGGTGATGCTCATAAAAATATTCAAATTATTTCCGCTCTTTACAATCAAATCAAAGAACGCGGTATGCGTGATGGCGAGTTTCGTCTCGTGATCCTTTTTAACGATGTTGCCTGTGTCAGCGTTGAGGGAACTTATCTCAAGCTTTACGCTCTTTCATCATCAAAAGTCCCTCTACGTTCCCTCAATCTCAATGGTGCCTTTGGTGCATTGCACAATGTGGCATGGTCAGATGGTCAACCGATCGAGCTTGAATGGCTTCGTGAAAACGAGATCGAACTTAAATTTGCCAACGAATACCCAAAAATTGATTTTGTCGATAAGTTTCCACGCTATCTCCAACACATCATCCCAGCAAATAATACTCGCGTACTGGATGATTCAAAAGTTCGTTTTGGAGCCCAGCTTCATGCAGGAACAACGATTATGCCGGGTGCGAGTTATGTGAACTTCAATGCAGGAACAACCGGTGTCAGTATGGTTGAAGGACGTATCTCAAGCTCTGCTATCGTAGGTGATGGCTCAGACGTGGGCGGGGGTGCTTCCATCCTTGGCGTACTCAGCGGAACGGACGGTATCCCTGTCACTATCGGAAAAAATACTCTTTTGGGTGCCAATTCGGTCACGGGTATCGCATTGGGTGATGGTTGTATCGTCGATGCAGGCATCGCTGTATTAGCGGGAACCAAATTTACAGTAAGTGCCGAAGAACTTTCTAAAATTCAAGAAGCAAACCCAAATACAGTATTGAGCGGAACAAGTTTCAAAGGAAAAGAGTTAGTAGCTCTTAACGGTATCCATTATCGTCAAGACTCAACAACAGGACAACTCCTCATCCGACGTTCAACCCGTGAAGTAAAACTCAACGCAGACTTACATTAACCTTTATTTTTAGCCATCTCTTAAGGTGGCTAGTTCTATACTATTTTATCTAATAATAAAGGGCTTCATATGATAAGCTCCAATGTTTCCTCTATTATGTCTAATCAAACGTACATGAATAATAGTGCTAATAATGTAGCCAATGTAAATACGGATAGATTTATACCTCAGAATACCGTTATCAAAGAAAGTAGTAATAATTCTACCCAAGCGGTAACATCTCGTGCAGATGACAATAGAAGCGAAAAATCGCAAACTAATCTAACGAAAGAGATCACAGATCAAATCTCTATCGAAAAAGTAACACAGGCAAATGTAAATGCCATCCGAACTCAGGATAATATGTTAGGCTCATTGCTCGATATTAAATCTTAGAGAGTTTTCCTTTTTCCTTTTTTTGTGCGATAGGAATCGGAGCTTTTGTAAAAATATTCATACTAAGCAATGTACTCAGCAGCATATTACTAGCATCGAAATTCTCAACATCTGCTCCAAGTTCAAGCGTACTTATTACAGCACGACCTACAATTACTCTCCCTTTAAGCCCTTCTTTGTCTTTTGTCCGAATACCCCAAATATTGTGCATTACCATAACACTGTTTTCATACGTTCCTACATACAAAAGGACATGCCCTTTTTTGTACAAAATCGTTTCAAAGGGAATACCTTTTTCTTTGATTAAGGCAATTTTTTGCGTATTATTCAAATCATTGAAAGATATCACTTCGCCTTTTTTTGCTTGCTGGGCAGAATTTCGCGGTAACCAAATGCCAAAAGGAGTGACAAAATCACGAATCATGGAGGAGCAGTCACGCTCTTCAAACATCCCACCCCATCCATATGTATTACGTAACAAATGGCTGCCTAGCTTCATCAATTCATCTTTATTTATTAAACTGCTTCCAATATGCGCTGACTCTTTTGGTACAAAAAGTTCTTTAATTGTTCCACTGTTGTCAACATATAAAGCTTTATAATTATCATTTGTCACTTCTACAAGCGGAAGAACCATGCCAATCCGTGAATACGCTACAAAGCGCTTATCCCTGTCACGTAAAGGAATTTTATCATCAGTAATAAAAAGTTTCTCTTTTCTTTTTAAGCTTTCAATTTGCTCGTTATTCAATACAACGACACTGTTTGCTTCAACCCATCCCGAAGCGCTATTGGTAAAAATATAGACCCACGCTCCATCCAAGGAAGCATGTGAAATAAAAAGAGGCTCATTAAACGCTACACTGCTATTTTGAAGTAAATCAAAAGGATATCCGTCACCAGCTTTTTGCGGATTTTTATACAAGGGATTTGCAGTTGGAAATACACGCATATTCATGTATTTAATTGCAATTCCGGATTGATTTAATGATGAAAATGCTTGAAAATTACTTTGTTTTTCCATTTCCGAAAACCATGATAAAGGAAGAGGTCTTAAATTACTTCCAAAACCAGCTCTAAAAGCACTTATATACCAGCCAGCTTCTTTCGCACAAATAGGTGCAGCTTGATACGTCCATGGGCGATAATAATTTTCATCAAAATGTTTTTGAATTTCGTACAAATTTGCTTGATTATTGGCATTTAAATTGACGTAGGGAGCCATAGCTTGAGGATAATGATCAAGATCACTAACCTTAGCAGCTTTTTGTGGAATTTCAATTTCAATCTCTTGTGCTAATGTTATATCATCGGAAAAAGTTGTAACATTACTCTCAATGCACATAGGTGGGACATGAACAGCTGGCACTGCTTTAATTACTACAGGACTATTCTTAGTACCGCAACCACTCAAAATTACAATTAAAGTAAAAGCTACATATCTAAAAAAAATCATTCAAAAAACCTTTAAAATTTATCAGTCAACGCACCCAAATCGCCCAACCACACGACCAATAATCTCCACTTCATCACGTCGTGCAATGGAAATAGGATAGTCTTTATTGTCCGAAATAATATCCAGTTTCCCATCAATTCTCACTTGTACTCGCTTAATAAAAAGTCCATGTTCTGTGCGAATCGTAAAAATTCCACCCCGTCCAACATCCGTTTTTGATCGATTAATAAAAACAATATCGTTATAGCTAAAAGAAGGTTCCATCGAATCACCGGATACGTTTATTGCTTCTATAAAGCGTAGTTCTTTCTCTCCACCCAACGTAGCTACGAAATTTCCTTCAAGCATCAACGGTTCAAAATCAAAATCGGCATTGTCTGCACCACCGCCAGCAGATGCACTTACTGAAGAAAAATATCGAACCATGTAAAAACGATTTGTTGGCTCTATCAAGCTTTCAGGCGACTGGTTGTACAAAAGCCAATTGATTGCAATAGAGCGCTTGGCACAAAAATCAAGTAACTCATTAAAGGGAATTTTATTTCTTTTTTTCATAGTAGCAAAGTTCATTTGTGAAATATCCAATAACTCTGCAACATCTTTATCAAATACTTTCTTCTCCGCAAATTCTCCTGAGACAACATCTTTAATCGTTTCTACTATATCAAAAAAACTTTTCATAATAAAACACTCCCTTTAATCGATTTACTGAAGACATTATGACATATTATTCAGAAAAATATGTCAAATTGCAATATTTTTAATCTTTATTTCTCAAATACCTTACTATTTGACAATTTAAAATACTAAAAGGCGGAGAAAATGGCAAAGGTTATTATTAAAGCAAGTG
This sequence comes from uncultured Sulfuricurvum sp., assembly GCA_903844635.1. Lineage (GTDB taxonomy): Bacteria > Campylobacterota > Campylobacteria > Campylobacterales > Sulfurimonadaceae > Sulfuricurvum. The sequence goes on along the minus strand of CAIMUF010000035.1, from coordinate 28,465 downwards.
GATTTATGAATCGTTTCGAAACAAAAATGAAAAAATGGGCATCACAATTATTTTAATGCGTTTTAGATTCATCATTATCATATTCTTTTTCACGTCTAGAGAGATGGTATCCTCTAAAAATAAAAATTATGAAAAGAACAAATAAAACGATAATAAAAGAATCAAAAATTTGGAATAACATTACATACCTTCTTGATAAGAGACAAAATTTTGTTTGATTGCTTCATACAAGATTATCCCTGTACTAATAGCAAGATTGAGACTTCGCCCCTCTTTGGTCATGGGTATGGTCATACATTGTTTTGGTGCAGACGCTAATATGTCAGCTGGAATCCCTGCCGTTTCGCTACCGAAAAAAAGATAATCACCTGATTGAAATTTGTGGTCAAAATAAGGTTGATTTGTTTTGGTTGTAGCAAAAAAGAAACGCTCGCTTTGAGGATTATGGATGAAAAAATCCTCTATACTTTCCCAAACGTGCAAATCAATTTTATTCCAATAATCCAAACCTGCCCGTCGAACTGCTTTTTCGTCAATGTCAAAGCCCAATGGTTTAATGAGATGAAGCGTCGAACCGGTATTGACACACAATCTGCCAATAGCACCGGTATTATTTGGTATTTGTGGAGTTATTAATACGATATTGAACATAACCTAAAAAATTACCGTTCGGTTAGCGTGGACAAAAATACGATCTTCAAGTGCGAGTTTTAATGCTCGTGATAGAACAATCTTCTCAACATCTCTACCGCTGCGCTGCATATCTTCCCATCCGTATGCATGATCAATATGAATAACATTCTGAGCGATAATCGGTCCTTCATCGAGATTATTGTTGACAAAATGGGCTGTTGCCCCAATAATTTTCACCCCTCGTTCATACGCTTGTTTATAGGGATTTGCACCAATAAACGCCGGTAAAAATGAGTGATGAATATTGATAATCTTATCTTCGTATGCATCTACAAATTGAGGAGTCAAAATCCGCATATATTTTGCCAATACCATATAATCAATCTCGCCCAATGAGCTTAAACACTCCAAGACTTTTTCCTCATGAGCTTCTCTATCCAATCCCTCATGCGATACGGTATAAAAAGGGATATCAAACTTCGATACTAATGCTTCAAGCGTATCATAATTGGATACTACTCCCACGATAACTGCATCCAGTTCACCCGCTTCATACCGTATCAAAATATCTCCAAGAGCATGAGATTCTTTTGTTGCCATCAGCACGATTCGTTTTTTACGCGGAGCGATAACATCCAAGTGTACATCAACGGGTAGAACAGCAATCAGTTCATTTTTAAGTGCTTCCATGTCCGCTTCACCGCTCACGACACTTCGCATAAAAAACTTGTTATGGGTTTTATCTACAAATTCGTTATTGGATAAAATATTCAAGTTTCGATGATAAAAGATACTGGATACTTTGTAAACCAACCCTTTTTCGTCGTTGCATTGAATTAAAATTCGATATTGTTCTGTCATTTGAGGAGTAGCCTTTGGTTATTTCACTTTAATAGTTTCGAGTCGATTGTCGATAGTAGCCAATAAATATTCTAAAAAGTTTAATGTCAAATCTACTTTAGCTTCAATTTGAACATTATTAGGAGATTGAAAACCTTCAAATAAGACTAAAAGGCGTTCTCGTATACCATCTAATATTCTCATCTCATCATCATGAGAAGTCTTATTCTCACTAACATTTTGAGAATATGAGGTTTGAGTTTCAACTACATGTACTGCTTCAATAGACTCTTTCTTGATAGTTGGTATTTCTATATCTCTGAGAGCACCAATCTCTTCAATTTCTGCAAGAGTTGACAAAATAACATCTTTTAATTCCATGCTCGTAATAGCCACCTTTCGAATTGGATAAATTCGGCTTCCTCATCCATTTGGACAAAAAAAGCTTTCATCTCATTGTTAACGCCTAAAAATTTTTTACGCATTCCGGAGAGTCGTCGAATTGCTATTTTAGCATCTCCGTTGGAAGGATCTTTTTTTAAAATTTCTTTGTAAATTTCAAGTGCCTCCTCTTTGAGACCTTGAAGTTCATAAATATTTGCGAGGGTTAGAGTTTGCATTTCGCCGCTAAGTTAGCGATAATGGAACCCATTTCGCTGGTGGAACAAATCTCTTTAGCATCAAATGCCGCAATATCTTTGGTTCTATACCCTTGGGCTAACGCTTGCTTGATACCGTAGTCAATTCGATCAGCCGCTGCATTTTCACTCAATGCATAACGAAGCATCATGGCAGCACTCGCGATGGTTGCGATAGGATTTGCAATTCCCTGACCTGCAATATCAGGAGCAGATCCATGAATTGGCTCATACACACCGATAGCTGCACCAACAGAAGCAGAAGGAAGTAAGCCGATAGAACCTGAGAGCATACTCGCCTCATCACTCAAAATATCTCCAAAAATATTTCCTGTCAAAATAACATCAAACTGTTTTGGATCACGGATTAACTGCATCGCTGCATTATCCACGTACATATGTGAAAGCGCAACTTCCGGATATTCTTTAGAAACTTCGATGACCACTTCACGCCACAACTGACTGACATCAAGGACATTTGCTTTATCCACAGAACACACTTTTTTCGAACGTTCCATTGCAATTTTAAATGCTACGTGAGCAATACGAATAACTTCCTCACGGGTGTACACCATAGTGTTCCAACCTTTATTCTCATCACGACCTTTTGGCTCACCGAAATAGATACCGCCGATAAGCTCACGGACTACCATCAGATCAACACCTTTGACGATCTCAGGCTTGAGGGAACTTGCATTGACCAGTTCATCGTACACATTAGCAGGACGAAGATTGGCAAAAACACCTAACTCTTTGCGAAAACGAAGCAATCCGCTCTCAGGACGTTTTTCTCTCGGAAGAGTATCCCATTTTTCACCGCCGATTGCACCAAAAAGGACTGCATCACTTGCCAATGAAACATCAATCGTTTCTTGTGGAAGCGGGTCGCCTGTTGCATCATATGCACACCCTCCCATCAGTACTTCTTGGTAATTAAATTCAATATCTACGCATGCAGCTACAGCATCAAGAACTTTAGTTGCTTCATCAATAATCTCAGGACCGATTCCATCCCCTTTGATAAGGGCAATATTGTATTTTTTCATTATTGTTTTTCTCCTGCTGCGGCAATTTCAGCTTCCGCAAAATTCATCAATCCGCCTGCACTAATAAGCTCTTGCATAAAAGGCGGGATAGGTATAAAGTTATAGACTTTTCCATTTGTCGTGTTGGTAATCGTCCCTGCATCCATATCAATGCTGACCGATTCACCCTCTTTGATTTCCAAACTCTCCGGAAGTTCAAAAATAGGCAATCCCATATTAAACGCGTTACGGTAAAAAATACGGGCAAAAGTAGGAGCAATAATTGCAGCTACACCCGCAGCTTTTAGAGCAATAGGAGCATGCTCACGAGAGGAACCACATCCAAAATTTTCATCTGCAACGATAATATCACCGGGAGTCATTTTAGTCACAAACGTCGGATCGGCATCTTCCATAACGTGCTTTGCAAGCTCTTGTGGATTAGAGGTATTGAGATAACGGGCAGCGATAATAAGGTCGGTATCGATATCTTTACCGAAATTCCAAACTTTCCCTTCAATTTTTTGCATCAAGGTATCCTATAAAGTATGATTTATTGGGCGAATTATAGCCAAGAAGTGTTGAAAGAGTTTTAAAACTCATTGAGTTATTTCGGACGGAATGCCTTAATAACCTCTTCATTGCACTCCAAATAATCTCCGCCGATCAAATCAATACAATAGGGGACAGCTGGGAACACTGCATCCAGACACTCACGTATTGATTTTGGTTTTCCCGGTAGATTGATTATGAGACTAGAACCTCGAATTCCCGCTGTTTGACGAGACAAAATCGCAGTAGGAACGTATTTGAGACTCACCTGACGCATCAGTTCACCAAACCCCGGCATCATCTTCTCACAAACGTTTTCGGTGGCTTCTGGTGTCACGTCACGCAATGCAGGACCCGTTCCACCTGTAGTTACTACCAAGCAACACCCTTGTGTATCACACAATTCAATCATCGTTTCTTCGATCGTTGCTTGAACATCAGGTATGCAACGATAGACGATTACATGAGGACTTTTCAAATAGTCTTTCATTGTATCTTGGATAGCCACTCCGGATATATCCTCATAAATTCCTGCACTGGCACGGTCTGATGCTGTAATTACGCCGATTTTAATCATATATACTCCTGTAAAAAATGGTTGCCTGTTCGTATGGACGTCACGGTAGAAAAGGGAAGAAAAAATTCTCTTGCCCCCTGTACATCAATCACTTTGTCTTCAAGCCCTAAAAATACCTCGATGCGTATTCCTTTGGAGAATATGGAATCCATCAGAGCCTTAGTCCATTCAAAATAGAGCAATTCTCTCAACTGATCTTCCGATGCATCTTCATCCAATGCAACCTCTTGAGCTTTATACGGAGCGAAACATGTTCGTAAAAAAATCTCAAGGTACTCTTCTTTTGATTTTAAGAATGCACCCATCTGAAGACGCTTAAATGACTCTTTTTTGGTTTGGAAAAATGCGGGAGAAAAAAGCTGTAGGGTATCAATTCGCTTTGTCGCTTCAGAAGCATGAATTGCAGCCTTAATGGCACCATAACTAAATCCTGCAACGGTATACTCACTTTTTTCCAAATACGGCTCAAAAAAAGATGCCTCATTCTTCAACGAAAATCCACTATAGAATATCACGAATGGTCTCTTTTGCCAATGCTTTGGAAATGTGTTCGTATTCACTTAAAATAGCCTCAAGCTTATCAATACTTTTTTCATGATGTTCAACAAGTATTCGTGTCTCTTCGTATAGGCGGTTTAATAGTGCAGAATTGTCCTCTGATGAAGGAATGAGAGATGAGCCCATCCCATACTCATTAATCATCGAATCTACCAGTATTTTTGCTTCAGATAAATCGTGAGAGGCATTACTCGCATGCTCGCCAAAACGAAGCTCACACGCGACTATTCCTGCCAGATGAATCCGAACATGTGCCTCGATTTCGTGTTTTAAAAGGGGCTCTGAGACGGGAGGTGTGATGGTGTCATTGCTCAAAGTTATTTTTTCATACGCCAAATCAAACCATGTTGCTACGAATGCTTTCCCCGCTTGATAACGAGCTTGATGATGGCGCTGCTTGTCACTCAGCATCACTAGACGTTTTTTTCCTAACATTACTTTATCTTTGACGGCTAAAAAATGATCTAATTTGACTTGAAATGCATTGGATCGTAGACATAGCAATGCCGCTTCATTCACCAATGCCGCTAAAGATGCCCCATTAAAACCGACCGTCATTTTAGCAACTTCATCAATGGAAAGATCATGTGGGATACGTTGAAGATATTTTTCTAAAATAGAAATTCGCTCACTTGACGTCGGAAGCTCAACGAAAACACGACGATCAAACCGTCCTGAACGTAACAATGCACTGTCCATGACCTCTATGTTATTCGTTGCAGCAATAACGATAATTCCACTCGTATCTTCGAAGCCGTCCATTTCGGTGAGAAGCTGATTAAGTGTCCCCTCACGCTCATCATTTCGTTCACCGCCACGCTTTTTTCCGACCGCATCGATTTCATCTATAAAAATAATAGAGGGGGCATTTTTTTTCGCTGCAGAGAAAAGCTCGTGAACCCTCTTTGCCCCCATCCCCACATAAATTTGCACAAATGAAGCACCACTTTGGTAAAAAAATGGGACATCAGCTTCATGCGCCACCGCTTTTGCAATCATAGTTTTTCCCACACCCGGAGGACCTACAAGTAAAACTCCACGAGGCATACGTGCACCGAAACTGTAATAGCGTTTTGGATTTCGAAGAAAATCAATGATTTCTTCGAGCTCCTCTTTCACATCACTAATCCCACCGATATCACTAAATCGGACATTGGATTTTACAGCAACAGGTGATTGCACATTGATCGGCTCATTTTCAGCAGATTTAAGAGGAGTCTCTTCATGAATAGACGAAATTTCAGCTTTACGATTTCTAGCAACCCAAAACACGACTGTCCCAATAAGAGCAAAAAGTAAGAGAAACCATAACCATCCATTACTGCTTTTTACTTCGATTTTTAAATGTGAAGTTAATTCAGCTGGAAGCTGTGATGAAAGAATTTTTACAACATCTTCATTTGAGGTTGAGAGATAAAGATAGTTTCCGTCTACTACCGCTTTTTCGACTTGATTGGATGCGATAATACGTGTTACCTCATCAAGCGAAGCTATTGTACTGCTTTCTCTAAGAAGAGCATAAAGCAATAATGCGAGAATAATCCCCCCTGAGAGGAGTAAAATAAGCTGATTACGATTAAAATTGAGCTTTGTTATGTTCATCTTGTACCTCGTAGTTATCGATTGTTACCCAGTTACCTGACAAATCTTCCTCACTATGGACTACTATTTTATTAAAAAACTGATCCAATCCGCTGTAGATACCATTACTACCTGATTCGATTAAAACATCTAACGGCGCTGTTGTTCTACGTCGGAAGTTAAGATTATTGGACGTAATCAAAGCATTCAGTTCTGCCATTCGTACACTGGAAACGGCTCCATTTATCTCAGGTTTTAAAAGAGCACTGGGGGTTCCATCTCGTTTAGAATACGTAAACGGATGAATATGGGTCAAATGAAGCTCTCGAATATTTTTCATCGCTTCTTCCCATAGCACATCACTCTCTCCCGGATGACCGACAATAAAATCCGTCCCCAATGCAAAACCTTTATCATGCAGCAAAGTAAAAAGTTCTCTATCACTCTCAAATCGGTTACGACGGTTCATCATCTTTAACATATCATTTGAGCTGTGTTGAATGGCTATATGTAAATGGCGCTCTAACCACGGTTCATCTAAAATTTCGCGAAACGCTTCATTGATTTGTATCGGCTCTAATGATCCAACTCGAATACGTCGAACACCGCGTATAAGTGACATTTTTTGCATCAAAGAGGCGATAGTTTTCCCCTCTCCCTGCCCATAACTTCCTACATTTGTCCCGGTGAGAACAAATTCTCCAAAACCATTACTCGCAAGACGTGAAACCTGTTCTAAAATTTTCATCTCGTCCATACTTCGTGCGTCACCACGGACAAAAGGGATAATACAGTAATTACAACGGAAATTACACCCCTCTTGGATTTTAATAAATGCTCTGGATTTGCCGATAAATTCATCCACTATCGCATCATCAATATAATTTAAATCCCCAATCTCATAAAAACGATTTTCACTCGAGAGAAGGGTATTGATTTTCATTTTTTCCGATTGACCGAATACTCCATGAACCTTGTTGGTACTAAAAAGGCTTTCACCTTTGGTGTGGGCTCCGCAACCCGTTAGAAACAGCTTTTTTCCTTGTTTTTCCATACTGTTAATGTAACCCCGAACACTTACATCAGCACCATTGGTAACCGTACATGAATTCACAACGACAATATCTGCTGCACTCTCTTCTTCTGTAACCTCATAATCTTTAAGTCCGCTCATCATTACTTGCGAATCAAAAACATTGGTACGGCATCCGAAGGTTTTAAAATAAACTTTTGGCTTCATACTTCTTCTACTTTAGGCAATGATTTTGGAGGAATAGGTCCCGTATAAAACGTTTGAGTAGGATAGGCTATCGTAATGTCTGATTCAGCATTAAAAGCATCCACAATATCGCCCGAAATAGTACTGCGCAACGTAAGGGTAGCATAGGCATTGGTTAAATACCATCCACTTATTTTTACTCCATTCGACTCAATAAACGTAAATACTCTAGGTTCTACATTACTGTTTTTAAGACTATAGCGATCACGTAATTTATTGAGCTGTTTACGGGTGATTTCAGTATAGCCTTTAGAATATTTACGGCAAATTTCTTTCACAATATGAACTGCTTTTTTATGATCAGAATCAAATGTAATCATAATGTCAATTCCATCCCATACTGTTTTGAGCGAAGCATGTGAATAGTTAGCAATCATCGAAGTAAAAATATAATTGTTAGGGACAAAAATGATCCTCCCTGCTCTGCGATTGACTTGGATAGTAGTCAGGGTAACATCTTCCATTAAAGTGATGCGCAATGGAGAAATATCCAACACATCACCAACATATTCCATCCCCTCTTTGACGACGCGAATGCGGTCACCAACGTGAATTGAACCACCCACAAAAATTACAACCCAACCAAAAAGAGACATAAACCAATCACGCATCGCAATGGCGAGACCTGCTGAAGCAAATCCTAAAACTGTCGCGAAATAGCCAACATTATCAATATAACTAAACATAGCTACGATAGCAATCAGCGTCACACTGACAAGCGTTACAATTTTATTGATCATGTAAAAACGCTCATTGTCCGTAACATAATGCTTAGCAGCTCTCTTTATTAAAAAAGAAATTAGTAATAAGATGACAATGAAAACAAAAAGAGTAAAAAGCTTGTACAACTGATCTTTAATCTCTTTATTAATTTTAGCTTCCGTTGATTCAATCCGCTTTTCATATACTTTAGTCGTAGTATTTAAGGTATCAAGTGCCAATTTGAACTTTTCAACTCTCAAAAGAGTATTTTCTAAATCCGTCCAATATTTTTTTTCTTTTGGCTCCAACTGCGTGAGCTCTTTAGTTAACTCAGCTTGCCGATCAAGATTGGTAATAATGTCTTGCAAATCTTCTGCACGAACCGTATAATCTCTAAATTGGCTGTTGAGACGTTTAACGTATGAAAGACCCATAACAATTTCAAAGGGATTACTAACACTGGGAAGAGTGCCTGCTTCATCGGGTTTTAGTAACGCGATAAAAGGTGAAGTTCCCTGGGCTTGCAATAACGCGATCTGATCCGTCAGAATTCTCTCTTTTGCCTGAAGCGCTTCTAGTTCGAGCTTATGCTCACTCGTTGAGCGGGAATCTTCTAACTCATTTATACGCCATTTGACCTCACGCAAGCTTTTTCGAGCAGCTCGATATGCCGAATACGAATCATAACTTTTAATCCAAATGCTATTTTCTTTTGAAAGTGTTTTTTGAAGTTTTTCCAGTTCATTTTTTTTACTATTAATATTTTCTTGATGCTCAGTATTGGTGTTAATATCACCCTGTTCAACAGGCAAAGCACCCCAAGAAAGTGTAGAGAAAAATATAACAAGAAGAATACTTTTAAAGACAAACAGTAATTTCATTTTTGAAATCGTCTTAAAATGGATTTTACAACATTGACATCAATTTTATCAGTGATTTCGACGCCACCAATAGAACGAGGTAAAATAAAAGTTATAGCACTGTCTGCGCTTTTTTTATCCAAGAAAAATGCTTGATAAAATTTCTCAACGTCCGTTATTTCATACGAAAGAGGCAAGCCATAACGTTCTAATACAGCTCGAACACGCAGTATTTCATCTATACTCATAAGACCTAACTCACACGCAAGATTATTGGCCATAATCATACCTATTGCTACACTTTCACCATGTAAATAGGTTTCATATTGGGTCTCGTTCTCAATCACATGTCCAAAAGTATGTCCATAATTAAGAGCTGCACGAAGTCCTTGCTCTTTTTCATCAGCTTCAACAACACGAGCTTTGGTTTCAACGGCCTTAGAAATGGCACTCAATAGATTATCATTTTCACGAAGATCATTGTTTTCAAGCCACTCAAAAAATTCTTTGTTAAAGGTTACCGCCATTTTAACAATCTCAGCAACACCGGCTCCAAACTCACGTTGGGGAAGTGTACTTAAAAATGCTGGATCAATATAAACGGCTTTAGGTTGGTGAAATGCCCCGATAAGATTCTTACCAAATCGGTTATTAACTCCTGTTTTTCCACCAACACTGGCATCAACTTGAGAAAGCAATGTCGTTGGTATCTGAATAAAATCAATACCACGATTATAGAGACTTGAAGCAAATCCTCCCATATCTCCAATTACACCACCGCCAAAAGCGACAAGTAAAGATTTTCGATTCAATCGGTGATCAAACATCCGGTCCAAAATGAATTCAATAGTCTCAAGATTTTTATACTGCTCCCCATCCGCAATTGTAATGATGAAAACTTCTTTTGCTTTGAGTTTTAAAAGAAGAGTATGAAGATGCAATCCAGCTACTTTTGGATTGGTTAGAACAACGACTTTACCATTGAATTCAATATCTTGCAATGGACCAATATGGATAGGATAAGAGTCGTCTATAATTCGATTAAGAGAAATATTGATTGTCATAAAAAGCCTGTTAAATTAAAGTATGAAAGTTTTACTATGATACTTTAAATGGGCTTAAATTATATTTGTGTTGGGATGAAAAGTTGATGATAGTTATCAAGTTTACTGTATAGAACATCAGGATCAGTAGCAAAAAAACGTTTAAATGAATTTTCAAACATCTTGTCCGTAAAAGGGAGACATTGTAAAAAGTTTTCATAATCTCGTAAAAAACGAATAGGATTTTCATCGGTTTTAACCACATTGATTGATTTTGAAAAAATAGTGGAAAGATTATTAAAATGCTCGATCGCCTGCGTAACATTGGCTCTTTCTTCTACTGCATAATCAATCAATTCCAAATCAAACCCAAGTTGTGACGCGACATCAAAAACTGTGGTTGAAATATGCTCAACATGGTTTTCTTCTCCCAAAATCACCAAAGAGTGTTTCAAAGTTGAAAAAGATCGGTTTGCAAGTTTTAAAACCGGTACATTTCCATGATAGAGCTTTTTTCGGATTGATCGACGTGCAAACATCGTTTGTGAAACAAGGAAAAGACCAATATGATGTTTTTTAATATCGGATAAAAGCATCTCATCATCCACCACAGCATCGTAAACAATTTCTACCTCTACCCCCTCGACTGCACACGCTTTAATCTGACGTAAATGATCTATATCTCCAGGATTTATAATCTTAATTAAAAGTGGTTTTTTTAATTTACGTTGGATATAAATGCTTCGACGTACCAATTCAAACATAGTTTTAGGCTTTTCATATGCCATGTCAATGTACAAATAAAGTTTACTCCCAAAAGGAGCCGGGAATTGCCCAAGTTCGCGTTTTATAGCACGATACACCGATTTTAGTACATTTGGTTCACCTACTAATACCAAAATATCATTGGGCTGAATCATTTTTTGATCCGATGGTAAAATCAATTGACGATTTCTATAGATTGCAGCGATTTTCCAATTATTTTGTTCAATTGATCCAATGTGGCGATATACAAATGAACTCCCAAAAGGGACCAACACTTCCATAATTTCACCATTTCCCAATCCAATATTTTGAGCGAGAACAGGAATATTCGGAAGATGATCGATAAGATTTAGGGCTAAAATTTGACGCATATTAATCCACTCTACCCCATCATCAGGGCTGACTGAATTCCATAAATCCAATGCAACAATACGAATATTAGGTTTTAATAAGCGAATATTTTTGATTGTTTGTTCGAGTTCGAGCTGATTTTCCATGGCTAAAATAGCTTGTGTAAAATCCATTTTTAAAATAGTGGTAATTTTATAATAACTGGTTGGGTCGAAATTGAAAAACTTAAAACGAGATTGATTATAGCTGTCATAGACTTCATCTTTTTTTGTATGTATGACGTAATAAAGATTTTCAGTCGTATGCGCACCAATAACACGCTCTATAAAATGGTGACCGACAACGCCATCACTCACGATTAAAATTTTTTTCATTCCAATTCGACTCCTGATTAATTAGGCGATTGTACCATAATTTCATTTTCACCACTGTTGCGTCATTACTGGCTCATCTATTTTGTTAATAAAAATGTTATACTGACATTTATTAATAAAAAATGGAGAATTGTATGCGCGTTAATAGTAAAAAATTTTTTATAGCTCTTTTGCTCTTTTTAGCTGTTGTAATCGGAATGGGTATTCGAGAATATTATGATGCAGAGAACACCCATATAGAGACAATTAAAGCTAATTTAGAAGAAGCTGCATCATCTGCCTCAATAATCACCGGGAGTAATTATTATGATCATTTATGGGAAGGTCAAGTTACACCGATAGAAACAGCAAATATGATCAAGGATATGACATCATTGGCACGTACTAATAGTATGGGACGCTTATACAGTGTATTTATAGACAGCAATAACACCTTGCGTTATGGTATTAGCAATGCATTCGCTTCATCGAATCAAGCGCTCATTCAGCCTCTTGATGCAGTGAAGGAGGATCGTGAACAACTTACTAAAATTCTAAAAAACAATCAACCCTACTTTAAGCTCGATACCATTCAAGGCTTTCACACTCTCTATCTTCCTTGTACTACTTCAGCAGGAATCCACTATCTAACGATTGCAGTTACAGAGCCTACGTCCCTTCAAAAGCTATCTCAAATAGCAATTTTTGATACCATTGCAAAATCACTTCTTCTTTTTGCGGGGATTCTTCCTTTCTTAATTGTGTACAGGAATGTGCTAACTGATAATTCAGAGCGTTTAAGTGAAGAGATTGAATCAACCAGTGAAAAACTTCATAATACGACCGAAATTTTACATGAACATGTAGAAGAGAAGACAAAAGAACTGATTAATGAAGGATTTATTGACTCACTCACTCATCTTCCCAACAGACATCGTCTTTTATTTGATATGGATCGTCACAATTATCATGCTCTTGTCATTATTCATCTTAAAAATTTTCAAGAACTAAATCACTTTTTTGGGGCGGCCATCACGGATTCTTTACGACAGCAAGTTTCACTGCTTCTGACTAAGCATGGACTCATTGCGTATCGATTAGGACGAGATGAATTTGCAGTTCTCCTAGATTTGAATAAAACGACAGAAGATTTGACAATTTTTGCTGAATTTTTACTCCATACACTCAACGAACACTCATTTAATGTCTTAAATGAAAGAATCCTTGTATCGACTCGACTCGGAATTGATTCAAGCCTGCATCTTTCTCTTTCTCATGCGGATGAAGCGCTTGCCAATGCAACAGAAAAATCACAAGACTTTTCAATCTATGAAGAAGATAAAGAACTCGAACATCATCAGAATCAAAACCTTATTATCGCGTCCTCTATTCGCGAAGCATACTATGATGGACGTATAATATGCTATTATCAACCCATTGTTTCAACTCAAACTGGGAAAATCAAGGGTTATGAAACTCTCGCACGATTAATTAGTAAAGATTCAACCCTCATCCCACCTTTGAATTTTTTAACCATTGCCAAAAAAACAGCACTTTATCCTGAAATTTCACGAGAAATCATGCGTCAATCCTGTGAGTCTTTTGCAGAACGTGATGAAAATTTTTCTGTTCATCTATGCGCACATGATATGATGGATCAACATACACTCCGCTACCTTGAAGAGACAATAGTTAGTACGAATACCGCTCGCAGAATTGTCTTTGAACTTTCGGAAGAGGATATTTATGATCATTATATTCGTGTATCCCTCTTCATTGCAGAGGTAAAAAAATTGGGCGCAAAAATATCGGTTGATAATTTTGGTGCAGGCTATTCCAATTTAGAAAAAATCATTCACTTGGATATTGATTATCTCAAAATTGATGGTAGATTGATTAATAAAATCAATGATAATCGAAAATATTTAGAAATGGTGCGAACCATAGCAGGATTTGCTAATGCAATTGGAGCAAAATCAATTGCTGAAAATGTTGAAAATGATGCGATTTTCACAACATTACAAACGTTAAATGTCGACTATGTGCAAGGATTTTACATTGGAACGCCAAGCCACCTTCCCTAAATAATTCCTTCCTGCCCTAGCCTATAAAGTGCAAAATCATATTTTATCGGGTCCAACGGATCAAATTTTTTTAAATTTTCCGTTAATTCTAAAGCCGCTTTAAGATCGCATTGTTTTCTCTTTAATAGCCCTAATTTAGTAGAAACATGAAACGTATGGGTATCCAGCGGCATAATGAGTTCAGAAGACGGCATAACGCTCCACAGCCCCATATCAAGCGTATCATGTCGTACCATCCAGCGCAAATACATCATAATCCGTTTCATCGCTGAGGGGGAAGAACTTTTTTTAATTGGTTTTCCGATGAGGAAAGCATAGCCTTGAGACCTATACGGATTCAGATCATACAATGTTTCAATAAGGGCATCTAACCCCTCCAATACCCCGCCTTGGTCATATCCCTGCCTAAATGCTTCTTCTACTCCTCCATTAAGTTTTAAACGTCGAAGCGTGATAAACCATTGCGCTATATCTTCACTATTTTGAAAACGATAATATTTTCCCTCAACAGACTTCATGATATTCTCTTCGTCCATATTAATAAGTCCGTTCTCTAACGATCGTAAAAAACCAACAATTGCACGTACATTACCATACGCAAATAATGCGCATGTAAGGGCATTGCATTCATCTCCAAATGAACGTGCAATCATCAAGGGATCAGGTTTATTCTCACATATCTCCTCTGAACAATTCCGTCGCGCAACCTCTGCGTCTAAACGTGCTTTTAACTTTTTCATCGTCCTAGCTGATAGAGTTTTTTACGCTCACTTGACCCTGCAATATTGGCTTGTGAACGGTATTTGGCAATCGTTCGGCGCACCATGGTAATATTAAATTTGGTTTGAACCATGTCCAGGAGTTTCATATCACTCAACGGTTTTTTATGCGATTCTTGTTTCACACATTCACTGACATACTCTTTGATAGCAGCATTGGATACATCCTCATCAATAGCGGTCGTAAAAAACTCTTTCATTGCATAAATACCTCGGTCACACGCAATGTATTTGTTGGCAATAGCGCGTGAAATGGTCGAAGGATTATGACCAAACTCATCGGCTAGCATTTTGAGAGTAAGGGGCTTAATTGCTCCGCCTGTGAAAAAAGTATACTGATATTCAACAATCATCAGTCCCACTTTATACAAGGTTGCTTTACGCATTTCCAGAGCATCTACTAAACTTTTGGCTTCTTTGAACTTTTGCGTGATAAAACTGTGTTCAACGCCGTATTCAGTATCGATTGTAATGGCAGGATAATAGTTATCATTGAGCTTAACTTCTATTCCCGTATCCGGATCATTAAAAATCATCAAATCAGGAATAACTTGCATAGAGTTTTCCAAAAAATCAATGGCAGGCGGATTTTTAAAACTCCCTATCACTCTCATCGCCTCATGAAAATATTCTTCTTTATGGTAGCGATTTAGGCTTTCTAAATTTTCTATCATTTCAGTTGCCAAATGATAGACAGTGTCACTTATGGAGGTATGATCGAGTTGAAATAAGAAAGACTCCTGTAAATTCCTTGCCCCGATTCCCACTTGTTCAATAAAACGAAAACGTTTTCGTATTTGCTCAAACATCTCGAAACTTATTGCTATCGAGAGACAAAAAGCTTCAGAATTTCCCTCATAATATCCCCCCTCATCGAGATTTTCACAGACATGACGAGCGACTGCTTGCGAGAGTGGTGTCGGGAAAAGTGGAGCTTCACATTGCTCATCTAAAACATCGTATAAACTTTTATGCTGCACAGTTAAAGCTTCTATCGCTTCAGAATGTGAATTTTGAACATAGCCATATTGGATTTTACGGGGTATTTTTGCCTCAAACGACTCTTCATATCCCGATTTAATATCAATAAGCGGATTCCCTTCCACAAACGGCGCCATCGCTTCTCCCAAATCACTCAAACTCGAATGAAGAATCGGTAGCCAGTTACGTAAAGTATTCGAGAGTTTGTTTTTAACTTCAACCGATGTTCGAAGTTTTAGACCTGCCATGATTTACAGTTTAAACGATTCGCCAAGATAGTGTTCTCGCACATCAGGATTATGTGCAATTTCATCGCTTGTTCCTGAAGCCAGAAGCTCTCCGCTTTTAATGACGTAGGCACGGTCACATACCGCGAGTGTTTCACGAACATTGTGATCGGTTATCAACACTCCGATACCGTATTCAACCAACTGTGAAATCACATTTTGGATGTCCATTACAGCGATAGGATCAACGCCAGCAAAAGGCTCATCAAGGAGTAAAAAACGAGGTTTATTGACCAATGCACGGGCAATTTCCACGCGTCGTCTCTCTCCACCGCTTAGATTGATTCCACGGCGAGCGCGAATAGGCTCAATATTAAACATCTCAAGCAGTTCTTCAATGCGCTGTTCTCGCATTTCTTTAGAGAGTTTACCCGCTTCAGCCGCAATGATAAGGTTTTCTTCAACACTTAAATCTTTAAAAATCGATGCTTCTTGCGGCAAATAACCAATTCCCATTTGTGAACGTTTATGTAATGGCATAGCCGATACATCTTCGCCATCAATATAAACATGACCAGCCGTTGCATCAACTAAACCGCAAATCATATAAAACGTGGTCGTTTTTCCTGCTCCATTGGGTCCCAAAAGCCCCACAACTTCACCCGTATGAAGCTCCATGCTGACGCCTCTGACAATTTCATGTTTTTTGATTGTTTTAACTAAATTATCGATTTTTAATGTGTGGTTTGTTTTATCCATTGTGCACCTCATAGCATCTCATATTATTATTGCATTTTGTAATTTTTATCACCATACATTCCATCCCCGCTCTCTTTAACTCATCTGCGAGCTTTTCATCTCCCCACTCGATAAGATGATAGCCCTCTCGCTCCAACTCTTCCATCATTCCCAGCGATACAAATTTATCAAATCCATAGTTATACAAATCATAGTGATACAGTCTATCGTTATAGTTTTGTTGAAGAGAAAAGGTTGGTGAGGTTACAGCATCTTCTAATCCTAAAAAAGCCGCAAAACTTTGTGTCAACGTTGTTTTGCCACTTGCTAAATCTCCTTGAAGTATGACAATTCCGCCATGAGGAAGACTTTGTATAATAATCTCGCAAAGTTTTGGGAGTTCTTGAAGCGTTAATTGCATCATAGTTTCGATGATACCGAAATAATTTGCTCAAGCTTTGCTGCCGCTTTACCGCTAAGAAGCGTATCGCGTGCTATTTCCAAGCCTTCTTGTATATCACGCGCCATACCTTCGGCAATCAAGGCATATCCTGTATTAATCAAAACAATATCACGTTGAGCGTCAGTAGAGCGATTGTTTAAAATATTCCTCAAAATAGTTGCATTAGCGACCGCATCACCACCCAATATGGCTTCAAAAGGAGCTTTTTTGATTCCGACTGCTTCGGGATCAATCTCGAAATAATCAATCTTATCATTATTCAATCGCGCAGCATAGGTAATATCACTTATGCTGATTTCATCCATCTTTTCTCGTGAACTTACGACTATGGCCGATGACATCCCCATATTTTGAGCTGCTTGTACCATTTTAGGAACAAAGACTTCATCAAATACCCCCAAAAGTATCTTGGAAAGCCCTACCGGATTGGTTAAAGGACCTAAAATATTAAAGAGTGTTTTTTCAGGGATACTGCGGCGAATAGGCATAATAAACTTCATTGCAGGATGGTGGTACTGAGCAAACAAAAAAGCAAATCCGGTCTCTTCTAATAATTGCGCATTTTTTTCTAAATCAAGATCAAGCTTTATACCCAAATATTCCAATACATCCGCACTTCCCGATTTGGAGGTAATAGAACGATTCCCGTGCTTGGCTACATATGCACCGGATCCCGCCAACACAATAGATACCGTTGAAGAAACATTAAAACTTCCACTTTTATCACCACCAGTCCCCACAATATCAATAAGCTTGGATTGAAGAGAAGGCGCTACTTTCAGGGCAATAGCATGAGAACGCATTACTTGGGCTGCATCAGAGATCACCGATACCGGAGTTGAGCTATCGAGCCTCAATGTCATTAAAAATTCGCGCATCTGTTCATCATTCATACGATGGGCAAAAAGTGCCTCAAAATCATGTATGGTTGGATTCATACAATCTCCTTGACGTAGAGATGTTGTTGTGATTTTGGCGTTGATTTAATAGTGGGGAGCAATAATACTTCGAAGCGCTGCTCATGCGCAAGATAAATGAGGGTAATAATATCGCCTATAGCAACATTTTTAGAGGGCTTAACCACTTTGTTGTTCAATAAAACAACATCCTCGTTAATCATATCTTGAGCCACAGCTCTACGTTTTGTCAGGTTGACTGCATTAAGAAATTTATCGATACGCAAAAAGTATTCCATATATAAGAGTTTTGAAAAGTTATTGTAGAGGATTGAAACTAAAAGAGAGGTAAGAAAGGGGAATAAATCTATTTACAGTTAGTATGTTATACTTATTCAATCACAATTAAATAGTAAAATTTATTAAAATATATTCAATAATAAGGTTTTATCATGCACGTTGATGGGAAAAGATTTTTTCTTGCTTTTCTGTTTTTTATAACTGTTCTTTTTGCTATAGGGTATCGCTATCACGATAGCGAAAAAAAATTAACGGATAAAAATATCAATACCTCTCTGGAGCGTGCAGTAGAATCAGCACAAATCATTATTGGCGACAATTATCACACTGCAATTGCCGTAACTCCTCCCTCTTCGGTTGAAGATGCAAATATGATTCAAACATTAACCACTTTAGCAAATTCACAAGGTGTCATGTATATCTATTCAATGGTTCTTGATCCACAAGGAAATTTACACTTTAGTTCCAGCAGCGCTCGTCATAGCGAGCTTATAAGCGAAAAAAATTTGACCCATTTTTATGACACATACCCAAAAAACGACCTTATGCTCAAAGCTTTAAAAAATAATACAACAGTTATAGATATGGCTGCAAATCCTGATCGATGGGGGAAATTTCGGAGTATTTATGTTCCTCATACGACTCCATCTGGTTATCGCTATATTATTGGAGCTGACATCGATGTAGAATCAATACAAAAACTTTCCAATGCTTCTATCTTTACTTCTATTGCTTCATCCATCGCAATTCTTATAGGACTATTTCCTTTTTTGCTCGTTTATCGTCACACATTACGTAGAAGTCATGTAATTCTTGAAAATAAAATTGCATGGGCTACAGATGAACTGCGTCAAATTAATGAACTCTTGGAAGAAAAAGTAGATAAAAAAACACGTGAACTTATCGATAATCTTTATCATGACACTTTGACAGGGCTTCCAAATCGATTAAAATTACAAGAAGATTTAATCCAATTTTCCAATACTACCGTTGCAATTTTTAATATAGACGATTTTAAAGAAGTGAACGACTTTTTCGGAATCGACGCAGGTGATAATTTATTAACTCTAGTAGCAGATTGGTTAAGTGAAATGCAATTAAACCCTTACCGTATTGGTGGAGATGAGTTTGCCATTATTCTTCCACGTGAGCTTTCAAAAGAAGATATACAAAAAAATATTGGGATGTTACTTTCTAGCTTTATTGGAAAAACGTTTAGTATTGGAGCGGAATCTTTTCACCTTAGAGCAACTATTGGGGTTGCTATTATGAGTAACAAACCACTTATTCATGCCAATATTGCTCTCAATAAAGCACGCTCTCTCAAAAAAACGTATTCGATATATGATGCCAGTGAGGGAATTGAAGAGCAATATAAAATCAATATAGCCATGTCTGCACAAATACGCCAAGCACTCATCGAACAGCGTATTGTCTGCCAATACCAACCAATCATCAACTGTAAAACGGGGATTGCCGAAAAATATGAGACACTCGTACGAATCCAACAGCATGATGGTACACTCATACCACCTAACGATTTTTTACTCATTGCTCAAAAAACAAAACTTTATTCAAGTATCACGCACCAAGTAATTTATCAAGCATGTCGTACATTTAGTACTCGGAGTGAACATTTTTCTATAAATCTCTCAAGCAGCGATATACTTGATCCCTACACTGTCACCACCATTGAACGAATTTTGAAACAAACAGGTACTGCAAATCGTGTCGTTTTTGAGATATTAGAATCTGAAGGAATAGAAAATTTCGATGAAGTTGCCTCTTTCATTACTCGCATGAAAGAACTGGGTGCTAGCATTGCTATCGATGATTTTGGAAGCGGATATTCTAACTTTGAAAATATTCTCAAGCTCAATGTTGATTTCTTGAAAATTGACGGCTCTCTCATTCGCAATATTGATCAAAATCCACGCCACCGAATTGTCGTTGAATCCATCGTTAATTTTGCAGACCGTATCGGTATCCAAACCATTGCTGAATTCGTCGCAACCAAAGAGATATTTACCATTATCTCTGAACTTGGGATTACTTACTCACAAGGCTATTATACGGGTAAGCCTATGTCTCTTTAACTCGAAAATCCGCTTTTAAAGTTGTCTTTCGCGACAACAATCTGCTTTTGTTTCTCTTTACGTGCGGTATCTTTTTCGACGAAGATTTTTTCTCTCGTTTTTGGGTCCATTTCGGTGTAATACATTACCGCAGAATAGGTTCCAGGAGTTGGGGTAAAAACTTGCGCTTGCTCAGGGTTCATCTTTAACTCATCCGACGTAAAACGCTTCAAATCATGCATGTCTTTTTCGGTACATCCGGGGTGTGCAGCAATCAGATAGTACGTCAAAAACTGTTTTTTTCCTTCTTCTTTATTCAACTGATCGTACAATTTTTTGAAATCGACAAGCGTCTGCTTTCCAGGTTTGTTCATCAAATGAAGTACATGATCCGAAGTGTGTTCCGGGGCAACTTTCATCTGCCCTGAGATATGGTGACGCACCATTTCTTTTAAATAGTCGTATCCTTGGCGTTTGTCTTCAGTAATTAGGTCATAGCGTACCCCTGAAGCGACAAATGCTTTTTTAACACCTCTAACTTCACGAAGACGTCGTAAGAGGTTAATAATGCGTGTATGATCTACTTTCATTGATTTGCACAAATGCGTATCATCTACACATCTTTGGTGTGCGCATGTACCGTGTTTGAGCTTTTTATTACACTCGTATCCGTACATATTCGCCGTAGGACCTCCGACATCGCTGATTATCCCTTTGAAATCTTTATACTCCGTAAACTGCGTTGCTTCAGCAAGTATCGATTCTTCACTGCGTGTACGAATGGTTCGGCCCTGATGAACCCCGATCGCACAAAAGTTACACTCACCCCAGCATCCCTGATGGGTCATAATCGAAAATTTGATTGTTTCAAGGCATTTTACTTCGCCTTGAGGTCGGTGATAAGGATGAAGCTCGCGGGTAAAAGGGAGTGCTGAAACGGCGTCCATTTCATTCTCATCGAGATAATCGGCAGGTGGATTTTGAATACTGAACCTGCCATCAACCTCTTGACACAATCCTAATGCTGAAATAGGATCATTATTATCATAAAATGCATCAAAAAGGTCAATGTATTTTTCTTTCTCTTCCAAGCACTCCTTGTGCGATGGTAATGTCAAATAACCTTCTTTAGGTTCTTTAGCAATATAACAAACGCCACGTATATCGTATGGTGATTTTCCTTCGTCAAGCGCTTTCGGAAGAGCAATTATCGCCCCCTCCCCCATTCCGTAGATAAGGAAATCCGCTTTGGCATCAAATAAAATTGGCTTACGAAGCTTATTTGTCCAGTAATCATAATGAGTAACACGGCGTAAACTGGCTTCTATCCCTCCAAGAACGATAGGAACCGTACTTTTGTAATATTGACGGATAAGATTAGTATAGACAAGTACCGCACGATCGGGACGTTTATTGTTCACTCCGCCTGGGGTATAATCATCATTATTGCGAAACTTTTTAGTTGCTGTGTAGTTGGAAACCATCGAGTCAACGCTTCCGCCGCTCACTCCCCAAAAAAGTCTCGGTTCGCCAAGGCGTTTAATATCCACATCACTGGTAATATCAGGCTGTCCAATGATACCGACACGATACCCCTCACGCTCTAAAATTCGTCCTACAGCAGCTATTCCTATAAAAGGGGAATCGATATAGGCATCGCCATTAACAAGGATAACATCGCATTGATCCCATCCGCGTTCATCCATTTCGGCGCGAGTTGTGGGAAGAAATCGAAAAGGTTGGGAAGTTGTTGTTTTCATAAACGCGATTGTACGGTGTAACCTCTTATAAAGGGCTATGAGGTACGGTATAATATCATTACTTCATTTTGCCTCATCAATGAGACAAAGCGTAGTCAAAGGCATTCAATCCCTTTGACGTTCAAATAAGACAGAGGACTAACTATGGATGAACAAGGCAATATCTTTATACTACTCGCGGTAATGGCCGCTTTCGTTTTTGTCCTCACTCGTAAAAAGAAATAATTTTTACTTGAGCATCGCCACAGGTGCAATAAACGAGCCTTGAAATCTTGTTATTCCAAGATTTTTAAGAGCTTCCATCTGTTCTGAATTTTCAATCATTATCGCCACAATCGAAATTCCCAAACTTTTTACTAAATTATTCAAACTTTCACGTGTATTTCCAGTTTCACTATCCAGCATCATGTCTTGTAAATACCCTGCATTTGATTTAACATAATCAGGATCTATTGCTTGCAAATAAAGCGCCCCACTCTCAGGTAGCACAAAATGATCTATCCCAAAACGATGACCAAGATGCTTGACTGTTTTACACAAGGACTGTACCGCTTCAAGCTCCGACAATGCGATAGAGTTACTCACTTCAAACCACAATTGCGTTCGATTAGTACGTGAAAAAAGCGCAAGCTGTATCTTTAACCACTCAATATTGGCATATTTTTTGACAAAATCTCCACTTAGATTGACTGCCATTGACGTCGTCTGATTTTGCTCTTTTAGGTACTTCAACACTTGCGTAATCATGTAACGATCTAACATATCAATCAAACCCAGACTTGTAGCAATGGGAATAAAGTAACCGGCTGAATGTATCGTCCCTTCTTTATCCAAAAGACGTAAAAATATCTCTTCATGCAGTACATCCGTTTTACCGTCATGTACATTCACAACACTTTGAAATGCTAATAACATTCGTGATTCTTCCAAACTCAGCAGCAGTTCATTTCTCCACTCTTCACGACCAAGTACAAGAGAATCTTTACCCTCAACGTTGACATCAATCGAAAAATTTTGTCGAAGTTTTGCTTGCGTAACCGAATAATCAGCCCGTGAAAAAAGAGACTTAAGCGTGTCATTTTCAGTATAGTTGCCAACGCTGCATCCTACTACTAAGTATTCTTCAACTGACTCATTTTCTCGTATAATCTCCTGATGCAACAGAGTCATGACCTTTTCAAATCTCGTTATGATTTCAGATGATTCTTTTGATGGTATTACTACAAAAAAATCACTTTCGTTCAAGCGTGCAATCAGGGTATACGGATCACTGGAAAATTCATCATTAAGGCTATATGAAAAAGTAGATAGAAGTGAGCGGTAAGATTCATATCCCAGTTCTTTTTTCAGTCGATCAAGCTCATCAAAACTAAACAGTGCATAGACCCCTGCTGAAAATAGCGTATCTGTCTGAAGATAATCAGGAAGTTTTGCAACCAAATAACGGCGATTGTACAGCTTTGTTTCAGCATCTTTATATAAAAGTTCATGATAACGCTTCAATGTCTCATCTTCACGCTCAAAAATATCTTTTACTTTTCCCACCATGGCATTCATCGCTACCGTCACTGAACGGAACTCCGTTGTAAAAGGTATTTTGTCTTCAAAGATAAATTGATTTTTGATAATCCCTTTCGCTTGATCGCCAATTCGTTTAAGTGATTTCAAACTCAACGACAACAGCAGATACAAAAAAGCAAAAACAATAACACCTAGTATAAGAAAAGTTTTTACTAATTCAATCAAAGTGGAATAAAGTTGACGGTATGCATTACCTGCATGACCACGTACTTCCAAGGTTCCAAAACGACTCCATCCCATCATAATATCACTGGAAGCTGTGCTGCTTTGAACAGGAACAGCCCCAATAAACCATGAGGGGACATCACTCACTACAACATCTGTTTTACGCTCATAAAGTATTTTTCCATCCACATCTTTGAGGCTGATAAGCTCATAATATCCGCTGTCAAAAATCGCATTAATCATCGTATCCATTGTCGAAGTATCGTCTGGATCGGCTACTTTTGAAAGCGATAATCCCAGAGAATGCGACGTATTTTTAGCATCCGTATAGAGTTGATTTTGGACAAACTCCGTTGCTGTTTTAAAATTTAAAATCATAACCGAAGCGAGAATGATTCCTAAAAAAAGCGTCAGCATAATGGAAAGTTGTTTAAATAAGCTCATGATTTATTCCTTTTGTTGAGTAATGACAAGTTCGTCCCATGGACGTTTTTGGGCACTGGATGCGGGGACGAGTTTACCTATTTGTGCTTGTTTGGCAGAAAAAAGCTCATCTCCGCTAAAACTGTAAATCGGAACCAGATCGTCGCGTTGAGATGCAGGGAGAATTTTGTAATTGTAGTTGTCCAAAACCAAAGGGATGGATTTTGGAGTTTCATAATACGTCAAAACCAAATGAGCGGTTTTGTACTTCAACGATTTAGCGTACGTCATATAGAGTTTTTTGGGAGAAATCCCTAACTCTTTAAGTGTAAAATATTTGGCGATGACATAGTCCTCGCAATCTGCTTTATCATGACCGATAAATTCCAATCGAGTTGCCCAGTAATCGCTCACCCCATATATTTCTTTATCCGATGCATAAGGTGTTTGATTGAAAAAATCATTTACTTCTTCCATTTTTTTCATCTCATCTTGATCTCTCACACTACTCATCATCTGTACTAAAGCGATTGCTCGACGCTTGGCAAAAACACCGTATTCTTTGTCAATTTTGTCTAAAAATATCTTGGCAATGGTAAATTCAGGTGAGCTTATGAGAGTGGTGGCGATTGCCACCACGATGAAGAAAAGAGCGAACGATTTTTTCATGCCCTTATTTTAGCGAATTTTTAAAGAACTTGGTCACTAATACTCTGTTCTACTTTGACCAATACCGTAGAATCGGCACTGTTGTGATAAACATCCAACACATGAGAAGAACCATTAATAACCTCTGTAACGGCTGTAGTATCTTTTGTCCATGTAGCTCCAGTAGTATTTTGTAAACTTACACTATCTCCACTATTTCCAAGAATGGTTAATTGATGATTACTATCGGTCATATCAATCACATCAGAAAATGATATTTTAACAAGGGTATGTGCACTTGTTGTATTAAGATCAATAATTTCTATATTTTTGATCGGATCATTTGTACTGTTAAGTATACTAAAATCAATATTAGACCCTGTCGCTAAGAGCAAAGTATCCGTTCCTGCACCACCGTCAATAAATTTATCCGCACCATTATAAGCAAGAGTATCATTTCCTGCTTCACCATACAAAACATTTGCTCCGGATCCACCGTCTAATGTGTCATTTCCAGCCCCTCCAAAAAGAGCATCATTCCCAGCTCCACCAGACAGCGTATCGTTACCATCACCTCCAGTGAGAACATTATCATTAGTATTTCCAGTAAGGGAATCATTAGATGTTGTTCCCGTAAACATATCCGCTGCTGTTACAACAGATAAATATTGGTTAACGCTTGTACCAGCGGCATCACTTCCTGTTACCATCATCATAAATGATCCAGTTCCATAAGTATTCACTTCAAGTTCTGACGCATTCCATCCTGTAATATCTGCTGTTCCAGCTGCACCAACTGTAAATGAATGCGTTCCACCATCTGTCACTATTGTTCCATTTGGCAGACCAGAGATAATAAGACTCGTAGTATTATTAACACTTAAAGAAAAATGTAATGCATGTCCGTCATTTGCAATCACTGAGTTTTGATATCCCATCAATTCTGTTTCATAAATCGCTTGAACCTGAGTAGTTGTAAGAACACTATCATAAATTCGGACATCTTCAAGTTTAGCATTCAAAAAGCGATTTGACGTTGCACCATCATCCGCAGTTACACCAAGACCTAAAAATTTATTCGTTGCTACCACTGTGTTTGCCAAGAGAACTGTACCATTGACATTATTAACACCATCCACCCATAAATAGGTTTTCCCACTAGTAAAATCATGAGAAATGGTCACTTGATGCCATGTTCCATCACTGACAACGTTGGTACTCATAAGTCCGGTATTATCTCCCATTCCAAAACCAATTTTTCCGTTTGCGTCAATCCAACCCCATTGAATATCGGCAACTGCTCCATTGTTTTCCATACCAATAACTGAAGGTGAATCCCACCCTATAGTGCTACCTACTTGAGTGGTATTAATCCAAAAAGAAAGGGTAGCTGCCTTACTCGCTGTTAGTCCAGCCAAAGGATTTGTAACGGATGAATCAAGAGCTATCCATCCTCCATCACGGGCTGAAGATGCTCCTCCAACTCCTTTAAACTGCATAGCAGTTGATCCATTACGACCATCCGTTGGCAATGTCCATGTTGGTCGCAAATCAGCTGAAGGGTCAGCAACTTGACCAGTGTGTGGTGTATTATTCGTTATTGTACCTATACGATCTATAAATGTATTTGTATTGGTTGTAGATGTTCCTGTTCCTTCATTGAAAGTCCAATAATCGATCCATTTAGCTGAAACATCAACAGTTGGAGTCACATTGAATGTAAGTGTATTAGCAGATTGATCAGTATTTTGTCCACCATTTGTTGTACCACCGTCATCAGCAACTTGGAATGTGAAGTTAGCAACACCAGTACCATTCACATTCGCCGCTGGAGAGTAAATTAACTTACCAGCGTTTAGATCAGCAAGAGTTATTGTCGTGGCACTTGTAATTGCAACACCGTTGTAAAATAAAGCACCTGAAGTTGGAACATTAACAATAACACTTTGGAAGTTATTTGCAGGTGAATCATTTGGATCTGTGAATCCAAAATCAGCCACTACTACAGTATAACGACCATCTTCGAACATAGTAATAGTTTTGTCTGTACCTGATGGTGCATCATTTACTGCCGCAATAGTGATCGTCTCGTTTGCTGTCGCAGTTCCGCCATGTCCATCACTGATGATGTAGGCAAATGTAGCATCTCCATTGTAGTTCGCTGTAGGGGTAAACGTAATCACTCCTGCAACACTTACATTGACTGTTCCGTGTGGCACGATGATAACTTGAGCTGTACCCGGAGTTAATGTTGTTCCGTTGATACTTTGTACACTTAATGTATCACCATCAAGATCTGTATCTGCAGTCAATGGTGCAAGGGTGATCGCCGCTCCGTCTTCGTTCATATTATAGCTATCATTTACGGCTACTGGTGCGTCGTTCGTTCCTGTGATCGTAATGCTAAGTGTTGTAGTACTGACTGCACCATTATTATCCGTAATCGTATAGGTAAAGACCTCTGAAGCCGTTTGTCCTGCTTTGAGACTGTTCGTTGCCGTTTTTGTATTATCAAGAGTATAGGTATAACTTCCATCTGCTGCAAGATTCACTGAACCATAGGTTCCGGCAACTGTTGTTCCAACATTGCCCGACGCTGATGTCTGTGTTCCAGCAGCAACACCCGTAACAGTGAATGTCGCTCCATTATCAATATCACGATCTTGTCCTGCCGTACCCGGAGTAACATCTCCGCTTACAGTAGTTGGAGCCGTTGTTGTCTCCTCTGTAATTGCATTGGTATCCGCAACTGCAATTGGAGCATCATTGCTTCCGTTGACGGTCACAACTACTGAACGAATACTTCCATCAGCGCTTGTAATGCTAAATATTTCTGTCGGAGTCTGTCCTTGAGCCAGTGCCTGTACGTTTGCTGCGCTATTCGTAAGTGTATATGTCCATACACCTGCAGCTGTTACACTAAAGGTTCCGTATGTTCCTGCAATACCTGTCTGTGCAACAAAGTTTGACTCGCCCGCATCCGGATCAACGATTGTCAAGCTTCCTGTTGCTGTCGTTGTTCCATCTTCAGTAACCGTACCTGTCAATGGTCCTGTTATAGTCGGTGCATCATTAGCCCCTTGAACGGTAATTGTTAAGGTTGTTGTTGCTGTCCCACCATTTCCGTCACTAATTGTATAGCTAAAGATATCAGTTCCATTCTGACCCAATTTTAGTGCCTGTGCAGCAGCACTAGGTGTATAGGTATAACTTCCGTTTGCCGCTATGTTCACTGAACCATATGTTCCTGCAACCGCTGTCGCAACATTTCCGCTTGTTGATGTCTGAGTACCAGAAGCAACACCGATTATATTTAGTGTATCTCCATCCACATCACTATCTTGACCAGTTGTACCAGGAGTAACATCCCCAGCTACGTTCACTGCATCCTCACTCACCGTATTAACGTCCGCTACGGCTACTGGTGCGTCGTTCGTTCCTGTGATCGTAATGGTAAGAACCGCAGTGGTGGTAGAACCATCCCCGTCAGTGAGGGTGTAGGTATAGGTATCCGTAAGCGGTGTGCTGTTGGTGTTCAGTGCATTGACCGCCGGGTTGGTGTTGTCCAACGTATAGGTGTAGGTTCCG
>CAIMUF010000034.1 GCA_903844635.1 uncultured Sulfuricurvum sp. | reverse complement strand
TTTATATATCACGTAAGCTAAGGGACACTTTTCCTTTTTGCTGATCTACTTCCACTACACGGATATGACGTAATTGCTGATTGACACTTAACACTTCCAGTGGGTGTGCAATTCGTTTTTCCGACATTTGAGAAATATGAATCAACCCGTCATTTTTGAGCCCAATATCTACAAATGCACCGAAATCAGCGATGTTTCGAACAACTCCGGAGACAATAGATCCTTCTTGAAGCTCTTTAATATCAGTAAGTCCCTCTCGAAACATGATTGGTGGTAATGTCTCGCGAGGATCGAACCCCGGTTTTTTGAGCTCCGTTATTATGTCTTGGAGAGTTAATTCGCCAATGCCCATTTCCACTGCCAGTTTTGTAATTTGTTCTTTTGTGATCGAAAAAATATCATATTGCTTTAAAAGCTTTTGCGCCACGTCATAACTTTCAGGATGCACGCCCGTGTTGTCCAGGATACTTTTACCCTCTCGTATCCGAAAAAATCCGGCACACTGTTCATACGCTTTTGCCCCCAGACCTTTTACTTTTAAAAGTTCTTGCTTACTCTTGAAAGAACCGCTTTTTTCGCGATATTCTACGATAGCATGAGCTACTTTCACCCCTACTCCCGCGACATACGATAGCAGCGATACCGAGGCACTGTTGACATCCACACCGATACGGTTGACCAAATCTTCTGTCACGCTGCCCAACTGTTTTTCCAAGAGCTTTTGATCGACGTCGTGCTGATATTGCCCAATACCCAACGATTTCGGATCGATTTTTACCAGTGCTGCCATCGGGTCACGTAACCGCTGAGCGATCGAGATGGCTCCCCGTATCGTCACATCGAGATTCGGATATTCCTCTTGCGCGATTTTGGATGCCGAATAAACCGACGCTCCCGCTTCCGATACCACCGTATACGAGAGGTTAAGTCCCTCTTCGTTATTGACTCGGGCAAAAAACTCCTGTGTCTCTCGTGAGCCAGTACCATTTCCGATGGCTACACCCGTGATGTTGTATTTTTTTGCCAATTCTTTGACCACTTTTGCCGAAGCCGTATAATCACTCACTGGAGGGGTGGGATAGATCACGGCATGGGCTAAATAGGTTCCGTGTTCATCGACGACTGCTAGTTTACATCCCGTACGGTACGCCGGATCGGCTCCCAAAATGACCCGTTTTGTGACAGGCGGCGTGTTGAGAAGCTGTGTAAGATTTTTACCGAATGTCGTAATGGCTTGAATATCCGAACGTTCTTTTATCGTACTGTGAATTTCACGTTCCAATGAAGGAAATAACAACCGTTTAAAGCCATCGAGATAGGCTTCAAGCAATATTTCTTTACTTCCATTGGCATTTTTAGGAAGCCTGAACTGTTTGATGGAACTCTCCACGCGCTCCATATCGTTCGAGACTTTAACGCTTAGCTCTTTTTCGAATACTCCTCTCATTAAAGCAAGATAACGATGAGAAGGAATAGAAGAAATGCGCTCAGTTTTGCCTGCCAATTTTGCAAACAATCCCTCTTCTTTGAGTGTTTTTGTCCCTTTTATCTCGAAAGAAGAATAGTCAAGAAGCTGTTTTCTCCAGTGCTCCCGTTCACGCGGATCATCACTGTACGATTCCGCTACGATATCTTTTGCCCCCTGCACCGCTTCATCAACAGTTTTTATCGACCCTTTGACAAACTCCTGTGCTTTCTTTTTGAATTCTGCCAACTCCAATCTAGCACTTTGAAGTATATTTGCCAATGGCTGAAGTCCTGCGGCTATCGCTGATGCAGCACGCGTATTTTTCTTTTCCTTGAATGGACGATAGATGTCTTCGAGAACTTGAAGTGTTTGTGCTGCGTTAATCAGAGTAGACAGCTCAGCACTCAACACGCCTCGCTCTTGTATCAGTCTACGTATTTCCTCTTTACGCTCCAACAGTTTTTTTGAATACACATAAATAGTTTCAAAATCGCGCAACTGCTCATCACTAGCACCCCCCGTCATCTCTTTGCGATAACGAGCGATAAAAGGGATAGTTGACCCCTCTTCGAGAAGTTTTAAAATTGACTCAATGTTGTTTTTAGAAATATTTGTTTTTTTGGCAAGAATATCAATTAGCAAGGTCATACTTTTCCTGTTAAAAATTTATTTTTCGAGAATATAAAGATTATTAGTCGGATGAATTAGCGCAGTAAATCGATCTTTAAGCTCACGGTCGAAAGTCATCAAATAAACATTGGTATTGTGCAACATTAGCGTTTCAAAGTTTGCTAACAAAATATCATCCGCAACATTTTTTCCATGATCGCATTTGGTAAAGTTGAACGAATTGAGCGTTTTTTTATAGTCATACAGTTCTGCTTCCCACTCTTTTCGAAATAAATACAAGGAATCAGGATTAGCCGCCACATAAATATGATTATCAGGAATATCGTATTTTTCGATAACATCATTAAACATTGAGCCGATATTGGAAAAATTTTCGATGTCCCAGAACAGATAATAACCACTATTTTTAGTTGGATGTGGCTTATTGATTAAAGTGAGGCGCTTGGAAATATTGTAATGGTTATGGGCAATATCGTTGGTCAGTTCGATACTATTTTTGAGCTTTTGTGCATCTTGTGTATCAAATCGCAAGATTTTACCCAGCTCGATGTAAAGCTCGATGTCTTCCAACTCCTGCCGCGATCCCCCTTTTTGATAACTTTCAAGGGCTTTGAGCTTATAGCTTGGAAAAATCAAACCGATTTCCATCTTTTTTTGAGTTCCGAAAGCACTTTTTACTTTGGAAAAAACACGTCGTGCGTCTTCTGTGTTGTCAATCTCGAGCGAGCCGTAAAACTTTTGATTTATAATAATTTTTTGCATTGGCGTATTTTAACGCCTCGAGCTTATAAGAGACTTCTGTAAAATTGATGATTTTATAATCATCTTATAGCTATTATTTAGACTATAATTTTCCCAACATTTTTACCCAAGGAGACTCTATGCAAGATCTAGTACGAAGCTATGCAGCGAATGCTCCGCTTATCCAAAAATTTATCCTCTCAACCCTTGGAAATGTCAGTTTAAAAACACTCAATGTTCACTTAATCGAGCGGCTTTACAAAACTTTTCCAAGCTTAGAATTGCTTTATATGTCGGATGAGGGATTTGTCCAAAACTCCCCAAATATCTATTTTAATCGTGAAGAACATCACCATATCGGGGTGGATCGCTCCTATCTCATCAATGAAGTTGAGATTCAAAAAGGGCACTACATCAGCGATCCTTACATCTCAACGGCTACCGGTGCTTTATGCATCACCGTGGTCTATGCTGTGGGAGAGGGATATCTCTTCTTGGATTTTAGGCTTCGAAAACTCTTGGAACGATTTGACCTCATTGAAAAAAATGACGTATTCAAATTCCTTAATCGCACATCCTACGCTCTTATCGGTGGAGGACTTCTATTTTTTGGTGTCTTTGTCGTACTCTATGGGTTTTATACCTTTATAGGGTATTTGGTGGGTGTTGCTCCGCTTTCCATCGATGCAGTGTTTAAGCCTATCATTGCTCTCACTCTCGGTCTTGCTGTATATGATTTGGGTAAAACCATCGTGGAACAAGAAGTCCTCCCAAGAACTCAACATGTCAGTGATGTTTTTAACCCCAAAACACTGCTGAATTTTTCAGTCTCCATCATCATTGCTTTACTCATCGAAGCACTCTTGGTCGTCTTTAAAATCTCACTTCATAACTACAAAGATTTACCCTATGCCTCCACGTTGGTTGCTGCACTCGCCTTTTTATTGCTCGTATTTGCCGTGTTTGTGTACATCATTCGTAAAACGGAAAAAGAATAATGCTCTCCTCTGCCTGCCAAGATACCATTCGAGCGGCTGTTTGGCTTGCTACTAAACCGCTAGATGAGTATCACCGTATTCAAATCATCAGTGAGGCGCTTGATCTTCCCTACCATTTTTTAGCAAAATCACTCCAAAAACTCGTTCATGCAAATATTTTAACCTCACATCGAGGAGCTTCCGGAGGGGTAAAACTCTCCCGTGATGCATCCGAAATAACCCTCATCTCCATCATCCATGCTGTGGATGGTACAGTCTTATTTGATACGTGCTTGTTGGGTATTGGTGAATGTGAAGCTGAAAAGCCGTGTGCGCTTCATGCTCAGTGGGAGATTTGGCGGAATGAAATCGATGCGATGTATTCCGCCATGCGACTCGAAGAATTGGTCGCTGATTTTGCAAACAGTAAAATAAAACGTCTTTAAATTCACACTTGAAAACTAAAATGTGATAAAAATGAGACTTTTTACTTTTATTTAAACAAATTCCATCTATGATAACAGCAATAGCTAGTGTATAGGAATTTTTTATGCCTCAACAAACCCTGAAAAGTGTTCATTTACAAGAAATTCTCGAGCACTCTCCTGATGGTATGTTTACGATTGATATGAATATGATGATTCAATATGTCAATCCTGCATTTTGCAGAATCTTAGGCTACACGGAAGAAGAACTGTATGGAACGTCCATCACTGACCATCTGGGTGATTTGAGCATCTTGGGTAATTGCATGGCAAACGTCCAAGCCAAAGGTCATTGCAATGATCAAGAAACAATTTTTATACGAAAAGACAGCACAATCGTCCACATCTCGAAAAATGTTCAAGCATTGTACGATCAAGAAGGAAATATTCACAGCGTTCTCGTCAGCATACGTGATATGACAGCATTGCACCAGCTCAATAAAGAGCTTATGGACTCCAAACACGATGCACTTACAAACCTCCCTAACCGAAGAAAACTGTTGAGCGATATCGATGATATGGATTCGGCTTTTAACATTGTTTTACTCAACATTGACAGCTTTAAAGAGGTTAATACTTTTTACGGACACAAGATTGCCGATCAACTTCTAATCGCTTTTGCTACCGAGTTAGTCGAATATGCGAAAGGGATGAAAGAATCAACGGTATACAAACTTCCTGTTGACGAATATGTTATTCTCGTTAAAAGTACCTGCAACCAAACAGAAGTATCGGAATGCATCACGAAACTGTCTCTTAATCTTAATAAAAAAATATTCACCGCAGCGGATCAAGAAATCAGCTTGAATGTCACCATCGGTATTGCCGGATGCAAGTCCGACGATGTTCAAATAGACGATAAAAAAGAGGTTATGGCCTACGCGGATATGGCACTGAAACTTGCAAAAAAAACACGAAAGAATTATCTTTATTATGATGATTCATTCCATATCAAAGAAGATTATGAAAACAATTTATCCTGGATTAAACGCCTGCGTAATGCCATTGATGAAGACAGAGTTGTCCCTTTTTATCAACCCATCGTTAATGCCAAAACACTGAAGACAGAAAAGTATGAAGCCTTGATTCGTATCATCGAAAAAGATGGGACTATCATCCCTCCGATAGAGTTTTTAGAAATCTCTAAAAAAGTTCGCCTTTATCATCAACTGACAAGGATTATGATTGATAAAGTTATGGAGGAACTTTCGAATCACCCTTTGATTCAGTGTTCGATCAACCTCTCCATTTTAGACATCAATGATAGCGCGATGAACGCCTATATCATTGATAAAATCAAACATTCTCCTTATGCCCATCAGATAATTTTTGAAATTTTAGAATCTGAAGGGATTGAGAATTACGACAGGGTCAATGAATTTATCACTGAGGTGAAAAAATACGGTGTTAAAATTGCTATTGATGATTTTGGCGCGGGATATTCTAATTTTGTTTATATTACCAAGCTTGATATCGATTACATAAAAATTGACGGCTCTATTATCCGCACTATTGATACCAATATCACTTCTCAGATCATTACCAAAACAATTATTGATTTTGCAAGCCAACTTAATATTCAAACCATTGCTGAATTTGTCTGCAGCGAGGATGTGTCCAATTATGTCAAACATTTGCCACTAACGCATCTGCAAGGATATTATTTTGGTGAACCTTCCCCAAAAATAATAACACTTTTTTAAGACGTGTTCTATTTATTTGGTTGTTTCGACGATCAAAGGCGATTGATTTTCAAATTTTAGATAGAGCAATCGATGTTTGGGAGAATCGTACATACGAAACAGTTCACACTGCTTTGCGATACGATCACTATGGATTGAATACAGTGTTTCAGGTGCGATAGGTATGCTAATGAGAGAAGAGGATTCTAGCCGTATCAACGTGTTATCCGATTTGAGTACCAGCCACACAACATAGGGACGATCGATCCCATACAATGAGCGGTTTGAACCGGTAATCGAGACCGTGTCAAAATCCTTGCTCATGCTCGCTACCACAGTAACTGACTGCGCGCGGTCTAAGTCGGTTCGCAACAATGACACAATTTGATTTTTTCGTTCAATCACAACTTCTTTTTGTTGAAAAAATATTTGTTGCTTTCGTAACCCATCAATCGCTCCAAATAAAAAAATCGTGATTAGCCCAAACAAAGCTATTGAAACCACCAACTCGATCAGGGTAAAGGCATTTCGTCTCATAGTGAACCTGATGTAATATGGAAAAAAGATTTTTGCTCTTGAGGATTTTTGAGAATCACTTTTTGAACAGCTATCGAAGCCTTTGTCGGATCTATCCCATTTACGTTGGTCGTCATAAGAGGGTTGAGAATCTCTTTAGGTAACAAGACAATCTCATATGAGGTTGATTTCAGCGATTCACGAATTATAGGATTATCGATGGTGTAACGTGTACGCAAAATCTCATCCACGCTCATAACTCTGCCATCGAGCGTCTCATTCGCTTCTCCAGCCACTAAACCCATCATAATCGACGAATCAAAACGTCCAACGGCATTTGCAGAGATATTCGAAGAGTTGGAGATCACCTTCATCAACGCCATCGTCGCGATGGAAGCAATGGTAATCGCAACCAGTGTTTCGATAAGTGAAAAACCTTTAGTGTGCGCCATATACGTCATCTCCTCTCAGAGGATAGTTAGCTTCATTAAAGAGAAAATTTCGTAACGCTTCTTCACTATCCGCTATATAAGGTTTATCTTCACCAATAGGGGTATAAGCATAAAATTTATTATTGCTTTTTAATATCACCGGAGTGACCGATCCATCTGGACGAAGTGACATCTCAAAACACCCTTGCTCTAATCCATCTTCCGTACGTGTGACGACATTTCCCAACCGTTGAAGTTCTCCAAAACGATCAAAGCCATAACGCTGTATTGTCTCATTAGATTGAAGGTGCAAGGTAGTAAGCAGTTTATTATCCATTGAAAATACGCGGCACTCTTGCGCTGGAACGTCACAAAACATTCGGATTTCACGTGATTGTCCCAGCGCTAAGAGAGTAGTTTTTAAAGTTGATATACTCATCGTCGTAGCGGTTACTTTCTCTTTTTTTAATGTAAAAATCCCAATCGAATAGACAATACCAACAATTATCATAACGATCAATAATTCAAAAAGAGTCATCCCTCCACGAAATGTTTTCACTTAGCGACACTCGGAGAGTTTTTGATCCTTATCTTCACCTTCTCCGCCCTCTTTACCATCAGCACCTAGAGAAATGAGTTCGACAGAACCATCGAGATTGAGATACAAATACGGCTTATTCCACGGATCTTTAGGAAGATTTTTTCCTTCAATGTAAGCACTTGGAGCATACGATGTGTATTCACTGGCATTAGGGTTTGTGATAAGTGCATTTAAGCCCTCTTCACTCGTAGGATAAGATCCATTATCAATTTTGAACATTTTAAGACTCTCATTCAAACTTTTCATCTGAATACAAACCAGTTTTTGTTTCGCTTCGCCGCTTTTCCCCGTGATATTCGGGATAACAAACGCGGCTAAAAGTCCTAAGATGATGATTACGACCATAATTTCTATTAAGGTAAACGCTTTTCTTTTACTGGAAATTTTCATTCTATAACTCCTGTTAGCTTGTAATTATGATTGTATTCTAACATGAAAAAATGATAACTTAATGAACAACCTACTTAGTTCCATACGACCAATTTAAAGCAATTCAAGGAGTTCAACTCTATTAATATCTTCTATGAAATCATTTATTCATTAAAAGTTCATGTATGAACGTTATACTTCTTCTTTAAATATTAAACAAAAGACAACTTAACTGATATGAAAAAACGCGGAATTGTTTTGATGATGACCTTGGTATTGATAACACTTATGATGGGCATCGTTACTTTAGTACTTACACAAAGTGACCGATTGTCACGATTGGGAAATAATGCATTTTTTCAAAGTGCGTCTTTACGTGCCATCAATGATTTAGAACAGCAGCTTCCCTCACTACTTAGTCCCATTACCGGAGCTGAGGAATTGGATTTAGCCATGCGTCTGCCATTGCAACTGGACAATAAAAAAGGGGACTTTAGTCTCAAAGCACAACTCTCATCGCCTTATAACCGATTCAATATTAATACGCTGATGAGTCCTGACGGAAAAGTAAATGACACGAATTTGGCACTGTTCATGCGGGTGTTTGCCCTGCATCCTATTGCCGATTCGGACATGCTTCTTAAGCTCATTTTTGATACAATCGATACAGATACCGTAGCACGCGGAATAGATACAGAAATTAGAGAATCGCAACCCGATTTTAAAAATGGTTTGATTGTAAACGAGTCTCATTTTAATCTCATCTTATCACGTTATATTGAGATTACAAAAGATACGGCGGTTTTATCAATACCCTGGAATCTATATATCGGATATGAAGGGGAGAAAATGGATTTTAATGCAATTAATGCCGAAACACTCTCTCTCATTTTGCCCAATACTTCCTCTGAAAAAATTCGTTCACTTACTCTCTTTCGCACCAAAGCGTACGTTACAAAAGAAGAAGCTATCACGGCAGAACCTGCACTTGGTGCTGTTTTTGACAACTACTTTTTCATTTACAAAGCAGGTATTTCTTACAATCTTGTATGCGATGTTCACCTCTTCGAAAACAGCCATGAAGAGCATATGAAATTTCAATATAATCTTTTAGATAAGAAAGTACAACATGTTGAATTTCTTTAATACGACAGAGTTCATCGAATCCCTTTGCACTAAATACCCAGTTTTACGTCGTTTTTTCTGTGATGCTGCCCCTTTAGTCTATGCTAATACCCTGAGCCTTACACCGATTTCTAAAGAAACCGTTTTAGTCCTCTCTCCCAACGACTACTGGGCATTAGCCGTAAACTTGAATGCAAAGAGCGCAAAAGAAGCGGTAAAATACGCACCGGCATTGTTTGATCTCAGCGATCAATATCGTTATGAAGCGCAAAAAATAGAGGAAAATAACTATATTTTAATCGCCTACAATCCCGATGAAATATCCAAAAAACTGCTTTCGCTTTCCCACTTTTCACTGATCCAAAAAGTCACGTTTGCCCAATGGGTATTTGCACAAGAGCCTCGACCCATCCATCTTCCAAACGGAAAATATTTAACAACGATTGAAAAAATCGTCATCGAGATGGATGCCTCATATATCAATGCGCCTTCTTCCATAGAGTTAGATGAGGTACTAGCACACCCAAGACCTTTTTTGAAAACGGTTTCCATAGAAGGATTTATCCCCGCAGCCCTCACCCAAAAAACACTCAAAACGACGCTCTTTATTTTACTCCTGCTCTTGGGAAATCTTGTTACACAGACATTGTTTAGCTATCAAGAATCTGCCAAATTCAATGAAAAAATGACAGAGATACGCAAAGCCTCAAAGTTGCCCGTAACATCAATTGAACGGGAAGCTATTCTCGGTACATTAAAGAGTAAAGAGACCAAGCAGCTTCATGTTCGAAAAGTGTGCAAAGAAGTTGCCGATCTCCCTGTAGAGGCAAAAATCATTCCGCCTCCTTCAATGCCTGTTGCCTCAACTGCTCCTAGCTCGTCAGTGGAGGGAATAATCCTCATACCGGGATCAAAACCGGGGGA
This sequence comes from uncultured Sulfuricurvum sp., assembly GCA_903844635.1. GTDB lineage: Bacteria > Campylobacterota > Campylobacteria > Campylobacterales > Sulfurimonadaceae > Sulfuricurvum. Next base: position 32,101 of record CAIMUF010000034.1, on the reverse strand, counting down.
AGCAAATCGTCTCTTGGTCGAAAATAACGCATCAGCTGCGATATCATCAGTAGCCGCTGTAGAAATAATTTCCTTTCAAGGAGAGGGAATACAAGAGCTAAACTACGATGGAAATAGCATCAATCTTACCATCGATACACGCGATTCAAGTGCTGCTGAAAAGCTCAAAAACGCCATTACAAAACAGTTTAATCATGCACAGATCAACAGCCATAACACGCAACTAGAGGTTCGATTAAAATGAAACCAAAAGCACTTACCCTCTCGCTGTTAATAACCCTGACACTGGTTGTCGTTACTGCACTGGTTGCGTTATGGGAACATTCAGCCGTAGAAGAGTTACGACAAGAACACGCAACGCTGATGCAGCAAGCCAAAACAATCGATCTCTTAAAAACACGATGGTCCGCTCAAGAATCTCTCAACGAGCTTGAGTATTTAAAAAATCATCCCAACCTAATCAAACAAGAAAAACGGGGTGGAAATGTCTATTTTGAATATGACAATCTTTCATCACTTGGATTTAATCGTCTTTCAAACAAAATACTAAACTCCATGCTCGTGATAAAGAAATTAACTCTCCGACGTAACAATGCATCAAAAGGGGTAATTCTCGTGGAGATTGAATCATGAAACGTTCTTTATACGCTTTTTATATTCTTCTCATAATCATTGTAATGATCCCGAAAGAAAAACTTTATTTTACATTTGAATCAATACTCTCCCAGCATCATTTGTTCATCAATAATGAAGAATTTACCAATCGCTTTCTCTTGTTAGATATCGACAATGGAAACGTTTTACTGGATAATCAAGAATTTGCTTCGATAGAATCTGTTCGGATTTCACCGTGGCTTTTTATCAACCAACTGAGCCTCTCAAATATCTCATTTTCACCTCTGTATCGAAACTTTTTCCCCGGGGAAATCGAATCCATTGTTTTCACCTATTCTTTATTTCATCCTTTGAGTGTCAGCATAGATGGGGAAGGTGATTTTGGTCATTGTGACGGTAATTTTGATCTTCTTGATCAAAAAGTTCGCGTAATTTTTGAGCCAACTTCACAGCTTCGGCGTTATCCGCTGCTTGTGAATAAATTACATCAAGAGAAGGAAGGATTAGTGTATGAAAGCAATTTTTAACGAATCTCTACTTCAACGTTTTAATGTACTGGCTGCACCGATCGTCATCGTCTGGAGCTTATCAACACTGGGAGGGGCATTTTTATCAAACGCTCCGACAGAGGGATTTAGCTCTCGTTTTGATCCTTTTTTCGAAATTTTTCATTTTGGTCCAAAGTTTGGTATTGCTGAACATTTCGATGGCGCGATACATACCAAAAGCATTACAGCAACTAAACTTGTCCCTGATCCACACAGAATTAAAGCGATTTATCGCTCCGTTTCGGACTCATTTGTCAGTATCAGCGATACGAAAACGACGCTCATTGTCCCTTTAGGCGGAATCTATAAAGAGGCGTTTCGTCTCACGGCACTGAGTGATACGACAGCAACCTTTCGAGGATATGGTAAAAGCTATCTCCTTAGGTTAGGACATGATGATCCGCTCGCTCGTCAAGAAGTGGTAACCGAGTCGGTAGCCGATTCCGCACATGCTGGGACGCAAGAAAATGAATGGCGTACTATCGCATACCAAACCCTTAAAACTCAGATGAATGATTTACAAAATATTGGAAAAACCATTGATATCTCAGCCGTTGCCAATGGAGAAAAGATTTCTGGATTTCGTGTTAATACAATTGCACCTGAGTCCATATTTGCACAACTTGGCATTATAAATGGAGATGTTATCCTCTCAGTTAATAATAAAAAACTTGAATCGTATGCAGACGCACTCGCGGTTTACTCTCAAGTTCCAAGCCTTCGCAGTCTTCGCATCACCGTTAAACGTAATAACCTCCAAAAGGAACTCGTCTATGAAATCATCCGCTAAAATTTTTCTCGCCTCTATGACACTCGCAACTCTTTTAGGTGCAGCTGCTAACGAAAAAGTTTCCCTCGCAATCGATGGAATGGGAATGACCGATTTGATTAAGCTGGTTGCGGCTACAACTCATAAAAATATCTTCATCGGCGAAGAGATTCCCGGAACGATCAGTTATGCCGGCAACAAACCCATCAACAAAAAAGATCTTTTTGGAATACTGCAAAGCACCCTCGATGCAAGGGGATATACCCTCGTTGATACAGGCGGAGGATATTTGAGTGTAGTTAAAACCGTTGATGCAACGCAAATGAATCTCCCATTTATGGAAAAAAGTGACATTGCTCAAATGCAAACACGTATTTTTACATTTCATTTTTCTTCTGCCGAGAACATGGGGACAAAGATTAAACATTTTACGAGTAAAAATGGAAAAATAACCGCATCCAAAGAGTCCAATTCCGTGATCGTCACCGACTTCCCTGACAACATCGCCACCATCCAAAAAGCGATGAAGATATTGGACATGAAAGATGAAACCCTCGCAAATACCACCCATGTTATCCCTCTTAAAAATGCCGATGCCAAATCTCTCGTGACAACGCTCAATACGATTTTAGGAAAAATGTCATTGATGCCCGGTCAGCAACCACCTAGCATTGCAAGTGATGACAGTACCAACTCACTGATCGTCATTACGAGTGATGAGCTCTTTAAAAGTTTGGAATCGACGATACTAAGTTTAGATCACGACCGTCAGCAAGTCTATGTAAGAGCAAAAATTATTGAAATTAGTGACAATAAATCGCAAGAAGTCGGGATAAAATACGGACTTTCGGGTGGGAAAGTAGGATCGAATGGAATGTTTACTTTTGATTCGCGGCTTGGAGACGATAAAATATCGGCAGTCTCGCTTGATTCTTCTATCGCGACTCTTGCGAATTTTAGTACACAAACAATTACAGCGGGAATTGCATTGGGGGCTAATATTGCCTTATTAAATTCCAATGGAGCAGCGAATATTTTATCGGAACCCTCGATTTTGTGTATCGACAACCAAGAGTCCTCAATCTATGTGGGTAAAACAGAGTCAATTAGCTCAGGAGTAACACAAGGAATTGGAACAGGAATAACACAAAACTATACTCGTCAAGATATTGGTCTTACGTTAAAAATTAAGCCACGTCTCTCCAATGATAATAAAGTCCTTTTAGGAGTAGCGGCAAAACTAGAAGATATTGATGCCAGTAATACAAACCTTCAACTCCCAAGTACAACCAAACGCGAAGTTTTAACGTCTGCTATCGTCAACAATGGAGAAAGTGTTATTATTGGAGGACTTATTCGAGAAAAAATTGATGAAACGAACACAAAAGTCCCATTTTTAGGAGACATACCTATTTTAGGTAATCTCTTTAAAAGCAAAGCAACCAGTCGCGATAAAATCAATCTGGTCATTATCCTTACTCCCTATATCATCGAAAAAAGTGGTGATTTAAATACGTTGCGGGCCCAATTGACCGAGCTTGATGCGATTCAAGATCGCTACATTGCCAATATCACAAAAAATATCGAAACCAAAAAAGATGCCAAACCATGATAACGTTCCCTTTTTTGGATGAAACACAAATCTTGTTCTCTTATCCTGAAAATATTGATGTTCCCTTGTGCATTCGTCACTCACTTTTGTTTTGTACGTATGAAGGAAAACTTTATGCCATTATCCCTGAAGCACAGCGTCTAGCAGCGCTTCAGCTTTACAATAAGCTCTCTCTTACTTATCCAATCGCGCATCTTCCCCACTCCGGATATGAAAATCTTTATTTAAAATTTTTGGAGCTTAAAACGGATCTTGATATTTCTAAATCCGCTCCCAGTAACAATGAGTTCATTGATGAAGAGTTATCGTTGGTCGATTTCATCAAAAATTCGGCAGATTTGCTGACGAGTGAAGAGTCTGCTCCGATCATAAAATTTGTCAACACTATTTTTTACCAAGCAATCAAGCGTAAAGCCAGTGATATTCACATCGAAACCCATGAGAAAAAAGGAGAAGTACGCTTCCGGATCGATGGTGCACTCATCAAACATATCGATCTGGACAAAAACATCATTGATCTCATCATCAGTCGTATCAAAGTCATCTCAGCTTTGGATATTTCCGAAAAACGCCTTCCTCAAGACGGACGAACACAAGTTAAAGTAGCCGGAAAAAGCCTCGATGCGCGTGTTTCTGTCCTCCCCACGTATCATGGTGAACGGGTAGTTTTACGACTTTTGATGCAGGCAACGTCTATTCCCTCTTTACGGGAGTTGGGATTTGATGAGAAAACCACCTCAGAGTTTGAAGAACTTCTCAAATTTTCACACGGCATTATCTTGGTCACGGGACCTACGGGAAGCGGTAAATCAACCACCTTGCACTCATTTTTACAACAGTTAGCCTCCCCTGAAAAGAACATCATTTCAATCGAAGACCCAGTGGAATACGATGCTCCTCATGTCAGTCAAATAGCGGTAAATACCAAAGCGGGACTAACCTTTGCGGGAGGATTGCGTTCCATTTTACGTCAAGACCCTGATATTATTATGATCGGTGAGATTCGTGATACGGAGACTGCACATATCGCTATCCAAGCGGCGATGACAGGGCACCTCGTCCTCTCAACGCTGCACACCAACAATGCAACCGCTGCCCTTACGCGCTTAGCCGATACGGGAATCGATAAGTTTTTAATTACGTCCACTCTTTTAGGCGTCTTGGCTCAACGGCTCGTTCGATGCCTGTGTCCTGAATGCAAAGAAAATACCACCTTATCCGATAAAGATGCGGACGAACTTGGAGTTTCACATGGACAGATCATAGCCCAACCAAAAGGATGTGTAAAATGTCATTATACAGGGTATTATGGGCGTGTTGCTATCGGTGAATTTTTCATGGTCGATGACTCTTTGCGTCCATTGCTAAAAATCAGTGAAAATGATTTTGAAATTCGAGAAATAATGAAATCCAGAGGAATGCAATTTCTCTCCAATCAACTCATTGCATTGTTACTCGATCGCACGACTGGTCTTGATGAGATCATCCGTGTGGGAGCCAAAGAGGCATAATGGAATTTCATTACAAAGGGATGGACAGCACCGGAAATGCTTTAAAATCAACGATTGAAGCGTCTACGATGGACGAAGCAAAAATGAAACTCAAAGCACAGGGAATCCTCTATTCGGACATTTCAACGCGCCAACAATCTTTTTTTGGTGTTTTGGCACTCTTTAAACAAAAAAATCTCCCTACCTCGCTATTAGCGACGTTAAGTCGTGATCTCGCAGTCTATCTCAATGCAGGGATTCCACTGATCCGAGCACTCACATTGCTCAAACACCAAAACCATAAGACTGCCCGAGTGGAACGTTTTTTTGAAACCATCATAACCCTCATCAATGAAGGGAAAAGTTTTGCCCAAGCCCTCGAATCTCAAGAACACTACACCCTGCCTGTCTTTTATACCGGAACGCTCAAAATATCGGAAGACCGAGGTATTCTTGCCGAGGTTTTAAACGAACTTTCCGTCTATTTGATTCTTCAGGAAAAAATCAAAAAACAACTGGGGCAAGCATTGGTGTACCCTTCTTTTATCATAGTCGTATCGATTTTGATGATCTCTTTTATGCTTACCGTCGTTGTTCCGAAAATCACCGCTATTTTCGAGTCCACCGGTCAAGCACTACCGCTTTTAACACAGATCGTCGTAGCCATGGCGCATTTCTTTGCGCAGTATTGGTTTGTCATAGCGATCGTCGTATTGAGTCTAGTCGGTTTATTTTCCTATAAAATGGCAACCAACTATGAATTCAAAAAAAGTGTTCACGCGCTTATTTTGAAGCTTCCCATTGTCGGTAAAATGGTCGAGACCAGTGATTTAGCCCGTTTTTGCACCATCTCTTCACTATTGATTCGCTCAGGAATACCCGTCGTTAACACCATCAAACTTTCCTGCATCACCCTCTCATCGGAAGTCATAAAAGAACTTTTTGAGAAAGCTTCGGTAAAAGTAGTAGAGGGATCTTCTCTCTCAAAAGCTCTAAAACAAGAGACAGGATATAAAATCGATGATTCGTTTATCGAAGCGGTCGCAATCGGAGAAGAAACCAGTGAACTTTCCTCAATGCTTCAGCATCTTTCAGCCTTTTACATCGATACAAACAAAGATAAAATCACCCTATTCCTCTCGATTTTAGAACCGTCACTTATGCTGATTATCGGAGGTATTATCGGAGTGATGGTTACTGCGATGCTGCTTCCGATTTTTTCGTTAAATTTAGGCTGATTTTTTCAACGCCACCGTCAACCGACGAAGCCAACGTTCTTTATAAACCTGCGTTTTAGAGTGGTAATTTCCAATCGCTTGGAGATTAAATCCCCGCTCTTTGATATGTTCTGATAAAAGCCAACTACCTGCGAAGATATTGACTTGGGGATTGAGAATATTACGTTCATTGATTCCCCATGCAGACAACCTTTTAAAATGGATTGAATTAATCTGCATTAACCCGTAATCTTTTGTCCCGTTATCATTGATCCGAATCGCGTTTGGATTGCCCGCACTTTCGATCGTGGCAATGTTTTTTAGAAGCAATGGCGGAATGTTATAGTAACTTCCAGCTTTTTGAAAATAAGATTCGTATTGTGAAACATTAGCGATAAGTGTGCAGGAAAATAAAAGTAAAAATACTGTATTTTTCAACATACACACTCCCAAACAATTTATTTCTATCTTTTATAATTGTAGCATACAGGGAGGAACTTTATTCTAAATGACTATAATTATTCTTCAGACGAAACTATTTTAAATTAGGTTAAAAAATATATGAAACATCGATGGAATTCTTTACCCATAGTGTACAAGCTCTTCGTTGCCCTTTTTGGGGGAATTGCAGTCATTATCATCGCACTGCTTTCGTATTTATGGGGGTATGAATCTAGATTAATGCTAACAAAAGAGCAAGATTTACTCCATATTCAGTCGGTTGATGTCGCGAATGATCTCACTACCCATCTTGTAAATTTACAAAAAGAGATTTTATTTTTGTCACAGCTTGAAGTGATGAACGATATGGTAACACAGGATATGGATCGACGTATCACCAGTATTTTAGAGCAAAAAGCAGATGATCTGGAAGAATCTATTACCTTATTCACGATTGCACCAAATTTGATCGTTACCGCTTCATCGCAATCTACTCAAATTAATATGATTTCTACAGAAGCAAGCGCGATTGATGCTGCCCTTAAAAAAGGGGATAATTATTTCTTTTTTAAAGATAGTCTCTATTTATTTACCCCTATATATGGATCATTTTATACAAAAGATTTTTTAGGCTATTTGGTACTGTCATACCCCTTCAAAAACTTTGCAAACCAACTCAAAGCCGATCAAAATTTTTATCGTTGGTTAACACCACCCTCCTCTATTCCGTCTATTTACTATAAAAGAAATAATCCAATATTGGATACAAGTGCCTATTTGCATGACAGTGTGGAGCTGAATGGAATATTAAAGGGGTGGACATTACACTATGCCATGCCAAAAAAAGAGGCTCTTGCTCTTTTGTATCACTTCCAAACCTTGTTGCTAAGTCTATTTGCTGTTGGACTCGCACTCATCGCATTTTTGGTTTGGATTATTCTTCTTCGCATTATTAAACCGCTACGTGAGCTTTCTGATACCGCGATGAAGATTTCAACTACAGGCGACTACTCTCAAACTGTTGTTGCGACAGGATTCGATGAAATAGGGATTATGGCACATTCATTTAATGCTCTCATGTTCACGACAATGGTCAATATTAAGCGCTTGGAATTACTGGGAAAAACACAGGCTGCATTACAGGCAAAATCTTCTTTTTTATCGGCTATGTCCCACGAATTACGGACACCGCTTGGTTCTATTTTAAGCCTGACACAGTATCTTATAACACAGCCAAATACACCTACCCCTGTCTGTGAAACTCTCGAAAAAATCGAAAATTCAGCCCATCACCTTTTGGGAGTTATTAATAATATTTTGGATTTAGCAAAAGTAGAATCAGGAAAAATGGAACCTCATCTTACTGTCTGTAATCCAGTTACCCTGATCGAAAATGCACTGGAGCTTGTCTCTCCCTTGGCTGAAGATAAAGGATTGCGCATTCGAACAGAATTTGAACCGTTTGAAGGAGATTTTATAAGTGATCCGCGTCTTTTTGGACAAGTCATTATTAACTTGCTTTCCAATGCCATCAAATTTACTGAGCATGGATTTATTGACGTGCAGCTTCACTATTATGAAGATCTTTTTATTGTGCAGGTAAAAGACAGTGGGCGGGGAATTAAACAAGAAGCCTTGGCAGACTTATTTGATGATTTTTATCAAGTGAGAACAGAAGAACAAAATACACTGGAGGGGAGTGGATTAGGTCTCGCTATTAGTAAGCGCATCGCAGTATTACTCCACGGAGACTTATACCTTCGCAGTGAGGGGGAGGGAAAAGGTACTATTGCATTATTTCATTTTCGATCCTGTCAGAACTAGCGAGCAATCATATAGCCCACACCTCTCACTGTTTGGATCAACTCATCAGCATTCAGTTTTTTACGCAGATTTTTAATGTGAGCATCGACGATATTACTGGCACTAAGATGGTCAAAGTCACGGCTTAGATGTTCTGATATTTGATAGCGGGTTAAAACTGTATTTACGTTTAGGATAAGCAATTCTAACAATTCAAACTCTTTAGCCGAAAGCTTTGCTGGCTTATCATTGATTAAAACACTTCGTGATGAAAAATCTATTGTAAGACTTCCTAACTGCATGAGTGTTTGTTTTTGGCTACTCTCACGACGTAATAGTGCTCGAATCCGAGCTAATAGTTCGATATTTGAAAAAGGTTTTTCGAGATAATCATCAGCACCACCGTCAAGTGCCTCGACTTTATCTTCGACCTCTTTTTTAGAGGAAAAAAGCAAAACCGGTGTGCGTATCTTTTCATGACGCAGCCGTGTCAATAGCTCAATACCCGTGCCATCGGGCAACATCCAGTCTAATAAAATCAAGTCATATTTCTTTTGATCAATACTATTAGCACCGTCCACTATTGTTGTAGCGACATCAACATGATACTGTGCATCTCTCAAAAGCTGTTGCAGGGCATAGAGTAATTCTTCGTTGTCATCAATAATTAATAAGTGCATAAAATCCCTTCGTTCATCAAAAATTCACAATGATAGTTTACCATAACGGATAAAGTTTAAATAAAGGAGTCACTATGCGACAAGCAATAGGACTGGTTTCATCTGTATTATCTGCATTTATTTTCATAGGATGTGGTGGTGGAGGTGGAAGTAGCAGTACGACAACAACAGCTACAACGGCATCTACAGCAACATTTATGGACAGCGCCGTATCCGGATTGGAATTTGAAAGTGCCACACAAAGCGGGGTAACCGATAAAAATGGCAATTTTACTTATACTAAAGGTGAATCCGTTACCTTTCATATCGGGAGTCTTTATATTGGTTCCGCAAAACCTAACAAAGATGACAAAATCACTCCATTGGACATCGTTAATACTACCAATATTGACGATACCCGCGTCATTCGTATTCTTCAAACACTTCAAACACTAGACAGTGATGGAGATCCGACCAATGGTATCGATATTAATTCGACAGTAAGCGATGCTATTAAAACACAATCGACACGCGTCGAGTTAAACAGTTCAACTACTGGTGATTCGGACGTATTGGCAATCATTAACCAATCTGCTTTTACCGTAACAACTGCAAAAGCAAAAGAAAATTTTACTCCTGATACCCCATCCAATAAAGACAAAGGATATACACCTCCATCAAGCACTACTGGAGGAGGAACAACTGGTGGTGGGTCAACTACCGGCGGTGGTACTACGACAGGAACTGGAACTGCAAGCAATATTGGCAATACTGGTACCTACACCCTTGTAGCATGGAATGATTTAGGAATGCATTGTATGGATGGTAAAGATTACTCTGTCTTTAGTATTCTTCCTCCCTACAACAATCTTCATGCTCATCTCATCAAAAAAGATGTCACAACCGGTAAAAATATCACAAGCGGGGTTACTCTTTCGTATGAATCTGTAGCCGATGCTACGGGATCAATTAATACATCCAGTAAAACAAAAACGAACTTTTGGACATGGGTTCTTGCTCTTTTTGGTGGTTCTCCAGCTCCCGATCATGGACTTAATCTTTCCAAAGGCGCATCTAACCCAACACCAAGTATGACTTCTGCCGGGATGACCTACAATGGCACGAATGGATGGTGGGAAGCGGAAGGAATTCCAATCACTCCTTACGATGATAGCGGTGCTAAAAACTACTATCCGATGGTCAAAGTAGTTGCCAAAAACTCAGCCGGTACAGTATTAGCGACGACCAAAGTCGTTCTTCCTCTCTCCGATGAGATGAGCTGTATTACCTGTCATAAATCCAACACTGTTGCAGCAGCAAAACCAGCGGCTGGCTGGGTCAACAATGGTGCGGCAGAAGTGGATTGGAAACAAAACATTCTTAAACTCCATGATGATAAACATCCTGATGCAATCGCTACAGCAAAAATGGAGTCAAAATATACAAAGGAAACCTTATTTGCAACCGCTGCAGCTGGACAACCAATCTTGTGTGCAGCTTGCCACAAATCTAATGCATTGGGAACACCATTAGTTCCAGGTATCAAACCACTCACTGAAGCGCTTCATGCCAAACATTCAGCCGTGATTGATCCAACGACAGGTCTTTCGATGAACAGCAGTACCAATCGCGACTCGTGTTACAAATGCCATCCAGGCTCTGTAACCAAATGTCTGCGCGGAGTCATGGGAGATGCCAAAACATCAACCGGTGCTAATGCCATCGATTGTCAAAGCTGTCACGGTAAAATGAGTGATGTTGGCAAAACGGGACGTGAGGGATGGTTGGATCAACCAAACTGCCAACAATGCCACGACCGTAATGGTTCTACAACGGCAAACTTTACACGATTTACCAGTGTGTTTTCCGCTCCAGGAACCTTGCGTACCATTGTGGATACAAAATTTGCTACCACAGCCAATACTCCAGCTGCAGGTAAATCACTCTACCGATTTAGCAAAGGACATGCTAGTCTTCAGTGTGAATCCTGTCACGGAGCAACGCATGCAGAATATCCAAGTAGTCATGCGAACGACAACGTTCAAAGTGTCGCTTTGCAAGGACATACCGGAACCGTAGCCGAATGTACAACCTGTCATACAACTGTCCCGACAAACTTTACCGGCGGACCTCACGGAATGCATGCAGTTGGGCAAACAGCAGTAAGTGCACACCAAGATGTGGCTGAAAAAGGTACGACAAGCTGTACTGCATGTCATGGTGCAGATTTACGTGGAAGTGTTCTCTCTAAAACATGGACAACACGAACCTTGAGTGTCGAGGGAAAAAGTAAAACGTATACAAAAGGCCAAATGGTAAGTTGTTACGATTGCCACAATAAGAAGTGGTAATCAAATTTTAACGTCTTCATTCACCTAAGGGCACTTTTCCCGCGAAAGCGGGAGTGCCCTCTTTCTTAAACACTCTTTTCCTTCATTAATTTTATTTCTATATCTCTTAACTTTATTATCAATCAATAAATTGTATATTTTTTAATCAATAAGTTGCATATACTTTTTCTTATTTGGCTTATAATTATTTCAGATTTTTAAGTCTTAAATAGGAGTTTCATTATGAAAAGTTTGAATGTTCTTGGAAAAAGTGTTTTGCTACTGTCATTAGCAGCAACAGTAGCCATGGCGGCCGTTGAAAAAAAAGATCTCAAGATTGGATTTATACCATTAACGGATTGTGCAGCACTCGTTATTGCTAAAGAAAAAGGTTTTTTTGCAAAACACGGTCTGAATGTAGAACTGAGCAAAGAAGCATCATGGGCAAACGTTCGTGACAAAATGACGGTGGGTGAGCTCGATGCGTCTCATATGCTTGCGGCAATGCCAATCGCATCCACACTGGGGGTTGGAAGTAGCCAAAAAAATATGGTTGCCCTCATGGCATTGGGACAAAATGGGGATGCTATTACGGTATCCAATAAAATGTACGATGCAATGATGGCAGCTGACCCCGTCGCAACTAAAAAAGGGTCTGCCGTTGCACTAAAAAAAGTCATTACGGCTAAGACTATGGGTGTTCCTGAGTTTGGAATGACATTCCCTACAGGAACACACAACTACCATTTGCGTTTTTGGATGGCAGCGGGTGGAGTAGATCCTGATACTGAGGTAGCGCTTAAAGTTGTTCCGCCTCCTCAGATGGTTGCGAATATGACAGCCGGAAATATCGACGGATTTTGTGTCGGTGAGCCATGGGGGCAGCGTGCTGTTATGGGCAATATCGGAAAAGTCGTTATTACAGGGAATCAAATTTGGGAAAATGGACCTGAAAAAGTATTAGGGGTTCAAAAAGAGTTCGCGGACAAATATCCTGAAACTACTAAACAAATGATTGAAGCGGTGATCGAAGCTGGAGTATGGCTGGATGCATCATGGGATAACCGAAAAGAAGCCTCGGCAATTCTCTCCAGTAAATCGTATGTCAATGCCCCTAAAGACGTTATCGACAACTCCATGACGGGGACATATATGTTTACCAATGGGGTCAATACACCCATGCCACAGTTCAATGCCTTTGGTAAAAAACAAGCACTTTACCCTTACTACACTCACGGTTTGTGGCAAGTATCTCAAATGGTGCGCTGGGGACAACTCGATCATCCTATCGATATGAAAAAGACGGTTGAAAGTGTTTACCGCCCCGATTTATTTGCCAAAGCTGCTAAAGAAGTTAACTATGCACTTCCTGCAACAGGATGGAAAATCGAGGGAAAAGCTGTGGACAATAAATTTATGGACGGTTCCGTGTTTGACCCTAATAAAGTCGTTGATTATATCTATAACACCCCTATCAAACATCCGAAAGTGACTAAAGAAGCGCTGGCTAAAGTGAATAAGTGGAAAGTGAAATAGAAGTACGCAAGTGAATAAACCCCTAGATTCTCAAAAAACATAGTTTTTTGTAGCTTTAGGGGGTCGTAGGGACATTTGTCCCTGCCACTAAAACGAATGTATTTGTTTTAGTGTTTAACATTAATAAAAGGAGGCATCTATGCTCTTAAAAACCATCAATACCATCGCATTACCGACATTGCTCTTTGGTGTCCTTATTGCCGTATGGTCAACTGTTGCGATTAAAATCCCCGGGTTTCCGACTCCGATAGAGACATGGAACGAATTGCTCATCGTACTCTCCGATCCGATGTATGACAATGGTGCAGGCGATCAAGGGATTGCATTGCAGTTGTTTAGTTCCCTCAAGCGGGTGTTTGGCGGATTTGCCCTTGCTATCGCTGTAGGTATTCCTGTAGGGCTTTTAATCGGAATGTCTAAAATAGCGCAAACTGCTTTTAATCCGTACATTCAAATCCTGAAACCGGTATCACCGCTTGCGTGGCTGCCGTTGGCATTGTTTGTATTCAAAGACGTGGATATGACGGCGATTTTTGTCATCTTTATCACCTCTATCTGGCCGATTATCATCAATACGGCATTGGGCGTCCGAAGCGTGAGTGATGATTTTATCAACGTTGCACGCGTGCTTCAGCTCACTGCATTTGAGAGAGTGTTTCAGATTATTCTCCCTGTTGCGGTACCGTTTATCTTTACAGGGATGCGCTTGTCACTGGGAATCGCATGGCTGGTTATCGTCGCAGCTGAGATGCTTACGGGCGGTTTGGGTATTGGCTTTTGGATTTGGGATGAGTATAACAATCTCAACTATTCCCATATTATCATCGGTATCATCCTCATCGGTGTGGTCGGGTACATCTTGGACACCATCATGGGGTTTATCGCCGATCATTTTGATTATCGCAAGCGAGGTCGCGTATGAGTGCAAAACCCTTTTTAAATATCGATCATGTCGATAAAATATTTCCTTTGGGAAAAGGTAAAGAGTACGTCGCGTTGCGTGATGTGAAACTGGAAATCCGTGAAAATGAGATTGTTTCTATCATCGGTCACTCCGGATGCGGTAAATCAACGATTCTCAACCTCATCGCAGGTCTGGATACGATCACCAAGGGTGTCATCTTGCTCGAAGACCGAGAGATCAATGCCCCCGGACCTGAGCGTGCGGTGGTGTTTCAAAACCATTCTCTACTGCCATGGTTAACCGTTTATCAAAACATCGAGATGGCGGTCAAAAAAGTAAGAGATGATCTTCACCCCAAAGAAGTACGTGACCATGTGATGCGCTATATTGATCTTGTCAATCTCGATCACGCCAAAGACAAATATCCGGCTGAAATCAGCGGAGGGATGAAGCAGCGTGTCGGAATCGCCCGAGCCCTCTCCATCGAGCCAAAAGTGCTTTTGATGGATGAGCCATTTGGAGCACTCGACTCACTGACCCGCGCCAACTTACAAGATCATCTGATGCGTATTCAGATGCAAACGGGAAACACCGTCATCATCATTACCCATGATGTGGATGAAGCGGTCTTGCTCAGTGATCGCGTCATCATGATGACCAATGGACCAGAGGCTACTATCGGCGAGATATTGGAAGTGAACCTTCCCCGTCCACGAGAGCGTCTGGCGTTACAACACAACGAAGAGTATCTAAGGTGTCGTGGAGCAATTGTTGAGTTTCTCTACTCTAAATTTGCCAAACATGACGATTAAAAAATATAAAAAACAAAAGGATAGAAAAATGAAAAAAATAACATTATCAGCAATGGCTATTCTCTCTCTTGCAAGTACATTTACAAGTACACTAAGTGCAGATGACAGCTTTACCCTCTTTAGTAATACTAAATTTAATGGTGAAGTACGTGCTCGTTATGAAAATGTGAATGATGAAAGCAATACAGCAGCTCAAGCAAATGCATATACCCTTCGTGCAACGCTTGGTATAGAGACTAATCTTCTAGGAATTGATGGATTATCAATGAAAGTTGATGGCACTACAGTTCAAACGATCGGGGCCGAAAATTACAATGACAAATCACCTGATGCGCATACCGGTTATGATGTAGTTGCCGATCCAGAACAAACTCGCTTTACCCAAGCCTATCTCCAATACAAATTAGGAAATACTGCCCTCAAAGCAGGACGCCAGGTTATCAATCTCGACAATCAGCGCTTTATCGGTTCGGTTGATTGGAGACAGATGATGCAAAGTATGGATGCTGTCACTTTAACCAATACGTCCATAACTGGATTGACTTTAACGGGTGCGTATGTGTACAGCTATGCAACAGTATTTGACGAACCAACATGGGATAGCAAATCCGTCATCCTTAATGGTTCGTATAAAGTAAGTGATATGCTTAAGGTCACGGCTTATGATTATATGATTTCATCGGAAAAAACAGCATATGGCAGTGATACCGTTGGTTTAGCCTTAACGGGTGAAGTTCCTCTGAGTATTGCTAAGATTAATTACCGTGCGGAATACGCTCAACAAGGCGATGCTACCTTTAAAACCGTAGGAACGGTGAAAAAAGAGAATGATGCTTCATACTACAATCTTGATGCACTTGCCAATATCAGCGGAATTCTTGCAGGTGTGGGGTATGAGTTTCTTAGCGGCGCAGCTACCAATAGTTCAGGTACAATCATTGATGGAAAAACAGCTTTTTTTGCTCCATTGGGAACATTACACGCTTTCAACGGATGGGCGGATAAATTTCTAGCAGCTACGCCAGCAGGCGGTTTGTGCGATACGAGTGCTACGCTTGGATACACAACCCCTGCTTTTGGAAAAGCTATGGTGGTTTATCATGACTTTAAAACCGATGTTGCTATGAACGGAAAGAGTGACCTAGGAAACGAATGGGACATGCTTTATACCAATGCTATCCCGGGCGTAAAAGGGCTTAGTGGTTTAGTCAAAGCCGCTTATTACCAAGCTGGGGATGTCACAGGATATGTCAAAGACGTTAGCAAAGTATGGTTGCAAGCAACGTATAAATTTTAATGCACTTTCTTCAATGCCACTGCATTCATGCAATAGCGTAACCCACTTGGACTTGGTCCATCTGGGAAGACATGCCCCAAGTGAGCATCACAGGTATTACATACCGTCTCAACGCGCGTCATTCCATGAGAGTGATCTGCGTTGTAGGCAATTGCATTGCTTTGTATAGGTTGGGTAAATGACGGCCATCCCGTACCTGAATCAAACTTTTCCGTCGCATCAAAAAGCAATGTGCCACAACATACACATTCATATAAACCTGCTTCAAACTGTGTACACATTTGTGAGCTAAAGGCTCGCTCAGTTCCTGCTTGACGCGTTACACGAAACTCTTCATCGCTGAGTAGTTCTTGCCATTCTTGCGGTGATTTTTCTACACGTTTATCCGGAGTTAAGTTTCCTTCTTTTCCTAGTCTTAATACTTCTTTCCAGTTCAACATTCAAGAGCTCCTTTTTTTTAGCCAAGCATACCCAGCAATTCTAAAACTTTATTACTCTCCAGTATTTATACTGGTAGCTTTAGGGGGATGCAAGGGACATGTGTCCCTGCTACTAAAACGGACCAGTTCGTTTTAGTGTGTAACATCAGATGACAACTTAAAAAACTTCCGACATATTCTGATAATCTTCTCTTGGCGTTTTTTACCTACCGGCTCATTTTGACGAATAATATCCACTCTGGCGATAAGTTTTGAAATTCTTTTAGGAATAAGAGCCGTAAGATACTGACGCAACGCTGAACTCACAGCAGGAGCCTTCCCCGACGTATTAATCCCTACACACAAATCTCCCTCGACAATCAAAGCAGGAAAAATAAAACTGCACAATGCCGGAGAATCGACACAGTTGACGGGAATCTTTAATGTCCTACAAGCAGCATAAATTTTTTCCTGCTCACGTAGATCATCCAACGCACCAATAACCAAAAATCGATTTTCACAATCTTCCAAATCATACTCACGCTGGATAATGACGATTGAATGATCATGTGCTAATTGATATATCTCTTCATGGACAGCAGGTGCGATGACCGTGAGGTTTGGTACGAACTTCACCAGCTGCTCAATCTTACGAAGCGCTACTTCACCCGCACCGATTACGAGACAATCTTGATCTTTCAAATCAACGAACATGGGGAAAAGTGCCATAACATTCCTTTATGCTTAAAAAATAATCAATCTATTGCATTTCTAACCCTCATTTTACACTATTATTTTGAAGATTAAAAAGTCCTAATAAGGAAAATACGATGAGCGGACACCTTTATTTGATTGGGTGCGGACCGGGAGATGCCGATTTGCTAACCCTAAAAGCCCTAAAAACCATTCAAAAACTCGATGTTGCCCTGATCGATCATCTCCTTACCCAAGAGATTATTGATTTGATTCCATTGCAGACCAAAGTCGTCTTCGTTGGAAAAGAAAAAGGTCACCACAGCTCAACCCAAGAGGAGATTAATACCCTCATAGCCAAATATGCCCTGAGCGGTTTGAATGTCGGTCGTCTTAAGTGCGGTGATCCTTATATTTTCGGACGCGGAACGGAAGAAGCCATTTATGCCGCTGAATGTGGTATTCATACCGAAGTAATTCCGGGGATATCTTCAGCACTATGCGGTCCGCTCTCAGCCGGAATCGCCCCGACTGCACGCGGATATGCCACGGGAATGTCGGTTGTATCCGCTCATCTAGCAGGTGATCGTGTGAACTTGGAATGGATACCCTTGCTAAACATGAAGCACCATACAACGATCGTTTTGATGGGACTGAGCCGTGCAGAGCAAATTACAGCCGAGGCACTGGATAAAGGGATTAACCCCGCGCTCAATGTCGCTATCGTTTCCAATGCCACAACAGAGCATCAAAGCACGATTATCACAACCTTGTTGGATTTGCCAAAAGCTGCCAAAAATGCACCCAAACCTGCCATCATCATTTTTGGTGATGTCGTCGCACTCGAATCCAAACTTCCAAAATACATCCATGAGATCAAGGAGACCGCACATGACATCGCTAATGCAGGCTAATGAAGCACGCAGTGCCAAACGACACAAAACCGAAACTATCAAAGATACTTTTAGTGCCTCAGAGGCATGGGAACGACTGATCGGATATTCCAAAACAGGGTATGCTTCCATCACCGACGAAGACAAGGATTTCGTCCTCAAAAGTTTCGGTGTCTTTGACCGTCCGGCTACCCCTGAAAAGTTTATGATTCGGGTACGTATTGCCGGTGGGGCTTTAAGTGTAGAACAAGCACAGACACTAGCCGATGTAGCAACACGTTTTGGTCAAGACTACATCGACATCACAACACGTATGCAGATCGAATTACGCTACATCACCATTGAAAATATACCTGAAGCACTAAGTCTCCTGGAAAGCGTCGGTCTTACAAGCTACCAAACGGGGGTTGATAATTTTCGTAATATTCTCATTGATCCTCTCGATGGATTAGCGATGGATAATATCATTTCCTGCACTCACATCATGGAGGAAATTCAAGCGATATTTTTAAAAAATGAAGAGTGGATTACAACACTTCCTCGCAAATTCAATATTGGAATCAACGGTTCACTAGCCAATCGCTGCAATATCTTCGGTCAGGATTTTGCCCTTGCTCTCGCACAAAAAGATGGCGTATATGGGTTTAACCTCTTTTTAGGCGGACGTGTCGGAACATTGGCAAAAAGTGCCGATATGTTTGTCCTGTCTCATGAAGCAGTTAACGTTTTTAAAGCAGTCGTACAACTCTTTAAAAAATATGGCTTTCGGGACAATCGCAATAAAAATCGTCTTGTTTTTCTCATCGAGGCAGTCGGAATGGCAGAATTTAGAAACGCTATCGAAGAACAGCTTTCTCACACAATGCCTCTCTCAGGCGAGACTCTCTGCTGCCTCGAAGGAGGCGATCATTACGGAAAAATTTCGCTCAAAGACGAATCGTTTGCTCTCTACGCGGCCGTCCCATCAGGTGTATTTAGCGGAAGTGATTTGAGCGATACTGCTGATATTGCTGCCTCTCAAAACGGTGCTATTCGTCTCACCATCGAGCAAAACCTCATCATTACAGGAATCACGGATGAAACTGCGGCACTAAACTCACCATTATTTGTCACATATCCAAACCGTCCCTCTCCTTATATGGCAAATCTCATCGCGTGTGCAGGGACAGCTCATTGTCCGTTTGGTGTCATTCCCAACAAACCCGATGCCATAGAAATGGGAGAGTATTTAGCGCGTGAAGTACCGATGGAAGATGCAAAAATGCGTTTGTATTGGTCTGCGTGTGTCAAAGGATGCGGTATTCACGGTGCAGGAGATCTAGGATACTTAGGCTGCAAAACTCCTTATAATGGAAAAACAGTCTTAGGTGTCGATATATTCATCGGCGGAACACTCAGTGGCGAGGGTGGAGAAGGACATCTCTTACTCAAAGGAATCGTCTTAGAGCACGCACGCGAATACGTTGCGGAACTCATGCGTCAATATCGGGATTTACGCACGCCTAAAGAGAGTCTGGAAAAATTTATTCTCCGTTTGCAAGTGCGTTATACCAACGCTTCTATCGGTTTTTTAATGCGTTGGAATCGACAAATGCGCCTGGAAAACAAACTCGAAGCACTGCTGTCTTTTAATCTCAAGCGTCAAGGCGGTTCACACAAAGAACAGGATGAGATTTTTGAATTTGGTTGCGCTATCATTTATGGAGCCACACAAAATAAGCCTTACGATACCGATGAGCCACTCGCAGAGGAGAAAAAAAGCTACCGTCATAAATCTTCCGAACTTACACGCTACGCAACGATACTCGAAAAAATGGTAGAGCCTAATCCTCTGACACGATCGAAAGTATTTACCGAAATCGTTGTTGAACTGAAAAAATTCGAAACTGGCGAATAACATGAACCTATCAGAATCAATCTCTACAGGATGCCCTTTTTGCGGTACAGGGTGCGCTTTAAATGTGGAGTGCAGCGATAAAGGATATAAAGTCAAAGGGGATAAAACCAATCCCTCCACTTTAGGAGATTTGTGTTTTAAACCGATTCAAATGGCAAAAGCACTTGATATAAAACGCTTGCATACACCGTTATACCGAGAAGATAAGAATAAACCGTTTCAAGAGATTTCTTGGGAAAAAGCCATCGATCTTGTTACTCAAAACATCACCTCACTTTCTAAAGAAGAGCTCTATTTTTACCTTTCAGGACAGCTTCTTACCGAAGAGAGCTATCTTTTTACCAAACTGATTAAAGGGCATTTAGGAACCAACAACGTCGATGCCAACTCACGACTCTGTATGGCAAGCGCCGTGACAGCCCACAAAATGGTTTTTGGAAGCGACGGTCCCGTAGGTAATTACCAAGACATTGATAATGCCGATGTGATACTCATCAGCGGTTCGAACCCTGCCTGGGCACATCCGATTGTGTTTCGACGCATCTTGGCACGTAAAAAATCTCATCCCGATACACTCATCATCACCATTGATCCTATCCGTACCGAAACGGCGCAAAAAAGCGACCTTTGGATTGGTCTGCACAGCGGAAGTGACACCCTATTTTACAATGCCCTTTTAGGTGAACTCTATCGACGAAATGAGTGCGACATCGATTTTATCCAACGTTCTTCGCAAGGATTCGAAAACACTCTGGTCGAAGCCCTTAAAACTCCCTATCACGATGCCATCAAGTCGTGCGGTATACCTATAGAAGCCTCAGAACAACTCCTTCAAGCGTTAGGATCGGATAAAAAAATACTCGGTCTGTGGTGTCAAGGACTCAATCAAGCACAAGATGGCGTGATGCGCAACATCGGTTTTATCAATCTCTTTTTAGCAACAGGCAGGCTAAATGCTGCTAAAGGCTCACCTTTATCTCTGACAGGTCAACCCAATGCTATGGGAGGGCGAGAGACAGGCTATCTCTCCAATGCCCTTCCCGGATACCGTGATGTTCGTAATCGAGATGACCGAATCGCCTGTGAAACCCACTGGAATCTTCCGAAAAATTCCATCTCACCGGAGGTAGGAATCACCATTACCGAAGCCGTAGATTCCATACTCTGCGATAAAATCAAATTTTTATGGGTCGCTTGCAGTAACCCGCTCCTAAGCCTTCCCGATGTCGCAAAAACCAAACACGCACTTGAATCTCCTGATCTTTTTTTAGTCGTTCAAGATTGCACTCTCAGCGAAACAGCTGCATTAGCAAACTTGGTATTGCCAACTTTCGGATGGGGTGAAAAAGAGGGGAGCATGACCAATTCAGAGCGTTTTATCAAACGCGTACGACCGTTTAAATCTCCGCCATCGGGAGCAAAAAGCGATCTTGATATTATTTGTGATATTGCCAGAAAACTAGGATTGAGCGGATTTAAGTACCCTAATACCCAAGACGTCTACGATGAGTACAAAGCCCTAACTACAAAACGATTATGTGACCAAAGTACACAAGAGTATGACGCCCTATCCTATCAATGGGGAGGAGAACGCCTTTATACCGATGAAATATTTCCAACAACATCGGGCAAAGTACAGTTTCACCCCATCATCTCCTCCACTTTAACTCTTGCTGATGAACACTATGTCCTCATTACAGGGAGAACCAAAAAACAATGGCACACCATGACCCGAACAGGCTTGGTCGATGAACTCCTGAAAGACGAAGAACATCCATATCTGCTTATGAATGCTTCCGAAGCGCTTGCGATGAATCTAAATGAAGGTGACAGCGTTATAGTTTCCAATGAACTTGGACAACTCGAGCTGCCTATTCGCTTTGGAGAACTCGCCTCACGCCATCTCTTTGCCCCTTTTGGCTATCCGAAAGCCCCCATAAATACATTAGTCCCCACCATTAACGACCCTTTTTCATTTCAAAGTGCTTTAAAATCTGCACAAGTCACCCTAAGTACAAAAAGGATATGACTATTTCGCTATAATTCGCCCTATGAATAATGAACCTTTTACCTTCCACATTGACCCAACCCCTACACTTCCGACACGCAAGTGTCGATTTATGGCACGTTGTTTGGGATGGTCTTTGAGCTATGGAAATTACGCTTTAGCCCTTTTAATATGGTGGAAAAGCGATTGGTTTATCGCAATTGGCTCATTGCTGTTGGGCTTTATCATTTTTGGTATCATTCGTTCCAAACTGCTCCATGATTCCATACCTTCATCCCAGAGTGAATACCCATATACAGATTATGCCATCGCGACATGGTATCTCTCACGTAATACCTGTTTTACCATCTCCACACCTACGGAATAATTTATGGCATTAGTCGATCTACTCGGTGTTAGCAAACACTACGAAGCGCAGAAAATTTTAGAAAATATCAACTTTCACATCGATGAGGGTGAGCGTGTCGTTATCGTCGGTAAAAACGGCAGCGGTAAATCAACTCTGATGAAAATCGTCCATGGTTCACTTGATGCTGATGAGGGCGAGCGCATGACACGTCAAGGAATTGAGATCAAAATGCTCTCTCAAGTTCCGAAATTTGACCCGTCTCACACCGTTCGAGAGGCAGTCGAAGCAGGGTTGGGAGAGCTTCGAACATCCAAAGTCCGTTTTGATGAGATTTCTGCCCTTCTCGCAACCGAATATGAAAATACCGCCTTGTTGGATGAGCAAGCACGTTTAAGTAACTTTTTAGATCATCATAACGCCTGGAATTTGGACGATAAAATCGTGCGTATCATGCATCACTTTATGCTCACGGAGTATGAAAATAAAAATGTCGATCTCCTAAGCGGTGGAGAACAACGTCGCGTTGCTCTCGCATCACTGCTGCTACTTAAGCCCGATATTTTGCTGCTGGATGAACCCACCAATCACCTCGACGTCTACATGGTAGAGTTTCTCGAAGAACTGATTTTAAAAGAAAAGTTTACTCTTCTTTTTATCTCCCATGACCGCTATTTTATTGATCAAATCGCCACGAAAACCATCGAAGTTGAAGATTGCGCTCTGCGTGAATTCACCGGAGGTTACAGCAATTATTTGACCCAAAAGCAAGAGCTATTGCGCACGATGGCGCAACAGCACGACAACCTCCTCAAACTGCTTAAAACTGAAAATGAGTGGCTCTCGCGTGGGGTAAAAGCTCGTTTAAAACGTAACGAAGGACGTAAAGAGCGCGTATTGGCTTTACGCGAAGATGCCAAAAACAACCCCAGTAAAATTCATAAAATGCGTCTTGAACTGGAACGTGAAGCCAAACATTTCAATCGTGGAGAAGGGGTAAATCGTCAAAAAATGCTCTTTGAATTGGAGCATTTAGGCCTGACACTGGGGGATAAACTTCTCATCAAAGATTTCTCAACACGAATTTTGCAAAAAGATGTCATCGCCGTCGTAGGACCCAACGGAAGCGGAAAATCAACCCTCCTTAAAGCCCTGCTTGGACGACTTAAACCCACAAGCGGAATTATCAAGCAAGGCGAACTAAGCATTGGCTATTTCGATCAGCACCGCGAAATGCTTGATGATTCACTTAACCTCGTTGAGACGTTTTGTCCTCATGGCGGTGATCGAGTGGACGCACAAGGGACAGATTATCACGTCTATGGCTATCTTAAAAACTTTCTTTTTCCTCGAGAATTTTTGGATAAAAAAATCGGGACACTCAGCGGAGGAGAAAAAAATCGTGTCGCACTCGCCTTACTTTTCACCAAAAAAGTAGACATTCTTATCCTCGATGAACCGACCAATGATCTCGATATTCCAACCATTAATATTCTCGAAGAAAAACTCCAAAACTTTCCCGGTGCGGTCATATTGGTAAGCCATGACCGCTATTTTGTTGATAAAATTGCTAAAAAACTCTTTATTTTTAAAGGGGACGGGACGATCGAAGAGAGTCTTAAAGCTTACAGTGAATACCTCGACGATGAGAAAGAGCTTCAAGAAATGGATGCCATGGCACTGGAATTCGCAAAACCAGTATCTCAAACAGCCATTCAAGACAAGCCAAAAATCTTCAAACTCACTTACAATGAGACTCGAGCTTTGGAAACATTACCCAAAGAAATTGAACTAATTGAAGCTAAAATGGATGAACTTAACGCATGTTTAGCAAACCCAAAGTGTTATGAAGAAAAGGGAATTCGTACTTTAGCGGATGAACTCGAAAAAACCAAAGCGCTTTATGAAGAAAAAGTAGAAGAGTTACTGACAATTGAGGAAAAAGCAGAAGAAATAGAAGCACTGAAAAAATAATGAACAATGCCTTTTTAACGTAAAAAAGGACGATTAACGCCCTCCTTTACCTCCACCCATTCCGCCGCCTTGACCCATCCCTTTTGGAATACGATTTTCAGGAGGACGCTTATTGAACTTTTCTTTTTGTTCTTTCGTCATTTTTTGCTCACGGGTCATCAGTTCATTATGAAGCTGTTCACGCTCTTGTTGAGATGTCATTGTTCCCCGTTTTTCTAAAAGCTCATCTGTTTTCATATTTTTAAAACGATTTTGAACTTCGTTTTGCACTTTATTTTGAACCTGTTCTTGATTTTGTACAGGCGTATCAGCAAATGCTAACGTTGCCAAAATAGCCGAAGCCGACACTAACCTTATTAATGTTTTCATACGAAACCTCCGAATTGATATAAAAATATTTTACATCAATCAAATAAGTAAAAAATGAGTTCAAAAACTATTGGATATAATCAACTACTTTTGAGAGAGTTGTTACCTCTTTGATAATACTCACAACTTCCAAATGAGCAGGATGAACAGCATATTCATTTAGCCCTTCCTGATCTTCAAATTTAGAGACCAAAACCAAATCAAATGAGCGTTCGCTACGGCTTATATCCATACCGACTTCCATACTTTTAAGTGTATCTATTTTAGAAGGAAGTGCGTTAAGCATTGCTTTAACCTGCACTAAATTCGCCTCTTTATTTTCTTCTTTGAATTGAAACATGACGATGTGTACTAGCATATTTTTTCCTTTTAATTTAATATTTTCCCGTCATCCCGTACTCGATACGGGATCTAGTTGTTTTTTAGATTCCGTGTCGTTGCACGGAATGACAAATCATTACCGTTCTATCAAATCTTTTAAACTCTGTTTTGGAGATTTTCCTTCTAAAATAGCATAGACTTCCGCAGCAATCGGGAGATAAATTCCTTTGGTTTGCGCGATCTCATGAAGTGCATACGCTGTACCGATCCCCTCACTCACTTCACCGATTTCAGAACATACCGTCTCTTTGGTTTTTCCACTTGCCAAACCTAAACCAACTCGGTAGTTACGTGACATGGAAGAACTGGCTGTCAAAAATAAATCCCCTGCCCCGCTAAGACCTAAAAATGTATCGTCATCCGCACCATAGACCTTGCCAAAGCGTTGCATCTCTACTAAACCTCTGGATATAAGAGAAGCCGCCGCATTATGTCCTAAACCCAATCCTTCACAAATACCAGCAGCAATCGCAATAACATTTTTATAAGCACCTGCGATCTCTGCACCCATCACGTCATCACTGATATAGGTACGAATAAACCTAGGAAACAATGCCGCAAACTCATGGGCCGTTTGTGTAGAGCGCGAGTTAATCACCAATGCCGTTGGTAATGAGCGAATGACCTCTGACGCAAACGAAGGGCCCGATAAAAAGCTGAGATTTTCTTCCGGAATATACTGTGCATAAATCTCATTTAAAAATCTTCCGGATGAAGCTTCAATCCCTTTTGCAGCAACCAATACTTTTTG
Source organism: uncultured Sulfuricurvum sp. (assembly GCA_903844635.1). GTDB lineage: Bacteria > Campylobacterota > Campylobacteria > Campylobacterales > Sulfurimonadaceae > Sulfuricurvum. The sequence continues at coordinate 6,337 of CAIMUF010000034.1, read as the reverse complement.
TCCATGGTAGATAAAATTTTCCTCAAGCCACTGGGCAACTTGCTGTGCAGGAACCGTGATTATGAGATATTCACACACTAATACTTCAGATAAAGATTTAAAATTTTCCCAATCACGAGGGGTACGAGAAGTGATTATAACATCGTTTTTTTCACTAAGTGCAAAAGCAAGAGCTTCACCCCATTTCCCAGCACCAATAACCCCTACTTTCATACACTCACCCCATCATTCCATTGCTTTATAACATTTAACTTATCTGTATATCCCATAAAAACCAAAATGTCTCCGGCATCGATATGATGATTATGCCCTTTTGATGCAAAACTAAACGTCGTCCCCATCTCCTGATCAACAATTGCTAATAAAATAAGATCAAAATCACGTTTAAAATGAAGATCATGCAAATAGAGTCCATTAAAGGGGGAAGTATCTCCCACTTCTATTTCCATAATGTTCAAAGGACTGTCTTCATACAAAACGTCATGCAAAACTTGCGTCATAATCGGTTTACTCAAAATATCATGGATAACATTCGCTGCAATTTGCAAAATAGGCATCACTTTGTCTGCACTCGCACTTTTCATCTTCATCATGCTCTCATTGTCTTGAGCAAGAGCAATAATAAAAAGTTTTTCAAATGTTGCACGAAGAGAAATAGTCAAAAAAACATTTTCAGCATCATCCGAAAGAGCACAAAAGACAACCAAACTCTCGACATCAAAGAGTGCCTCTATTGATTGCCAATCATCACTTAAATCAAATCGACCAGCATTAATACCATCATTTTTTGCCTCTAAGAACTCTACATCATCAATGACAAATACTCCAACATTGTCAAAAGTGCTGGTTATTTGTTTCACAATTTGCTTGGAATATTCATTGTATCCGAAGATTGCAGCACAGCGTGGCTTCATAATTTTCCTCTTCGGTGAAGTTTTGATCGAAACTCATCAATCAGCCCTCTGTTGGCTAGAACAATCGCAATATCTCCGGATTCAATACTTTTATCAGGATGAGGATTAAAATAAAATTGTTTGGCTCGTGTACTGTAAATACCCAAAACGCTAAATCGCTGATAAAACAATGGATCTTCCAATAGGGTATAAAACCGATCTTTCATCTCTGCATCAAGAATGATCTCATCAATCACCGTAGAAGTCTCCTCAGAACGCAATGCATGAATCACTTCAAAAGCAACCGGCTGACGAGCGATAATCTTACTCATCATCCCCACCAATTCATAGGTATTAACAATGTGATTAATCCCAGCAAGAAAAAGTTTTTTACGATTTTCAGGGTACTGCAAAACAGAATACAAAGCAATATTCTTAGTCAATTCACGAATCGTCAATGCGGTATAAATATTGGAAACATCGCTCTCGTGCAATAAAATAACGGCTTCAATTTGATGCTCAAAATCAAATTTTAAATGGCTGTATGTGTGTAAAGAAGCAGAATCGTAGTGCAATGCCAATAATCCATTACTTCGTGCTTCTTGCACTTTTTTAATATCTTTTTCAAGAACAACGATCGGAACATGATGCTTATGCAACTTTCGGATCACCTCATGTGCCAAGGGTGAAAACCCGCACACGAGATACATCCGCTTAAGAGCGTTTACTCTGTCAATCACCTTCTCTTCTTTGATTTCATCGAGCTTCTCAGTAAACGCCGAAACTACAATCGAAGTTGAAAATGAGATAACCGCAATACCGGAGACAATGATCATCATAGCTACAATTCGTCCTCCATGCGTAACAGGGACAAAATCACCATACCCTACGGTAAAGATAGTTACAACTGACCAATAAACAGCATCAAAGAGAGTATTGATACGTGACTCTGGATTATTAGCTTCCATGACATAGATGAGGACCGATGAAACCATAATCATAATCAGGGTAAAAACAATCAGTGTAAAGATTTCAAACTTTTTGGAAGCAAGAATAGACATGAGACGCTGCAAACTTTTGGCATAGCGAAAAAGTTTTAATACTCGGAAAAGAATAAAGATACGTAATAATCTAAACTCATGGAAAAATGGCATAATAGCAAGTAAATCAATCAATGCGCTGGGTGAAAAGACATACTCTATTTTTTGCAAGAAAATAGTTTTCATTGCTCCCGAAAAAGAGAAAGGACGATGGAGGAAAATATCACTTTCGTATTGTTCAATAATGGTTTTAGAACTGTTGCTGTGCAACCAAAAACGAAGAAGATATTCAACCAAAAATATTAATGAAATAGCGTAATTATTAAATAGCAGCCATGCATGAGGAATTTCATGTTTAACCGAACGAATCAAAATATAGACACTTAAAAGAATAAGCCCCATCATAAATATATCAAAAGACTTTTTATATTTATAGTTCTGATTTTCTAAAAGATTGTAAAAAAATATTTTAGTCCGCTGATAGGGGTGGTAGGTGTGAAGGAAAAAAGCAAAACCAACTACCCACCTGCTTATCATTACAATTCTTACTGCGCTAATTTTGCGACTAAAAGATCATTAAGAGTTTGAGTATTCGCCGAACCTTTAGATGCTTTCATCGCTTGACCGACAAAAAATCCGAAAAGTTTATCTTTACCCGATTTGTATTCTGCCAATTTTTCAGGATTAGCGTTAAGAACTTCATCGATCAGCGCTTCCAATGCACCCGTATCGCTTACTTGTTTGAGTCCCAATTTTTCAATTACGACATCAATCTCATCCGTCTCATTTTCAATCAAATAATCCAAAATCTCTTTGCCCGCTTTACCACTGATAACGTTTTCTTCGATACGCTTAACCAATCCCCCAAGCGTTTGTGCGGTGATCGCCGACTCATGTGCACCCATACCACCTTTTAGTCGCCCTTGAAGCTCAACAGTAAGCCATGTTACTGCATTTTTAGCGGTAATGCCACACGTCAGCATTGATTCGAAATAGTGAGCCGTATCGAGGTCAGCTGTGATAACAGCCGCATCATACTCGCGAAGTCCATACTCGCTAACCAGCCGCTCTTTTTTTGCATCGGGAAGTTCAGGAATATTAATAACATCCGCATACATCGCATCATCCACAACCACTTTGAGCAAATCAGGTTCAGGAAAATATCGATAATCCGCTGCTTCTTCTTTTCCACGCATCGAACGTGTTTCTTGTTTCGCTTGATCGAAAAGACGAGTTTCTTGTCTGATTTCTGACTCGTACACGCCATCTTCCCACGCTTCGCGTTGACGCGCTACTTCAAGTTCAATCGCTTTTTGGATAAATCGGAAACTGTTGATGTTCTTGATCTCAACACGAGTATAAAGCTTCTCATCTCCCTTAGGACGAATAGAGACATTGACATCTACTCGGAAAGACCCTTCTTGCATGTTGGCATCCGATATATCCAAATAACGCACTATTGAGTGAAGCTTTTTAAGATACAAAATCGCTTCATCACCTGAACGCATATCAGGCTCAGATACGATTTCCAAAAGTGGTGTCCCGGCACGGTTCAAATCCACTTTAGAGATAGCCCCCTCATGGATATTTTTACCCGCATCCGCTTCGATATGAGCACGGTTAATACGAATTGTTTTGTGGCTTCCGTCTTCGAAATCGATAACCAAATTACCATGTTCAACGATCGGAGTATAAAGCTGTGTGATTTGGTAGGCACTTGGGCTGTCAGGATAGAAATAACTTTTACGGTCGAAAAAAGAGGTACGATTAATCGTTGCCCCAACCGCTGTTCCAAACATCCCCGCTTTACGAACCGCTTCTTTATTCAAAACAGGAAGAGCACCGGGAAGAGCCAAACATGTCGGGCATGTGTTGGTGTTTTGTTCGTGATTAAAACTCGTTGGACATGAGCAAAAAAGTTTAGACTGAGTGTTAAGCTGGACGTGTACTTCCAAACCGATAATGGTTTCAAACATAATGATTAGTTCCTTGATTTATAATTTCATTTCGTCATTCCATGCTTGACGCATTCGTCATACCGTACTTGATACGGTATCCATTTTTTAAAAAGAATTAGATTCCGTGTCATACCCTATAGGGCACGTGAGCACAAAATGACGGGGATAATCGATAAAATAGCGGATAGAAGCGAAGCCGTATACGCCACACTCTTCCACCGCATGTATTTGCTCTTGAGTCGTAATCCCACCCAACGCAAAAATAGGTACTCTTATTTTATCCACTATTTCTTTTAAATCCTCTAAACCCTTGGGCTCACCCTTGTTGGGAGAGATAAAAATCGGGCTGTAAGTGATCGCATCAGCACCTAATTCCTGCGCTTTCAATACTTCATCGTGGGTATGGGTACTGATAATGACATATAAGCCTAAATCTTTTGCCAAAGGGATAGCGTCAAACTGCATCGATGTGAGATGCACCCCATCCGCTTTTAATGCATTCGCAAGCGTATAGTCACCATGCAATAAAACTTTAGGGATATTATAATAACGGCATACAGTGACAAATGTCTGTGCAAGATTCGAATAATCTGATGTTTGCTTATCTCTCAATAAGACAAAATCGGGAAGAGTATGGGATAAAACAACATCAAGCGCACCTTCTAGTGAGTCAGCATTACTGCCATAAAAAGCGGGATCAGTTATAAGGTAGGATTTCACTCTAAAGCAGAAGACTCAGTAGTGATTAGAGTATGCCGTATCTCTTCAAGAAGCGCAGTTTGTTTAAGTGTTTCATCATATCGATCACGAGAGAGTAAAAGATTTTCTAAAATTACAATCACAAAGAGTGCGATAAATACAAAGAGAAAGGTAAAAAGAAGAGCGGTCACAAGACCTAAAAAAACGAAGGATTGAAACGTAACCCACGCTCCGATAATAGCAAATGCCCAAGAGGAACCGCTAAGAAAGCTCAAAAGGAGATCGTGAGTATTACGTTTCATGTGAGGCTTAGTGATCGTCGCTAAGAAGTACAGCACCACCGAGGTAAACGTACGTCAGCATCATGAAAATGAACGCTTGTAAGAACGCCATAAACGTTAATAGTGCAAAAGGAATCATTGGCAAAGCCCAAGGAGCCAACATCAAGATAACCATCAAGAACATGTCATCCCCTTTAACGTTACCGAATAATCGGAAGCTAAGAGAAATAATACGAGAGATGTGAGAAACAATCTCGATTGGGAACATCAACCATGCCAACCACCATACAGGACCCATGAAGTGTTTGAAGTAAGTGATAAGACCATTACGACGAATACCTTCGAAGTTGTAGTACGTGAAAACAACCAATGCTAATGCAAGAGTGAAATCCAAAAATGCACTCGGTGCTTCAAATCCTGGAATAACACCGATAACGTTTGCAACACCGACGAAAAGACCGATTGTTGCAACGAGAGGAAGATAACGACGTGCTTCGGTTTTACCCATAACATCAGCGCCCATTGCCAATACACCACCCAAATACGCTTCCATAACGTTTTGACATCCTGTTGGAACAAGACGCATATTGGTCGTTGCCATTTTTGCAATTAATAGAACAATTGCAGCTGCAAGAAGCATGTGTGTAAGATAAACGAAAGAATGCTCGTGACTTAAAAGCCCGAAGAAAGTAAACAACTCGCCCATGTGGTGTGTTCCTTTTATGTAAATAATTAGCGGGATTTTACCGTTTTTGAGATTAAATTCCTATAAACTCAAACAATGTAATGAATGATTTTCGCTCATAATATCATCATGAATGGAAAGATATAGGGATTTAGGGGTCCAAAATTGCTCATTTTTGCGTAAAACTTTTACAAAACCTATTAAATGACTTTAATAATCAGTAAGTAAACGCGCCAGCACAAAAAATGCTGGTGATTAAAGAGAAATTATTTAGAACTGGAACCAAAAGTCGTGTAAATATAGTCAGCCATTTTTTCGTCACTGATTTTACCTTCACGCTCTTCGACATGTTTAAGATTTTTTTGCATTACAGAATGCGCAGACTTACTATCAAAGTCTTTATTTCTCAAGTCTTTCAATTTTAGCAGTAAATCTTCTTGGCTCATAGTAGTCAATGGAGGACCGTAAATATTTTCTTTTTCTTGTGAAGAAATTCCCTGTGCAGAAGCCTCTTTCGCTGTAGTTCCCGATTGTTCTTTGAGTTTTGGTACACCGTTCGCTTTTAATCCATGACAGTTAGCACAACGATTTTTATAAATCATACTGGGCGTCTCTAATATTTTTGCGTCACAGTAACTTGACCAAAATTTAAATCTGAAGTGCAATTTTTTGACTTAAAAAATCATACCTATTTTTAGCTTAAGCCGCTGCTACTAATCCATAAAAAACCTCATTGGGTGTTTTCCAATTTAAAGACTTTCTAGGTCTATTGTTTAGCTTA
>CAIMUF010000033.1 GCA_903844635.1 uncultured Sulfuricurvum sp. | reverse complement strand
TCTCCTTTTCTGTGGTTAGAATTTGAAGGTAGAGTTTAACATTTAACCTCTTCAAATCCAAAACTACAATTCTTTATTTTATTCGTTTCTCTTATTTTAAGAGATTTTCAAAAATTGCACTTCAGATTTAAATTTTGGATATCTATAGTATTGTTTTTAAAACAATGTAACGCTTCTTCACCGTTTGAAGCAGTATAAATATGCTGAATTCTTTTACCTATCATCTTTTCTAAAAGAGCAAGAATACTTTGTTCATCATCAACAATAAGCACTGAAATAAGCATTTTAGTCTGCATGATGAACCCCTACTTTGGAAAATATAATATTCAATAACTCATGATTATGTGAGACTTTTCTAATCTTTAATTCTATCTGTTTTATGTTGCAAGTTTGTTGCAATTTGCAAATTTTGATTTTGCAACACAAATGCAACACTATAAGGAAACAATACATTAACTAGATTTGTAACATATGGAGACAAGTGCATGCAATTAACTACTACATCATTACATGTTGGTCGAAGTATTGTTGCATTCTCTATGAAACAATCAGCCATTATAATCGTTGACACTACGCCTACAGTTTATACCTATACACAGCTAGGCAAGTACGACAAGCATTCAACCATAAAAGGTTTTAAGTCCTATCCCTATCGATATGGGCACAGTGTTGCCGTATCCAATAATTCAGAGTTTGCTCTGATTTGTGATTCTATGAGCGATCGCGTATTATTTTTATCCCTAGATAAAATACAGTTAGTTTCCTACATACGATGTACAAAAACACCTGACTTTTGCGTATTCAGTCCTGACTCTAAATATTTTGCCGTTGCTAATACTATTGGAAGATTTAGTTTTTACGAAACGAAGCTTTGTCAAAAAAGAGGTGATATTCCATTTTCTGATGGTATTTCTACTGCTATTTTTTCGGATGACTCAACAAAAATAATCATTGCTACACTGGATAAAAAAGTTCATGTTTATGATCTTGCTAAAAAGCATCTTCAAGGTACTTATCATATCAACGATATAGCGGCAGCATTGTGCCTATCCAAAGATCATACAACTATTGTTGTGTATACTCGAACTGGAAATACACATACCATTAATATTGCATTGAAGCAACAATTTTTGGCAACGCCCTGCACTGAATGGCCCACGGTGATTGCTCATGAACAAAATTCTCATATTGTTTTGATTGGAAGCAGGAGTAATCAACTCTTTGTTTATACCCATTCTAATGGAACAAAACTTGGAAGCATAACACTTGATTATTGGGGGATTACATCGATCAGTATCTCTCAAGAGAAAGTCATGGTAGGATTTTCGGATGGAAATGGAATTATTATTGATGTTAAAGAAGTGATTGATGATGCAGTTCATGCACTCTCAAGCAATAATTATGAAAAATTGTCCATTCTAGCATCTCAATATCCATTAATTTTTATCTCATTATCATTATGTCAACAAATTGAAGAACGTTATGTCGATATTTTTTCCTATAAGCCTATTAGTACGGAAGAAAAAACTGGATTTGAAGCGATTACAGCTCTCATTTTATCTAATGGCGAGCGAAGACACGATTTATTGCAATCACTTTATACGTCTCAAGAAATTGTCCCTTTTATGGAACAAATTAGCTGTGGCAAGATTGAAGTAGCTTGTACTGCGGCATATCATTCGCCATTACTCAGACAGCTTAGAGAATTTAACGAACTACGAACAAGTTGCTTTAGCGAACTCATGGAGCAGATTGATTTACTCGAATCTAATCCCTTAAAGTTTAAAGATCATATAGAATCTATGCCATCAAACTGCAGCAATTGCATCCACAGTATCATTCCAGGGGCTAACATATTAGAAGAAGGATACAAACTACTAATATCAAGTGCTGCAGCTAGTAATTTCCCGGCAGTTATGGAAATTACAGAAAAATATGGAGTACTTAGACAAACGAAAATTTATAGACGGCTCATAAACAATGGTGAAGCATTGATTGATAAGACATTGATGATGATTTCTGCTGGAAAAATGCCTGAAGCAGATATGCATGCTACAAAACTATCACAAATGAAACCATTTGCTGCTACTGGGCAAGATTTTAAAATTCAAATTAAAGCATATGAGTCTTTCATGTCTGCATGTGAGAGTAAAAATCTTATTCAAATCTTTTCTTTAGCCACTTTACATCCTGTTCTTAGAACGACCGAAAAATTTAAAGAACAAATTCTACAGTTTAAAAATACTATTTTAATACCGGCACTGCAGCAAGCAAAGTTGGGAGAATTAATTAAAGTCAGTATTATTGTTACCCCTTATGCGCAAATAGAATATTATGAAGAAAAAATATTTACATTAAAAAAGATTGCACTCGTATGTGAGATAGAAAGATATGCTCCGATTGGCGAAGAAAATAGTCTATTAGATCATTATCATGAGCACTTTGGATGGGATGAACACTATCATCGTGCATGTCAACGTCTGAATGTTATTCCTAATGAACTGAGAAAACTTGATGAGATCAGTCCTGAAGGTAAAGCTTTAGCAACTCTTTTGACTGGTGAAAGATTTATACGGATATCTCCGCATGAAGAAATAGAAGGTTTTGCAACAAACTTGCCACACTAGCTTGGCATAATATCAATTTTAGTAATACAAATTTCGTTTACCGAGGGAAAGTTATGCAAATATCTAGCACAATGAATCATTCAGCTAAGCACTTAAAAGAGATTGGATTTGAAATGAAGCTGCTTCTTGTTGAAGATGATCTCTATTTACAAGAACAGATTAAAATCTTTTTATCTCGATTTTTTGGGCGTGTTGATACGGCTAACAATGGTGCTGAAGCATTACTTCGTTACAACGAACATCATTATGATTTGATTTTAACTGACTTAACAATGCCCATAATGGGTGGAACTGAGCTCTCAAAAAAAATTTATGAAATCAATAATTCACAACGTATTATCGTACTTTCTGCCCATTCTGAGAGTGAGAATCTAATAGAGTTGATCAATATAGGTATTGATAGCTTTTTGCTCAAGCCAGTTGATATGGAACGAGTTATTCAACAGCTAAATAAAACATGTCAGGCAATTTATGATCATAAAATGCTTGAATATTTTAGTAATATGCTTGAGGAGACCAATAAAGAGCTACGCGATAGTAATATCGAACTTGAATGTGCTCTGAATGAACTTATGCGCTCTAAAAATAATACCATAGCTGAGGCAAGAGTACTTAGTAACAATGAAAACATGATGCTCTATGACCATACTGATAAAATGAGTGCTGAGCAATTTCATATCGTGCATCCACTTGAACTCGATCAAACAAATGAAAATCTCGAAGAATTAGAAGATAAATTCAATATGCTATTGATGAGTGCTGAACATAATATCACCCAAGAAACCTTAATTGCTCTAACAACTATTTTACGTGATTTTGTACGAGAGATTGAAATGATTTCACAATTCGAACCTCTTCTCTATGCTATACAGCATCTTCAGAAAACATTTGAATCGGTGGATAATCCAGCCAAGCTTTCTGCCACATTACCAATCATTGTCTCTCTCTTTGATAATTTAGAACAATGGAGACTTGGTATTTTTTATTACCGAAATGTTGATGATATTCACTATATGGATAACTTAATAATTAGTGATGCCATGAGTTTACGGGAAATTTTAGATAATAATTATGTAGTATATGAATCTGATATAGAACTATTCTAAAATAGATAATTAATTTGAAGATTTTGACTCAATTGCAACATACTTGCAACACTAAAGCTCTATGATTAATCAAAGACTTTAGTTAAGGTTTACCATGTTGTTTAGTAATGTTAATATTGTTATCGCATCCTTGTCACTTTTATTGTTTATACTTATTTTTGCAACTCGACCACAAGATTACGGAAGACACTGAAATATGATTGCAGAAGAAGTTTTATTTGAGCAAGCTATCTCTGAAGCTCGAGATAAAGGTGCTCCAATCGCTTCTTGGAATCATTCTGTAAATGGTCGAATTGTAATTCATAGTTATGAAGATTTGCCTAATTATTTTATCAATATAGCATGGGCAATGGATTCTTTAATACACCGATATAAACTAAAAAATCATTATCAATCTATGCGGGTATCCACTACCAATCAATCCAATCTTTACACATCATCAAAAATAATAGATACTATTGAATCCAGCTTGATAAGTCAATGTGATATTTTACTACTTAAATATAACACAGATTTTACTACGCATGACAAACACAAAGTATTTGATACTATTCATAAAACATACAGTGGACATATTTTTACGTATAAAGAATTTACATTGATTCGAGATACCTTGTCTGATCGATATATGGAGTTAGCATCCGAGGCAATAGATCTAAATAGTCGTAAACGTTTACAACAAATAGTTCGTTTTTTCCAAACCATAAGCTTTTCTGACATTAATAGTATCTAAGAATGCAACATAGTTGCAACGTTTATTATATATACTACGCATCTGTATTTGTAACCGCACTCTCTTTCACTTACAGAATCAAAAGTTTTATGTTAAATATAATTTACACGTATTAAATGTATGACGTCTATAAGGATATAACATGAATATAGAAATGTTGATTGAAAATAATAAAAAACTAGAATCAGAACTAAACGAATACAAACAGCGATATGAGCTTCTTACTGAAGCGTCTAGTGATGGCCTTTGGGATTGGGAAATTCCAACAGGGAAACTTTATAATTCACCTCGCTGGAAAGAAACTCTTGGTTTTGGAAAGAATGAAATTGATACAAGTCTGGAATCATGGAAATCACGCGTTCATCCTGATGATCTTGATGCTGTTATGGAGGCTATTAACAGCCATTTAAGTGGATCAACTCCTATTTACAAAGCTGAATATCGTCTGCGGCATAAAGACAATCATTACATCTGGATTCTTGATCATGGAAAAGCGTATTTTGATGAAACCGGATCCCCCATACGAATGGGAGGATCGATGACAGATATATCCGATCGTAAAGAAAAAGAAAATCTTCTTCGTACTGTTTTGAACTGTATGTCTGAGGGGATATTGGTGATGAACCCTAAGGGAGAATTTATTTATACTAATCCCTCTTTTTCTACCGTACTGGGTCTTACCGTCGATCAAATCGAGGGAAAAACTCCGATGGATCCCTCATGGCACGTCGTACATGAAGACGGAAGCCCTTATCCGGGAAACACTCATCCCTCATGGAGAACTCTCATGACTGGAATTGCTATTCATAATGATATCCAAGGCGTTTACACAAGTGATCATAGCCTCAACTGGATTTCTGCAAATTCAGAACCCATTTTTAATGCTGAGACCAAAGAACTAGATGGTGTAGTCATTACGTTTACAGATATTACACAACAGCGAAAACTACTCCAGCAACTGAAAACATTTAACAAAGAACTCGAAGATGAAGTTAAAATGCAAGTTAATTTGATTCGTCAAAAAGATCAGATGATGCTTCATCACCAAAATTTAAATCTGAAGTGCAATTTTTTGACTTAAAAAATCATACCTATTTTTAGCTTAAGCCGCTGCTACTAATCCATAAAAAACCTCATTGGGTGTTTTCCAATTTAAAGACTTTCTAGGTCTATTGTTTAGCTTA
>CAIMUF010000032.1 GCA_903844635.1 uncultured Sulfuricurvum sp. | reverse complement strand
GGGGAAACGCCCGGTCCCATTCCGAACCCGGAAGCTAAGACCCTCTTCGCTCATAATACTGCATCTTTCAGGTGTGGAAACGTAGGTCGCCGCCTGGCCTCGGATTTAATCCTTCAACTTCATTTACAATCAATCACTCTTGAAACTAATCTCAACCTCTTCTTCTAAATCAATCTTTACTTACTGTTTTTAATGTCAATATCCTCTTTATAACTAACTTCTTGTTTATGTGCTCTATTCTTTTTTACTTTATCAATTCTTTATGGTATGTATATCTTATCTAGCATCTCTTGGTATTCTTTGAAGCAATCGCTTTCAGCTGTAATACCACCACCACTTTTATAGACCAACTTTCCATTAATATTTTCGATAAAACGGATTGCTACGGCACTGTAGAGGTTTTCTCCGTCATAATGACCAAATACTCCTGTAAAATAGTTTCGTTTATACTCTTCAATTTCTTCTATTATCTCAACGGTACTTTTTTTCGGGGTTCCGCTGATGCTTCCTGCTGGCAGTAATGATTTGAGCAGTTTACCAATCTCTTCGCGCCAGTTCAACGGTAATTTTCCGCTGATATGAGAACTGACTTGATGAAGTTGTTTTTTTCCTGTGTTAATGGTGCTAATGGTTCGGAATTCTTCCACTTGTATATCCGTTGCGACAATTCCCAAATCATTACGCAAAAGATCGACAATCATGGTGTGTTCCGCAAGCTCTTTCGAATCTTCTAAAATTGTTTCAATCGCATTAGGAACTGATGCATCGATAGTCCCTTTCATAGGATAGGTATTTATTGTATTATCTTCTATGGTAATGAAGGGTTCTGGTGAAAAGCAAACAAATTTATTTTTAATTCGGAGCTTATAGGGTGCGTAAGCCATTGTATATATCTCTCGTAACGAATATGTCGTTTCTATGGGGGTTGGTTGTGTGAGGTTGAGTAAATAGGTGTTTCCTGCACGTATATGCTCTTGTACGGCTTTGAATTTATTTTCGTATAGCTCTTTTGATAGGGGGAAATTTAGAGGTTTATGGGGAGAATTTTGACTTGGCTTTACTTCATTAAAACTAAATTCTATATCATGATTTTTTAACTCATCCAAAGCGTAGCAATGGAGGATTTCACCTTTAAAATTGGTATAGAAAAAACAAGGAACTCCAGACGATACGAGTTCACTAAGACGATCAAACATTAGGCAATAAGAGCTTTTAATACAGCCATGCGGATCGATACCCCATTTTTGACTTGTTCAAGAACTTTACATCGCGGATCTTTTAGCATTGCATCATCAATATCGATATTTCGGTGAACGGGTCCTGGATGCAAAAGTATAATATCACGTTTTCCGATAAGCTCTTTGGTGATACAAAAATCACTGGCATAATCTTTGAGTGATCCATATGTTTGATGTGAATGACGTTCGGTTTGGGTACGTAAGCTCATGATAGCATCTACGTTATCGATAATATTATGGATATCATGTGTCGTTTGTAGTGTGGTTGAAGGAAGAAAATGGGGTGGTGCTACGAGGGTAATCTCCATCCCAAATCGTCTTAGCAATTCAATGTTACTGTTGGCAACGCGAGAATTTTTAATGTCACCGACAATGGCTAATTTTTTCCCTTTGAGATCCCCAAAATGTTCTTTGAAAGTAAACAGATCAAGAAGTGCTTGGGTGGGATGAGCATGCGCGCCATCTCCGGCGTTAATTATCGAAGCATTGGTATGCTCTGCTAGAATATTGGGGACTCCGGCATGGGCATGGCGTACGATCATTGCGTGTGGACCCATGGCATCGAGGTTGAGAGCGGTATCGACGAGGCTTTCCCCTTTTTGTGTAGAACTTTTTTGGACATCCAGATGGACGACTTCAGCACCTAGACGTTTTGCTGCGATTTCAAATGAGCTTTTTGTTCTTGTAGAGTTTTCAAAAAAGAGGGTTATGATGATTTTTTCTCGTAAGATAGGGTCAAAGTGCCCATCACTAAAATGAGAGGCATCTTCCAGCACACTATTAATTTGATCGATTGAAAAGTCATCGGTTCGGATTAGATGTCGCATATACTTTCCTTGTTATTTGAATTTATTTTATCCAATAATGCTTGAGCCACGGCTGGTGTATTGTGTCCTATAAAATATAGAGATTCAAAATTATCTTTAAAATAGGGTAGCGAAGTTTGTTTAAAACTTTCATCATTTTGGCGGCAGTTAAATGTCCATAAATATGGTATCTTTAACTGTTTTAGCATTTCTAAACTCAGTAATGTATCGTTGATGCATCCAAGACGGCAGTGCGTCACAAGCAGTGCTGTTGCTTTAAAATGCGTTGCTAAATCATGCATCATAAGCTCATCATCCAGCGGAACCATAAGTCCTCCAGCTCCTTCGATAATGACGATATCACAAAATTTTTCAATTTTTTCCAACGCTTTATCAAAAATTTTCAAATCAATCCTTGCTGCTTTATTCGCAATGTAAGGAGCGGCGGGAAGAGGCAATGCCAAGCTTACTACATCTGAAAGTTTTAATGATTTAAGAGCTGGATTGAGAGCTACTGCATGTTTTAAAAGTAAACTTCCGTCAGCAGGCAAGCCATTTACACCCGTTTCAATAGGTTTATATACTCCTACACGATACCCCATTTTGGTATAGGTATCAAGAAGCTGCAAGGTTGTGTAGGTTTTACCAATATCGGTATTGGTGGCGGTGATGAAAATACGTTTAGGCAAGGTTTGGCTCTTTTAGATATAATTGGTGACATTTAACTGATGTTATGCATTAAATGAGCAAAGCCCTTTTAATGGCAGGGACAAATGTCCCTTACATCCCCCTAAAGCTACGAAAACTGGAGTTTTCGAGATTTAAAGGCAGTTATTACAATTTTACTATAGGTTTGATAATGAATCACTTTGAAGAGTATACAACACAGTTTGTTCAGCAAGTAGGAAAAAAAGAGGGGGCGATTAGCCCTGTTATCGTTAATTCGGCATCGTTTGGATATGGAGACAGTGAAACAGGAGAAGGGATATTTGACGGTTCCGTCAAAAAGCCGCTTTATTCACGTATGGGTAATCCGACATCAGGTCAATTGGAACAAATTTTAGCTCAGATGGATGGTGGTATCGGTGCAGTGGCGGCATCATCAGGAATGGGTGCTACAGCTATGGCAACGCTTAGTCTTTTGAAGTCCGGAGATGAGATTGTGAGTGTCGGAGGATTGTTTGGCGGAACGTATTCATATTTTTCGGAAACATTACCACGCTTTGGGATTACGAGCCGTTTTTTTGATGTGGATGAGTTGGATGCAATTAAAGAAGCGATCACGGATAAAACAAAAATACTCTTTTTAGAGAGTGTCGGAAATCCAAATATGCGTCTTCCTGATATTAAAGCAATTGCTGATATTGCCAATGCCAAGGGTATCGTTTTAATGGTTGATAATACATGTACACCGCTGAGTGTCAAGCCATTGGATCTTGGGGCGGATATTATCGTTTACTCAACCACCAAAATTATTACCGGTAATGCGTCATCATTAGGTGGAGCTGTAGTATTTCGTACCATTCATGAGGGTGATGATAAGTTTAAGGGAGAACGTTACTTCGAAGTTCATCCTTTTATCAAAAAAATGGGGAAAATGGCGCTCATTGCAAATGCAAAAAAGCGCGCATTGCGTGATTTTGGAATGTCTGCAAATGGATTTGGCAGCTATTTAACGATGTTGGGACTCGAAACGTTACCACTACGAATGGACAGAGTCGTCTCAAGTGTAGAAAAAATTGCACTAGCATTAGACAAGCAAGGTTTTACGGTCAATCATCCTGTTTTACTAACACACCCTCATCACACACGCTATATAGAACAATTTTCATCAGGTTGCGGAACCTTATTAACAATCGATATGGGGAATAAGGAAGCAGCATTTGCATTCTTAAATCACTCTAAATTGATTACTATTACTGCAAATATTGGAGATTCTCGAACCTTGGGGCTTCATATGGCATCAACGATTTATCGCGATTTTGATGAATCAACGCGTGAATTTTTAGGAGTAACTGCAGGATTGATTCGTATCTCAATTGGACTTGAAAATCCCGATGATATTATTAACGATTTTATTCTGGCACGTAATTCATCTCTTTAAGCCAAACGACACGCTAGGCTTGTTAAAGTAATTTTTTTAAATTAGGGATAATCGTGAGTACAAAAACGCAACACAGTCTTGAAAATTCTTTGGATCTTCGAGAGCCAAAAAAATATCATGTCTATTTGTTGAATGACGATTATACGTCTATGGATTTTGTGATTGATATATTAATTGGTATTTTTCGTAAAGACTATGGTCAAGCGCATCAGATTATGATGCAGGTCCATCAAAACGGTCGAGGTTTATGCGGAACTTATTCCTATGAGATTGCGGAAACAAAAATCCAGCAAGTGGGTTCACTTTCCAGAGAGAGTGGTTTTCCATTGAAAGCTGTGATGGAGGAAGTTTGATGATTAGTGTAGAATTAAATTCAATTTTTCAAAAGGCGATTGCATTAGCTCGTCATCAGCGTCATGAATATCTCACAATTGAGCATGTGATGCTCTCTTTACTCAACTCAAATGAAGGCTCTGCGATTATTAAAGCATGTGGCGGAGAGATTGAAGTTATTCGTGAGGCCTTGGGTAATTATTTAATGCATTCCCTTGAGCCGCTTCCAGAAGACGTGAATCAAGAGCCTTTTGAAACTGTAGCCCTCGCACGGATGATCGATGAGATGATGCGCCATGTCAAAAGTGCTCAAAAACAGCATGCTGATGTGGGTGATTTTATCGCTGCAGTGTATGAAGAACAGCATACGTATGCATGTTTGCTACTTGAAGAGTATGGAATCAGTCGGGTTGACTTGCTTGAAGCGATTTCGCATAGAGAGATTGATTCCCCTATGCAAAGTGAAGAAGCCCAAGGTGCATTGGAAAAATATTCGATCAATTTGATAGATCAGGCTAAAAAAGGGAAAATTGATCCCGTGGTTGGTCGAGCCAACGAAATCGAACGTGCTATTCAGACACTTTGCCGCCGTCGTAAAAACAATCCCCTTCTGATCGGCGAACCAGGAGTGGGTAAAACGGCGATTGCGGAAGGGCTAGCACTTCGTATCGTTTCCGGGGATGTTCCAAAACTTCTCGAAAATGCAGAGCTTTTTGCCTTGGATTTAGGGGCGATGCTTGCAGGAACAAAATACCGTGGTGATTTTGAAAAACGGCTCAAAGCAGTTATTGATGAAGTTCAGGGGCATCCTAATGCTATTTTATTTATAGATGAGATTCATACGATTGTAGGTGCTGGTGCTGTTGGCGGTGGCAGTATGGATGCATCTAATCAGCTAAAACCTGCTCTTGCTTCCGGAAATCTCAAATGTATGGGGGCAACCACCCATGCAGAATATCGATCAGTTTTTGAAAAAGATCGAGCTTTAAGCCGACGGTTCGCTCGTATCGATGTAAATGAGCCATCGCAAGAGGAGAGTTTTTTAATACTCAAAGGGCTTCGAGAACGGTATGAAAAGCATCACGGCGTAAAATACACTGATAAAGCACTTCGAAGTGCAGTTGAACTCTCTAAAAAATTTATTACCGATCGGTTTTTACCCGATGTGGCAATTGATTTGATGGATGAAGCGGGTGCATCGTTTCACCTGCATCGTCATAAGCGTACGACGGTGACTCCTAATGATATAGAGACAATTATTTCGAAAATGACGGGTGTTCCCGTCTCCAAAATAAGTGGTGATGATCGAGAACGCCTTGCAGGTTTGGAAGAGGAGCTAAAAACTCTCGTTATTGGGCAAGATAAGGCTATAAGTGAAGTGGTGCGTTCTATTAAACGCTCATATGCAGGTCTATCGCAACCAAACAAGCCAATAGCGTCCTTTTTATTTTCAGGACCTACTGGAGTTGGAAAAACAGAAATGGCTAAATCTCTAGCTCAATCGATGGGAATTCATTTTGAACGGTTTGATATGTCAGAGTACATGGAAAAACATTCGGTCAGCCGTCTTATCGGTGCTCCTCCCGGATATGTTGGCTTTGAGCAGGGAGGACTCTTGAGTGAAGTGGTTCGTAAGCATCCCTATACGGTTCTTTTATTGGATGAGATTGAAAAAGCTCATCCTGACTTGGTTAATATTCTGCTTCAAGTGATGGACAATGCAACCTTGACCGATAATAATGGATACAAAGCCAATTTCGCCAATGTAGTCTTGATTATGACGTCAAACATCGGCGCGACTGAACGGACTGTGATGGGATTCAATGCAGATGCGTCGATTTCACGACATGAAGCATTAAAGTCATTTTTTACTCCTGAATTTCGTAATCGTCTTGATGCGGTTGTTGAATTTGATACTTTACCCTCATCGGTTGTGGAAGGGATTGTGAATAAATTTATTCGTGAACTGAATGCTCAGCTAAAGCCGAAAAAAGTCTCTATTGTATTACGTGAAAAAGCCAAAGACTATCTAGCTCGCATAGGGTATGATAAAGCAATGGGGGCACGACCTCTGGCCAGAGTAATACAAGAAAAAATCAAAGATCCTCTGGTGGATGAAATCCTTTTTGGTAAGCTCACTCATGGTGGTAAAGTGACGATTGATTTTGATGGTAACCTTATTTTTGATTATCAGGCGTAAATGATTCCAAAACTATCCTATCATCTCTCTTTCCCTAACCCTCTGGATGCTTCACCAGAGGGGATTGTGGCATATGGTGGTGATCTTTCTCCCTCGCGGCTGATGCTGGGCTACCGAAACGGAATCTTCCCCTGGTACAGTGTTGGTGACCCGATATTATGGTGGTCTCCCAATCCGCGTCTTATTTTAGAACTCACTGATTTTAAATTGCATCGTTCCTTACGTAAAAAAATATCCCAATTTGAGATTCGATTCGATACGGCTTTTTCACAAGTTATTCGTGAATGTTCAAAAATTCCTAGAGGACAGCAGCAGGGGAGTTGGATTGTCCCTGAGATGATTGAAGGGTATGAGGTCCTCCATGGATTGGGTCACGCTCATAGTGTTGAAGCCTATCAAGATGGTGTTTTAGTGGGTGGATTGTACGGTGTCAGTGTGGGAAAAGTGTTTTGTGGAGAATCGATGTTTGCGCATGTAACGGATGCCTCTAAAGTAGCTTTTTCTGTATTGATTGAAAAGTTAAAAGAATGGGATTTTGAATTCATTGATTGTCAAGTGCCAACCTCTCATTTGAAAAGCCTAGGAGCGGTGGAAGTGTCAAGGGAATATTTTTTGAAGCGTCTTTATGATGTGCGTGATTCTTTTACATCTCATCATTGGGAATAACCCCTATTTTAAATATTTTTTTGGCATAATCGTTTTACTTTAACGCTTGGAGCTAAGATCTATGTATATTCCTACCTCTCATTTTTCACTATGGGCTGATTTTATTGAGCGAACTTTTTTGGATGAAGGGTTTCGAGAGCTAATTTCGCAAGGAATTATTAATGGAGCGACTTCAAATCCTGCTATTTTTAAAAATGCTATTCTTACTTCTGATGCATACAAAGAACAACTTGCTACCCTCTCTTCTTTAGCTCCAAAAGAAAAATACGAGAGCCTTGCTATTTTCGATATTCAAAAAGCAGCAGATATTTTGCGACCATTATACGATGCAGGGGATGACGGGTATGTGAGTATCGAAGTTGATCCGTTTTTATGTGATGACACGCAAGGGACAATCGCAGAAGGTGTGAGATTGTATGAACGTATCGGTCGCCCAAATGTGATGATTAAAGTTCCGGCAACAGATGCCGGTTATGGCGCTATGAGAGTCTTGGCTTCTCGCAATATCCCGGTGAACGCAACGTTGATTTTTTCAGAAAATCAAGCACTGCACTGTGCAGATGCATTTGCCTCTGCGGCTCAAGAGGCAGGCTCTGTTGTAGATACGGTTATTAGTGTATTTGTGAGTCGAATCGATCGTGCTATCGATGAAAAATTAGTAGTCTCAGGTATTGAACCAGGCCTTATGGGGATTATGAATGCCGCAGAGATTTATAATAAAGTCGAGGCATTGAAAGTACCAAAATGCCGCGTTCTTTTTGCAAGTACTGGGGTTAAGGGAGATGATTTAAGAGCATCTTATTATATTGATGAATTACTTGCTTGCAACAGTATAAATACGGCACCTATTGCAACGATTGAAGCGTATGTCGCACGAGGTGATAAGATTATTAAGCTCCCAATTGCAAATGAGAAGATAGAAGCGCATAAGCAAAAAGTACGAGATGCTGGTGTGGATATGGACGGAGTGATTGAAGCGCAGATACGAGAAGGATTGGATGCTTTCAAAACAGCCTTTAGTGAAATTTTAAGTGCATTGGAGTAAAAAATGATAGATGAAGGACAGCATAGTGTTAATTTGGACGATCTGAACTTTGAAGTTCTGAAAAAAATACGAGGCTATTTACGTCGTATGGTCGATGCGGGTGGAAGTGATTTGCATATTAAAGCAAATGCTGTCGTCCGTGCACGGGTAAATGGAGAAATCATTCCTTTGTCGGGAGAAATATTTTCCAAAGATGATGCTCTAATTTTTGCGAAAGAGTTATTGCGTACGCGTTTTCATGAATTAGTTGAAAAAAAAGAGCTGGATCTTGTTTATCCGTTTGATGAAAACACTCGCTTTCGTATTAATATTTTCTTCCAAATGGAAGGGATTTCAGCAGTCTTTCGTTTGATACCTATAAAAATATTAACCATCGATGAGCTAAATCTTCCTGATATCGTTCACAGTTTTGCTCAAATGGAGCGGGGATTAGTGTTGGTTACGGGAGTTACAGGAAGCGGTAAATCGACGACACTTGCAGCGCTTATTAATGAGATTAACTGGACTAAGCGTAAGCACATTATTACGATAGAGGACCCTATCGAGTTTGTTCATAAAGACCGAAAGTGTATTGTCAATCAACGTAGTGTCGGACAAGATACTCTCAGCTTTGGTGGGGCACTACGTGCAGCTTTGCGTGAAGATCCTGATATTATCCTCGTTGGGGAAATGCGCGATATGGAGACAATTGAAATCGCACTTCATGCTGCGGATACAGGGCATTTGGTTTTTTCAACACTTCATACTTTGGATGCTAAAGAAACGATTAATCGTATCGTTTCGGTATTTCCATCGATGGAGCAAAATCGTGTTCGTATGACACTCTCTTCAGTGCTAAAAGGTGTTATTTCTCAACGCCTTATCCCAACAGTGGATGGTAAGAGGATTGCAGCATTAGAAGTATTAGTACGAACCGCACGTATTGAACAGCTAATTGCAGAAAATCGAGATATTGAAATTCCTGATACGATTGCTGAAGGAAAAGAGCTTTATCGATCTCAAACCTTTGATCAAGGAATTCTAGATTTGTATTTATCCGGGACAATCTCTCGGGAAGATGCTCTTGCTTATGCTACTTCAGCATCGGATTTGAAACTTCGTATGGAAGGAATGGCTGGAACGATTGATAAAAATCAAATTGGAAAAGAAGATATGCCAAAAGAATTCAGAGAAGAAGAGTTTATCGGATTAAAAGGGTAAATACAGTTTATAGTATTTTAAACAATTTTTAAGTATAATTCGCCTCATTTTATTTCCAAAGGACACACTATGCTAGAAGGCATTCTTAGAGAGAGTATTGGCAAGCCTGCAACAAAAGCGCTTCGCCGTGATGGTTATCTTATTGCAAACATATACGGAAAAGGGCTTGAAAATATCAATGCTGCGTTCAAAATGAACGATTTTATCCGTACTGTTCGTAATAAAGAGAGTATTGCATTTCCTGTTAGCATTGCTGGTAACGAGATGAACATTGTTGTTCAGGGTTATGAGTCTCATCCAGTTTCTGGAAATTTGTTACATGTTGATTTGATGGTAGCTCAAGTAGGTCTTGTAACTCATTATAATATTCCTGTAAAGCCAGTTGGTACTCCAATCGGTATGAAAAACAAAGGGATGTTGTTTGTTGCTAAAAAACGTCTTCGCGTTAAAGCGGCAATCGAAAACTTGCCAAACGCAATCGAAATTAATGTAGCACCACTTGATTTGGGTGATTCTGTATTGGTTCGTGACGTTGCAAGTGTTGCAAATGTTACCTTTACTGATTCGGATCGCGTATCAGTTCTAAGTATCATTAAAGCAAAATAAGTATGTTAATCGTCGGTCTAGGCAATCCTGGAGCGGCGTATACTCTCACTCGTCACAATATTGGATTTAGAGTAATTGACGAGTTATGTCGTCGTCATACTGTTCATGATGTTTCAAAGAGTTCCTTTTATGGGGAATTGTTTAAAATGGCTGGACATTTTCTTCTTAAACCTACAACCTATATGAATCTTTCCGGTAAATCAATTCTTGCAGTTAAAAACTTTTATAAGATCGATGATGTCATAGTTATTCATGATGATTTAGATCTCCCTTTTGGCACACTTCGTTTTAAAACAGGTGGAGGACATGGAGGACATAATGGTCTCAAATCAGCCGATAGTGCGATTGGTTCTGATTATATTCGTGTACGCATGGGAATTGGCAAGCCTGAGCATAAGTCTCAAGTGGCTGATTATGTTTTACACCCTTTTTCTGATCTTGAAGAAGCTCATCTAAAAGAATGGATTAGTAAGGCAGCCGATGCAGTCGAATTACTGCTTGTCTTAGAATGTGATGAGGTTTCATCAAAGTGTTCTATCAAAGGTTTAACGCTATAATAAAAACCATTTAGTTAGTAGGTTTTTATATGCTTTTTTTTAAAACGGTATCGTTTTTATATCTTCGTTATTGTCTGATTATTGTTATTGCGTTGACGGGATTTATGCTCGGATTTGATATGCTCAATAACGGTGAAAGTCTTCCTGCTTCTGCGAATTTGATGATCATTTATGGGGTCTATAAATGGCTTTATGCTTTGGATATGATGGTCCCTATTTCTTTAGTATTTGCCTTTATTACTACGATTATTGAATTGATACGTTCTAATGCTTTGACCTCCTTTTATGCCCTTGGGTATTCTCGGATAAAAGTTCTATCACCTATTCTTTTTGTTGTTATTACTCTTTTATCTGCCTATATTGCGGCACATACGACTTCTTTTGCCAGAGCAAATGAATATGCTGATAATTTACGTACATCATCGCAGTTTTTGACCCCAACCAATAATTTATTTTTTACCCATGAAGGGAATTATATTTTCTTTGGAACACTTAATCCCCTGAGCCAAGAGGCGCATACAATACGAGTATTTAGTTTTGAGAAAGGTAATTTTAAAGAAGTATTAAGTGCGCAAGACGCCTATTATAAAGATCATTATTGGAATATCAAAAGTGCCCACATTGTTCGTCCTCCTGCAACATTGAATTTAAAGGGAGCCGGTATCACGATACGAGATGAGGAAAATATTCGAGTGCTGCACGATTTTAGACCTAAAATCTTGGATCAAATTTATGAAGGAAAAGTTAACTATACGATTACAGATGCATTGGATGCAATGACATTGTTAAAGTCCCAAAATATTGATCTTTCAAAAGTGAAAAGTTCTTTGTATCGTAATTTTTTAACACCGTGGTTTGCATTAATGATGATTATTCTAATTTTTACCTATGCCCCTATGGGATCACGGTTTAGTAATCTTTCTTTATACAGTTTCGCTTCCATATTGGTGACGTTAATCGTATGGGGACTACTCTTTATGAGTGGAGAGCTCGCAAATAACAAAACTTTTTCTCCAGAAATAGGTATTATAGCTCCGATTGGAATACTTGCTTTCCTTAGTGCACTTCATCTAAGCTCGTTTTGGATAAAATCGCGAATAAATTCAGTAAAAAAAGGGGTAGCGTGATCCCATTTCAATCTTTGGTACAAACCTACGAGACACCGTTGTATGTTTATGATTTTGATGCAATGAAAGAGCAGTTTGAGACTCTTAAAGAAGCATTTCGTGGGAGAAAATCCATTCTTGCCTACGCAGTTAAAGCCAATTCCAACTTGAGCGTCATCAAACATTTTGCCTCTTTGGGTGCAGGGGCTGACTGTGTCTCTATTGGAGAAGTACGCCGTGCGTTAATGGCCGGTATTCCTGCATATAAAGTTATTTTCAGCGGAGTGGGCAAGCGTGATGACGAGATTCGTGAAGCGATTAGTAGCGATATTCTTTATATCAATGTAGAAAGTGAAGCGGAATTGGGTCGAGTAGAAATGATTGCGAAAGAGCTGAATACAAAAGCACGTATCAGTATCCGTGTTAATCCGAATATTGACCCCCAAACGCATCCCTACATCTCCACCGGATTGCATGATAACAAGTTTGGAGTTGAGATTGATGCAGCGAAACGGATGTATATTCGATCTAAAAATTCGGATTCATTAGATGCTGTCGGTATTCATTTTCACATCGGAAGCCAACTGACTCAGCTTGAACCTATTTATGAAGCTGCTGTCATTGTGGCTGATTTGATGCGCTCATTGAGTGCGATTGATATTGATCTTAAATTTTTTGATATTGGCGGTGGGTTAGGGGTTCGTTACGATGATGAAATCACGATCACGCCCTATGACTATGCGCAGGCAATTTTAGGGGCAATTAAAGGTCTTGATGTCACGATTATTTGTGAACCAGGACGTTTTTTGACTGCGAATGCCGGTTATTTTTTGACTAAAGTTTTATATGAAAAGAAAAATGGTCAAAAACGATTTGTGGTTGTTGACGGGGCAATGAATGATCTTATTCGACCCAGTCTTTACAATGCGTATCATCGGATCGAAGCATTGGATAAAAGCGGTGAAGCATCCTTGGCGGATGTTGTCGGTCCTGTATGTGAAAGCGGTGACTTTTTGGCGAAAGAATATCCTTTGCCTATGTTAGAGCATAATGATGTGTTGGTTGTACACAGTGCCGGTGCGTATGGTTTTGGAATGGGAAGCAATTACAATACTCGAGGACGCTCGGCTGAAGTAGCCTATCAAGATGGTACGGCTCGTCTTATTCGAGCCCGTGAGAGTTTCGATGATCTTATTGCATTAGAGCGCGAGTACCTTTAATGTTTTTTATTGATGTGCAAGGGACATTGATCGATGATAATACTAAAAAACCCATTCGTGGTGCAGTTGCTTTTATTGATTATTTGAATCTTTCTCATATACCTTATATGGTTGTTACGAACAGTACCAAATATGTAAGTTCTGAGTTTTTGGCATATCTTAATTCGATAGGTTTGAATATTCCATCCAGCCATTATTTAGATCCATTGATGGTTTTGGAATCTCAGCTGTCAAAAGAAAAAAAAATAGCAGCGTATGGTTCGGCTGAATTTTTAAATGTTTTAACCTCTATGGGGTATGAACTGGACTATGTTTCACCTGCTGCAGTCCTTCTCTCGATCAAAGAAAATTTTAATCATGAAGAATATGCTCAGATGATTGAATTTCTTTTGGGTGGTTGTCAGCTGATTGGAATGCATGAAACATCACTTTATGTGAAAAATCATAAACGCTATCCTGGAGTTGGTGCACTGTTGAAAATGTTGGAGTTTGCAACATCGACAACTTATCGCGTAGTTGGGAAGCCAAGCCGTCCTTTTTTTGATACTGCATTGCAGGCTCTTAGGCAACAAAAAAGCAGTGCCTCTTTTACTGATGTGACCATGATTAGTGATGATGTAACAGGAGATTTAATGGGTGCAAAAGCTTTGGGCATGAAGTGCTTTTTTGTTTTAAGTGGAAAATATCGTACACGTGAAGAAATTCTTCCACAGATTAATCTGAAACCTGACGGAGTTTATGCGGATATGCAATCAGTATTGGAGGGTAAATGAACACATTAGAAGAGTGCCGAAAAGCGATTGATGCATTGGATGATGAAGTTATCGTACTTCTAAATCGACGTATGCAAGTAGTACAACGTGTTGGGGAAATTAAGCACGAAACAAAAGGTGCGGTTTATCGTCCAGAGCGAGAAAAAGCGATTATTGACCGCTTAAGTGCTCATAGTAAGCAATCGGGCGGTTTGCTGAACTCTCAAGCGATTGAAGCAATTTTTTTAGAGATTTTTGCCGTAGCGCGCAATCTTGAACTTCCTGAAAAAATTGCGTATCTAGGGCCTGAAGGGAGTTTTACTCATCAAGCCGCTGAATCACGTTTTGGGGCAATGAGTGAATACCTCTCACTTGGTTCCATTGATGCGGTCTTTAAAACGCTTGAAGCATCACGCGCCAAATTTGGGGTTGTCCCTATTGAAAACTCTCGAGATGGTGTAGTGGGTGAAACACTTGATCTACTGGGTAAAAGCAGTGTTAAGATCGTCGCAGAATTGTATATGCCGATCCATATGGCATTTGTCAGTAAAGCTGAAAAATTGCATGATATTAAGAGAATTTACTCAAAGGACAAAGGCTTTGGTCAGTGCCGAGAATTCTTACTTGAGCATGGATTGGACAAAATTGAGCATATACCTGTAGAATCAACGGCAAAAGCAGCCGTCTTGGCGTCAAAAGATCCTGAAGCGGCTGCAATTTGTTCTCATATTGCGGCAAAGTTATATGGGATACCGACATTATTTGAGAACATTGAGGATTCTCACAACAATGCTACTCGCTTCTTTATACTGAGTGATTTTAAAAATGCTCCCAGCGGTGAAGATAAAACCTCAATTTTAGTTCGATTAAAAGAGGCTCAAAAATCAGGGGCATTGTTTCACTTTTTGGAAGATTTCAATAAAGCAGAGATTAATCTTAGTAAAATTGAAAGCCGTCCTGCACGAGAGAATGATGGGTTCGCTTATTGGTTTTTTATCGACTTTTTTGGGCATATCGATGAAGAGAGAGTTCAAAATATTATGACAAAACATACCAATGAAGTAACATGGCTTGGAAGCTATGTAAAGGGAGAATTATGAAATTTAACAGCACATTAGAGTCGATTAAAAGCTATGAGGCCGGTAAACCAATCGAGCTTGTTGTTCGTGAATATGGAATAGATAAAGCAGATATTGTTAAATTGGCAAGTAATGAAAATCCTTTTGGTTGTTCACCTAAAGTGAAAGAGGCCGTACGCTCAATTATTGATAATATGGCTCTTTATCCGGATGACTCGATGATAAAGCTCAAAAATGCTCTTTCGAGCAAATATGCTATACAACCTAATGAACTGATTATCGGGGCAGGAAGTGATCAGGTAATCGAATTTGCAATTCATGCCAAAGCCCATCAAGGCGCAGCTGTGCTTATGAACAGTGTAACCTTTGCAATGTATGAAATTTATGCCAAACAAGTGGGGGCTAAAATTATTCGTACCGCTTCAAGAGAGCATGATATGGACGAATTTTATGCACTTTATCTTGAACACAAACCCTCTATTATTTTTCTTTGTACTCCCAATAATCCGACAGGGGATGCAATAGATGCTGAATCAATGCTTACCTTTATCAAAAAAATTGATTCGGATACACTTGTTATCGTAGATGGTGCGTATATGGAGTATGCACGATTTAAAGATCCGAAAAAAGCGATAGATCCACGAGAATTAATAGCTCAGTTTGAGAATGTACTTTTCTTAGGAACCTTTTCAAAAGCGTATGGATTGGGTGGGATGCGAGTAGGATACGGGATAGCTCGCTCCAATATTATTGAAGCCCTCTATAAAGTTCGTCCGCCATTTAATATTACTACTCTTTCTCTTGAAGCTGCATCTGTAGCTCTTGAAGACGAGGCATTTGTGCAAGAGTGTATTGCCGATAATTTTAAAGAAATGGAGCGATATCAAGCATTCGCGGCATCAAAAAAGATTGCTATAATCGACAGTTATACTAATTTTGTGACATTATCACTTCCTGAAACAAAAAATTCATCCAAAATAGCCCAAGAACTGTTAAAAAAGGGTATGATTATACGAGATTTAAGCAGTTATGGATTGAATGCTATTCGCGTAACCGTCGGTACATCAATACAAAATGACCGATTTTTTGAACTAACAGAACCTTTATTGTAAAGTAGGCATTCAAAAGAATGGATTTTAAAGCACTTTTCTCACAACTTGTGATTGTTTTTGGGAAATTAACCCAAGCACAAAAAACGATAATTGGTGCTGCAGTTGCAGGAATTATCGGTTTTTTGATTTTTTTGGTCGTATATACGTCTGATTCACCTTCAACCAAGGATGAAGGATATCAGGTTTTATTCGAATCTCTGACACCGCAGGATGCAGCACAAGTGGTTGCACAACTTGAAAAAGACAAAATTCCTTATAAAATTCCGCGCGATAATGTGATCGAAGTTCCTAAAGAGGTCGTCTACAAAGAGCGTATTACGATTGCCTCAATGGGCATTCCAAAAGAAGGTCATGTTGGATTTGAACTTTTTGACAAACAAGAATTCGGTGCAACTAATTTTGACCAAGAGGTAAAATTTAGACGTGCATTGGAAGGGGAACTCGCCCGTTCTATTGACTCACTCTCGCCGGTAGAAAAATCAAGTGTCTCTTTAGCTTTACCGAAAGAGACATTGTTTGTTTCTGAGGAAGTTCCTCCTTCAGCATCGGTGATGGTTCAATTGTACGAAGATCGAAAGCTTACTCCCAAGCAGATACGAGGGATAAAAAAGCTTGTTGCTGCTGCTGTTCCAAAGCTTAAAACTGAAAATGTTACGTTGATCAATTCCGACGGTGAAAGTTTAGGGGATAGTGATTCCGATGCGATGATGGGTGAACTGTCTCAAATGCAGCAACAGTATAAAACCAAAGAAGAAAAGAAGCAAGAGGAAAAAATCATTAATGTTCTTGCTCCATTCATAGGCGGTAAAGACCGAGTTGTTGCTAAAGTAACGATTGAATATGATTTCTCGGAACAAAGTTCAACGTCTGAAAAATATGACCCAGAAAACGTAGTGCGAAGCGAACAAACTTCCGAAGAAAAACGTGACGGTGCGTCACCAGCGGCTGTGGGAGGAGTCCCGGGTGCTGTGAGCAATATTGGCCCATCTGATGTTAATGGATCGTCAGGATTAGCTGGCAGCGGTGAAAAGTATGAAAAAACAACGGGGACAACAAACTTTGAAATTTCAAAAACGGTTTCAACCACTAAAATGGAATTTGCACGAATTAAGCGTATTACGGCGGCCGTTGTAGTAGATGGAAAGTATGAAGCAAAAAAAGCAGAGAGTGCAGCTACTGGGGATGAAATGGCATACGTTGCACTTGATCAAACGCAGCTTGATGCCATAACGTCTTTGACGAAGCAATCCATTGGGATTGATGATGCACGCGGAGATTTAGTGACGGTACGAAATTTTGAGTTTCAAGCTACTAAGGGGAGTCTAGGGTCTAAAGATGCTGCATCTAAAACATCAGCATTTTTGACGACCTACATCGAGCCATTTATGCCTGTACTAAAATACATTTTAGTTGCTATAATACTTTTTATTGCCTACAAGAAAGTAATTCTTCCTTTTGCCGATCGAATGTTGGAATTTACTCGAGAAGAAGAAGAGTTTGAAAAGCCAATATTGGAAATTAGTGACGATGAGGATGAAGACCTTGTTGAAAAAGTACAGCAAATGCGCAAAAAAGTTGAAAATCAGTTAGGGCTTGGTGAGGGCTTTAACGAAGATGAGCTAAAATATGATGTATTACTTGAAAAAATTCGTGAGGTAGCTGAAGAACGTCCTGATGAAATTGCGTCATTGATTCAAGCACTTATCAATGAAGAAGCAGCACCATTGCGTAATACGTAGGGAAAGAGGAATCTAATATGACGTTGAGCCAACCGCAGCAGGCCCATTTCGATGAAATGGGAATGGCAGAAAAAATAGCACTATTGTTGATTCAGTTGGGAGAAGATGCAACTTCACAAATTTTTGGTCGTATGAATATTGAATCTATTACCGAAATTTCAAAACATATTGCAAACAATAACTCCATTGAAAAAAGTATTGGTGCCGCTGTTTTAGAAGAATTTTATGCGATTATTCAATCTAATCAGTATTTAAATACGGGTGGTTTGGAATATGCGAAAGAGATTTTATACAAAGCCCTTGGGCCTGATGAAGCTAAAAAAGTTTTAGAACGTTTGAGCAAAACGATGCAAGGTTCTCAAAATTTTGCTTACTTAGCCAAAATCAAACCACAGCAATTAGCTGACTTTATCACAACTGAACACCCTCAAACGATAGCGCTTATTTTAGCCCACATGGATCCATCTGCAGCTGCGGAAACATTGTATATTTTTAGTCCTGAACTGCGAGGCGAAGTCGTTATTCGTATGGCAAAACTGGGAGATATCTCTCCTGCAATTATTAAGCGGGTGAGTGCAGTTCTTGAGTCCAAACTTGAATCATTGGCTAGCTACAAAGTTGAAGTGGGTGGTCCAAGAGCGGTTGCCGATGTCTTTAACCGCTTAGGCGCAAAAGTCTCTAAAGAGACATTGTCTCAGATTGAGCAACTGGATCAAGAACTTGCTGCTTCTATTAAAGAAATGATGTTTACGTTTGAAGATATTTCAGGTCTTGATGTGAATGCGGTTCGCGAAATTCTTAAAGCGGTTGATAAAAATGATCTTATGCTGGCACTCAAAAGCTCTCCTGAAGATCTTAAAGAAAAGTTTTATTCTTGTATGTCCCAACGAGCAAAAGATACGTTTGTGGAAGAATTGCAATTCTTGGGTGCGGTTAAAATGAAAGAAGTCGAGACAGCTCAACGTAAAATTGTAGATGCGGTTCAAGCACTTGCTGAGCAAGGTGTATTGGAATTAGGTGCATCTGAAGAGATGATTGACTAAAGCTATGATCGAAGATGTTGTGATTACCAAAGATAACTTGTCGGGACATGAAATTGGAAAATATCAGTTTAAGATTTTGACTGGATTGAGCGGGACAAGTGTTCAAAAAGCATATGAAGAACTTGAACTTCAACGTCCTGTCTTAGCAGATTCACCAGGAGATAAAAACCGTGAATCAACGTCTGCAAAAGATGAATTAATTGAATCCTTGTTAAAAAAAGCGGATGACATGAGTTCGAACTTTATCAAAATGCAGATGCGTCTTGAAAGTCTTCAAGAAGAACATGCACAGGGACTTGAAGAGGCAAAAAAGAGCGGTTATGATGAAGGATTTTTAGCCGGAGTAGCGCAAGAACAGATGCAAAATTCTCAACGCAATACGCAAGGGCAAGATCAGTTTTCATTGTCTGTAAAGACCTTGGAAGATGCAGCTGCACAGTTTTCTATTTCTCTTAGCGAGATTAAAAAAGAGTTGACGCATACTGCTCTTGATATTGCCAAAGAAGTTATTGGAATTGAGACACAGGAAAATAGTGCAAAAATCGCAGCTAAACTCTCCGAATCTTTGATCGAAGAACTCAGTGATGCCGCAAAGATTACCTTACGAGTGAATCCAAACGACCATGGTGTAATTTCTGAAAAAGTAGGATCTCTTAAGAATATTGAAGTACTATCGGATCGTGCTATCAGTGCTGGCGGAGTAGTTGCTATTAGTGATATGGGTAATATTGACTCACAAATTAAAAAACGTTTTGAACGATTGAAAAGATCGTTATTGCTGGAATCATGATTAGGGTGACAATGGACATTAAAAATTTTACGCACGATGAGTTAAAAGCACTTTCACAAAAAATTCGAGATCGAATTTTGGAAGTTGTCAGTACCAATGGGGGGCATTTGAGTTCTACCTTGGGTGCTACGGAAATAATCGTAGCGATGCATAAAGTATTTGATTCCTCAAAAGATCCGTTTATTTTTGACGTTTCGCATCAAGCGTATGCCCATAAACTTCTTACAAATCGATGGGAAGAATTTTCAACCCTACGCCGCTTTGACGGACTGAGCGGTTATACAAAACCTTCTGAGTCACCTTTTGATTATTTCGTTGCAGGACATAGCTCAACGTCGATATCTTTAGGTGTGGGAGCAGCAAAAGCCATTGCCCTTAAAAATGAGCAGGAGAGTCGTATTCCGGTTGTCCTGATCGGTGATGGTTCTCTTTCTGCTGGGATGGTGTACGAAGCGCTTAACGAGTTAGGTGATCGAAAATATCCGATGGTCATTATTCTTAATGACAATGAGATGAGCATTGCCAAACCAATCGGGGCAATTAGTCGGATGCTTAGTTCTGCGATGGCAAGTCCATTTTATCAACGTTTTAAAAAGAAAACAGAACAGTTTGTAGATAACTTCGGAGAAGGTGCACATTATCTCGCCAAACGGTTTGAAGAGTCGTTCAAGCTCATTACTCCGGGAATACTGTTTGAAGAGATGGGGATTGAGTATATTGGTCCTGTTGATGGGCATGATCTTAAATCGCTTATTGATATTTTGAGCATGGCAAAAGCGATGGGAAAACCTGTTTTGGTTCATGTACAGACGATTAAGGGAAAAGGGTATGAGATTGCTGAGGGTAAGCATGAAAAATGGCATGGCGTTTCTCCTTTTGATCTAAAAAGCGGAACGGCTAATACTAAAAGCTCTGCTAAAAATGCTACTCAAATCTATGCAGAAGCGCTTATGCATCAAGCTGATCATAATCCGAAAATCGTGGGAGCAACAGCAGCAATGCCAAGCGGAACAGGACTAAGTGCTTTAATGGAAAAATATCCTGAACGCTTTTGGGATGTTGCGATTGCTGAACAGCATGCCGTAACCTCTATGGCTGCATTGGCAAAAGAGGGGTTTAAACCGTTTTGTACGATCTATTCGACCTTTTTACAACGTGGATTCGATCAAGTGATCCACGACGTATGTTTAATGGATTTACCGGTTGTCTTTGCTCTTGACCGTGCCGGTATTGTTGGCGAAGACGGTGAGACACATCAGGGGGCATTTGATATTAGTTTTTTACGCCTGATTCCTAATATGACATTGTGTGCTCCTCGTGATGAAAAATCATTTCATCAGATTGTGGCGTATGCAGCCGGATATGACCGACCGTGTGTCATTCGTTATCCTAGAGGGGCATTTCTTGATGCGAATGTACCAGAGTCTCTTCCTTTTGAGACAGGAAAATCACAGCTGTTAATTTCCAATGACTCTGATGTCTTATTTATTGGATACGGGAACGGTGTTGGACGTGCGGCACAAACTATGGAGTTTATGGAGGAAAAACCCTCTTTGCTTGATTTGCGTTTTGTAAAACCTCTCGATACTGAAATGCTGATACGAATGTCTAAGATTCATAAAAGATGGTATGTTTTTAGTGATTCAGCACGCATGGGCGGTGTTGGAAGTGCATTGCTTGAATGGTTATCCGAAGAAAAAATCAGGGATGTTCAGGTAGTTAGTTTTGAATACGATGATGAATTTATAAAGCATGGTAACACACTGCTTGTAGAAGAATCCCTTGGATTGCTTCCTCACCAGCTGGCTAAGCGGATCGTAGGATAATCACTCCCGCAATCCGTCCCGTGTGCTGTGCATCAGCGCGATAGGAGAAGTAAGTATCGCAGTTGCATGAGGTGCAATGGTTAATCACTTCGATACTCTCTTCCTTTACTCCTAACGTTTGCAGTTGCCGTAATAAAATAGTATTGACATCTAAAAAGACTCGTTCTTTTTCCCTTCGTATTGCATCCTTGTATCCCATTTCTATTACTTCGTTGACTATGTTTTCATTGACTTCATAGCAACATCCATGTATTGATGGGCCTAGTACGATTTGCACATCATTGATTTGAGTTCCAAATGCTTGTTTCATAGCATGGAGTGTTTTAGGAAGAATCTTATTAAGCGCGCCTTTACGCCCTGCATGAACAGCTCCTATCGCATTATGGATCGGATCGTAGATCAGAATAGGAGTGCAATCGGCACTCATCACCATAAGAGGAGTATTAGTGCGATTGGTTATAAGCGCATCGCATTGGGGCGGGGTATCGAAACTGTGCGTATCATCGATAGTTATGATGGTATCTGAATGAATTTGAGACATGTGCACTAAAGTTCTTCGATCATAACCCAAAACATTCGCAAGTAAATCGTGATTTTGGAGAACATCGTTGAGCGCGTCACCGACATGAAATGCAAGATTCGCGGTGGTATAGGGCGAGTGTGATACCCCACCATGCCGAGTCGTAAAACAGGCGGTGACTTTTGGATTCGGCAGTAAAATGGGTGGGAGTACGATTTGCATACGCAGAGTATATCGAGAGTAACTTTTAGGTGGGATTAATAAAGTTTCGATTATTCTTGCACTCCACATTTATTGATCGGGGCGTAGCGCAGTTTGGCTAGCGCACTACCTTGGGGTGGTAGAGGTCGCCTGTTCGAGTCAGGTCGCTCCGACCATGTGGGAAGCTTCTTAAAATTTCTCTGAGGTTTAAAATTTACCGACTCTCAATAAGAACATTGTCCATAAGTACAAAAAGTCGTTCACTAGCATTTTCCATCTCTTTAAAGTTTGAAATGATTTCACTACTGTTGTTGAGAATGTTCTCTTCACCTTGAGCAATGAAAGTGAGATTTTTGTTAGCATTTTGATGAACAACTGCATGAGGTGCTTTGATCTGCTCATAACTCCCCATTTTACCAAAACGCTCTTTTCCTTCACCGTCATACCATTTACCAAGACGACATTGATGTGCATCCATAGCAATAAGTTTTTGGTCACAGACCATGACACTGTTGTATGCACGTGCTTTGTAAAGAATATGATCAATTTTTGCTAAAATAATAAACGAGCTATTTTCCATATTGTGAGAAGAAGTCACAATATTGGATGAGCCTTCACTCAGCTGAACCAGAGTGTCTTCAAAGCTGATAATACTTGAACTGGAACGTGCAACAACTTCATTCATCTCTTCAGCGCTGGTTTGAATCTCAGACATATTTTGTTGGAGTGAATTGATCGAAACGGAAATTTCTCCCGTTGCTTTATGGGTTCGCTCTGCAAGTTTACGTACTTCATCAGCAACAACAGCAAATCCTCGGCCATGTTCTCCTGCTCGAGCAGCTTCGATAGCAGCATTGAGCGCTAGAAGGTTCGTTTGATCAGCAATATCGGTAATGAGTTGAATCACGGAGTTAATTTCGTTCGCACGGGATGCAATATGCCCGATTGCATCGTTATTATTGCTTACTTTTTCGTTGAGCATATTGAGTTCATTGATGATAATGGAAATGGTGTCTCGACTGTCATTGGCTAGAACAGCTGCTGTGGTCGTTGCGCTTGTTACTGCTTTTAGGTCTTGGATATTACTTTGAAGGTTTTCTTGGATGACACTGAGACTTTCTGTCACTTTTACGTTGAGTTGGCTTAGTTCAGAGTTTAGTGAATCTCGACGTTTTTTCTGATCTTGCATCTTCATAACTGTAATACTGGTGCTGACGTTTTCAATAGCATCCACAAACTCTCCATGCATTCCTACGCTTGAAAGGGTATGTGAAAAATCTCCTTTAGTCGCACCAGAGATGGATGTGTTGATCTGATGGATAAGATTTTGTATTTGAGTTATGAGCTGTCCGAGTGCATTTCCCATAATTCCCATTTCCGTACCTTCGGGAGCATTAACGGATGTTTGTTTGAAGTTACCCTCTGAGATACTGGCAATAATGCGTGTAAACTTTTCGATTGCAATGGTGATCGAACTGCTGATCATACTGGCAAAAATAAAAATAACAATGGCTACACCAAATCCTGTCATAAGGACAAAAAATTTATAGAATGTGATTTGAGAGTGAAGGCTTTCGGAAGCTGTTTTGAGCTTTTCGTGTTTGAGTTCCACAACTTTTTCAAATTTGTCTCTTGAAGCATCTGCATAAGGAGTTAACTCTTTTTTGTATTTTGCATAAATTGCAGTAGAGTTACTAGAAATTGTTGCAGCATCGAGGGACTTCATCATTGTAAGCGAGTTGTCTAAAAAGGCAGAGGTGCTCTCTTTCGCATCCTTAATAAGTTGTTGTTCAGCGGGTTCGCTCGCGCTTTTATCCAGTTCAATAAATACGGTATGAATTTTA
This sequence comes from uncultured Sulfuricurvum sp., assembly GCA_903844635.1. Lineage (GTDB taxonomy): Bacteria > Campylobacterota > Campylobacteria > Campylobacterales > Sulfurimonadaceae > Sulfuricurvum. The sequence continues at coordinate 149,883 of CAIMUF010000032.1, read as the reverse complement.
TCAATATGTTTTTCAAGTTTATCAATATTTTTATTATAATCACCACCCAGCATAATATCGCGACTGGTACGACTGATGTAGTTAAGATCTTTTTCGATTTCAAGCGCGTTCATGGCTCCTGATATGGTTTTTTCTTGAAGCTCACTGTATTGACTCTCTAAACTGCTAAAGGCAAAGTATACGAATACGGCAGCACCAATAACGGACATTGTGGCCGCGCTAACGAGATAATTCATCCGTTTTTTAATACTCATGTCTTGTAACGCTTTTTCAAATGCCATATTTGTTTCCTAATTGATGTTTTTTGATACCTTTTTGATATTGTAATTATAATCATTTTTTTGATTATTTGGTCTCCTTTTTTTTCAAGTTTTTTCTATAAGAGTCTCTAAGGTACAATAGGGAAATTTGAATTAGTATATAGAGGATTTAGAGCGTGATAGTGAAGCAAATGCAGTCAGTGCGACTTGATGGAAAAAATATAGAAAATACACGGATTCAATTGCGTCACTATTTTCATCAAAGTTTTGATCTTTTTGAATCATTGTTTGATCTTTTACAATCGGATGAAGTCTTTTATCGCCAGTCTGAACCAACGCGTCATCCTATGATTTTTTATTTTGCCCATACCGCTATTTTTTATGTGAATAAATTAATTGCTTCAGGTGCAATGGAGGAGAGAATTAACCCCAAGTTTGAGTCCTTGTTTGCGGTTGGTGTGGATGAGATGACGTGGGACGCTGAGAGTGGAAGCTTTGCGTGGCCGAGCGTGAAAGAAGTACGTGAATATCGTAACCGTGTTCGTGCATGCGTTGATGAAATGATTTCTACATTACCAATGACATTGCCCATAATCAAAACAGACCCGTTTTGGGCGATTTGGATGGGAATAGAACACGAACGGATTCATATCGAAACGTCGAGTGTGCTGCATCATCAAATGCCCTTGGAATTTATTAGAGAAGATGCTCGGTTTCCGATTTGTCCACTATGGGGTGATGCTATAGAAAACGAGATGGTAGGCTTCGATGCTCAGGAGATCCACCTTGGAAAAGGTGTGGATGATCACGGATTGTATGGCTGGGATAATGAATATGGAACGGCAACGTATCATGTGGAAGATTTTGAGGCATCTAAATATTTAGTTAGTAATAGTGAATTTATGGATTTTGTAGCTGCCAATGGTTATGGCATACAGCGATGGTGGGATGATGAAGGGCTAAAATATTTACGTATTCGTAATGCGACGTGTCCCCCTTTTTGGATTCCTCAAAATGATGGAAGTTTTAAATACCGTGCGTTAACGTGCGAGATAGATATGCCCTATAATTGGCCAGTTGAGGTCAACGCACTTGAAGCGGAAGCGTTCTGTCGCTGGAAAAGCGCACAAGATGGAGCGGTATATCGTCTTCCTACAGAAGCAGAGTGGCGCGTTATGGTCGATCAAGGAGATATTTCAAAGGATATTTTTGATGACAGCAATGCTAACCTGAATTTTGCCCATTATGCTTCTTCGGTTCCGATTGATACGTTTGTTCACGGAAAACTCTATGATGTTGTAGGAAATGTATGGCAATGGACGCAAACACAGATGGATGGATTCGAGGGTTTTGCAACGCATCCATGGTACGACGATTTTTCAGAACCTACCTTTGACGGAAAACACAATATGATTAAAGGGGGTTCGTGGGCATCTACAGGTAATGAGATTGTACGAGAATCCCGATACGCATTTCGCCGCCATTTTATTCAGCATGCAGGATTTCGGTATGTAGTAGGTGAGGGTGAATCTGAATCTCAAAAATATACTCGTATAGCAGAAATGTACACATCATGGGCAAAACAATATGGATGAGTTTGGAGAGATAGATCGCAGTGGATCGAATGCTGAAAAGTATACTTTGCGACAAAAGCTTTTTGGAACCGATAATGTTCAGCCGATGTGGGTGGCAGATATGGACCTTGCTACTCCCGTATGTGTTTTGGATGCGGTAAGAGAACGATTGATTCACCCTGTCCTCGGGTATGAAATAATGAAGGATAGTGCTTATGAAGCTCAATCTAAATGGATACATGAACATCATGATTGGGAAATTAAGCGTGAATGGCTAAGCTACTCTCCCTCTGTTGTTGCTTCTATCGGATGTGCTATTCGTGCTTTTAGTGATGAGGGCGATGAGATCATCGTGATGAGCCCGGTTTATCCACCGTTTTTTTCGATGGTTAATGAGAATAATCGACATCTTATTACTCACTCGCTGACCCAAAACAGTGAGGGAAAATATGGTTTCGACAGTGAATTATTACGAACACAAATCACTCCAAAAACCAAAATACTATTGTTGTGTTCTCCTCATAACCCTATAGGTCGTGTGTGGCATAAGAACGAATTATTGGCTTTGGGCACAGTGTGTCTTGAATATGGTATTGTCATCGTCAGTGATGAGGTTCATTCTGATATCGTTTATGAGGGGCATACTCATATCCCTATTGCATCGCTTTCGGACGAGTTGTCTGAATGTACTGTAACACTTCTAGGACCCGGAAAAACATTTAATATGGCCGGATTCGGAATTTCTACGGTCTGCATTGCTTCGAAAAAGCTGCGTGATCTTTATGATGGGCAGCGTCGGCTTGTTCACTTTGGTGATGGAGCAGTATTATCGCATGTGGCTTTTGAAGCTGCTTATACGCATGGAAAAGAGTGGCACAAAGCACTTATAGATCATTTGCAAACAAATAGAGATACAATAGCTCAATGGTCTGCTCAAAATATGCAGATACGATTTATTCCTCCCCAAGGGACCTATTTGGCTTGGTTTGATTGCCGAAAACTGGGAATTGGTGATCGTGAATTACGAGAATTTTTTATTCAAAAAGCTGGTCTTGGTCTGAGTGCAGGGCTTAGTTTCGGTCGTGAAGGTTCCGGATTTATGCGGCTCAATTTTGCGGTCTCTTCCTCTGTTCTTGAGATTGCATTGGCAAAAATAGGCACTGCCTTAAAAGAGAGACAATGATAGTTGAATCCATAGATCCTTTTTATGAAACAGAGTATTTTCGCTTTATTTTAACCCTAATACTGAGTTTTCTAACCGGATTAGAGATGCGAAAATACAAACGGACATTAGAACATCCCTATTTTATCGGAACCGTGCGCACATATACCTTTATTGGGATGCTTGGATATATTCTTTATGTTCTCGATCCTACCTTACGGCTTTATCTGTCCGGATTGGGAATTTTGGCAATATTTTTTGGTCTCTTTTATTACAGTAAACTCCATAAAGAACAAAAAGGGATTATCAGTCTTTTGGTAGCATTATTGGTATATACCTATGCACCGATGATTATGACACAGCCTTTGTGGCTGATTGCTTTGATATTTGTTGTCATAATTTTTGTTGTCAATTCCAAATCTAAAGTCCAAATACTACTCGAAAAAGTGGATAAAAGTGAATTGATTACTTTTTCCAAATGGGTGCTATTAAGTGCGGTGATTTGGCCGTTATTGCCGGTTACCCCGATTGCATCCTGGTTGCCGATGTCGATGAGTAAAATTTGGATGGCAGTCGTCGTTGTATCGGGAATATCGTATATTGGCTATTTGCTTCAACATTATTTTTTTAAAGAAAAAGGGTTTTTAGTTAGCGGTATTTTAGGAGGGATTTACTCCTCAACAGCGACAACCGTTGTTTTGGCTCGTAAATCAAAGGTCATTGCCTCGGATGAATATACGTTTATTTCTGCCATTATGCTGGCAACAGGAATGATGCATGTACGATTAATGGTTATGATTGGTTTTTTTAATTTTACATTATTTCAAAGCATTGCTCTTCCTCTGGGACTGCTTGGCTCTATTGCGCTTTTAGGAGGATACATGCTCTCAAAGCATAAAGGGAGTAATCTGCTTGGTAATGAGAATGGTACGCAGATAAATATTAATCCTCTTGAGCTTGGAATGGCATTGCTTGTTGCAATTATGTTTGTCATCATGACAACAGCAACTCATTATTTCATCGTTCATTATGGGATTTCGGGATTGAATGTACTGGCCTTTACCAGTGGCTTTACTGACATTGATCCCTTTATCCTTTCTCTAATTAACATTCAGTATTCTATTACTCCCAATACGGTGATGTGTGCAATTTTAATTTCTATCGGGAGCAACAATCTCTTGAAAGGGATAATTGCATTGGTTCTAAGCTCACGGTATGTTGGTTGGATGAGTTTTGGCGCATTGTGTTTTATGTCGATAATGACTTTTGCGCTTGCTTTTGCGATTCGGTAAAAATAATGGAAGCTATAACGTCAAAAATTGAAAATTTTATCGCCAAACATCATCTGCTTTCATTGGCAACCTATGGGGATGAGTTGTGGTGTTGTTCTTTATTTTATGCGTATGATTCAGAAGAAATTTCTTTTATCGTGGCAACGGATACCCAAACACTGCATGGTAGCAATGTAGTAAAAAATCATACCGTTGCAGGAACAGTGGCATTTGAAACCAAGACGGTCGGAAAGATTCAAGGGATACAATTTAAAGGTACGATGACGTTGTGTGATGAGGGAAAAGAGTTTTATTATAAAGCTTTTCCGTATGCACGGATAATGAATCCAACATTGTGGAAAATACGCCTTGATGAGATTAAAATGACCGATAATACACTGGGTTTTGGTAAAAAACTTATTTGGAAACGAGGTTCTTAGGTTCGAAAAAACTACATGGTTTGCCGCTTGAGTTTAGGACGATTTGAGAAGGGATAGATTTACTTTTAAATCCATACGCCTTACATCCGTGAGGCTGATTAGCTTCCCATGTGACGAAATAATAAATACATTTTTGGCAGATAATTTTTTGCATAGGGAATTTTACCTATAATTTGAAACTTTTTAAAGGATAAGCATGAATAAATTACTTAGTATGCTGACATTACAGCAACAACTCAATGATGCTACCAACGGAATTGGTTGGGAAAAAGGGGTAACGAAGCACGGCAAAATAATCAACTGGCGCCGATGCATTACGATGGAATCTGCCGAAATGATTGATTCATTCGGATGGAAACACTGGAAAAGTATTGCTCAACCGACGGATTATGCCAACTTGCAAATCGAGATTGTCGATGTCTGGCATTTTGTGATGAGTTTAGTATTGGAATTTACGAAAGCCAATGGTGCGGAAGCAGTGGAAGAATTGGCACAAAGAATTTACAATACACCGGAATATCAAAAGTTAAACGGTGAAACACCGCTTCCTTTTGGCGGAGATGATCTCCTGATGATTAAAATCGAAAACGTTATGCGTCTTTCACTGATTCCGATTTCTCCAGAGATGATTGGTGCGATAGTTGAAGAGTTTTTGGAGCTGGCGTATTTGGGTGCATTGAATACGACACACTTGTATCGTCTCTATGTCGGCAAAAATATCCTCAATCAATTCCGTCAAGACCATGGATATAAAGAGGGAAGTTATATCAAAATTTGGAACGGATTGGAAGACAACGCCGTAATGAAACTTTCATGGGAAAACAATCCTGAGATGACACCTGATGAGTTGTACAAAGAACTAAAAACAGCTTATCCGGTATAAATTTCTTTAAATTCACCCTTCCACCGCTTGTGGCACCAAAACCAGAGCTTTGGATTGGTGCGAATTACTTTTTCAAGATCATCGGCTTGTGCTTGTGTGGCGTCTAAAATGTCTTTTTCCTCATTGCTTTTTGCTTCAATGGGATTTTCAAACGTAATCGTATAGTGCTGTTCATGGAGTGAGACAATATAAACTCCGACGATAGGAGCATTAAATTTTGCGGATAACGCAGCAGGGGTAGAAGATTGGTACGTCTCATGCCCTAAAAAATCAACTTTTACCCCTGCACGTGCATTGCTGGCTTGATCGATCATAAGTAAAATAGAGCGACCGCCTTTGAGGGCTTTGGCAATATGTTTAAGCGCTCCATTTTTTTCCGCAAGCTGCATTTTATGGTTTGTTCGTGCCTGAAGTAAATAGGGATCAAACTCAGAAGCGCTAAACTCTTTATAGATTGAGGAAACAGGGGTAATGACAGAAGAGAGAGCAGCTCCTCCAAGCTCCCAATTCCCAAAATGGGCGGAAACAAAAATAATCCCGCGTTTTTCTCGCAAAAGGGCATCAACAACTTCACGGTTTTGAAAAGTCACTTGAGATTGTAAATCATCGGCATTGTTTCGTCGGTTTTCCATTACTTGTAAAAAATTCATGGCTAAATTTCGATAGCAGTAGCTCTCAATTTCTTTTTTTTGAGTCAGAGTGAGCTCATCTTTAAAAGCAAAATCTACATTAGCTTGAATGATCCGATTTCGTGAAAAAGCGAGAAGATGAGCAAGTGAAGCAAGCGATGTAAATATCTTTTTACGCCAACGCTGTGGCAGAATCATTAAGAATGAATCTAAGAGTAAAAAAAGGCGATATCCCATTATAAAATTTCCTTGGCTTTAGTAGCAATAAGATGAGGGTTGATGTCACAAATCGAAAAATCATTACGATTAATGTGAAAAATATCCACGTGGGACGGAGATTTTATTCCAATATTAGTAGGAGTTGGGTAAATCATCCGTTCATTGGTTGGACCAAACAGGGTTATAGAGGGACGATTCATCGCCCACGCAATATGAGTAGGCCCTGTATCATTTCCGATGGTGAGCGTACAGTTTGCGATAAAATCCACCAGCTCTTTTAGGGACATTTTAGGCGTAACAATAGCATTCTTGGAATGTTCTTGTATCCACACCGCATCATCGTATTCACTCGCGCTTCCCCAAACAAGATGGCAAGGGTAGGGAAGTAAATCACACAGTGTGGCAAAGTGTTCTTTGGGATAGCATTTGCTCTTCCACGATGCCCCGATGACAAGGGCAATTTTATTTTCATGCGAGGCTGTGGAACTATCAAATACAGGAACTTTTTGCTCTATCAGCGCGTCGGAGTAAGGGATATTTAACGCTTCAGTTATCACCATCACATTGCGTCGTATTACACTTATTTCGTAAGGGATGGATGAGGTAGTGGAATAAAACCACGAAGCGATTGCTTCACGAGCACTTTTTCGGTCAAAACCGTGTATTTTCCCGGGTAGAAAAGAGGCGATAATGGCTGATTTTAGCAGACCCTGCGCATCGATAATATGGTCATAGCGTTTACGAGATTTTAGAGTGTGAATCATCTCTTTTAAGAGAGTAAAGCGTTTAGTGTTTTTGAGCCTTTTGAGAGGGACAGGGATCACTTCATGAAGCAGAGGATGGTTCTGGAGTATAGGGGCAAATGCCTCTTCTACAAACCAATCAATCTCGGCATCAGGGTAATGCTGATGGATAATTTGTAAGACGACAGCTGTATTGACGATGTCACCGAGTGCGCTGAGACGGACGATTGCGATACGTAGATTTGGACTTTTCATAAGGATAACTATAGCGCAACTAAGCTATAATCCGCATAATTATTAAGAGGTTAGGAGCGCAAAAATGGTTGTTCAAGACATACAGCAATTTTCTGAAATTCGCCCAAAAGCGCGGGCATATTTTTGTTACCTTTTTCAAAAAAATCTCCCAAATCACCTTCCTTCTGCAACAGCTGAACACATTACCGATCGTCTCCGTAAAATCAAAGGAGATTTGCCAGGGGTAGAAGCTGTTTATTTATTGGACGCGGCAGGAAATCAAGCAGGTCCTACCTATCTAAAAGGCAGAATTCAAGAGGAGGATATTGGCGAGAATCGTTCCACCAGAGCCTATTATTATCGTGCTATGCATGAGCGTCGCTGTACGATTACCGATCCTTATCCCTCATTGCTCAATGATGAATTAACCATTACCGCATCAGAACCAATTTTTGATGAAAATGGTGAAATTATTTATGTAGCGTGTCTTGATATGCCTCTAAATGAAGTACTTCGAATCGCTCATCCTTTAGCATTGGAGAGTTTTGCCGGTAAATTTTTTAGAACTATTTATGCTGTTTTTTCGGTTGCTTTAGCCGCGGTTGCATTGCTATTATTTGTCAAGGGTATAGAGGGTTTTTTCGCGTATGGAGTTGGTAATGCAGAGCATATTGAGATTAAAGATATTTTTGAAGCAACGATCTTGCTTACCCTTTCTTTGGCAATATTTGATTTGGTCAAAACTCTTTTTGAAGAAGAAGTTTTGGGGCGCTCCAAAAAAGACCCTGCCTCTGATATACATAAAACAATGGTTCGATTTTTGGGTTCTATTATTATCGCACTCTCAATCGAAGCGCTGATGTTAGTGTTTAAATTTGCTATGACAGAGCCTGCAATGCTTTTCAATGCAATTTATATTATTGGCGGTGTCGCTTCCTTGTTGGTTGGCTTGGCTATTTACATCCGTTTTACTCACGATAAGGAGCATCCTTGATAGGAATAGTCGATTATAATATAGGTAATCTTGCCAGCGTAAAAAATGCATTTGATTTACTTGGTGAAAAAGTAGTGGTGGAATCAGACCCTGCTAAATTGTGTACGTATGACAAGCTGATTTTACCGGGTGTTGGTGCATTTGGGGATGCGATGGAACACCTGCAAAGCCGTGGAATGAATGAAGCCGTTCGTGAATATGCCGTGAGCGGAAAATATCTTCTTGGCATTTGTTTGGGAATGCAATTATTGTTTGACTCAAGTGAAGAATTTGGAATCAATGAAGGGCTTGGTCTTATTAAGGGACGAGTTGTGGCGTTTGATACAAGTCGTTTTCATACTCCTTTAAAAGTCCCCCATATCGGATGGAACAGGATGTTTACCAAAGAACATCCTTTGTTTGAAGGATTGGACAAGGACCATTATCTCTATTTCGTTCATTCTTATCACGCCTTGTGTGACAATGAAGCAGACAGCATCGGAGAGAGTGTTTATGGGTACCGTTTTACCAGTGCAATCGCGCATGATAACGTAATGGGTATTCAGCCGCATCCGGAAAAGAGCCATCATAACGGCTTAAAAATTTTACAAAATTTTATCAACTTGTGATCTTAAACACCTAAATGAGCAAAGCTCATTTAGCTGGTAAGGACATATATGTCCTTTGCAATCCCCTAAAGCTACCCACATAGAATGTGGGAAATTCAAATATCTAAAAAAGGTGTAAAAATGACTATTTTCCCAGCAATCGATTTAAAAGACGGTAAGGCCGTTCGTCTTACCAAAGGGCTAATGGAGAGTGCAAAAATCTACTCCGATACTCCATGGGAATTGGTAAAAACATTTGAAGAAATGGGTGCGCAATGGGTACATCTGGTCGATCTTAACGGTGCGTTTGCAGGTGAGCCAAAAAACTTGGAGCAAATCCGAGCTATTCGTGAAAATTGTAATGTCAAGCTTCAGCTTGGCGGCGGAATTCGTGATGAAGCAACCATCCAGCGTTATTTGGAACTTGGGATTGATCGCATTATTTTAGGCTCGATTGCGTTGCGTGACCCTGAATTTGTAAAAACAATGGCGGCCAAATATCCTATCGTGGTCGGTATTGATGCTATTGATGGATTTGTAGCGGTTGAGGGTTGGGGTGAAGTGAGTGAAATGCGGGCAACTGATTTGGCTCGATTGTTTGCGGATGCAGGAGTGGAAGCGATTATTTGTACTGATGTGGGACGGGATGGAACCCTTAGCGGGGTGAATGTTGAATTTACCCTTGAAATTGCAAGAGCTTCGGGAGTATCTACCATTGCCAGCGGCGGAGTTAAAGATGATTCAGACATTGAAGCGTTACTTTTAACGGGCGAAATAGAGGGTGTAATTGTCGGAAAAGCGTTTTATGAGGGAAGAATTGAACTAAAACGTTTTTTTTAAACTTCACACAAAGTTCATTTGGCTATTATTGGACAATTATTCTTTAAAATTACATAGATTACAAAGGAAACGCTTTGAAATTATTAGTTGTAGATGACAGCTCAACAATGCGTCGCATTATTAAAAATACTCTTTCACGTCTTGGCTACGAAGAGGTATTAGAAGGAGAAGACGGACTCCAAGGATGGGCTGCTCTAAATGAAAATCCTGATATTGGAATGTTGATTACCGATTGGAATATGCCTGAGATGAATGGGTTGGAATTGGTTAAAAAAGTGCGATCTGATGCTCGTTTTAACGATCTCCCTATTATCATGGTTACGACAGAAGGCGGAAAAGCAGAAGTAATTACTGCTCTTAAAGCAGGGGTTAACAACTACATTGTTAAACCTTTTACTCCTCAAGTCCTCAAAGAAAAACTTTCAGCAGTCCTCGGCACTGAGGCGTAATGCAAGATTATTATTACATGCTGGTGGTTAAACCATCAGCTCATATTGAGTTATTTGGTGATTTTTTAGCCGATGTTATACCTGTCGGTTTCGAAGAAATTGATGATGGATTTATTGTTCGCAGTGAAGAAAACTTAGAGACAGTGAGTTGGGGAATTGAACAATTTGCTGAAGCGCTTCAAAGTGCGCTTGGTGAAGTGATAGATTTGGAATTAACTCTGACCAAAGAAAAAAATAATGACTGGATTGCTCAATATCAGCAGGGCATTACTCCGATAGAAATAGCTCCATTTTACATTCATCCGACATGGGAAGCACCAAAAGAGGGGATGTTAAATATCGCTATTGATCCGGCATTAGCTTTTGGAACAGGCCATCATCCAACTACAGCGTCATGTTTGCGAGCCATAGCCAGTTACGTAAATGATGGCGATACTCTTATGGATGTTGGGTGCGGCAGCGGTATTTTAGCGATGGCAGCATTACGTAAAGGAGCCATTGTTGATGCTTGTGACACTGATCCGCTTTCCGTTGAAAATACGATTGTCAATGCCGAGCAAAACGGATTATCATTCCGTCGATTATGGGAAGGGCCTATTCAAGAGACAAATGAGGTATATGACGTTATCGTTGCCAATATTGTTGCTGATGTTCTTGTTTTTATTGCCAGCGATCTAAAAAAACGGTTACGCGATGGAGGGATATTAATTCTCTCAGGAATAATGGATAAATATGAAGATAAAGTTCTACGCGCATACAAAACATACGAGCTTAGCGAACGAATCGTTGAAAACGAATGGGTAACGCTTGTATTAACCAAAAAGGAATAATCACGTGGCACAACCAGAAAAACCGACTCCATCGAATAAAAATGATAATTTTTTTAATAAAAATCCATTAATCACTTTTGCCATCTTTTCAATTGTCATTATTATGCTTTTCAAAGCATTTGTAGGCGATGGCGGTGACTTAAGCTCAAAAGTAAATGGCTCATCTGCAACACGAACGCAAGAAGTCAGTTATGCTGAACTTAAAAAGCTGATTATCAACAAGCAAGTAGAAAAAGTTGCAATTGGTCAAACGTATATTCGTGCTTTAAGTGCTGATGGTGCTAGTAAAACAGCGTATACCACTCGTCGTATTTTGGGAGAAGATACCAAATTAACGGATCTTTTAGATAAGCAAAATATTGATTACAGCGGTTTTAATGAGAGTAATTGGTTTACTGAAATGTTCGGTTGGCTATTTCCTTTCTTGATTATTATTGCGATTTGGATGTTTTTTGCCGGTCGAATGCAAAAAAGTATGGGTGGTGGAATTTTGGGAATGGGAAGCTCTAAAAAGCTGGTCAATTCTGAAAAACCAAAAACAAAATTTGATGATGTAGCGGGTGCACAAGAGGCAAAAGAAGAAGTTTTAGAAATTGTTGATTTCTTGAAGTCTCCGGGTCGATACGTGGAACTAGGGGCTAAAATTCCGAAGGGCGTCTTACTTGTAGGAAGTCCAGGAACAGGGAAAACGTTGTTGGCAAAAGCGGTTGCAGGAGAGGCAGAAGTTCCTTTCTTCTCTGTTTCAGGTTCAAGCTTTATTGAGATGTTTGTCGGTGTCGGTGCAGCGCGTGTACGCGATTTATTCGAACAAGCCAAAAAAGATGCCCCTTCTATTATTTTCATTGATGAGATTGATGCAATTGGTAAAAGTCGTGCAGCAGGCGGAATGATGGGTGGCAATGATGAGCGTGAGCAAACCCTCAATCAACTTTTGGCGGAAATGGACGGTTTTGGTACAGATACACCAGTCATTATTTTAGCGGCAACCAATCGTCCTGAAATTCTCGATCCAGCATTGCTTCGTCCGGGACGATTTGATCGTCAAGTATTGGTAGACAAACCTGATTATCAGGGTCGTATTGATATTTTAAATGTTCATGTCAAAGGTGTTAAAATCGACAGTGATGCTGATCTTGAAGAGATTGCCCGCCTAACAGCAGGTCTTGCCGGAGCAGATTTAGCGAACATTGTTAATGAAGCTGCATTGCTCGCAGGACGAAAAAGTCAAAAAACGGTTCGTCAAGCTGATTTGCGAGAAGCGGTTGAACGTGCGATTGCCGGTCTCTCTAAGAAGAGCCGTAGAATAGATGAAAAAGAAAAACGGATTGTTGCCTACCATGAGAGCGGACATGCACTTTTGGCGGAAACGACCAAGGGAGCTAAAAAAGTATCAAAAGTCTCTATTGTGCCTCGCGGACTTGCAGCACTGGGGTATACTCTTAATACTCCTGAAGAGAATAAGTATCTTATGCAGCGGCATGAACTGATTGCTGAGATTGATGTATTGCTCGCTGGACGATCAGCGGAAGAAGTCTTTATCGGAGAGATAAGCACAGGTGCTGCTAACGATTTAGAACGTGCTACAGATATTCTTAAAGCAATGGTTCAAATGTACGGTATGAGTGATGTTGCCGGATTAATGGTGCTTGAAAAACAGCGTAGTACTTTTTTAGGTGGCGGAATGACGCAAGCCAAAGAATACAGCGAAAAAATGGCAGAAGAGATGGATCAGTTCATCAAGAATACACTTCAAGAACGTTATGTTGAAGTTAAAATACGACTTGAAGAGTATCGCGATGCTATCGAAAAAATGGTAGAATTGTTGTATGCAAAAGAAAATATTACGGGCGATCAAGTTCGCGATATTATCGAAAAATATGAGTTAGAAAATAATATTGAAACAAAGCTATCCCCTAAAAAAGCACTATAGGAGTTTTTATGGCAATGCACACTGATACTTTTATCCTCTCTAAGCAAGGATGGCTTCCAATAGTATTGGCTGCTACTGTTTTACTTTTTTTTATCATGACGGGATTACATCTTTTTCAATTTTTAATTGGTGCACTATTGATCGCTTTTTTGATTCTTTTTCGAAATCCTGAACGTAATGCAGTCTTGGGCGAAACCTCGTCTGTTATCAGCAGTGTTGACGGTGTTGTTTTAGGAATTGAAGAGACGCTTATAAATGACCGAATGATGAAAAAAATTACACTTCTTAACGGGCTGTGGAATGTATCCATGTTACGTGCTCCTTTTGATGGAGTTATGGAAGGTTGTCGTGTTCGTCATGGTGTTTCGTTAGCCCTTCATCATCCTCTATCTGAGGCATTAAATGAAAAAGTAGTGCTCTCTTTTAAATCTCTTTCGGGGAATGAGGTCTTTATGGAGCATTTGAGTGATCGAAGCTGTTTTCCAATTGCTATTGACGGGGAAGAGGGAGAAAAGATGAAAGAAGGTTCTCGCTATGGGTTCTTAGCTCGGGGAAGAACAATTCTTTATCTTCCAAGCAATGTTACTTTAGCAGTTCATCCAGGCGCTGATGTGCGAGCAGGTGAGAGCGTCATTGGACGCTTCGATGCGTAAAGACCCTCCGCCCATCGCCTACCTTTTTCCAAACTTTTTTACTGCTGCTTCTATATTTTCTGGTTTTTATTCTATATCACTTGCGCTGCAAAGCTCCTTTGAAAGCGCCTCATGGTTTATCTTTCTTGCCTTAATTTTTGATGGTCTGGACGGGCGTGTTGCACGTCTTACCAACACGGCAACTCATTTTGGCGTTGAATTTGATTCCCTGGCTGATATTGTGGCATTTGGTGTTGCCCCTGCTTTGTTAATGTATCTTTATATAGGGGATGAATATGGCCGCATTGGTATTGTTGCCAGTGCGTTGTTTATCATTTTTGGTGCAGTGAGATTGGCTCGTTTTAATGTTATGACGTCACGAATAGAGCCTTCGGTGTTTATCGGTCTTCCAATTCCTACAGCGGCTATAATGATTGCAACGGCCATTTTACTTATGGAACGATATGAGCAAATTTCTCATATTCATGTACTTCTTTTGCCTCTTTCTGTACTCTTATCGGTTCTTATGGTGAGCAATATTCGCTATCCAAGTTTCAAAAAACTCAACATGCGTGCTATCCATTTTACCCGCTTTTTAATCGGGGTAATTGTTCTCGCATTGATGGTGTTTGTATATCCTATCGAGGGGATGGCGTTGCTTGGGGCAATGTATCTTCTGTACGGCCCTCTCAGAGCTACGTATTATCTTATTCGACGGATGGTCGGATAAGAATTGTTGAGAATAGTGGATCTGTTTAAAGAGGATGATAATCTTTAGGCTCAAGAGCAAGCTTGTCCGTATCAATTTTAAAATCGAATGTATTGGACTTAAATCCGCTATTTCCCATTTTGCTAAATTGGATGATGGCTGCGGGATTATTTTGAACTTGCATGTAGAGTAATCCAAGTGCATATCGATTTTCGAGATAGTTGGGATTGGTCATTTTAGAAAGTTCTAGCAGGGCAATGGCATTTTGGTAGTGCTGCGCTCCAATAGAAGCTGATGCTGCCGTAAAGAGTGTTCGCTCATCGGTGAGCTTATAGGTATCAACAGCTTCGTTGTAAAGGGCATAAGATTTTTCAAAATCTTGATTGTAGAAGTGTGCAAGTGCGAGTGCAGAAGTTAAATTGGCACGATTTTCAGTCGTGGTCTGAAGTTTCGTTTCAAGATCTTGTATCAAAGGCTCAAGTTTTCCAGTAATGGCAGCCATAGCAATGGCCTTATCGCGAACTATTTGAGGACCAAAATAGACATCCTCATTGTTTAATTTTTGATTTTTAAGATAATTGAGGGCTAGTCGAGCGTATGCCTTAGGTGTTTCATTATTGAAATGGGTGTCAATGTACAGCAGATGAGGCAGCGCATCATGTGGCTGGGTGTAGGTGAGTTTTTCGGAAGCTTTTTTTGCTTGTTCCTCCATTCCCAATTCTTGAGCAATTATAATTTTCATTACCAAATATAAAGGACGCTCTTTGTAATGATTATCAAGCCAGCGACTGGAGGAAGGATAATTGTTTTCACTTATCGACAAAAGAGTCTGGTAGAGGTCTGACTCTTCATTTTTTGGTTCTTGAGAGAGATTTTCTTTGAGAATTGAAATAAGTTTTGGATTTGGTTTTGAAATCATTTCCGATGTCATGATGGCGAAAATACCGGAAAGATAATTATTGGCATCCAAATGATAGGATCGAAGAAAATGATCATACGCTTTGGTGTAATCACCTAACTGAGCGTACGTAAGCGCTAAATTGTACTGCAAAATAGAGTGTTGCGGATGAGTTAAAAGAAGCTTTTTAAGCTGAGTGTTCGCGTCTCTGAGCTGAAAGTTTAATGCTTTTTGAACCGCGAGAGCGATTCCGTAATCAACGTCAGACGCATTTGCACTTTTTTCAAGATATTCTTTGGCGGATTTAATATCATCAATATAAATATTCGCATTTCCTTTACGGATATAGCTGATAGTCTGATTAGCATTGAAAATTTTGTAGGGAGTAAATGCAAAAATTTTTGGGTAAGTTTGTGGATGGACTTTTGCATTTATGGTTCGATATGCGGTTTGGATTGTATTGGTATTAAACAGTGTTGGCTTTAGAAATACTTTGAGAGGATAGGGTGTATAAACATCATCTGGATATCTATCACTTGTTTTTTTTAAAACATCACTTGCTTCTTGATGCTGTCCTAGCTTCAGATTCACAAAAACCAAAGAAAGGCTCTCTTGTATAGGTTTTTTACTTTGAATGATTGCACTGTTAAAATAGTCACGGGCTCGAGACAAATTACCATTGTTGGCATACAGCAGCCCAAGAGAAAATGAGTCAGTTTCTTGCATAGGATTTTCAAGTGATTCAATGGCTCCATTGTAATTTCCATATAAAGTATCAATAGAAGCTTTGAGTTTATTTTGAGTTAGCTGATACTCAGAGGTAGTGGGATGATTTAGGGCGCTAAGTGCTTCAAAATAGTTTCCGCGATAGTAATTGATCAATGAATAATAGTAAGAATACATGGGAGAATTACTTTCGGTATTCAAATAGGCGTGTGCCAAGTCGATGTAATACTCAAAATTTTCTTTTTGCTTCAAGTGAAGACAGCAAACAGCAGCATTCAGCGCGCTGACACAACGGTTTTCGGACATAGAAATAGAGCGTTTAAAGTTTTCCAAAGCGGAACTGTACTCTTTTTCTTTGAGCCTCACGACACCCAGATTGTATTGCGAAATCGACTCGGAATACAGTGCGATTTTTTCAAAAAGCTTGAGGGCGTCAGCTTGGTTTCCGTTAGCGTACATATAGTTGGCACGCTCGATCATATTTTCAAGCTCGCTGGGTTCTATTTTAGGCTCTTCGGGATTTTTAGAGGAAATGAGCTGTTCTTCTTTAGCCGCTATGTCTTCACCGCCTGAGTGAGAGAGAAGAGCGAAGGTAATACCACCGCCTCCAAGCAATAAAACACCCACTGCCCCTGCAATAATAAGTATTTTCTTTTTAGAAAAAGGCGACTTTTCTTTAGTGCTCTCATCATCCTTAGCTTCAGTTGCCTCAACGCCAGCAGCGTCAGACTCTTCGATGATGATTATTTCTTCTTGCTCGTCAGCCATTGCGATTCTTTATATTTAAAGGTATTTTTGCAATACGGCAGGGATGATGATACTGCCATCTTCTTGTTGAAAATTTTCCATAATAGCTACCATCGTCCGACCGACGGCTAAACTTGAACCGTTAAGCGTATGGGCGAGGACATTTTTCCCCTCTTCTTTGTAGCGGATCTTCGCACGACGAGCTTGGAAGTCTCGCGTATTGGAGACGGAGCTGATTTCACGATAGGTGTTTTGCCCCGGAAGCCACACTTCTAAATCGACTGTTCGAGCTGCACCAAATCCTAAATCTCCAGTACAAAGAGTTATAAGGCGATGTGGAAGCTCAAGTGCCAATAGGAGGTCGGAGGCACACGCGACCATCTCTTCAAATACGGCGTCGCTTTGATCGGCTCTGGTGATACTGACCAGTTCAACTTTGTGAAACTGATGCTGACGGATCATCCCGCGTACATCTCGTCCTCCTGAGCCTGCTTCTTTACGAAAACACGACGTATAGCCAGTCATTTTAATCGGAAGCTCTGTGGTATTTAAAATTTCATCCGCATAAAGGTTTGTAAGCGGCACTTCGGCAGTGGGAATCAAAAATAGCTCTTCGCCGTCCACTTTAAATAAATCATCTTCAAATTTCGGAAGTTGACCTGTTCCCTCTAATGCACGACGGTTGACTAGCATTGGAACACTCACTTCCATAAACCCGCGTTCACGGTTGAAGTCAAGCATAAAGTTGATAAGTGCACGTTCCAAACGTGCTCCCATCCCGCTCACGACACTAAAACGGCTTTTAGCAAGTTTGACTCCGCGCTCAAAATCGATCCAGCCATTTTGCTCAGCGAGCTCCCAATGTTCTTTTGGGGTAAAGCTAAAGGTTGGAGGAGTGAGCACTTTTTTGAGTTCAATATTGTCGTTTTCATCTTCGCCGTCAGGGACATCGGAATCTGGGAGATTGGGTACACGCATGGCGATAGCTTCCAGTGCTTCTTCTGCAATACGCTGTGCCTCTAAGAGATCGACCAACTGAGCTTTTGCCGCATCAACTTCTACTTTAAGTTCATCCGTATTTTTACCCTCTTTTTTATATTGACCAAAAAGACGGCTGCGCTCATTTTGAGCCGCTTGGGCACTTTCGTAGACGAGCTTGGTGCTTTTAAGTGTTTCACTAAGAGTTTTAAGAGAATTGATTAGCTCACTGTCCACATTTTTACGTTTAAGTGAAGCTTCCGTTGCATCAAAATCTTTTTGAAGAAGTTTTAAATCGATCATAAAATGTCATTCCTACTGGTATAAAGTGAGTCGATTATAGCCAAAAGAGGCTGAAGTTAGCTCAAAATTGCCTTGGCAAGTTCGAACTGATTAGCCGTCATGATATGGATTTTGGGATGGAGAGCTTTTAGCTCTTCGAAAAGATTTTTACTCAGTTGGAATCCGACGCTGTACTCTTCCTCAGGGCTGATAAGTGAAGCCGCTTCTAACGCTTCGACCCATGCCTGAGGAACATAAATCCCTGGAACATTTTCATCTAAAAATCGCGCAGTACGGAGTTTTGTAATCGGAAAATAGCCTAAAACGAGGACGCAGTCAGCATTGTTTTCGCGGTTTGCTTCCGCCATCATATCGAGCAGCTTTTTAGCATTTTCGAGATCATATATAGGTTGAGAGATGATAGCGATGGCTCCGTGGGCTACTTTTTTGGTCATTTTCTTTTGCAGCGTAGCTGAGCTTTTTGCATACGAATCGGTCACGGCGAAGGAATAGATCTCTTTGACGGGAGCGAGAAGTTTTTGCTCTGCCATATCAGTACCGTTGTTGAGAGTAGTGATAATATCTAGGAGTAGTTTACTGTTTCCCTCGAAGACTCCTTTGGCATGAGGCTGATCGGAATAGTGGGCACTGTCTCCGGTTAGGGCAAGAATTGCGCGGACGTTTGATTCGTTGGCTCCGAGGAGGTCACTTTGTAAAGCAATACGGTTACGGTCACGCATGCTCATCGTGGCGAGTGTCGGTTTGCCAAAACGATCTTGGAGTTTCATTGCGGCAAAGAGGGCATTGTATTTGAGTTTAGCCAGCGGATTGTCGGTGGTGCTGAATCCATCTACGAGTTTATCCAATCCCAAAGCCGCAATTTTTTCGATGGTGGGAGCAAACTGAGCTGAACGCGAAGGAGTTGTTTCGAGTGTTATAAAAGTACTATTGCGGAGTTTATCGATAAAAGGTTCAAACAAAAGATGCCTTTGGATATAATTGCGTCATTATAACAAAGAGGATTATGTCTTTTGATTAAGTTAGCAGTATTTGATTTTGATTCGACACTCATGGATGGGGAAACCATTGATTTTTTCGCGGAAGCTTTGGGAATCGGGGCGAAAGTCAGTGCGATTACACAGCGGGCGATGAATGGGGAACTTGATTTTTTTGAATCGTTACGTGAGAGAGTAGGGTTGCTGGAAGGTTTAGAATTTTCTAAAGTAGAAAAAATTTGTCAAAATCTCCCTTATATGCCGGGTGCCATCGAGACAATCGCGGCACTTAAAGCGCGCGGTATTAAAGTCGTTTGTTTTAGCGGAGGTTTTCGCTCGGCGACTTCGCATGCAAAAAGTATCCTTGGGTACGATGCCGATTTTTCCAATGTATTGCATGAAAAAGATGGAAAGCTCACTGGATTAGTGGGTGGTGATATGATGTTCGATTTTTCCAAAGGGGATATGCTGCAACGTCTGCAAGGACTTTTCGGGATTACCGAAGAGGAAACAATGGTCATTGGAGATGGAGCAAATGATCGCTCTATGTTCGCTCATGCCGGAACTCGTGTGGCATTTTGTGCCAAAGAGATTCTTAAAAAAGAGGCCAATGTCATCATTGACACCAAAGACCTCACCCAAATTATTACGAAGGTATTTATCTAATGTTAGAAAATTCACTATGGTTGCGTTACAACCCAGAAAAAACAATCCGAGAAGTATTGGTAGGTCTTTATGGCTGTGCTGCTGTTGAAATCGAAGAAGATGAACGAGAATTGTATGCATCGTTAAAGCGTCATTTGACGAAAAAAGAGCTACGAATGATTATGATGCAAGAAGGTGGCTGTACAGCTGAAGAGATTGGTGCTGAAGTTGCCCTTGAGGGTGAAGCGCTGACCAAAGCACAATACAAAGCGTACCGAAAAGTCCGTCAGGATAAGATTCGTTTGGAAGTGCGTGCCAATAAAGTTAAAGAAGAAAAAGTTGAGATCGCTGAAGAAGTGTGATGTCAATGTGATTTATTAATCATCCATTTATTCTTTCTAAGATATGATGTTCTTGATATTTAAAAAAAGGAATTGTATGATGAAATCAACTTCATTGTTACTTGCGGCTGTTGTAGCTGTTGGTATGATGGCTACTAGTGCATCTGCTGATGTCAAAAAAGGTCAAAAAACATACTTGAAAACTTGTAAAAATTGTCATGGTAACGGTACTAAAGGTGCTGCTATGCATACACAAGACGAGTGGGATGATCTGTTCGCTAATGGCGGAGCAAAAATTATCAAAGCACATGCTAAAGATAAATCTGCTGCGTACTTTAATGGTGATAGCTTCAAAGAGCAATCACAAGATTTGCGCGACTTCTTGTTTGAATACGGTTCGGATTCAGGCAATGTCCCTTCTTGCGGCTAAATACCTCAAATTTCTTCTCTTTATGAGAAGAAGTTTTCTTCATAGTTCAAATCTTCTTTTTCTAGTTTTTACCTCTCTTTACTTTTCATAATTAGGTGTGTTGTTACATTTGACAATGCGATGGAGCAAATTGTTCACGTCCAAGGGTAAGAAGTTCTTCGTCTAAACGATAGGGATTAAGGGCAACTTCGTCAATGGATTTAAAATTAAAATGGCTTTTGCTATAGCAGATGACGGAGTTGTTTTTTCCTTCCAGTAACGCATCGATGGCGTGAGTCACAAACTTATACGCCATAAGTCGATCATACACGCTTGGATTGCCTCCTCTTTGAAGATGACCTAGTATGGTGACGCGTGATTCAAACCCTAACTCTTCTTCAAACCATTGGGCTACTTCATCGGCATTTTTAAGACCTTCGGAAATGACAGTGATGAAATAATCACGACCTTTGCGTATTTGAGATTCAAAGCAGCCCTTATACTCAGTGATATCAATAGGGATTTCAGGTATTAAACACACTTCAGCACCGGAGGTAATAGCAGATATGAGGGCAAGATAGCCGCAATTGCGTCCCATGGTTTCTATCACAAAGGCGCGCCGAAACGAGGAAGCGGTATCACGGATGGAATCAATCGCATTTTTAATGACATTGAGAGCGGTATCAACTCCAAGACAATAGTCAGTGCCATTAATATCGTTGTCAATCGTAGAGGGTACCCCGCAAAACGAGATACCGGATTCATAATGAAAACGTTCCATTCCCCTAAAACTGCCATCGCCTCCAAGTACAATCAGTTTTGTAATCCCTTTATCCAGTAAGTTTTGTGCTGCTATTGCACGATAAGCAGTCTCTTTAAATCGGATTGAACGTGCGGAACGAATCTTGGTCCCGCCTCGTGACATTATTCCTGCAACATCTTCGTAATAGGCTTCATGGATAGTATTATCTATGAGACCTTCATAGCCGTTGTAAACAAAATAAGGTTGCATCCCTTTGGCAAAGGAATATTCAACAAAACGTTTGATGGCGGGATTCATTCCCGATACGTCACCACCTGAACAGAGAATGGCTATTTTATCCATTGGTTTTCCTTTCCAACCGTTTCGAGCCAGCTGGTTGTGTTTTCACTGAGTTGGTGGGTTGCTTTTGTGAGAGCATTGACTCCGCCTTGTGCATCTGCTGAGAGTGCCGGTTCTATAATTACAAAGCGTTTTGAGGCAATTATTTTTTTGGTTTTTGGATCAATCAGTCGGTAGGTAATATCAATAAACCCTTCGCTCTTGGAGTTGTCACTAAAACGGTGGTAAAAGGCTCTTAAATCCGATTCCAAGAGTAGATTAGCTGTTGCGCTTGAGGTAGCGGGAATAAGAGTGGTAAAAAGCTGTTGATCTTGGAGAGAGGAATACACAGCACGGTCAATCATACTGGAAGGGGAATCTGACCACCTGCTGTACAAATAAGCATCAATACGAGAAGACTCTTTGAGATAATAGAATTGTGTTGAGGTGAGCGAAGGGATGCTTCTAGTAGACGAAAGTTTCAGAGCCGCATTGATAGGCAGAGTTGTCGCAACATGCGATACATACGAGGGAAGGATGGTGTATTCGTGCAACGACGGGCGAAGAGAGGAACATCCTGTCACTATAAATGCAATCAGTGTTGTTAAAAAGACAGTTTTCATGCGATCATTCTCCTGGTCCCGGTTTGGGTGTAGATTCTTTAAAAAGTATATCGGATGGACTTTCGCGTAATGATTTAAGGGTAAGTTCCATCTCGCTTAGTAATGAGCGCGATTGGACTAAAAGAGCATTGAGCTCTATGGTTGAGTCAGATGCGATGGATTGCAGATCATAGTCACCACGATTCATAGAGGTTTCGATTTTATCGATGAGTGCATTGCTTTTTTTAGAGGTTTCAGCCCATGATTTCATGGTGGGAGAGAGACTGTCTCTCATGGTTACTTTAAAGGTATCCATGGAACTGCCTACTTTATCGGCGGAAGTTCCAACTTTTAGCATGGTTTCATCTAGCTTTTTCCCAGTTTGTATGGAATTCTTGAGTAATACATCAATTTCATCTTGGTAGCTGTTGATGCGCTGCGTCAGTATTTTTAGATTCTGCAGTGTTATGGAAAAGTTTTTGGTATTGGTGTCGCTCATGATGGCGTTGGTATGGTCGAGAGTATCTGAAAGTTTGGTTACGACACTGCTCAGTGTTTCATCAAGCCGTTTGATAAGAGAGGGAGCTGTTGGAATAATGGCAATATTGTTTTTAGACGTCACGAGAAGGGGTGAATTTTTCGAACCTCCGGCTATTTCAATAAACGCCAAGCCTGTGATTCCGAAAAATTTAAGTGTTGCCATGGAATCGATTCGAATGGGTGTCTCTTTTTTGATTTTTAAAATCAGTTCAACTTCTTCACTGTTGAGAGGATTAATGCGTATTGTTTCCACCTTGCCGACATCAACGCCGTGAAATTTGACAGCGGCTTCCGGGGATAGTCCAGAAATGGACTCGGTGATGTAGACTTTGTATTGTTGGTATTGTCTCTCATCGTCATTGTATTTTCCAAGCCAAAATGCAAAGGAAATTAACGCCCCGGTTAATAAAAGGACAAAAAATCCGACGAGAGTATAGTTAACTTTTGATTCCATGCGTTTCCTTTTGAAAAAAATAATCGATTATAGGGTGATTGATGGCAAGGACTTCATCGAGTGTCCCCTCAGCAATCACTTTTCTCTCTCCCAGCAACAAGAAGCGATCTACAATATGGTGTATCGTATCCAAATCATGGGTAACCATGACGACGGTAAGTCCTAGAAGTTCACGTAATTGTTGAATCAATGCATCAAATTGCCGTGAACTCAAGGGGTCAAGTCCCGAAGTGGGCTCATCTAAAAATAAAACTTTCGGATCAAGAGCAAGCGCACGGGCGAGGGATGCCCGTTTGACCATTCCTCCGCTTAGTTCACTTGGATAGAGGTGAATGGCATGTTGAGGCAGACCAACCAGATCAATTTTGAGTTTAATGAGCTCACGGATGAGTTTGGGAGGAAGATCGGTGTATTCTTCATAGAGTAGGGCAATGTTTTCGCCCACCGTAAGTGAGGAATACAGAGCACCGGATTGAAAAAGTACGCCCCATTTTTTGCGTAATCCCTGAGCTTCGACAAGGGACAAATGTGAAATGTCAGTTCCGAAAATATGGATAGTGCCGCTTGAGGGTTTTCCCAGCATAATCATTTCACGAAGTAACGTTGATTTGCCCGATCCACTTCCTCCCAGTAGGGCGTAGATCTCATGTTCTCGAATCGTACAGCTGACGTTATCGTGAATAAGGTTTTCTCCAAAGGAGGTGACAATATTACGCGCTTCAATGATAATGGGGTTCATATCTTGAGCTCCGTCAAAAGAATAGAGAAAAGAGCATCGCATGCGATAACAAGGAAAATGGCATTAACAACACTTTTCGTGGTGTATTGCCCTATGCTCTCGGTATTTGCAGAGACTTGAAATCCTCGATAGGTACCGGTCATCGCAATCAAAATTGCGAAAAAAGGTCCTTTTACTATTCCGATAATGAAATGTTTAATGGGCAGCGCCCCTTGCAGACGATTTATAAATTCTGTGTAGGAGAGGTGTGATTGAGTAGATGCGATAACCATCCCTCCAAATATCCCAACGAGATCAGCAAAAAATATCAATAAGGGCAAAACAATCATCAAGGCAATAACGCGCGGCCAGACTAAAAAAAGATGCGGGTGAAATCCCATCGTTTTCATTGCGTCAATTTCTTGGGTCATTTTCATGGCACCGATTTGGGCGGTGAAGGCAGAACCGCTTCGTCCGGCGATAACGATAGCTGTGATGAGGGGTGCGAGTTCACGTGTTAAAGATATTCCAATCATATCGACGATGAGAATATCAGCACCGAATTTTTGAAGCTGAACAATACTCTGAAAAGCGACCACTACTCCGATTAAGAATGCACTGACGGCAATAATAGGAAGTGCATCAAATCCTGCAGTAATAATATGGGAACTGATGGAGCGGTATCGAATGATAGAAGGGTTTCGTAGACTGTAAAGTAAAACGGTGAAGGCTTCACCTAAAAATGTTAGAAAAGTTCCTATTCCTTTAATGGATAAATAGGCTTCTTTTCCGACACGATACAGCCACCCTGGACGATTTGGTGCTATTACATCATCTTGTGGATGGGGATAGAGGAGGTTGTAGAGTTGAATGTGCTCTTTTTTGCTTCCGATTATCTCGGATGCAAATCCCATTTTTTCAACTTTACGATAATACAAATGCCAAAGAGCAACACCGGCAGAGTCCAATTCGGTAACGTTAGTAATATCCCATGTAATGTGTGATGTTACTGGATATGATTCAAGGGTGAGCGCAATCTCTTTCAGATAGTGCAATGTCCATTTCCCAGTACATTTAAAAATGGTTTTAAATGCGCCATTAACAATTTCAAGCGTGGCAGGCGATGAGCTTTTCATAAGTTATTATAACCAAATGAGATTGATAATATGACATTCATCCTCTTTGGTTATAATGGCTGATATGAAACGTGGACAACTGCAATTTTTTTGGATTATGTGTTTTTTGGCATCGATGAGTTTTGCCAATACGCATATTCACAATAGTGTAACAGAACACAGCGATTGTGTTAAATGTTTTGCACATGATATTGCCAGTGGTGCGGATGCTCCGATACTTGAATCTCATCTTCCATTACCATTAGTATCTTTTGGGGCTATCGAATCTTCAGTCGCATCTTTTCAAGAATTTTGTTTTACCTCTTTTAATGCACGTGCTCCTCCTTCTTTTTAATAATTAATACATTTATTTTCAAACTAATCATTATTATTAACGGAGAAACTATGCTTAAAAAAACAGTTCTCTCACTCGTATGTGCAGGTGTACTCGCGGCAAGTGATACAGAGTTAGAGCAGTTAAAAAAACAGATGGTACAACTACAGCAACAGCTTGGTGAGATGCAAAAGCGTATAGAGATGTTTGAAGCAACTCCTGTGACAGCGATCAGTGATACGGCCAGTGATGAAGAGATGCTTCAAAAAATGGCAACTAAAAGTGATGGAGGGACAGTAACTTCTTTATTACCTGATATTGCTTTGATTCTTAATGGCGGTTACACCTCTCGCAATGTGAGTAATACACCCTATTCTTCAGCAGCCATTCCAGGTTTTGGGACAATGGAGATACAAAACAATGGTAAAGATGGATTTAATTTAAATTATGCAGAATTGGCCATGAGTTCTACTGTGGATCCGTATTTCGATGCCAATGCTATTTTTCATATTCATGGAGACGGTACAGTAGAAGTAGAAGAGGCATTTTTTACGACACGTGCTCTTGATTATGGTTTACGTTTTAAAGCCGGGAAGTTTAAAAGTGCGTTTGGTCGTGTCAATGAAAAGCATCATCATGCGTGGAATTTTGAAGATCAAGAACTTGTGAACAACGCATTTTTTGGACCGGATGGAATCGGCGGGGAGGGTGCACAACTTCAATGGGTAGCTCCGACACCATTTTATTTAATGGCTGGACTTGAGTTATTTAATGGCAATCCAAATCAAGGATTTAGTGCCAAAGAATCAGCATCAACGGCGGTGACTTATTTAAAAGGCAGTATCGATATCGGAAATGTGACGGTTTTAGCTGGATTGAGTTATGCGCAGGGAAAATCGGTAGTACAAGATATGAATGGTTCAGAGCCTATAGTAGACAGCTTTACAAGTTACGGACAAACACGTATTTGCGGAGCGGATTTAACCGTTGAATATCCGCTTGGGGGATACAGCTCGTTGATCTGGCAAAATGAGTGGATGCAGCGCAATAAAGATGATATATCAATGACGGATAAGCAAGCAGGCTATTACAGCGAGTTGATGTACAAAATCGATGAAAACTGGGCAACAGGGATTCGATACGATGAGATTACTAAAAATAGCTACTATGATGCAAATCTTGCAATGGCTGCTAATGTCGATAACTTGCATCGTACCAGCATCAAACTGGAGTACAAACCATTTGAATTTTCACGTTTCCGCTTGCAATACAATCAAGATCATTCAAAGTATATCGACGATCAGGCAAAAACGATTCATGAAGTGATGTTGAACTATACACTCGAACTTGGCGCTCATGGCGCACACGCGTTTTAAGGAAACACAATGAAAAAATTATTACTTCCACTTTTATGCACTTTTCCTTTGTTCGCTTCGGTTCATGTGACCGTAGCTTATCCGTATATTGGAGAATTGCTAAAAGCCGTTGCGCATGCTAAAGTTGAGGTCAGTGTTCTGGCATCTGCATCTTCTGATCCACATTTTGTGACTCCGCGTCCTTCGTATATTGGTGAGTTAAGAGATTGTGATCTCTTGATTCTAAATGGAGGGGGTTTGGAAATAGGGTGGATACCACCTCTTTTAAATCAGGCTCATAATCCTAAAATCATTCAAGGTTCAGTTGGGTATTTGGACTTATCAACGTATGTTAAAATGATTGATAAGCCGACGTCCCTTTCACGTGCGCAAGGGGATGTTCATGCGGAGGGAAATCCTCACTATGCTATGGACCCTTATAATATGGCTATTTTAGCGAAAGTCATTATGTTAAAACTCTCGTCAATGGATCCCGCTAATAAAAATGCATATCATGCCAATTATGATGAATTCGTAAAGCATTGGAATGTGAAATTGGCACAGTGGGATAAAACAATGTCACCATGCCGTAATACGCAAGTGATTCAGTATCATGAGTTGTTTAGCTATTTTTTAAATCGCTATGGTATTCACACTGCTGGAACGATTGAGCCATTGCCTGGGATCTCTCCGAGTTCCAAACATACGATAGAAATTATCAACCAAATACGAACCGATAAAATTTCTACGATTATCCAAGATGATTATCATGAACCTAAAACGGCTCAGTTTATTGCAAGCAAATCAGGTGCTCGTGCCATTATTTTGGCGCATGATGTCGGAGGAGAAAATAATACGTTGGATAAATTATTTGATTCAATGGTTGAACAAACATGCAAGCCATAGAGATTTTATGGCCTGTATTAATATTGGCATTTTTTCTTGTCGGTATTCATGCGATATTCGGTCTGGAAATTATACGTCGCGGCGTTATTTTTACCGATCTGGCTGTTGGTCAGATCGCAGCGGTAGGAATTGCAGTCAGTACCGTATTTTTTGCAGGAGAGTATCAACTTTTTTTAAGTTTTGGATTTGCACTTGCAGGGGCCTTGCTTATCGCATATGCAAATCGTAATAGTCGTCACATTGAGGCATTTATCGGTTTACTGTACGCTTTAGGCGCCTCATCGGTGATGATTGTTCTTAGCAGTGGGAGTGAGGGGGATGAACTTTTTAAACGCTTAATGGCAAACGATATTTTATTCGTCAGTAATAGTGACATTTTAACAGCAGCGGGTATTTTTGTTGTGATCGCCTTGCTCTATTATACAATTTATCCAAAATTAAGTGGATTTGGGAAAGAACTGTTCTTTTTCTCACTTTTATCAGTCATGGTGACCGTTGCTGTTCCTCTTGCGGGAGTTTTGGTAGTGTTTACACTCCTTATCGCTCCTGCTTTGATTGCGTTGCTTCAGACACGGATGAAACCTCTTCTCTTTGGATGGATCTATGGCTGGATATTCGTGGCGTTGGCATTGGCTCTTTCCTTCCATTATGATTGGCCGACAGGTTATAGTATTGTTTTTGTGGGAACACTTTTGACACTTGTAGGTGTTCTATGGCTTGAAAAACGTCAGGCGTAGAGTGATTGGTACGTAGATTGCTTTTGATAAGAAATATATGATATTTTTGGATTGATGATGATTAAAAAAATTTCTGCATTATGTTTGACCTTGAGTATGTCTCTGTATGCCAGTATTGATAAACATGAGCTCGATGGGTTAAAAGTGGGAGCATTGGTCGTTAAAGATTTAAATACCAAGCATGTTTTATATTCTAAAGACGCCGAAAAACGAGTAAGCCCTGCGAGCTTAACCAAGGTAATGACAGCTCTTTTGGCAATACAAAGCGGCAAGATGAATCACGCCGTAACCATTACAAATGAGATGACTAAGGTCCAACCTACAATAGCTGGCTACAAACGCGGAGATGTCGTCTTGATGTCGGATTTGGTCAAAGCCGCTATGATTAAATCCGATAACGATGCGGCAAAAGCGATTGCAATCACTGTGGGCGGGGATGAAGAGCATTTTATAGCCATGATGAATATTAAAGCTAGACAAATCGGGATGAACCGCACTCATTTTACTAATCCTTGTGGATACGATGGGGCAGATCACTACTCTACTCCCACGGATTTACTTAAAATGACCGAATACGCTATTAAAAATTCAACATTTAATACAATCAGCAAACTCAACAGTCATGCATACTATGTACTGAATAAAGACAAATTGAAACTCTTCAAAGCCTATACGCACAATCGTCTTTTAAATCGATATCAATATGCCGTCGGAGTAAAAACGGGTTTTACCAACAAAGCCGGAGCTTGTTTGATCGCGAGAGCTAAAAAGGATGGGCGTGATTGTCTGATTGTGATGATGAATGCAAAAGTAGATCGTTGGAAAACGGCAAAAGCGATTTTTGAGCAGGTGTTAGAGAGTTAAATAATGATTTAAAAATTCTTTATAAAGAATGGTTTTTTCTTTTCGTGTCATAGCTGCATGGGCGGGAGAAGTAGAAGGAAGCAATACGGTTTCGATTTCTAACTCTTTAAAATATTTTTGGAACAGATCAAATGCTTTTTTCCCCGTAAACGCAATAACTTTGATATTTGGATATTCTGTAAGCAGTTTCATAAAGTCATTTGGTACGATATTTTTTAGATTACTGTCGCTCGAATTACTCCTCTCACACGAACCGATTACATCCCATAATCCGATTCCAATTTGAATACAAAAACGCTTTTTATCTTCATTGTCTCGAAATGTTACCCCAAATATTTCTTCCATAATCAACCAAAACGCATTACGGGGATGGGCATAATAAAACGATTGTTCAAAGGATGCGATACTGGGAAAACTTCCTAAAAACAGTATACGGGTATTAGAATCGAGGGTTGGCGGGAAAGGGTGATTAAACGATTGCATAAGACAATTTTACCTCAATTTACCTTCCCCTAAACCACCATTTGGTACAATTCCGCCATTAATTCATGGGTCTAAGTATCCAATCAAAGGAACTGCATGAAGCGTGCATTACTCAGTGTCAGTGATAAAAGTAATATCGTAGAATTTGCTAAATCTCTCATCGGTTTGGACTATGAAATCGTCTCTACGGGCGGAACGTTCAAAATGTTGCGTGATGCAGGTGTAGATGCTATCGAGATTGATGATGTGACAGGATTTCCTGAGATGTTTGACGGTCGGGTTAAAACCCTTAACCCGTACATCCATGGAGGTATTTTATTTCGTCGTGATTTGGATTCTCATGTCAATACAGCGATGGAATACGGGATTGTTGAAATTGACCTTGTCTGTGTAAATCTTTATCCGTTCAAAGCGACCATCGAGCGTACGGATGACTTCGAAGAGATCATTGAAAACATCGACATCGGAGGGCCTGCAATGGTTCGTTCTGCTGCAAAAAACTTTACCGATGTTCATATCATTACCGATCCAAGTGATTATTCTGTGGTTCTTAACGCCATCCAAAATGATGAAGATACGGTTGAATTCCGTCGTAGTTTGATGATTAAAGCATATGAGCATACGGCAGCATACGACAGCATGATCGCCAACTACATGAACAAGCGTTTTAACAACGGTATGGGCGAGAAGCAGTTTATTGTAGGATCCAAAGTCATGGATACCCGTTACGGTGAAAACCCGCATCAAAAGGGTGGCTTGTACGAGTTTGAGTCGTTCTTTAGTAAAAATTTCAAAACCCTAAAAGGGGAAGCAAGTTTTAACAATCTTACGGACATCAGCGGTGCGGTGAAAATTGCAGCGGCATTTGGAGATGAGAATGCGATTTGTATTGTTAAGCACGGTAACCCATGCGGTTTTGCAATACGTGACACTATGATGGATGCGTATACAGAAGCACTGAAATGTGATCCGATTTCAGCATTTGGAGGAGTGGTCGCGGTTAATGGTGTTGTAACCAAAGAACTTGCTCTTAAAATGAATGAGATGTTCCTCGAAGTTATTATTGCAGGTAAAATCGATGAAGAGGCGCAAGCAGTATTCGAGCCGAAAAAACGTCTTAAACTATTTGAATATGGCAGCGATCGTATTCTTCTAAGCCGTGATGCAGTCGATTTTAAACACATTGATGGCGGATTTGTATTCCAAGATGCGGATCGTGTGGGTGACGATGAGGTTAAAAATGCCAAATTGGTGACAAAGCACACAGCAAGCGAGAGTGAACTCAAAGATGCTGAAATCGCGTATAAAGTAGCCTCATTAACCAAATCAAACTGTGTTGTATACGTAAAAGACTCTGCGATGGTTGCCGTGGGTATGGGGATGACGTCACGTGTCGATGCAGCGCGTTGTGCATTGCGTAAAGCGGAAGAGATGGGTCTGGATGTGAGCGGTTCAGCGTTGGCATCGGAAGCATTTTTCCCATTCCGCGATTCGATCGATGCGGCAGCAGGCGCGGGTGTCAAAACCGTTATTCAACCGGGCGGTTCTGTACGTGATGAAGAAGTCATTGCGGCTGCGGACGAGCACGGGATGTCGTTATACTTTACCGGTATTCGTCACTTTTTACACTAACAGAACTTGCGTCTTTAAGGCGCAATCTTCAATCTTCTCTTTCTCCCGATACAACGCAGATCTACTTTTAACCTTGATTGACTTTGACTCAACTAATCTGTTATAATTTTACTAAATATTAGAATTATAATTTAACAGGATTTAAAATGTCAAAAAGTTTATACACTACGTTAGAAGTTGCAGCAAGTGCAAGCGAAACAGAGATCAAAAAAGCGTACCGTAAGCTGGCGCGTCAATACCATCCCGATGTGAACAAAGACCCCGCAGCGGAAGAAAAATTTAAAGAGATTAATGCAGCGTATGAAGTGCTCAACGATAAAGAAAAACGCGCCAAATATGATCAGTACGGGGATTCGATGTTCGGCGGGCAAAACTTCCATGATTTCTCACGGGCTCAGGGCGGTAATGTCGATTTAGATGAGATTTTACGCAGTATGTTCGGTGGCGGCGGTGGCGGATTTAGCGGAGGCGGCTTCGGCGGTGGTGGATTTGGTGGTGGCTTCGGTGGATCTATGAATCTTGATATCGATGCCAATGTTACTGTTCCTTTTTCTGTCGCAGTTTTGGGTGGTAAGCATACGATTAGCCTTAGTGGTGAGAGTTTTGATATCAAAATTCCTGCTGGGATTAAAAGCGGTGAAAAACTTCGCGTTCGCGGAAAAGGAAAGTGTCATGGTGCCCAATCGGGTGATTTATACCTACGTATCGATATTTCTGCCAATCCTGAGTATGAGCGAGAGGGAGACAATCTTGTGAAAACATTCAGTGTTCCTCTTTATGCGGCACTGTTTGGCGGTAAAGTGGCGGTTCAGACATTAGATAAAGAAGTTACACTTAAAGTGCCTGAAAATACCAAAAATGGTCAGCGTTTTCGCCTTAAAGAGATGGGTGTGATGAATCGTCAAAGTGGCGTTCGCGGAGATTTATATCTCAAGGCTAATATTGTATTACCTGCCGTAGATAAAATTGATGCTGACTTAGTCGAGCAGATGAAAAAATCCCTTCCACAGGAGTAGGTTATGCACCATTTTGATGAACCAGTGTATATGATTAGTATCGTTGCAAAAATTTTAGATATTCATCCACAAACATTGCGCCAATATGAGAGAGAAAATCTTATAGCTCCTTCACGCTCGGATGGACGAATACGTCTTTATTCTCAGCGTGATATTGAAAAAATTAAAACCATTTTGCGTCTTACCCGTGAAGTAGGTGTAAACCTCGCAGGTGTAGATGTGGTCATGCGTCTAAAAACTAAGATGGAGATGATGGAGCAGGAGATGATGGAATTGCGAGCAGAAATTTCACGTATGCGAAGCTCTAGCAGTGTCCCTCTTGAAAAATCATTGGTGACGACGCGCAGTATTTATGAAATGGTAATTTTTGAGGATGATATTCTCAAATAATGTCAACATATCCTAATATTCACGAAAGCTGGAAAACTGCATTAGAAAACGAATTTAACGACGTTTACATGGATGCGTTAAAAGCTTTTTTACTTGAAGAACAAAAGCGATATAGCATTTTTCCGCAAAGTAAAAATATTTTTAATGCGTTCAATTCTTCCCCTTTTGAATCGGTGAAAGTTGTTATTCTAGGACAAGATCCTTATCATGGAGCGGGGCAAGCACATGGTTTGTCTTTTTCAGTTCAAGCCGGCGTTGCTTCTCCCCCCTCACTCCAAAATATCTTTAAAGAATTAGTGGATGACATCGAATGTCCTTTTCCAAAAAGCGGTGATTTGAGTCATTGGGCACATCAGGGTGTACTGCTGCTTAACACCCTTTTAACGGTTCGCCAAGGAGAACCTTTTTCGCATAAAGATAGAGGATGGGAGAGGTTCACCGATCAAGTCATTCGAACATTGAGCCAACATCGAGAACATCTCGTATTTATCCTCTGGGGTGCTCCTGCGGGGAAAAAAAGTATTTTGATTGATGAGACGAAGCATTTGGTTCTAAAAGCTCCGCATCCTTCGCCGCTCTCCTCTTATCGAGGGTTTTTCGGTTCTAAACCTTTTAGTAAAACCAATACGTATTTAGTGGAGAATGGGATTGCTCCGATTGACTGGTGTATCGTCTAACGTACGTTAAATTTTGCAAAAATAGCCAAGTGGTCGGAATATCCCTCACCTAAATGGTGCTTAGGAAATTTTCGTGATTGTTGCCAGCGATACGGTTTGCCTTTGTAAAAAAGATAAGGAGCATCAAATCGTCCAAAACTCCCTCGGACATATTCAACTCCTTTTCCATCTGCAAGGGAGGGGGAGATAATCATATTGTCCAGTGCTTCATGCCCCCCTCTGTACTCATGACTCCACCGTTGCTCTTGTGGGAGTTCATACCATAGATTGTAAGAGCAGTCATCACACTCTTTGACACTGGTGATGGTAATAGGATTTTCATCCTCATCAATGGTTTTGAGGACATGATTAATTCCTGTGATCCCATCCGTATCATTATGTTTTCTGCTTTTTACAAACGTTCGATATTCTTCATAGTGAGAGTTAAAATCCCCCAAGAGTATATACGGTTCATCTTCATCCAGGTTGCTGATAAGTTTTTTGAGTACTTTTGCACTTTGAATACGCATACTCTCAGAACCGCTTTTGGACTTCCAATGATTAACAAAAATGTGTAGATTTTTACCGTTAAAATCAATTTTAGCTTCGAGTATATCGCGGTACGAACGGCTTGCACCGACAGAATGGCTTAATGCACTTTTTAGAGGATATTTACTTAAAAGTGCTGTGGCTACCGTTGTGTTTTTAGAGCGTGCAAAAGCATAGTGAGGATAATAAATTCCTTGACGGTTCAGTTCAGCTTTAAGCTCTTTGAGGGCTGTCTCGGATTCAATTTCTTGCAGTCCGATGACATCAGCTCCAATATCTTTGATGACTTGAGCAGTATTGCGCAGTTTAATCCGATGCATCTCCTCAGTCCAGCCCCACGAGGTATTGGGAATGTATTGTTTATATTCGGTTCCATCATCATTCATATCAAATAAGTTTTCAACGTTATAAGAGGCTATTTTCACTTCTGCTCCTTCTAAAAAAGTCAATGTAATGAGTAACAGCCAAAAAAATTTCATACTTCAATACCATTGAGGCGCA
Source organism: uncultured Sulfuricurvum sp. (assembly GCA_903844635.1). Lineage (GTDB taxonomy): Bacteria > Campylobacterota > Campylobacteria > Campylobacterales > Sulfurimonadaceae > Sulfuricurvum. Next base: position 115,543 of record CAIMUF010000032.1, on the reverse strand, counting down.
AAAGATTTTTGGTTTCACATTCACGTCCCATCATCTCCACAAAAAGTTCTTGCATACTTTGAGATCCGCCGCCTCCCAGTACAATGTCTTTATACCGTTGCGCAAGAACGGAATCGAAAATACCTTCATCTACAATAGCATAATACGCATCGGCACTTAGTACTTCAGCCCATTTGTAACTGTAATATCCTGCACTGTATCCGCCGCTAAAAATATGGCTAAATCCGTTTTGAAATTTATTGTAAGCAGGAGATTTTATAAGGGATGTTCGATCTCGGATAGAATCAAGAAGAACTTGAATTTCATCTCCTTGATACAATTTCGAGTGAAGCTCAAAATCAAAGAGCGAAAATTCAAGCTGTCGAAGCATAAACAAAGCACTTTGAAAATTTTTGGCACGAATGAGTTTAGCAATCATCTCATCACTAAGAATCTCACCGCTTTTGTGATGTTTAGCAAAAAGTTTGAGGACTTTAGGCTCATAAGCGAAACTTTCTAAAAATTGTGAAGGAAATTCAACGGCATCCCATTCCACACCATTCACCCCGCTGACCCCATGTTCTAAAACGGAACTTAAAATGTGGTGAAGCGTGTGTCCAATCTCATGAAAGAGGGTGACAACATCATCATGACGTAAAAGTGAAGGAGACGTAGGGGATGAGGGAGGAAAATTACAAACGACAAAAGCACTTGGAAGGTGTATAGCACCTTCAGTATCTTCACAATGGGTTTGAAAATTGTGCATCCATGCTCCACCGCGTTTATTCTTACGAGCTTCGAGGTCGAAATAGATTCGTGCACGCAGTATGTCATTATCATAGACATCATAGGCACTTGCTTTTTCGTCCCAAAGTGGTGCTTGGACGTGTACAAATGAAATCCCGAATATCTGGTGTAAAAAATCAAACATCCCACTTATAACACTGTTTTGTTCAAAATACGGTCGATATTCTTCCTCATCAATATCGTATTGTGCTTTTTTGAGGATTTCGCCGTAATAGGCGGTGTCATAGCTTTGGAGGTCAATATCTCCTGCAATAGAGCGTAATTCCATGATTTCTTTCTCCGCTTGGGCGCGAGAGGTGAGGGCAAGATCATTCAAAAATTTTAAAACTGTTTGGGTATCGGGTGCCATTTTGGAAGCCAGTGAATACTCACTGTAGCTCTTAAATCCAAGTAATTGTGCCATCTCTTGACGCAGAGCCATTAGCTCGTCGATAATTTTAGCGTTTTGCGGTGCTCGCGTCGTATATGCCTTGTAGAGTTCTTCCCGAATAGCACGATTTTGTCCATAGGTCATATATGAAATATAGGAGGGCATTTGGAGAGTGAAACGATATTTAGTAACACCTTCTTCTTCGAAACGAGCATCGTCTAAATCTCCCTGTGGAATTCCAATAATATCAGCGGGATCGGTAATGATTTTTTCATACGCATTGGTTGCGTCTAGAACGTTTTGAGAAAAATCATTGGTTAGCGTGCTTTTTCGAAGATTGATTTGTGCTAAACGCTCTTTTGAAGCGTTGTCAAGATGGGCTCCTGCAAGTTCAAAATGGAGTATATTGAGATCCAAAATTCGTTGTTGAGCGAGGTTCAAAGTGCTGTATTCATTTTTTTTAACTTCTTTGAAGGCATCATAAATAGCGAGATTCTGCCCTACAAAAGTCGAGTAATCGGTGAGAATCGGAAGTGCATCCGCATACACTTTTTGTGATTTATCGGAATTGTTAACAGCATTGATATGTGAAAGAGGCGTAAATAAAAGCTCCATTTCTTCTTCCATAAAATCAAATGGGCGGACAAAATTGGTGTAGGTTTTATCGTGAATATCCAGTAGGTTGGCGATGGTAGTGTAGTTTTTTTTGATGAGGGTGTTTAAATCATCAATAAAAGTCTCTAAATTAAGGCTAAAATCTGTAAAAGGTTGCATAGGTTCTCCTGTAAATATATGTTATTGTAGTAAAGTGTTTCAAAAAGTATTCTATAATATGGCAATTTGTCATAAAAGGACGTTTATGGGCTTAAGAGCCAAACTGTTATTCCGTTATATTTTTGTAGGTGCTTTATCGCTCTTACCTTTGATTTTAGTTTTTGTGGTTGTTAATTATCTTAAAAATTTAGGTGTGAGCGCTTATCTCTCTTTGCATGATTATACAGATTCTTTTGAAATAACAATTTTTTTAATGATAGGAGTAATTGCCGTTTTTGCATTCCTTGGGTTTTCGATTGAAAAATATGGGCGTTCAATTTTTGTTTCAATGATTGACAGCACTTTTGAAAAAATCCCTGCGATCCGTTCGGTTTATTCAGTTTCTAAAAAACTGGCGGCAATGCTATCTGGTAATGAAGACGGGACAAAAAAAGAGGTGGTTTTGGTTGAGTATCCTAAAGAGAATTTATGGGTACCTGCGTATTTATTGAACCGTCATGAAAATATTTGTGTACTGTTTATTCCAACCTCTCCAAATCCGACAAGCGGTTATACAATTTTGGTAGATGAAGCATTGATTAAAAAGACCTCTTTGAGTCTTCAAGAGGCATCGTCATTTATTATCAGTATGGGAGCGGACTTTCCACAAAAAGAGAACGTTTCTCGGCTTATTCAAACTCATCAAACTTCGGTTCAAGCGCTTTAAAATTGTCAATGAGATTTTTTTGATATTCAGGAGCAAGTCGGTAAAGTGCTTTTAGAGTACGTTCACCTTCTTCTTGAGTCAAAGAAGTGTCAATAATAACGTAGGAGAGATAAATACTATTTTGATCGATTGCGAGGCGTAAATTTTCTAAAGTACCATTCTCACGTAGTAAAAAATCGTATAAACGTTCAATTTTTTCCTGTGGTATCCGACATACTTCGCACTCTGCGATGATGACTCCATTGTCGTAATAGTTGATGTCAAAACGGGATGTTCCTGATTCAAATCGCCAACTTCGCTGACTGCGTCTTGAGAGCGTGACATTAATCTCCAGTTTTTCCAGTATCTTTTCGAGTAAAGCGACAACTCCCGATGGTTTGTATCCCTCGCGGCGACGCTTTGCAACATCGAGCTTAATACCGCATTTTGGACAATAGTCATTTTGTATTGAGGATTCAAGAATCAAATTTTTACACGATACACAACGAATAATATCGATTGCATTAAGAGCTAAAAATCCATCCAATGCTTCTTGAAGGAGATAATAGGGGAGGGCGAAGCCGAGATTGTTGGAGTTTTGAATAATAAAGGTGTTGACACCTATAACTTCACCCGCGTCATTCAATAAGGGCCCGCCACTGTTTCCAGGATTGATGGCTGCATCGAATTGAATGTATTCAGTCTCTCCTTGCAAGCGTATGGCTTTGGAAATAATTCCTTCTGTGGTAGAGTAATTAAGACCATAAGGATGACCGATAGCGATAACACTATCTCCATCGTTAATAGAGCCGCTACAAAGGATTAAGGGATGATTAGGAAGCAATGGCACAGGTGAGCGAATAAATGCCAAATCATATCCTGCATCATCATAAATAACCTGTCCAATAGTACGTGGAAGTGTTTTCGTACTAATAATGACTTCTTTTAATCCTCCGACAACATGCGAATTGGTAATAATTAAATCACCGATGATAAAACCGCTTCCAGTTGCGTAGGGGGTCATAATTTGTACGATGCTTTCGATGGAAATTTCCAGCGTTTTTTGAGTGAGCTGTTTCATTCTCTACAGTTCCTGATAATCAAGGTTTTTTATTTGGAGATAGAAGCTTTGGCTGAAGTGATCAAGATCGCTGTAGTTCAGTTCTTTTGCAAAGTTGCGAAGATTTTTGTAACGAGTTTGATAGGGTGACAGTGCGGCATCAATGGCATTAGAAATGGATTCTTTCTGAAAGAGTTTTCGTGAACTGTCATAAAGCATAATTTCGCCTTCATCAGCAAAAAAATCCGAAGCATAAATTTGAACATGCAGATGCAATAATGCCCGAAGTGAGGGATGGACACCGTAGTTGAAGAGAGTATACAAAGCAATGTAGCGATAAATTGTGGTAATAACGTAATTAACATGGTTGTTTTTATACCAACGTACTTTAGCTAGGGATTCGTCAATAAATTCCGCAATGTCATCGTGCATTGCTTGATCAAATGGAGAAAAAGTGGTACGAGCACTGTAAAATTGAGTCGAAAATGTCTCAAAGCTCATGGCTTCAAGTTCAACGAGGTAGCTTTCTAAATCGCTATTTTTATCTTGAGTGAGTTTTTCATCTTCCATGAAATAGATGTTGATTTTTTCATTGATCTCTTTTGCCATTTTTTTATGGGGAATAAGAAGATAATCAATTTGAAGTAACAATGCGAGATAGCTAAAAGACGCCATGCCGCTGTTATCATTGGAGAGTAATCCGACTAGACTTGATTTGGTTGTTTTTATCCATTCTTGCATTGTGTCGTAATAGCGGTGAAGTTTAGGAAGACTTAGTGGTGTGATGTGATCATATTCAAGCAGTGCTGATACATCAAATTCACTGGAAATAAACTCTTTTTCAAAATCCGCATTCAGGGCAAGCTCTCTCAAGGGAAAAAAGATTTTTTGCGGAGTAATCGTGGTGTTTTGTATCTCTATAGACAAAGAAACAGTGTCCTCTTTTTGGCTAAAGCGACAATATGTGAGTTGAAAGTTTCGTTCTAAAAATCGTCTTTTCATTGCAACATGGAGCGATGATGCTTGTGCGATTTTGGCATACGCTTTAAATATTTTTTCAGTTATTTCACCATGGATAATGGCAGTTCCTTGCATGAGTTTAAAGGTAATTGTGTCGGCGCTGCTCATGATCTCTAAATGTTTTGAATCATCAGCATGTTGAAGTGATTCCAGAAAAGTACGGTACCCAAGCAATACGTCGTTTGAACTAAATGCGATTGAAGACAAATCAAAGAGCTCTTGCTCTTTTGGATTAGGAAGGGCGTGAATACTTCTGCCGTAGTGGGGAGGGACTAGCGGTTTGACTGGCTTCCATAATTTTTCAAAAAAAGTCAAAAAGTTCACATATTTCCTTTACCCAATAAAAGCAAATCTTAGTCAAAGCAACCTTAAAGCGACAGTAAAGTATAATTCATTCAATTATGCGAGGGGGTTGTATGGGTTACAAACGTGTATTAGTAAAGTTCTCGGGTGAGGCTTTGGCTGGTGAAAACGGGTATGGTATCGATACAAAAATCCTCAAGTTTATTGCAACTGAGATTAAAACACTGGTCGATGCAGATATCGAAGTGGGAATCGTTATTGGTGCAGGCAATATCATCCGAGGCGTTACCGCAGCTGCTGATGGAGTTATTAGCCGTACAGCCGGTGATTATATGGGAATGCTAGGAACCGTCATCAACGCTGTCGCGCTTCAAGAAGCGTGTGAGCATGAGGGGATGTTAGTCCGTGTGCAAAGCGCCATTAAGATGGAGCAAATTGCAGAGGCATTCATCGTTCGACGTGCCGTTCGCCATTTAGAACATGGTCGCGTGGTAGTTTTTGCTGCAGGGACAGGGAATCCTTTCTTTACAACCGATACAGCTGCAACACTTCGTGCGGTTGAAATCCAAGCTGAAGTCATTATCAAAGCGACAAAAGTGGATGGCGTATACGATAAAGATCCTAAGAAATTTGCAGATGCGATTAAGCTTCCTGTCCTTGGATATGATCAAGCACTTCAGGATCATATTAAAGTTATGGATGATACTTCTATCGCCTTGGCAAAAGAGAATAAGCTTCCGATTATCGTATGTGATATGTTCACTCCGGGCAATCTTTTAAGTATTATTCAGGGCAATTTTGAAAACTGCTCTATCGTAAAATAAATTTTAGACAAAAGGACACTAGATGAGACTTGAACAATTAACTGCAAAAGCATTAGAGACCGCAAATATTGACCGTTATCAGTTGGCATTAGCCGTAGCAAAACGCTCAGAGCAACTTCAAAACGGTGCATCAACAAAGCTTAATGTTGATTTGAAAAAAGCAAAAGCTGCTGACGTTGCTTTGATGGAAATTGCTGAAGGGCATATTACCATCAAAGGTTTCGTAGACAAAGCGTAATCCCCACACAAAGTCGCATCGTTGAGCCAAATAGATATTGAAACCATCAAAAAAATCAATGATGTAGAAAGTGCTATTGAGTACTTTCGTGCACGAATTCCCACATCAGCTCTTCTTGAACAAGCTTTTTTACTAGCATCTACTGCCCATAAAGGGCAATGTCGTAAAAGTGGCGAACCTTATATTGTACATCCTATTTTAGTTGCCAGTATTGTTGCTGAACTTACCGGTGATGAAGCGATGGTTATTGCCGCATTATTACATGATGTCGTGGAAGATACGGCGATAACGATTGAAGAAATAGGATTGGATTACGGAGCGGATGTTGCTCATTTAGTGGAAGGACTGACAAAGATCGATATGATCCGTGATGCAGAACTTATACCGTCTCATTCTGATCAAAAGCTGGTCGTTTCTGCTTTAACTTTCCGTAAAATGCTCCTTGCTTCTATCGAAGATGTTCGTGTATTGGTTGTTAAACTGTGTGACAGACTTCACAATATGCTCACGCTTGATGCGCTTACACCCGCTAAACAACATCGTATTGCAGAAGAGACATTGGTCGTTTATGCTCCGATCGCTCACCGTTTGGGAATCTCTTTTCTAAAAAATCTTTTGGAAGATTTGAGTTTTAAATATCTTTTTACCGAAGACAAGCTCGCAATCGAGAGTTATTTGGAAGAAAATTTTCGCTCTATCAACGAAAGACTGGGTGATTTTTGTGAAAAATTAACTCAGATTTTACTTTCTAACGGAATGTGTCAAGATGATTTTGAGATACTGAGCCGTGTAAAGCATCACTATTCTATTTATCTAAAAATGCAGCGCAAAGGGATAAGTATCGATGAGATTCTAGACCTTTTAGCCGTTCGTATTTTGGTCAAAGACCCTATAGACTGTTATAAAGTACTTGGGATGGTTCATCTCAATTTTCAACCTTTGAGTGCGCGGTTTAAAGACTATATCTCCATTCCAAAAGAGAATGGTTATCAGACACTTCATACGACGGTGTTTGATGAGAGCGCTATTTTTGAGGTTCAGATTCGTACGATTGAAATGCATGCAACAGCGGAACTTGGTGTTGCTGCCCATTGGAAATATAAAAGCGGTGGGAATAATTCGATCAATCTTGATTGGCTGCATAATCTTCAGTATCAAAATGAATCGGTTGAGGCGTTTTATGAGCTGATTAAAAATGACCTCTACAGTGATGATATTTCAGTCTTTTCACCAAAAGGAAAAGCATTTACACTTCCTCGCGGAGCAGTAGCCCTTGATTTTGCCTATGCTGTTCATACAGCAGTCGGAGACAAAGCTGAAGGCTGCTTGATCAACAAAGAAAAGGCCAGCCTGTTAACGGAGTTGCACAATGGTGATGTGGTTAGAATCGTTACGGCATCCGATAGCAAGAAAATTACCCGATGTACATGGATTGATGCAGTAAAAACATCCCGTGCAAAATCAAGTATGCGTGCCAATTGTAATGGGCGCATACGGGCAATAGATCATGAGAGCGGTGTTAATATTCTATCAACAGTTCTTCGTTTACCTGCGGATAAAGTGGCAGAAGTTTTAGAAAAAGTAGAGCTTTCAGACCAATGGTATCGTATACCTCGCGAGCTTGATTTTTTCAAAGAAGTACTTAATCGGATTAAAGATGCAATGCAAGAAAGCAGCCGTTTTGGAGCATTTTGGACGCGAGGGCGTTTCAAACTCAAACCTTTTCTTTTTAGCTCGATAGAACTGCTGTCCAATCAAAATATTTCAGATGCAGTTTTTGATTATTGCTGTCATCCTAAATCAGGGGATGAAATTGTTGCATTTTACCAAGAGGGTAAAGCTCATATCCACCATAAGATGTGTAAGCATGCGGCAGGAATGATTGAAGAACACCAGCCAATGGTATTTGTGCAGTGGAAACAGCAGCATTTCAGTCGATACCATTTGATTATTAGTATGGCAAACGCGAAAGGCTCACTTGCAGACTTGTTAACATATATGGCAAAGATGGGGGCTGATATAGAAAGTATAGAGCTTGGAAAAGCAAAATCAGAGCATACTCAATACTGCGAGATGGAGTTTCAAACGTTAGAACGGGATTTAAATCGACTGCGTTCAAAACTCGATAAAAAAGGGAAAATAATACAATTTTTTCGGACCGATGACGCGTACCGAAGCCAAGGATAAAGAATGATAGATCAAAAAATACATGAAGCATTAGAAGAAATTAAACGAGGAACAGCTGAAATTATTGATGAAGCTCGTATCGTAGTTTTATTAAAAAGTTTTTTTGAAAAAGGGGAAACGTATACCGTCAAAGCGGGATTTGATCCTACGGCACCCGATTTACATTTAGGGCATACGGTTTTACTTCACAAATTAGCCACGTTTCAAAAGTATGGGGCCAATATACAATTTTTGATTGGAGATTTTACTGCTCAGATTGGTGATCCGACGGGTAAAAGTGAAACGCGTAAAAAATTGCTTCCGGCTCAAATCGAGGAAAATGCGCAAAGTTATAAAACTCAAGTCTTTAAAATTTTAAATCCTGAACAAACAACCGTCGTTTTTAATGCGGATTGGATTAATGCACTTGGGGCTGCCGGTATGCTGGAGCTTACTACGACATTTAATGTTGCACGTATGCTTGAACGTGATGATTTTGACAAACGCCATAAAGCAGGTATCTCTATCTCTATCAGTGAATTTTTGTATCCACTTCTCCAAGGCTACGACAGTGTTCATCTTAAAAGTGATATTGAAATTGGAGGGACAGACCAAAAGTTTAATCTTTTGATGGGACGTCATCTGCAACGTGCATATCAAGTCGGCAAAGAACAAGCAGTCTTGATGATGCCAATTCTTGAAGGGCTTGACGGCGTTCAAAAAATGTCAAAAAGTTTAGCTAATTACATCGCAGTTGCGGATGTACCTAACGATATGTACGGTAAGATTCTTAGCATCAGTGATGAGCTGATGTGGAGATATTACGAGCTTTTGAGCACTCTTAGTCTAAGTGAAATTGAAGCATTAAAAGTGGGTGTTGCAGATGGTTCATTGCATCCAAAAAAAGTCAAAGAGACATTAGCCCTTGAGATTACAGCTCGTTTTCACTCCATGGAAGATGCGATAAGTGCTGGCGAAGAGTTTCATCGTGTCCATGCCCAAAGCGAGATTCCCACTGAAATGGATGAATATACTTTTGAAGGACCGGTTTGGATTGCGAAAGTTCTTACCGAGTCCTCACTTACCACATCTACATCACAGGCACGTCGCGACATTAAGCAAGGCTCTGTTAAAATTAACCAAGAAAAAGTAGACGATGAGCAGTTGCAGTTAAATGCAGGTGAGTACGTTGTGCAAATCGGCAAACGAAAATTTGCCAGAATAAAGGTGTCCTAATGAGTTTTAAACCACTTCAAATCGGTAAATATACTATCCCAGTTCCCATCGTTCAAGGTGGTATGGGTGTTGGAATTAGTTGGGACAGACTCGCTGGAAACGTTTCTCTCGAGGGTGGTCTTGGAGTTATTAGTTCGGTAGGAACTGGAAACTACGGAGACAAAAGTTATTCAGACAGACTTGTTGCAGGTCGTCCGTTGGAAGCAGAAAACTTTTATTCTCGAAAAGGGCTTATCGCTATTTTCGAAAATGCTCGTAAAATTTGCGGTGATGCTCCGTTGGCATGTAACGTGTTGTACGCTATTAATGATTATGGTCGAGTAGTAACAGATGCATGTGAAGCGGGTGCGAATATTATTATCACGGGTGCTGGATTACCAACGAATATGCCTGAATTTACGGCTGATTATCCTGATGTTGCACTTGTCCCGATTATCTCGTCTCCTAAAGCGCTTTCAATTATTTGTAAGCGATGGCAAAAGCGTTATAACCGTCTTCCTGACGCTGTTATTCTTGAAGGTCCTAAAAGTGGTGGTCATCAAGGGTTTACCTATGAACAATGTGCTATGGATGAATATCAGCTTGAAAACTTGGTAAAACCAGTTGTTGAAGAAGCTGCATTGTGGGGAAATATTCCTGTTATAGCCGCTGGAGGTGTGTGGAATAAATCGGACATTGATGAAATGATGGCATTAGGTGCAACAGGTGTTCAAATGGGAACCCGTTTCATTGGTACTTTTGAGTGTGATGCGCATGAAAATTTCAAACAAGTCCTTCTTAATGCCAAAGAAGAAGATATTACTTTGATGAAATCTCCTGTGGGTTATCCTGCTCGCGGTGTTCGTACTAATTTACACGGCCTGATCGATACACGCACAGGCCCTGCAATCAAATGTATTTCTAACTGTGTAGCCCCATGTCACCGTGGTGTTGAAGCAAAAGAGGTTGGTTTTTGTATTGCCGATCGTCTTAGTGATGCTTATTTTGGAAATTTAGATTTTGGTCTTTTCTTTTCGGGAACGAATGGTTACCGCATTAATAAGATTATCTCCGTCAAAGAGTTGATGCGTGAACTGACGCAAGGTGAATAATACGGCATGCTAAGACAAATTACTTTTTTTTTGCTACTTTCAGTTTCCTTATTATTGGGAGCATCCGATGATATGGCACGTTTGGAGGGAGCTAAAAAAGCACTCACCAGTAATGACGAAATTGAGCAATTTCGAGGATATAATGAGTGTAAAAGTGTTTATCTTAGAGCAACGCAATCCAAGAATAGCGCCTTAGAAAAAGAAGCATTAGAAGGCATAGTAAAAGGTGGTGAACTTTTACGAATTGACGTTACGAAGTATAAAACCGAACTGACAAAGTTTTCTTCACCTGTCGCTTCCTCGAGCCCTTCTGCGGCTGCGCTTGCTGTAGTCGCAACGCCAAAACTTTTAGATCCAATGCAAAAGCCCCTCGTATTCCCTAAAGAATATCTAAAAGTTTCTCTCCCGCCACCCAGTGCCAGCATTTCTGATTTTTTGGTACCAACAAAAGAGGAACTCACTAAAAAACCCGAAATTCTCAAAACGGTCAATGAAGTGGAACTGCTGAAGCGTCATCGTTTGCTTGATGCGCAATGGAAGGATACGGGGATAGAGTTGACTTTTGACTCAAAAATAGAAGCCAATGAAATTCATCTTTCTAAAATAATTGAGTCTGATAAGCAGCGTTTTCGCTATATTATTGATATTGATGGCGGACATCTATCTCAAACTAAAATTCTTGACCAAAATTCGATTCAAAAAATTCGTTTAGCACAATACGATTCTAAAACACTGCGAGTCGTTATTGAACACAACGAAGCCATCGCAATAAAGCCAATGATAAAAGGTCAATCGGTATACATTGACTTTTCATTGCCAATCTCCAACAAGGGAGTGACTCCGCCTCTAGCTGCATTAGTTGTACAGCCTCCAATTATTAAAGAGCCTCCTTCTTTGATTGGTACTTTGCCCCCTTTGACAAACATTACTCCTCGTGACAGAAGTAAGAAAGTGATCGTTATTGATCCAGGTCATGGTGGAAAAGACAGCGGTGCTACCGGCAATGGATACATGGAAAAAGATATTGTATTGCAAGTAGGTCTTCAGCTTTCTGAGCAGCTTCGCTCACAGGGATATACGGTTTATATGACCCGTTCGAATGACTCATTTATAGAGCTTAAAGATCGAACAAAATTTGCAAATGATAAGTCAGCCGATCTTTTTTTATCCGTTCATGCGAATGCAATCCCCAAAGGTTCTGATATAAATGCGGCATACGGCATCGAAACCTATTATCTTTCACCAGGGCGAAGTGAACGAGCAATGCGTGTAGCTGCGTTAGAAAACTCAGAAGATATGAGTGAAATGGGTGCGTATGGCAAGCTCAGTTTTTTAAATGTATTAAACAGTGAAAAAATTATTGCATCCAACAAGCTTGCGATAGATATTCAAAAGGGTGTTTTGAATAATTTGCGAAAACTGTATCCAAACGTTAAAGACAACGGGGCAAGAGAAGCTCCTTTTTGGGTTCTAGTCGGGGCACAAATGCCCGCAATATTATTAGAAATAGGCTATATCAGTAATCCTGATGAATCAGCTCGTATTGTAGATGGTAAATATCAAAAGTGGATGGTAGAGGGAATGATGGATGGAGTTAAGCATTATTTTGCTAACAATCCATAATTGAAATAAGCTTTTTAATCTGTTCGAATTAAAATGAGTGCTGGTTTACTAGTGCTTTACTTTTTAGGAGTTAGATAAATATCCCTGGATACTTTTTCAAATTTTTTAACAATATTGGCGTAATGAAAAAAACGAGTTGCTAAATTATCATCTTTTATTATAGTTATCTAGCTGTTCATCTATTAATTTTACTTTCCTTTTTAAAGCCAACCCCTGATGCAATTTTATGAGTTTTTTGAGGTGTGAGAATACTCCACCGTCTAACGAGCTAGTTGTATTTGGAATAGCAAACTCTTTATAATTTTTATAGGTGAATAAATAAGGTAGATTTCTTGTGAGACTTCTGTAGGCAGACGCCCGTTTGGCGTATGTTGGAGACAACTTTCCTGTAGTTGGATTGATAGTTTTTTCATGCAGAAAAGCTCCGTATTTACCATGCCACTGGGATAATGCATCTGCAAATCGATTCTGTATTGATGTTGGAATACGCCTGCATAATTTGAGCAGCTCAATAGAAGCTTCCAGTTTTGGCTTACATATTAGGTATCGTTTTACGATGGCAACTTGATTAAAATGGCACATTTGTCTAGGAATAGTGCCAAAAGCCTTTGCAACACCTCTCTTGCCATCTATGGTGACACCAAGTATCACGAAGCCTTGCTCCAATAGATCTTCAGTTAATTGCTTGTAATCGTTAGCAGTTTCGGTATCGATATGTTTTGAAGCTACGATTTTGTCGTTCAGAACGTCCTTGAATACGAGTGTTCCAAACCTATCAGATCTTTTTCCAAAGAAAGTGGCATCGGCGACAAGCGTAACAGCGCTTGAAATTATTGCTCTTGCATCTGATTCATAAGCATCAAGATGTTTCTTGATCCAAGGGATACTGCGGTTATATTTGAGAGAAAGTTATTTGAGGGTCTGTTTACCCTGGAGATACTCTGTAAAAAGCTTTTTAGAGAGCCTTTTTGGTCTTCTATCAGATGAAAAATTATGTCCACAATCACTACCCTGATAACGCTGAATTTCTCTTTGAATACCATTCTTTTTTACAACTAAACTTTGGCACTTTGGGCATCTTTTACAATTTTTTTAAAACTCATCCTAAATAATCCTTCATTAGCCCCCATGGTAGCGATGTTTTCTGATGGATTCAGCAACTCGTTTTTTTCATTACGCCTCTATTTTATTGATTATGATAAATTTATGGACTGTTAGAAAATCAAGTAAATTGAAAAGTGTTAGAAGTATTTTATAAAATATAAGATGATTTATTGCACCAATAAGCCCAAATGATGATAAGAATATAATCATTCTAATTAATTTCTCATTATTTAATTTACGGGTAAAGACAACTTGTTAGGTTTTCAATGCAAAGATGAGGCAAAGCATCCTGTACGTCTATTATTGAAGGGTTAGAGTACTAGAAAATTTTTGATCCTGTACTTTTTTTCGCCAATCCAGGTGCTGTGCCAGTTTGTCCCGGAGCAGATGCACTTTGACCATTACTATTATTACCATGAGCAGAGGCAGAAGCTTCAGTTAAAGTGCCAAGTACTACGAGAAGTGGTGCAACATATGTGGCTTTTTTCAAAAATCCACGACGAGAGTTCGAATCCAATGTTTGAGTTTTCATACCATACTCCTTATTTTAAAAATTATAGCATTAAGTATCTAAAATAGTAAAAAAACTTCCTATACAATCTACCATGTTTGCAGAAGTGTGCTTTGATACAATTACAAAATCTTATTCTGTAGCTTAACGGTGTATCGCACTTACTAATTGAATAGGCGATTCCATAGGAGTATTTATCTATAAGTTTGGTAGTAAAACAGTAGTAAAAATTCAAATTATAGTAAAATAATGTAGTAAAAAATTTTTGAAAATGGCTTGAAACGACGCAAAATAGGGCTTGATGGTGGCGGACGAGGAGAGATTCGAACTCTAATTTTTCCCACGTTACTTGAATAAATTCGGTTCAAACTGCTTAATATATGTCTTTTAACTCTCGAACACTAAACCTAAAAAGGTCAAAAATGTTCATCCTTTGTCCCCTAAATCGTCCCCTAAAATGTACTTATAATTATCAAATAATGTCTATGTATCTTACAAAAAGCCTTAAGTTATAAAAAACGTACCTGTAAGTTAAGATTGAAAAATTGATGACCATCTTTTTTGTAGATTATACCAAATCCATGTCTACTACTACTTGGGGTTTCAAGTTTTGTGTTGTTGAATAGATATTCTTGAAATTCATTTCTATTGTAAATATGATAACAAACAAGATCACCATTCTCTTTAACTATTATATATCCGCCATTGGCATCATAGAGACCCGACCAAACAGATACTGGAGTCATACCTAAAGCGCAATCCGTCAAAAAATTCTTTACTTTGTACTCATAGTAGGGATGATTATTTGATAAATCATAGTTACACGGGTTTAATGAACTAACTTTTGAAATCACTTCAGAAATCTTATTTCCCTGTCCTTTGTAAAATAATTGCAGCATTCCTGCAAGAATTTCTGGAAATTTAGAGTCTATCATCATAAGATTTCTTTTGAAGTTATCATTTTGTACTTGTTTGAATGATAAAATTGATCCGTAGGACTCGATAGTAGATATTCGATCTCTTATCTTGCTTTTTGTATCGATATTGTTTATTTCATCAATTTGAATATCACTTAATAAGTTATCTATCTCAAAGATAAAGTTTGTAGCACCACTTGCATTGATGAGAGTAGAAGCTCCGCCTAGTTTTGATTTTATGCTAAACCCCAAAATAGGATTGTGTCCCGTAAATATATCGTGTACGACGATTGTAATATCTCTTTTTTCTTGAGATTCGGCTTTTAATTTAGTGATATGTATTGAGTGCATGAAATCAAGGATACTTGGAATTTCAAAAGAGCTTGATGCTGAAGTTTTTATATGTTGTAGTAGTTCTAAGGACTTATTTTTAAAATCTTCTATAGGTAGTGTAAGTATTTTGTTTCCAAATTGGTCAATGATTTCAATTGTAGATTCTCTGCTAAATGTTAACTGTTCGGCTGGTTCTTCACGTAAAATTTTTAAAATTGGATAATAAATTGAAGGAATTTGATTTAAATTTGAGTCTGCCGCATAAAGCCGACCGTCTGCTAACAGTTTTAAAAATGTATATACTTCACTCCATTCACCTTTATTGAGTGCCATTATTGACAACCTATTGTTTGAACTGTGCTTGCTTCTATATTGGTATATTTGACTATTTTATCTATCGTTGAGTATTGACTATCAAGCTTTTCGATAACAAGTTTTGCTATTTCGTTAATAACTGGAACACTTACGGAGTTCCCAAATTGTTTATATGCTTGAGCATCGCTTACTGGTATTTTGTAGCTATCTGGAAAACCTTGTAGTCTTGCCCATTCTCTTGGAGTCATTTTTCTAATATAATCTTTATTGATCTCACCTTTGATATTGGTTACTGGTTGAAAATTCGTTAAACGATCGTCATATAAAAGATTTCGTTCTTTTCCCATACCTCCGACAACGATAGTATTGGCAATTCCGTCACTATTGACAATTTCATATCCAAATCCATTACCTTTCTCTTCGTGTCTAGTTCTATGATTTTTTAATGTTTGAAGATATGTATTGGACAAATAATATTTACCTGATACGACTTCTTTCTCCATAATGTCTTTGATTTTAAGTTTGAGTTTTTTAGGTTTTGGAAATTCAAAATCTGTTTCTTTCTTAAACCCTACTATATAAATACGTTCTCGTTTTTGGGGAACACCATAATCCTTAGCATTTAATAATTGAGAATATACGGTATAGCCTAAATCATGTTCCAAAACATTCATGATTGTACTAAGAGTTTTTCCTCCGTCGTGGTGTGTTAAGCCTTTAACGTTTTCAAGCAAAAATGCTTTTGGTTGCTTTTCCTTTATCATTCTTGCTACATGAAAAAATAACGTACCTCTTGTGTCTTCAAAGCCACCTCTTCTGCCTGCAATACTAAATGCTTGGCATGGGAAGCCTGCAAGTAAAATATCAAAATCAGGTAATTTTTTTTCGTCTATTTTTGTAATATCACATTGAGGATTCCCCCCAAAATTAACCTTGTATGTCTCGCACGCATATTTATCAATTTCAGCCGAGAAAACATTTTTGACTCGCTTTGTCATATCAAAGCCGAGCCTAATCCCCCCAATTCCTGCGAATAAATCGATAGTCTTGTATGTATAATTCATTTTGACTTCTTTCGTTGATAAACTTCTTCAATTGTATTTACACAAGCTTCAACTTCTTTTTGAATTTGTTTTCCCCAAAATCTAAGAACAGTCCAACCTGCTTCATTTAGTTTAGCTGTGACTTCTTGATCTCTTTCAATATTGCGGAGAATTTTTTTCTCCCAAAATTCAGGATTCGTTTTAAACCGCTCCCCTTTGATAATGTAATTATAGCCATGCCAAAATTCACTATCGCAAAATATGGCAATTTGTTTACTTTTAAAAACAAAGTCGGGTTTTCCAAAGATATTTGAAACATTCTTTTGATAGCGCAACCCTTTATTCCACATACTTTTAGCAAGTAGCTTTTCTATTTTAGAACCTTTGGATCTAATTGCTTTCGCAGTGTTGGTATCCATAAGAAAGCTAAACTTTAGCACCTGTAAAAGCGATGAAATCGCAATTTTCAAGTGACTCTCTTTCGCCTCTTTCAATGAGGTTTGCTTGGTACAATTTTAAGAGAATATCATTTGTATTTGTAATGATAAAACGATCCTCTTGTATTTCACCGTCGAAACTATCGATAACTTCTTGACAGTCGTCAAATTCAACAACTCCGACGAAAACATTTTTTCCGTCTTGTTTTAATGTCTCAATATGTGCCATTTTAAAATCCTGCGATAGATATGAATAGTTAATCCAATATTTTAGCTTATCAAACTTGATAAGAAAGTAGATTGAGGAAAATTTTATCCATCAATAAAATTCCGACCCAACCTCCAAAAATAAACTTGATAATTTGCTGAAGCTACAAAACCGATTACGATCATGTCAATGTAGTTAATGCTTTGAAAAACATCTGATAGAGTACGTCCAAAGATTTTAATCATAATGAGTTCAAATGTGACAAAAGCTATCAAAATAACTGTTCCTAATAGCTCCTCAAAATACATCTGTATCAATTTAACCAAAGCAACCACTATCGCCATTTCAAGCGCAACCTTACTAAGTCCAACTTTCAAGAGCTGTTCGGATAGAGGGTTCCAAAAATCCCATGCTGAAAAAATGAAAGTATAAAATAATCCCTCGATCAAAAATAAGTCCGCATCTTCTCCAAAGAAAAAATAGAGCAGTTGATAGGTTGATAGCCATATCAAGATGGCAAAGATCAAATTCCCTGTTAGTGGAATATTGAGACTGTCTTTTATGAGATAAAAGACAACTGCGCTAACTGTTGCGATAACCATGATGATCGGATTGAACCCCTCTTCGGGGCGTTTCATTTTGAATATCATTTTTTCCTCCTTATGCCGCTGTCTCTTGACTTTGTGTGATGTCCATGAGGTAATCAAAAACTTTTTGAGCCTCACTTGCCGATTTCCAAAGAAGTTTTGGTTCGGCTTTTAATGCTTTTAACCATGATTGAAGATATTCAGCGTGTCGTAAATCTCCGCTGATTTGAAAGTGAGAGCAAAGCATAGCGGCGGATAGTTCGGCTACAAGTTCCTCTTTTCCATAATCCTCTGTTCCAAATTTTCCCGTGAGGTTGCGATTAAGTCGGTGTTCTGCTCCAGTCCAATGGCTTAATTCATGCAGAATTGTTGCTCCGTAGTTTGCCGAATCAATGAATGTGGAAATATGAGGCATTCCGATATAGTCATTTTTTGGATTGTAGAAAGCTTCGGTACGTGTTTTAATGATTGCACCACTTTGAGCAATAAAATCGTTTAGGTCGGGAATTTCCTCGTTTTGGTTATCTATTTGAATATCTGTTGCATCGACGTTAAACACGGTGAAAGTTTTGAGTAGAGGAATAGTTTTTTTAACAAGTTCCCCCGTTGTTTCGTCGGCTTCCTCGATTTCCAACGGTTTGAAGAAAAACACGGATGCCCCTTTGCTTCCTTGTTTGAGTTTTACCCCTAACTTTTGAATTTGGTTGAAAGTTAGCCATTGATTGGTTTTATAGCCTTTCTCGTTCATCTCGTTCATTAGAGAGAGGATGTTAAATCCACTGTAGAACGTATTAGAGGCATAATTTTTAGGGAGTCCCGCACTCCAACTTTTGAACCAGCTTTGTAGTTCTCCGTTTTCGATTTTGTTGATAATGGTTTCAACGACTTGGTTGAGTTTGTCTTGTGGTGTCATTTTTGCGTCTCCTTGGTTTTTAAACGAGTTTTTCTTTGTGAGTGAGCTTTTTCTATTTGCCTTTCCTCAAATTTCCAGAAAGAACAAAATCTCAACTCTTACAAAGAGTTTTTCTCCGTTTCGTTTCGCTTATCTGACAGACGATTTTTCAAAAATGCTGGGGAAAAGATTAGGTCACTAACCGATTCGTCATCATTCTTTGAGAATAAAATCAATGGAGGAAAAGTGATTGAAACGGGGTTGTAAAAGAGTGTGAGTTGATTTTTTGTGAATTTCGGTGCGGAAATTTGAGTTTTTTTGCATATTTCGACACAAATTTAATTCTTTTCGCATTTTTTGCGAAAATCCTTCTATAACCCTATATCCCTTTGAGAAAGGGTTATATTTTAAAGAAAGGAGAGATATGCAAAGAGCGCAACAGCGCAATAAAGAAATTCCGCAGTGAATTTCGAGATAAGTTCGTACTTTTTAGAAAGTACGCAACCACATTATGGAATATAGAGAAAACTACATGGGTTTTCTATCTCCATTAAAAAAATAATTAAACCGATTTAGCCAAATTCAAATTTCGCAGGGGGAACATATTTGCCAAAATAGAGTTCCCCTGTCATATCACCAATGACTGATTGCCAATCAGATAAGTAGATATGACCTATGCGGCTGGATATATTGAAAAATATTTGTCCAATAAGCTGTGGTGAGGGCTGTTCATCCGAAATGATGAGCTTCTACTCAATGTTGAAATGAATGTGGGCGACCATGAAACAGTGCCAAAACACCTAAAAAGTTTTGGTGCTTGTATATATCGAAGTGGTGGAAATCCACTACGAGGAGACGTTTCGAAAGGGCGTTACTCGTACAGAGGCGGGGAGGTGTAGTTGGAAACAACGAAACTAAATAGCTCAACCGTTAAAGGGCTGTGATTATTATAGGTATCACAGTTAAAGCCGCAGGTCACGAATGCGGCAACTCTGTTATGCTCTCATATGGTTAAAATACCTAACTGTTACGAACCGTATATGCCAACCGAAAGCTGAACATTGTTCAGAGAGTAAGGGAAAGCTTCTATATTCTGTTCCGATCCATTGGATTTGAAGGATATACGGGGATACACGAGACCTAAGTGAGAGATGAGACGATATATACTAAATGGGCAAGTGCGTAGCGAGTGATGTCGTCGCATGAGAGGTGTACCGATTAGAGTTTGAGAAATGATGCAAGGGTGCTGTGTTGTTTCGACGTGCGGAGGTGTGGCAACCTCACAAAAACGCACACTTAAAAGGTACTGTAAGGCGAAAATTTGAATTTGGGATTGGCAATCCTACATGTGATTACATTCGTGTCGTGGCTCTTGGCGGAGTCTGTCGGCACAGGTCGGTTTATTATAGATACTCCCATTTTGGGCTTCTTTTCAACCAAAAAAAGGAGGTCTCATCATGGACACACAAACAAAACAACCGTACTTAGTAACAAACTGGCAAGCTCTTATGCAACAACTCGTATTTTTAGCAGGTCAAGGATATACCTATTATTATGTGGCGTATTTACCAAAAGAAAAAGAACATAAATTTCCCGCAATCGATACAAAGCTGATAGCAAAGTATCAAACCAATGTATCAAAATACCAAAGATATAGATTCAAACAAAAAAATAGAGCTAACTTCATTTATCTAAGATGGGAGCATATCGCCATAATCCTACATACAAACGGGGATATTCCACCTATTGAGGGAATTGATGCATTTAAAAGTCTTAGAGATAGCTCTATGCCTATACAGCTCTCAAAATATCTTTCCCTTGCCATTGTATGGGATAATGGTAAAACCACTGTTAGACTTCACAAAGAGAGCTACAGGACTTTTAAAATGATGATAGAGGGGTATGCTAAACAGCAACTAAAGCGGAAAATCATCGAAACGATACAAAAGCTAAACGGTATCCCTGCCTATCGGGGGATTGTTGAGCAAAAAGTTTTGTTAGTGGAATATGCTCTAAAGCAACTCGAATTTCATGGGACTTCCGCAAACAAAAATGAGTTTCGAATCTTGAAGAGGAGAAAACTTTATAAAGTGTTTGAATAACTCAAACATCGAATGTTTCCTCTTGATCTCTTTCGATAACATTTGAAAAATACGCAATAGTCTCTTCAAATTTATAGAATTTTCTCCCGTAGTTGGCAATGTCATCAATAATATCTTGCGTAACCATATCTGCACTCATATATGGCAAGATTTTACAATAGTAATTAGGATAGCCATTGTTCGGCATTTTGACTAAATACATCCAATAATCTTGATTAGCGTGACTGTACGCAAACGCATGTGCGAGCAAAATATTTTTTTCGTCTATTTGTTCCATTTTAATTTCTCCAATATATAAGTTGAAATAAATCTATTTAATAAATTCATCCAATAATTATAAGTGATTCCATAAATATAATCCACTGCGTTTTAGAGAAAAATTTAAAAATTCGGAGACTTGATAAAGATATATCTATATTTCACCTTTATCTTACTGGTTATTTATCTATTTTATTAAATATTTTTATTTAAATGCCACTTCGGTCTGAGGATCAAAAACCCGATGAAGCAAATTTTCTAGTTATTTCTTTCCTTTGTTCCCATCGGCTTTTGCCCTTTTAAAATAAAGAAAAATGGCACAAATTCGAGAGAATCGGAAAAACTGCTAGATAATAGCGGCACAGTTTAAATCTTTAATCATTACGATACATTACAAGTGGGTAGTCCTTTCACTCATGCTAGAGTTTCCTCTATCAATTCCAACGCTCGTACACTCTATCTTACTATACGATCCACGGGCATCTTCTTGTGAATCATACCCATTACCTCTCTGACACAAACTATTATGCGATCTATTTTCCTGACTATATAACTCTTTACGAGTAACTTCTTCTATCCGTATTCTTCTTTATGGGTAGTTATATACATCTTAACTTGAGAAGATGTATTTTATAACTGCCCGAAGGACTTAGGACGAGCCCGACACGCTGGAATTACCAACGGAGATTTTTTTTGCCTTATAAATGCGAGTGTTCAAGGAGTGACAATAGTAATAATATTCCGATTCCTGTAACGATAGAGAGAAATCGGAAAACACTTGCGGCTCTTTTAAAAAATCTCAAAAAAAGCTTTATGAGAACATTATAAATGAGTTTTTGAAAATAATCCAGTGCATTTTGAATAAAAATGTTTTTTTAAAAGCCGTTTTTAAAAAAGCAAGCTTATTTTAAGTTATTTTGTGAGACAATTTCAACATGAGCTTATGTCTAGCTCTAAGGTTCTCATTTGAGCCTTGCTATTTGAATTTTAATTGTTAGAAGAGTGAACATGGATACAGATCTAATCAAACAACGGAATCTTAGGTTCCTTGATGAAATGATCTCGAAGTACCAGCTTAAAATCACTGTTGCAGAGATAATGGACTGCCAAAGCGTCTATATAGTCTATATAACAGGTGATCAGCATGGTTTTCGTTTGACAGCAACTCGTCTTGAGAAGCGTCATGAATTTGATGAAATCAAGAAAAAGTGGAAGTCTAAACAGTTTGTCTTAAGTCTCTACAATTTTCTCAAGCGTAAGTATGAGAAATTATCGGAAGAACAGATTTTAGAAGTTAAGAATGAATTTGAACATTTTGTGATGACTTGGGAACAACTGAGATCAATTCGAGAACTAGAGCGACAAGAGGTGCTTTTTCAACAAAAGGAATTTCCTTTTTTGAAATATGGCAATCCACAACAAATAAAATTTACCAAGTGAAGGTTTCGATCTTCACTTTTTTTTACTCGACAACGTGCTTTTTTAAAAACAAGTAAGTATATAAACCACAACAAAGGATATAAAATGGATAAAAAACATAACAAGCTTAAGAAGTATAAAGACATAAATTTTATGAATGTCTATTTGAATGTAGTGCATATTGAAGAATTTTTTGATCGACTGGCTTCCGCTAAAAATATTAAAGAATTTGAGAAAATTGCTAAACAACTAGAGCGTAGTTCAGATTGTACGCCTGTTGATCTTGAATACATCACATCAGCAGATGATACTTCTTTGCGTATTTCGATAGGGATGGCGGGATATAAGTTTGATCGTATCGGTAGCATGATTGCATTGACATACTTATGTTCGTATTCAAAAAATAACGGTTATGTTGAAGATAAACGAAATTACCTTTTTCAAGTGGATAGAAAGCTATATAACTTGGAAGATGGCTATAGCGCCGTAATGAACAAACTTAACAACTAAAGATAAAGGAGAAATTATGGATATTTTATTTGAAAATTTAGCATTAATACCTCGTCTTTTAGAGGAGGTTCAAAGATTAAACTCAAGACTTGACAGTGTGAGTGTTGAGTTAAAGACAGGAACACAAGTGATGAGATACCTAGACATTTCCAAAACTACTCTTTTTAATCTTAGAGAGTCGGGGAGACTGGAAGAGGGTGTTCATTATAAAAAAGTTCATGAAAAGCTCGAATACATCCCTGAAGGGATTGTTGAGTTTAAACGAGAGTATGTCAAGCATACGAAAGGGCAACACGCTTCTACGATTGCTCTTGACGCTTTTATATCAAAATTTGCAGCATAAGGAGACAAAATGGCTACGATAGAAATTAAAGACGGGATTATTTGTTTAAGAGCATATATTTTGGACGAAGCAACGGGAGAAAAAGTTCGAAAGCGAAAATCAACTGGACTAAAAAATACGACCAAAAATATGGCTGAGGTTAAGAAAAATTATCTTCCAGCTTTTGAAAAAATGATTAAAGATGGAGAAATCAAAATTTCCATTAAGGTCAAAACCATCAAAGAACTTGGGGAAGAATATATTGAAAGCAAACGTCGTGAACAGCATAGAGGATATTCAATCACTGGGTATGAAAATTCTCTGATACGTGATATTTATCCTATATTTGGAGATCGAACGGTAGACTCAATTACGGTGACAGAATTAAATAACTGGCAACAAAAAATGCTTTTAAAAGTAAGTGAAAAGAGATTACAAAACATAAAAATCCCATTTTCTGGAGTAATGACTCTAGCTCATAAGAGTAGGCTTATTTCAGAAAATCCATTTTTGAGAGCTGATAAGATTGGTGTTAAAAAGAACAAAGAGCAAGCAACGCAAAAAGCTCAAGATTTAAAAAATATGGCATTAAATGGAGCTAGTGCAGATGATCTAAATAAAAAAATCAAAGAGAATAGCAATTGCAGGAAAGACCCCTTCTCGGAAGATGAATTGAAAACACTTTTTTCTGAAGCTACGGGATTTTTGAAGAACTATATTCAGATTGCATTTTTCACAGCTATGCGACCATCTGAGATTATTGCGTTGGAATGGGGTTCTGTAAACTTTGAAGAAAAATTTGTTTTATGTGCTGGAGCTATAACAGGCAAAGAAACCGAGGATGAACGAGAGTTAAATAAGTCGACAAAATCTGTCCGTGTTATCTATTTGGCAGATCAAGCTGTTGAAGCTTTTAAAGAACAATATAAGCTTACGGGTAAAAAAAGCAAATATGTTTTTTTGACACAATATGGTAAACCATATACTTCAGTTCGGTCTATTCGAGAAAAATCTTTTAAGAAATTGTTGGAGGATTCAAAAGTAAGAAATCGACGATTATATGACCTTCGTCATTCTTATGCTTCCATTAACTTATCTCAAAATCGATTGCCAATTCTTTTTGTAAGTGAACAAATGGGTCATTCGGATGCTTCGGTCACTTTGAAAGCATACAGTGCATATATTGCGAATTCTTCTGGCGATAGTCTTGCATTAGTTCAAAAAGCATTCATAAATTTTTGAATGCTTTCCTCTAATTAGCTTCTTTTTATACTTTCAGAAAATTATCTTGACGCATGTTTTTCTTAAATTGATTCATGTTTTGTTTGGAATTTAGTAGATAATATCATTGATTTTAAAGAAGAAGATTGTCCCCTAAACTGTCCCCTATGGAAACTTAAAAGGCTTAAAACAACGCAAAATAGGGCTTGATGGTGGCGGACGAGGAGAGATTCGAACTCTCGGTACCGTTGCCAGTACGTCTCCTTAGCAGGGAGGTGGATTCAGCCGCTTTCCTACTCGTCCGTATACGTTGAAGAGGGCGTAATTATAGTCAGGCTTAGATAACAAGCACCTTAAATAGGTACTTAATATATGCAAGATAATCTTATAAACTGGCAATAATTTTTTGTACAACTAATGCAGGGTCTTGGGAAGCATAGATGGGTCGTCCTACGACGATAAAGTCAACTTTTGCATTATGAGCCACTTCAATGGTCGCAACACGTTCTTGATCTCCTGCTTCTTCACCAAACGGCCGAATACCAGGGGTTAGGGTGATAAAGGCATTGGAGGTAAGGGATTTGATCGAAGCGCTCTCGTACGCACTGCACACAACTCCATCAAGACCTGCTGCATGAGCATCTTGCGCAAATTGATCGGCTTTATTAGCAATGGATTTTTCGTATACATGGGTAAATTCAGTTTCATCAAAAGAGGTCAATGCCGTAACGGCTAAAACTAATGGACGATTATCGTATGGCTGAAGTCGTTTCATTACTTCAGTCATTGCTTTACGACCAGCAGAGGCATGAACGTTAAACATATCAACGCCAAGTCCCATGATAGATTCGGCAGCGTCTGCCATTGTATTAGGAATATCGTAGAGTTTTAAATCGAGAAAGATTTTGAAATCAGGATTGATAGCCTTGATGGCATTAATAAATGGTTTACCGTCTCGAATATAGGATCGCAGTCCAACTTTTAGCCAAACAGGATAATGTTTAATTTTTTCAATAAGTTCTAAATTGTCTTGCATTGTGGGTAGATCCAGTGCGACGCAAAGTTCCATAATATGCCTTTTTGATAGTTGCAAAAGTATAGCAAAGCTTAAATATTTTCCCCATTAACCGAGCGTTAAGTAATCATTCTGAAAAACACACTACAATAAACAAATTTTCTAATTAAAGGATGTTCAATGAAGAATCATTTGATTGCTACTGTCGTATCGAGTTTAATGTTAGGATCAATATCATTATTTGCTGCACCATACAGTGTGGATGTTTCTCATTCAAGTGTTGGATTTAAAGTCAAGCATATGATGATTAGTACCGTTAGTGGTAATTTTAGCGGTTTTAGCGGTGCATATGACCTGAACAAAGGTGTATTGAAATCGTTAAGTGGCACGGTTAAAACCTCAACGATCAATACTGGGATTGTGAAGCGTGATGATCATCTTCGTAGTGCTGATTTCTTCGATGTTGCTACCTATCCTGAAATGACGTTTATAATGACGTCACAAAAAGGTAAAAAAGTGACGGGTAATCTTAGTATGCATGGTATTACTAAAGCCGTAACGATGACTATAGATATGGGCGGAGAGATTACAGATCCGTGGGGTAACAAACGCTCTGGTTTTGTATTGAATGGGCAAGTAAACCGAAAAGACTTTGGACTTAATTGGAATAAAGCCATTGAAACAGGCGGAGTAGTTGTCGGTGATGATGTCAAAATGACAATAGAAGTAGAAGGGGTAGCAGATTAATTCTGCTCTTACCCTTGTAGTGATTTTAACTGTTCACCAATTTTAGTAATTTTATCGTGAGCATCTGCTAAACCGTTACGATTTTCAGTAATGACAGCTTCCGGAGCATTGGCAACAAAGCGCTCGTTGGAGAGCATGCCGCTTAGTTTATCTGCTTCTTTTTGAAGTTTTTCACGCTGTTTACTCAGGCGGTCGATGATGGGTGATAAATCAATCGCTTCGGTTGGGATATACACTTCAACACTCTCGCCAATATCGCTGATCGCATTGTTAACTTTACTGTCTGTAAATTTCAGAGTTTCAACTTTTCCTAATCGCGCAATAAAGGGCTCCATCATGGTGTGGTTTCCACCGCATTTGACATAGGCTAGAGGGATTTTTTGATTTCCGCAGTCAACAAGTGTCTTAGCACGACGAATGGTAATAATAGCATCCATAATAATGGCAAACTCCGCTTCAATCTCTTCATCGATAGTGACATCATCAGGATATATCATGACCATGATCGAATTGCCATCTTCGAGAGTTGTTCCTGAGAGTTCGTGATAAAGATGCTCAGTGATAAACGGCATGAATGGATGTAGTAGTTTCATTGACTCTTTAAAGATACTTCCAAGCTCATTAACGCTCTCTTTAGAAGCTTTTCCAAGCTCAATACCCCAGTCACAAAATTCATTCCACAAGAAGCGATAGAGAGTAGTTGCTGCATCATTAAAGCGGTACTCATCCAAATACCCTCTCGTCTCAGCCGTAGCACGTCTAAAACGACTTAACATATAGCGACCCAACGGAGTAGTAATCTCTTGTTGGGATAAATCTTTAAATGTTTCGACGTTCATTTGCAAAAACTTTGAGGCGTTAAAAAGTTTATTGGTGAAATTTCGGCTTTGTTCAAGCTTGTCAGAACTGAGACGAATATCACGACCTTGAGCCGCTAAAACAGCGAGGGTAAAGCGTAGAGCATCGGTACTGTATTGCTCTATCATATCGAGGGGATCGATAACATTACCTTTGGATTTGGACATTTTTTGACCATTTTCATCGCGAACAAGGGCATGTAGGTAAATGTGTTTAAACGGAAGTTCTCCTGTGAAACTTTCTCCCATCATCATCATTCGCGCAACCCAGAAAAAGAGGATGTCAAATCCTGTGATAAGGAGACTGTTTGGGTAAAACTTCGCCATGTCTTCACTTTGAAACTGTGAATCAAAACTTACATCGCCGTTGCCCCATCCTAATGTTGAAAATGGCCAAAGCGCAGAGCTAAACCATGTATCAAGAACGTCAGGATCTTGAGTAATCGCTGTGCTTGCACAATGAGGGCATGTGGTAGGATTTTCTTCCAGACTCGCCCATTCGTGATCGCAATCACTACAGTAAAAAACAGGAATACGGTGCCCCCACCACAGCTGGCGAGAAATACACCAGTCGCGCAGTTCTCCCATCCATGAGTTGTAGCTGTTAATCCAATGGGGCGGGAAAAACTGAGTAAGTCCGTCATTGGTTTTATCGATAGAACCGCGTGCTACTTCTTTACGAACAAACCACTGCTTTGAGATATACGGTTCAACGATATTTTTACAACGGTAACAGTGACCTACTTGATGAACGTGATCTTCGATTTTTTCGATAAATCCTGCTTCATTAAGACGTTTGACGATAATTTCACGTGCAGCAAGACGCTCTAGGCCCTCAAATTCTCCGGCATGATGATTTAAAATTCCTTTTTCATCAAAGACAGTAATAAATTCCAAATCATGACGTTTGCCTACTTCGTAGTCATTGGTGTCATGTGCTGGGGTAACTTTAACGACACCCGTTCCGAAATCCATATCAACATGGCTGTCGGCAATGATTTTGATTTCACGGTTGATGAGGGGGAGGGTGATACTTTTGCCAATCAAATGGGTATATCGTTCATCATCAGGATGAACCATGATAGCTGTATCTCCAAAATAAGTTTCAGGACGTGTAGTTGCAACCGTGATATGACCACTCCCATCGCTAAATGCATAGCGCATGTGGTAGAAATGCCCTTGATGCTCTTCGTGCTCTACTTCGATATCACTGAGTGCGCCATCATGCGTACACCAGTTGACCATATAATTTCCTCGAATGATGAGGTTTTTATTGTAAAGATGGACAAACGCTTCTTTTACCGATGTTTTTAGTCCCTCATCCATAGTAAAACGCTCACGGCTCCATGCTGGAGAGACCCCGAGTTTTCGAAGCTGTCCAACCATGATCCCGCCACTTTCTTCTTTCCATTCCCAAACACGTTCTAAAAATGCTTCGCGACCGAGTTCTTCTTTGGTTGTTCCTTCGGCTAAAAGCTGTTTTTCAACAACATTTTGAGTAGCAATACCGGCATGGTCGGTTCCAGGTTGCCATAATGTTGCATAGCCATCCATTCGTTTATAGCGTACAATAATATCTTGAAGAGTAAATGTGAGCGCATGACCGATATGTAGACGTCCGGTAACATTAGGAGGAGGCATCATGATGGAAAAATGTTTATTTGGTTTTACAATAGTTTTATTGCCATCCACTTCAAAGTAACCACGATTTTCCCAAATAGGGTAGTAGCTTTCTTCAATATTTTTGGGATCGTAGTGAGTAGCGGACATAAAATAGCCTTAAATAGGAAAATATACGCGAATTATACCAAAATTTAGGGGGAACACTTATTGCTTTTATTGGCTATTAAACATCAGGAGCAACCATGCAATATGAAGTGAAGTCACCTATTTTAGGATTTGATCAAATAAGTACAGTAAAAATTACACCTATCGACGAATTATTTTTAACATTGATAGGCGGTGAAGATTCAAATATTAGTTTTACTCTTGTTGATCCGTACAAATTACGTGAATACTCCTTTGATGTACCAGCTTCTATGCGTATTTTGCTTGATATTAATGAAAAATCAAACGTGCTCGTATATAATGTCGTTATTATTCAAAATCCGCTGGATGAATCATGCGTTAATTTCCTCGCTCCATTGATTTTTAACCAAGATAATGCAACTATGGCACAAGTAATATTGGATGCAAAAGATCATCCTGAATATGCATTGGCTGAACCAATTAAAAATTTTAAATAAGCTTCTGAAAAAGAAGCTTTAGGGAGCTTCTTGCCACTTTCTCGTCTCAATCCTCAACAGCATACAGCCGCAACGGCACCGTATGGGCATAATCTCATTATTGCCTCAGCCGGTACAGGTAAAACTTCTACGATTGTCGGGCGTATTGCCTATCTCCTTTCGCAAGATGTTAAGCCCGAAGAAATTTTATTATTGACATTTACCAACAAAGCAGCTCAAGAGATGGTGGAGCGTGTCGCAGCATTCTTTGGTGCAGAGATTGCTTCCAAGGTCGATGCTGGGACATTTCATGCTGTGAGTTATCGATGGCTTAAGCGTAAAGAAGGAAAAGTGGTTTTAAAACAACCTCGCGAACTTAAAACACTTTTTCGAAGTGTTTATGAAAAACGAACCTTTTCTCACTTAGATAATGATACCCCTGCGTATGGTGCCAATTATCTTTATGATGTTTATTCATTTTATCAAAATACAGAAATCGAGATTAATTTTGAAGAGTGGATACTGACGCGTCAAGATGAACATGCAGTGTATGCCATGATTTATGCCGATATTATTGATGAGTTTGAAGCTCTAAAAAAAGAATACGGTTTTGTCAATTTTAATGATTTATTACTTCAAATGCGTCATTTGGCGTCCCAAAATGATTTGGGTTACAAAGAAGTATTGATCGATGAATATCAAGATACCAATGCTTTACAAGGGACGCTGATTAATGCTATGCACCCGCCTTCGCTTTTTTGTGTTGGAGATTATGACCAAAGTATCTATGCATTTAATGGAGCTGACATTTCGATCATTGGCTCATTTAGTACCAATTTTCCTGATGCAAAGGTTTATACGCTTAATAAAAATTACCGTTCAACGGTTCCGATTCTCTCGCTTGCCAATACGGTCATCGCGTACAATGAACGCATTTATCCAAAAGCCTTAGAAGTAACAAGAACAGGAGAAGCACAGTCTCCATCCTTGTTGATTTATGAGGAGTTGTTTGAACAATACCATGGGATTGCCCGCTTAATCGGCGATTCACCAACGGATCGCGAAGAAATTGCAGTCATTTTTCGAAATAATGCATCGGCAGATGGCATTGAAGCAACACTTCGTGAGATGGGAATTGCTTGCCGTAGACGTGGCGGGACAAGCTTCTTTGATTCTAAAGAGATCAAAGCGTTACTGGATATGTATACACTACTCGTGAATGAATCCGATATGATGGCATTTATACATTTATTTGATTATGCTAAAGGTGTGGGAAGTGCGATTGCCAAAGAGTTATTTGTGGCTCTTCAAAAGTTGGGGCATGGTTCGTTTTTGCGGGGATTATATACACCTGACACCTCCATCTCTAACCCTTTTGAAAAACGTAAACTTAATCATCAATTGGGACTGTTTGATGACTATGCTGAACTTGGTAGTGCAGGGCGATTTGCCAAGCTAGGGCTTGATCCCAATTTTATGGGAAATCCCATTCTGAAACATGCAAAGCTTACGAAAGAATCAGCAACTTTTTTACATGATTTATTTATGTTATTTCGCAAGCTCCGTGATGCTAAATTACCCAAGGAAGCAGTGCAAAAGATAGCCGTTTCAAATCTTTATGGCCATGTGATAGAACATTTGTCTCATAGGCGTGCAATGACTGAAAATGGATCTGTGGATGAACGGGTAAAGGGTGAGTCAAAAGAGAAAATTCGAAGAAAATGTACCATATTATTCGAGCTTTCACGCCCTTACAAAGAACATGAACGATTTTTAAATGCAATGGTATTAGGATCACAGGATTTAACCCAAGGAGAAGGCGTTCATTTACTCAGTATCCATGCATCCAAGGGATTGGAATATAAAGAAGTCTATGTAATCGATTTGATGGATGGTCGATTTCCAAATCGAAAACTAATGAGTCGCAGCGGAAGTATTGAGGAAGAGCGTCGACTTTTTTATGTGGCAGTAACTCGGGCAAAAGACCGACTTTATTTAAGTTATGCTAAATATGATAAGATTAAAAAAACCAATTTTGTCCCCTCTCAATTTTTATTTGAGACAGGACTGATCCCTAAGGATGAGATCTATAATTCTTTAGTACAAAAAAAAGAAGTGGATTAAACTCCTTTTTCATTTTAATGTCGTCCTTGAACAGCATCTCCCATTGACCACATTGGCAAGAAAATACCTAAGGCGAGTAAAATAACCATACCTGCAATCATAAAGAGCATGATAGGTTCAATGGCTTCAGAAAGTCCATCGATGATAGCATCAAAGCGCATTTTATAATACTCCATGACTTTTTGCAGCATCGCATCGAGCTGCCCACTTGCTTCTCCTGCAGAGATCATTTGAATAATCATGTTTTCAAATAAATTCGTTTCTTTAAGCCCTGAATGTAATGAACTTCCTTTTTCAACTGCTGAACGAACAATCAGCAAACGTTCTTGCAGAGGGAGATTGTCAATCATAGCAGTTGATGTTTCCAAAGCTTCAGCTACAGGTATCCCGGCGCGTACTAGCTCAGAAAAAACTAGAGTAAAGCGACTAAGAGTTGAGAACATAATGATATTTTTAATCAAATAAACTTTGAGTAAAAATTGATGCCATTTGTACTTAAATTCTCTATTATGATCAAGTGCATATCTAAAGGAAAATAAAAAAAGAATAATTCCTGCTAAAACATACAGTCCGTAGGTGTTAAAAAGATGCTCTAAAAATAGTAAAATTTTGGTTGGTAGGGGTAGATCGGCATGTAATTGTTCGAAAATTGCTTTAAATTGTGGTACAACATAAGAGATAAGAATTGTAAACGCCACGCCCATAGCAATCATAACGTTCCGAGGATAGGCCATTGCTTTTTTAAATTTAACAATATTGCGTCGAATTTCTTCAAGCATATCCGCAAGTTTATGAAGTGCTTCTGCCATATTACCTGTTTTTTCACCCAGTTCAATCATTGCCAGGCTCAAGGTTCCAAGCTCATAACTAAATTTAGCAGCAGATTTGGAGAGACTATGTCCTGCATTGATATCTTCAGCCATTGTTCCTAAAACAATTTGAAGTGTTTTGTCCGTGGTGGCATCCGCAATTTCATGGAGGGAATCATGGATAGAAATACCAGCATTTGCCATAACTGCAAGTTGACGAATGGCTGCAATGAGAGAGTCTTGTTTGAGTTTACGCTTCTTAAGATTAGAAAAAAGTGTTTCTTTAAACTTTCGAAATTGATCTTCTAAAGGAGCTGATGATTCTACTACTTTTAATATCATTCCTGAAAATTTTATTTTTGCAAGATATTGAGCCTCTTTTTTATGCTCCGCATAAAGACCATATTCATTTTTATGCCCTTTGCTGAGCACTGTTATTAGAAAATATTTCATCCTTTTGCCACCCTTAATATTTCATCTATAGTTGTTATTCCTTGTACAGCTTTTGCCATACCATTTTCAAACATCCCTACAAAGCCTTCTTCTTTGGCTTGTTTGAATATCTCATCTTTCGATCCTCCTCTGGCAATAAGACTGGATAATGCTTCCGTTATAGGCAAAACTTCACAAATCATTTCCCGTCCCATATATCCTGATCCATTGCACTCTTTACACCCAGCCCCAACATAAAAGACAGTATTATGAGGGATATGGGTGCTGTATTCTTCTCGTAAAAGTAAAGGTATATCGGCTTCTTTCTTACAATATTTACATATCCTACGAACCAAGCGTTGAGCTTGAATAGCCATAAGTGCTCCACTAATAAGATAGGGCTCAATTCCCATATCTGACATACGAGGAATGGCACTAATTGCATCATTGGTATGAAGTGTTGATATAACTAAGTGACCCGTTAAGGCTGCTTTAATGGCAATTTCAAGCGTTTCATGATCACGAATTTCTCCGATCATAATTTTATCGGGATCTTGACGAAGGATGGATCTAAGTGCATCAGCAAAAGATAGCCCCACTTTTGCGTTCACTTGAACTTGCTGGATTAGATTCATTCGATACTCTACCGGATCTTCAACCGTAATGACCTTGTCTTCAACATTTCGCAATTCATTAAGTGCCCCGTATAGAGTTGTTGTTTTACCACTTCCCGTTGGTCCAGTAACAAGGATAATACCAAATGGCGATTCAAGTGCTTTTATAAGTTTATGGTAGCTCACTGAATCCATTCCTGATTCTTCAAGTTTTACGAGCGCTTTGGTTTTATCCAAAATACGCATTACAATGGATTCTCCATAAAGTATTGGCAAGGTAGAAATACGAAAATCAAATTCTGCATCCATAACAATGGCTGAAAAGCGTCCATCTTGTGGTTTTCGTCGCTCAGCAATATCAAGATTCGCTAATAATTTAACTCTGGAAGCAAGAGGTGGATAGATGTCACGGTCAAAAATGAATATTTCTGCTAATTTACCATCAACTCTCCCCCGAACGACACAGTTTTTTTCGGTTGGTTCGATATGAATATCACTGGCACGACCTTTTATGCATGCTTTTAAGATAACATCAATCAATTGTAAGATGGAGGATGCTTCTTGCTGTTCTTCAATCGTCCCTATATTACGTAATTCATTACGAATATTATTTACCAGCTCTTTTACGCTGTCTTTTAATTCAATTTTAAAGAGATAGGCTTGAATTTGTTTTTCAGTAGCAATCCCTACTTTAAGCGATTTACGTGGAAACATGCGTTGTAATGATTCTTGAGCTTCAATATTGAGTGGATCGGCAAAGGCAATAAGGACATACATGTCATCTTGTGAGATGGGTAATGCATTGTACCGCTTGAGTTGAGTTGTTGGTATTTTTTCAGTGAGTTTATAATCCATATCGATAGAATCTAAATCAAGAAAAGGAAGCTCTACAATTTCAGCTAAGTAACTCAAAATGGAAGATTCATCTAAAAAATGATAATTTTTAATGACAGAGAGTTCATAAACACCTAAGCGTATTTGTTCGACTACAAAACGTTTAACAAAGTTAAGAGAAACAGCACCTACTTTTGTCAGTGTTTCTAAAATAGTTTCATTTTGAACACCTCTCGAGAGCAGGCGATCGATCTGCTGTTGAGTAATATGGCGTTTTTCTAATAAATCATTGGTAATTCGATCCATATAATCTCTTCCTTAGTACACGTGGTGCAATGTTAATATTTTATCATAGTATTCATCAATAGCAATCGTTTTTCGACCATTTAACAGAGTTGGATAAAGTTTATAGCTAATACGATTATTGGTGAAATCGTTATATTCTTTAATACTATTTCCAGGCTGAGGATGATTGCAATACAGAGTAAAAAGCTTAGAAATAAGATGGGAACTTGTGGGAAACTTGAGTGATTTTAGCGGATAATTATCATACAAAGCCTGAAGTAAAAGTTTTTTTTGCATAACGAGCATGGAAAAATAGGAAGCATTTGCCCGCGATTCACTGCTTTGGCTAAGTACCATCATTGGTGTGTTTAGACGATCTATTTGGTCGGCTTTCAGACAAGAGAAAGCATAAATTGAAACATAAGCTTCGTTAAACTCAAATTCTTTGAAATGCAGTAAACCAAGATTGCAAGATTCAGCATACTCACCTTTTTGATACAGTTGATACATTTGAATAGGTATGTCAGCATGTAGAATATTCACGAAAATAAGACAAAAGAGGAGTGTTTTTGTCATTTAGGCACATCTTTTTCAAATGAGTCTAATAAGTTTCTCGCAGCATCAGAATTTGACTGTGAAATATAAAGTTGCAGTGTTTTTTTAGCTTGGTCTATTTTTCCAAGTTTTACCATTGCTTTAGCAAAAATTAGCCAGCTTTCTTCGATCGTATTATTAATTGAATTCGTTTTTAAAGCATAATTATAGGCTTCATTATAATTCCCATGATCATAATGATAGCGTGCAATATAAAGTCCCAAATGAGGGTTAGAATTGTTTTTAAAACGATCCTCAATTTCATGAATATCGAAAGTAGCTGTATCTCGTTTGATACTAGATGGCTGAGTGGTCGATTTAATAGCGGGCGTAATGAGCGAAGGAGGAGTAATTACATTTGTAGATATTTTGGCAGGAGGTGAGATAGGAGCAATCTTTTGAACAATTACTACTTTTTTTGGAGGAAAGACAGGAATACTTACGCTAGGGGTCGTACTTTGACTGACCGTGGACGTCATAGTTTCAATGAACTGCATCGAAGGTTCAAGAATTATTTCAGGACTTATATCTTTTGGTTGAAGGATAATGTCTTTAGCTTTTTGTTTTACAAGAATAGGTGATGTTTGTTTATTAGATTTCTCTAAATGTATAAAAATTGTGGTTACAATGATAAGTATAACGGTTAGAAGTGAGAATAAAATATAGGGGAAATAGCTTTTAATTTTATACTTAAGCCATCGTCGTTCTAATGAAGGTATATTAAGCATGAATAAGACCTGTGTGAATGGCAGCCATCTCTATGTATTTAGGTTTAAGAGAATTATAATTTATTTTACTCGGATGATGCTCTTCAAACCATGCGTAAAGTGAAAAAAGTGAGAACATGAGTTTATTGGCATCACGATAATTACCTTTGGTTAATCGACTAATTATTTTAATGTTTTTATCATTTATCATATTAGCGACGTCAAAGCAATTGGATTTAAGCAATTTCTTTTGAATATAAATTTTGAGTTCTTCTGGTGAAGCATTTTGAAGTTCAATACTTTCCCAAATACGTGTTTGAAAATGTTCTTTAGCAATAATATCCTCATCATCTGTTTTGTGGAGAGTAATCACAAATTTTAATGCACGTGCGTCGGAAATAAGTCGAATTTTTTCCATTAAAGCTGTGCTATACAGTTGTGCTTCATCGAGTAAGACTATAGGAGTTTGAGGATAGTTAACAGCGCTTGCAAGTTCTAAAAAAGTGGTAAGGGTAATTGCTTCTCTGTTCACATACCCATAAATTTTTTGAGCAAGAACACGTAAAAAATCATTTTCATCAATAATAGGGATATCTATCATAAAAACTTTTTGGTGTTTTGAGAGATCATGATGTAGCTTGTGCAACAACATGCTTTTCCCCGTTCCAGGTCTTCCATACAATAAAATCATTTTAAGGGGTTTTTGCACAGAAGCTTTTAGATTTTGATACATATGAGATACGCTATCGATTTGAATGTAGTCACGAGGATTGACTACATCAATAAATAGCTCTTTTGGTTTTGAAAACAGCGAATGTTCCATCCGTTATTTTGTATCCTCTTTCATCTCATTAACATTTTTTTTATCTGTTTTAACTAATTTATCTTGTTTTATCTGGTCTTTTTCCATTGCAGGGGCTAAGCGACTGTATCCTAAGTCAGAAAGCCCTACATTTGAACCATCTTTTTTAACAATATGGGGTTCAATAATAATTACAAGTTCTTCAACTTTTTCACTAATTCCCTCTTGTTTAAATAAGTAGCCTAAAACAGGAATATCTCCAAGTAAGGGAACTTTTGTAACATTATTGGTCGATTTTCGGTTGATCAAACCCCCTAGAACGATACGACTGCCATCTTGTACAGATACGACTGAGGATATTTGGCGACGGCTTAGATCGGGTGGCATAGTCCGTAAGGCATTGTCTGCTGATAACGCACTGGCTGTTTCAGAAACGGACGGGTTTATACGTAAGGTGATCATTCCATCTTTTGAAATTTCAGGGGTAATATCAAGTAAAACGCCTGAAAACACTGAGCTGACTACTTCCGTTGAAGATTGTGTCCCCGTTGAGCCGCCTGCTAGTGTTGACGTGGTTAAAGTTTTATAAAACAATTCTGTTCCCGCCGTAATAAGTGCAGGCTGATTATTAAGTGTCATGATTTTTGGATTTGAGATCGCATAGACATCTCCTTGTGTTTTCAAAAACATGAGAAGATTGTTAATGCTGATACTGTTACTGAGAGTAAAAAGCTTTGACATGGCATCTACAGGAGCACGTACACCCGCAAGATCCATTAGCCCATATGTTGGTGCAGCAGGAGTTCCTCCCGTTATCGCGGTTACTTGTACTTTATCACCCTCGTAAGCAGTATCAAAGGTAGCGCCTGTAACATTGGTTCTGTTGGCTTTATCGAATCCGAGTTTAAAGTTCTGAAGGTTATAGATCTGTGACCAGTCGATACCAGTCGTTGACCCATCATTAAAGACAACGCTGTACATTTTAACATCAATCATGACTTGAGTTTGCATTTTTTTCTCTAAATCACTGATATAAGTATCAAGACGTTTAATTTGTTTACCCGTGCCCGTAACTGTTATTAAGCCTGCATTTTTATTGATAAAAATATTGTGCCGATCCTCTTCTTCTACTGCTTTATCTTTTGAATCTAAACTAGGTATTGGCTTCGCTTGTTTGTATTGATCCTCGGGGCGGCTTAATATACTTTTAACCTCTTGTTCCAACGTTTCCCAGAATTTCACTTCATCTACAGTTGTAATATTTGTTCCAGATTCTGAAGAAGCATTATTACTCTTTGAGCTTGTCGAAGAAGCTGTGGAACTTGTTCCCGTTGTAGCTGCACCGGTAGAAGACGTGCCTGAATTTGAACTTAATCGAATATTAGTACTGCCTGTCCCTTTACGTTCTGTCGTTATATAGTCGATATTGTAAGTTTTAGTAGTAAGATAAGTAATTTTTAAAACATTGTTTTGCAAGGTATATTGTAAATCATTTTCTTTGATGATAAGATCCAACACTTCGTTAATAGTCAGATTTTTTAGATAGGTTTTATTCATCTGTTTTTTGAGAATGTTTTCAGCCTCGGAATCTGCGACTATAACACTCATCCCGCATTCATCACTGATTTGGTCAATGAACTCACCGACGCTAGTTCCTTTAACTGAGGCTATGTTAAAGAGTTCATAGGTGCAATCTGCGCTCAAAGGAGTTGCCAGCAAAGCAGCTGTAGTGACTGATAATAAGAGTGCTCGCGTAGTGGGTTTAAATACTAATTTCATGCTGCTGTCCTATTTTGTATTTATAGTGATGTTGTTATTGGATTTACTAAGGAATAAAATCAAAGGCTGACTCTTTTTCCCACTTAATAACACGGAACCTTGCTTGATTTCAGCTAAATTATAACTACGTACTGTGTCGTTTAATTTGTACCATTTACCATTAATAAGTGCTGACTTATTCATAACTGCTTGTAAGCGTAGAGGCTCTTCTATGACTTTTTGTATGGCTGGAATCAGTGACATGCTCCCCAATTTTGGTGGAGCAAGAAGCGCCGATCCGCTGTTTTTACTAGGTAAACGAGTTGGAGCTATATATCTAATAGGATCGATGAGAGAATTTATAAATCCATCCGCAATTCCAACACGAGAGGGTGCAATTGCTTTGATCTGTTCATCTACCCATAGTAGCTCTTTATCATTTCCGGGTTGTAAAACCGTTACATTTCCAATACTTGGAAGTACCATCGGTGAGTTTATTTCATTATTGGCACATAGTGTTAGTGAAATAACTAAGGATATTAAGGCAAATATTTTCATTGTCGTACAATCCCCCATACTGAAATATTAAGCTCACTTTTAAGTTTAGTATCTGCTGTCATATTCATATCATGAAGATCAACAACAAGGGTACTTTGCTCAAGAGCATTAATGAACTTGAGTGTGTTTTTGAACGGAGCATCAGAAGAAATCGAGATATCTAAGACGTGTCCAAAAGAGCTGTTATCTGTTGTTAAAGTATTACCAAACTGAGTTAATTTAACATTATATGCTCTTGCATACTTGGAAATTGAATCCAAATAAGCTCCCCAAATAAC
This sequence comes from uncultured Sulfuricurvum sp., assembly GCA_903844635.1. Lineage (GTDB taxonomy): Bacteria > Campylobacterota > Campylobacteria > Campylobacterales > Sulfurimonadaceae > Sulfuricurvum. The sequence continues at coordinate 76,549 of CAIMUF010000032.1, read as the reverse complement.
TTCATCATAATAGAGAGAAGAAATTTGTTCCAATCTATCTTTAATGTAAGCATTATATTGAATGTAGTGTTGATACTCTAATTCAATGACTTTGGTCTCTTGTTCAATTTGAATAATGCGCTCAGGCGGATTGGCTTCTAGATATTGTTTGTCATTATTTAGATCACTTTCCATAGCGATTGCTTTTTCATGAGAAGTTTTAAAATCTGCTTCAGAACTATCCCAAAAAAGTAGATAAGAAAAAGCAAAAAGCCCAGCAAATATCATCCCATATAGCATCATCTTATCGCGTTCACTTTTGAGCGATAATGTATGATCAAGACTGTAAAGATAATTTTCAATATTTAATGTCATTTAAGTACCGCCTTAAGTTCACTGAGATAGCCTGTATTATTGCCATCATATGAGATTAATTTTAGATCAAAATCATAGGTGTCTTTTTTTGTCGCAGTTAAATGTTTTAGTAAAGCAGTAATATCTTGTGTATTTTTAGCGCTAAGTATAAAGCTAAAAGTTTTACTTGAAATATTGTTTTCTTCATTTACTATTTCTGAATATCCCAATGAATTTAATTTAACTCTATATTGATTAAAACTACGAGAAAAGTCAGCAACAATTTTTGCTTTCATCGGATAATTTACTTTTTTATCATGAACTTGAGAAAGAGTGTCTTGTTTTTGTTTATAAGAAGCTTTTTGCTCGTCTAGAAGTCCTTGTGCGGTACTTTTTGTAGCTAGTTTCAGATTTACAGTGGCTTCGCGAGTTGTTTTATCAATATGAACTTGCTCATATTCTTGATTCATAAGAGCATAATGAAATTCTTCAACATAAGAAAGCCCCCAATAGGTGCCTGGATAAAGAAGTGCGGCTGCTAACGCTGCTGCAGTTACAAGTATGAGTTTTCCACTATCACGTTTTGCAAATGGCGGAGGTCTATGAAAAATTGTAAAATTACACTCATATCGCTCATTTGATTCAAGTCGAGCATATAAATGCATAAGTTGATGAATTTGATCAACGTTCTTTTCTTGTGTATTGAATCCAAAATCAAAATTAAAGGGTTGTACTTTTAGTCCAAGGTAAGTTTGAGCATATTCATCTAAGCCGTTGACTTCACCTACAGACGCTCCAATATAAATAGATTCGAATTGTTTAATTTCAAAAGCTCGCTTCGAATAGGTAATGACATCGTTAACATGCAGAAAAATTTCGCCAAAAAGTTTAAGTAAATTCTTTTGGTATTCCGGATTATTGACATTTAATCCCTGTGTTGCAAGAATAGTTTGAAAACTTATTAACTCAATTGGTTCACCTAGTAATTCGCAAAAACGTTCATGCATTTGTTTGAGTGAATATTTTAGTGATTTAGTATAAATAAACTCTTGCTCATTGTAAACAGCAAAAAAAGCATCATTTTCTTGAAAATAGATAAATCCATGAGCACCATTAGATTCAATGAAGTTTTTCACATACAGTGATTTAAGCAATAATGCTACAGGTACAATTTGATCAATATACTTTATGTCATTAACAATGGAGGCAAATTCCTGTGTTAATAAAAGAGGATCAACGACAAAAATATGAAAAAAGCGTTCACTGTCACTGATATGATTAACGGCTTCAATATATTGAATTTGGTATTCTACTGCCATATCTAGAGCAAGTTCTTCGTATACCTTATTTTCTAAAGCGTCATATATATCATCATCGGGGACATTTTTACTAATTCCAACCAGTGCAGAAATAAATCCTTTTGTGTTTAAAAAAGAAATGGCATACTGTTCTTTTGAAAAGGAAGGGGATGCAATATCTGTAATGCTATTAAGCGTACTAAGATAAAAATCTTTTCGGTACGGATTGGCAGATAGGATAGTAGAAAATGTATTTTGTGTGCTCATTTCGTGTCCTGTTTAAAATGTGCGAGAATCATCCCACAAAAACGGTTACCTCTATAAAATTCAACTCGATAAACCTGATGGTCTCGATCGAGTGAATATTTAGGATCTAAATCATCCATGCTAACACGTACGTTAGCCTCATTTATCCCTTTTTTAGGTGAATAGCCGATTATGTTTACTCGAATATCTTTATTATGAAGTATAACCTTAAAATCGGCAGTTACTAAAAATTCTGTAGCAAAAGCGATATTTTTTTGATTGTTATCAACTTCAATGGTAATATTTTCTTCATAAACACCTGCTTCGTGAAAACTTGGTGTTAGTGAACTTGTTTTTTTATTACCAATATAAAGATCATACTTATCATTTTTTTTTACTGCAAAACCTAATGGATGAGAAAAATTAAAGTTGTTACTCTCTGATTGTAACGGAATGAAACTTAATTCATTTCTTAAGTTTTCAAAATTTAGACTAGATGTGTTATTAATTGTAACATTTCCGTCACATTCTAAAATATTTTTAAGATTTTCACTGTTTAAATCAAAAGATCTTGAATAAGATATTCCCATATAACGCATATATCCTTCTATTGCGCGGAGTTGGTAAAAAACTTTTTCGTTAAGTGTAGGAAGATTTTTACTCGTTTCGATTGCAAAGGCTGGTTTATTCTGATTAATAGCAAAAAAAGTGAGGGAGTGCTTCATTGCTTCATCATCAAAACGGGTGTTAGTATTACGTATAGCGAAACAGTGATGATTTTCAATGAGAGCACCATTTACTTCTTGTTGGACTGCTAACGCAATTTTGTCTAAATTTTTATATTGGTGATCACCATCGAGTGATTCTTGGTCAATAACACATGTTTGTCCCCATGCTCCTGGGTTAAAAATAGTATTTTGATAGTCTTTTCTATAAAAACCATGACCATCATGTAAATTTAAAATAAGATCAACTTTCGGATCAGTTATGATTTTTTTTATCTCATTAACGATGTTGAGATCAGGATCGCTTGCATTTATATCTGCAAATTTTCGATTCATATCTCCATTAATACCACGACTATTCATTGCAATGCTGAGAGCATTTAGATTAGGAACAATCCAAAGATTTCCTTTATTAATGGTGTAATATTGAGAAAGAATGGATGCTGCAAAATAACTTCCAGGTTCATTTCCATGAATTCCACCTATAACTAAAAGTGTTGGTCCATCATTTGTAGATGTTTCGTGTTTTATGAGTGAAAAAGGAAGAGCATAAGAAAACGATACAAAATAAAGAATAAATAGTATTGCTTTCATATCAAATCTCTGAAATAATGGAAATAGATTGGTCTGTGTTGAGTAGGAGCATTAGAGTTTTAGGCCCGGTGAATGTATGATTGTCACTGGTATAAATTTCATCAAATGTGACCATAAAAAGATTTTGGCGCTCACCAGGGTAAGGAATGATATTTAGATTGGAAAGAAGAATTTCTTTTGATTCTTTTTTATCAAAAATACGCTGTTTATAATTTTTAAAATCGTAATATTCCATTCCGTCGTAACGGATAAAAGTGGTATCATAAAAAGAGAGATAGGTTTGAAAATCGTTATATTTCCATGCATATCGCCATTGGTAAAGTTGTGCAATAATCGTTGCATAGGGAACATTTAAATTTTCTTTAGGCTTAGTATCAATAACAAGTAGCGTATTTTTGTAATCAATCTTTTGATCTAGGTTGGTTAGTTCATTGTTGTCAATAACTATGCACCCTTTGGTAAAGTTATCTCGATCACCAGAAGCAGGTTGTCCATGTATCCAAATGCCATCACCACTTTTTCCTCGAATACGGTCGTATAAATTGGGATAAGAAGTGACAAATGCCATTGGTCCGTAGAAAGGATCGACAGTCAATAGTTTTTGGGTGAGTGAATAAATACCAATAGGCGTACGTCGATCTCCGGCACTTAATTTATCACCTTCATATTTTCCTGTAAATGCTGGAATGGTTTTTAAAAGGGCAAATCGCTCATGTTTACCTTTATTCTCTTTACGATAGAGACTTAGTGTAGGTTGATCTTTTTCGCATACAAGGAGAGTGTCTGTAGCTTCATAGTAACCAAATTTGAGATCTTTATTTAAAATCTTTGAATTCCAGAAGCTTGAATCACCCAGTCCGTGGTCAATTTCTTTGGCAATAGCATTCATTCCTCCGCTACGATATAAATCCATTACTTCACCTGCAAAAAGAGAAGTCATGAAAAGTGGAAGTAATAAAAGTCTTTTTACCATTCGTATCCTAAATCACTTAAGAATTTTTTATCGGTAGTCCACCCTTTTTTGACGGATACAAAAAGTTCAAGATAAACGGGTTTGGTGGAGAGACGTTCAATTTTCTCACGGGCATTTTTACCGATGCGCTTAATGGCGACGCCTCCCTTACCAATAATAATACCTTTTTGAGACTCTTTTTCAACAATAATAGTGGCTCGAATATGTTCTGTTGGAGAGTCTTCATCAATTTTATCAATTAAGACGTCGGATTCATACGGAATTTCATCACTAATGTTATCGAAAATCGCTTCACGAATAAATTCTTTGTATATGGTACGTATCATCTCTGTTGTAATATTTTCAGGATCATAGAGATAGGGTGATTCATTGAGATGCTTAATAATCGTATTAAGTAAATCCTCTTTTCCTACATTTTTAGTAACTGACATAGGAATAAGGGCTTCAAATTTGTCACTGTATTGATTGTATTCACCGATTTTTTTCAGTAAATCACCTTGGGATATTTGATCGATTTTACTGAGAACGATAATATGTTTGCGTTTGTTTCCATTAATTTCTAAAAATTTCTCATAATAGCTCGTTTTATCGGATGCGGGAGCTAAGTAAACAACAATATCACAATCACCAATTGCTTTAAGAGCTTCTTCAAGCATATATTGGTTAAGAAGCTTTTCAGCCTGGTGTAGTCCAGGTGTATCCACAAAAATAATTTGATCGTCATTATGCATGACAATAGCATTTGAGCGTTTACGTGTAGCATTTGCCTTTTGGCTTACAAGGGCAATTTTTTCTCCCAGTATCCAGTTCATCATGGTGCTTTTACCCGCATTAGGTCGCCCGATAAGAGCTACAAACCCTACTTTACTCACGAGAGGCCCTGAATTTCAAGATGCAATGTTGCGTGAATTCCATGTCCAAGCTTAAGGTCTAAGTCATGCAATCCAACGGTTTTAATGACATGTTTTGCATCCAACTCTTTTTTATCGATCTCTATTGCGTGTTGGTCCTGTAATGCTTGAGCGATTTCCTCTTTTGTTACGGAGCCAAAAAGATGTCCTGTATCACCAAGTTTTTTCTTGATAACTACTTTAATCTCGGCTAGCGTTGCTTTGATGGCATTTAAGCGTTCAATTTCGGCAGCTTCATGTGCCGTTTTTTTACGCTGATCGGACTCGTATTTTTTTAATACTTCGTTCGTTGCAAGAAGTGCAAGACCTTTTCCGATAAGAAAATTCTTACCATAGCCGTCTGCTACTTCTTTGATTTCGCCAGCTTTACCGACACCCTTGACGTCTTTACTTAATAATACTTTCATAATAATACCTTCAATTTTGAACGCCTAAGAAATAGAATCCCTTAGGCTTCGCTAGACCCACTATTTCACTAAACATTGTTTCGAATGAAACGAAAACTATTAGCCGCGGACAATTTTACCGTTAAAGCTGACAATTCCGTGAGCGAGGTTGGACACTTTTGTGAAGCCCATATCCGTTAAGATACGTTGACAGTGAGCACTTCGACTACCAACGTGGCAGTAGACAATAATGTTATCATCGTTCTTTAGTTCAGCTTCATTAAGAGTTTGAAAAAAACTGCTAGTAGGGATTAGAACATCAGCTCCTTCAATACGGCCTGATTTCCACTCCATCCATTCACGTACATCGACGAGTTTAAACGTTACCATTCCAAGTTCGCGTGCTTCAAAGAGTGAAATTAGTTCATCTGAATCAATATTACGTTTTTGAAGTAAAAATTCACATTCTTCTGTTGTCAGACCTCGTGAGTGCTGATGGGCAACGGTTTCGATTTCTTCAGATTGCATTAAAGACGCTGCGTATTGGGGCGTACAGAAAATTTGACAGTGACAGACACCATCTTCAGGGATTTCTTTTTCAATAGCAGGTGCACATGGGCATAGTCTGTTATCGCTACTTTTATAAGTGCCATCAATTTCTTCAACCATATAGCAAGGACAAAATCGTTTACTGTACATCATTTTATTACGAGCGAGTCCCATTTGAACCCCCTCATTGATTTCAGAATGAGGATTATAAACCCAGTTAAACTGTTTGACTACTTTATCTGTAAATTTAATCGTTTTTTCAAGTTCAGCCTGAAATTCAGGTGAATTCATATCTATTTTGATAATGCTCATTTTTTATCCTTTATTATTTGTTTTTTCGTGCTTTTCCAGCGATAATGAAGCGCAATGCATTGAGTTTAATAAATCCTCCAGCATCTTTTTGGTCGTAAACAGAATCTTCTTCAAAAGTACAGTACTCAGGGTTAAAAAGAGAGATGTCAGAACTGCGTCCAACAACCATAATATTACCTTTATAGAGTTTCAATCGAACGGTACCTCGAACGTTTTGCTGTGTTTTATCGATAGCAGCTTGTAGCATTTCACGCTCTGGTGCAAACCAAAAACCATTATAAATAAGTTTTGCATAGCGTGGCATAAGTTCATCTTTTAGGTGTGCTTCTTCACGATCTAGGGTTAGTGATTCGATAGCGCGGTGTGCTTTGAGCATGACGGTTCCGCCTGGTGTTTCATAACATCCACGGCTTTTCATTCCAACAAAACGATTTTCAACAATATCGGCACGACCGATTCCATGACGACCTGCAATGATGTTGAGCTGTTCTAACATTACAGCCGGAGAGAGGGATTTGCCATTTAGGGTAATTGGATCACCTTTTTCGTAGCCAATTTCAATGTATTCACTCTCATCAGGGGCATTTTCCGGAGAAGTTGTCCAACGCCACATGCTCTCTTCTGGTTCAGATGCAGGATCTTCGAGTATTCCACCTTCATACGAAATATGTAAGAGATTGGCATCCATAGAATAGGGAGACTTTGTTCCGCTCATTTCGATTTTAATGCCATGCTCTGCTGCATAGGCCAGGAGTTTTTCTCGTGAATTAAGCTCCCATTCCCGCCATGGCGCAATGATGGTTAAAGCACTGTTTTGTCCTAAGTATCCCATTTCAAAACGGACTTGATCATTCCCTTTTCCTGTTGCGCCATGACTAACAGCGTCTGCTCCCGTAATACGAGCAATTTCTGCTTGGCGTTTAGCAATGAGTGGACGTGCGATAGACGTTCCAAGAAGGTATTCTCCCTCATAGATAGCGTTGGCACGAAACATTGGAAATACGTAATCGCGGACAAATTCTTCACGGAGATCTTCGATGTAGATATTCTCAGGCTTGATACCGAGACTAATCGCTTTTGCGCGGGCCGGTTCTACTTCTTCACCTTGGCCAATATCAGCAGTAAATGTAACAACCTCACATTTGTATTCATCTTGAAGCCATTTGAGGATAACGCTGGTATCCAAACCACCTGAATACGCGAGTACGACTTTTTTAACCTCTTTTTTCATCATTCTATCCTATGAGTATATTTTCCACATTCGTGAAGTAAATGGGGCGATTTTAGCAAAAAATAGATGAGATGACGGTTAAAGTTTGAGATTGATAGAAGAAGCAGATATATTTTCAGTAGCTTTGAGAAAATCAATGGTATTTTTGAGTTGCGAGAGGGAATGCAGGGTTGATGAGCGTTCACTCTCCAAAAATGTTTTAGCATTAAGAAGAAGATAAGCTGCCTCTTCCATATCAAGAATAGAAGTAAATTTAGGCGTTTGATCTAATAATGAATCAAGTTTTTGGATATCTTGGAGAATTATCGCTTTTTTAAGATCATTGAGCCATGGTGACATTTTCTCTCCATGCTTCCAAAAGCCCTTTCATCACACGATTAACTTCGTCAAGCTTTTCAGAATTATTTTGGATATTTGCCTCAATTAAAAGTCGTAACTGGTAGTGATACAGTCCGGCAAGATAATGTGAAACATCGCCTTGATTATAGTCAAGAACATTAATAAGTTCTGCAAATACAGCATTTGAACGATTGATCCAATAGGTTCGTCGCTCAATGTCTCCTTCGTTAATAGAACGCTTTGCTTGCATGTTGAAGCGTAAAATCCCCTCGTACATCATTTGAATTAATTTTTCAGGTGATTCTACTCCGACATTATTTTGGGTATAAGTATTGTAGGCTAAATTGTTATTGTACATATTGGTTTCCTTGAATATTTGAAAATATGGTTCTGAAAAAGTGCTGCTTAGCCTTTATGGTCGAAAAGTAATCCTGTAACTTCTTGCATTTTGGGTAATAGTTGTTCTGCTTGCTCAAGTGGAAAACGTCTTAGCATACGATTGCTTTGAGTATCAACAACGGATACGTAAAAATCTTTAGATGTATTGTCAAAACCAAAACGTAAAGAAGTATTAAAAGGATCCAGTGAATGGTTTAGCTGACTGATAAGCTTGTCCATTTGCTCTTGAGTACCTACTTTTTCAGTTTTACTGTCTGTATCTTTTTGAGCAAGCTTTTCTTGATGAATCTGTGCTTTTTGAATCTCTTGAATACTTTGAGATTGTGGTGCTTGTGCGACTTTTGGTGTGCTCATTTGCGAATGTTGCATTTTTGCGGTTGATTGTAACACTTCCATGGTAATACTCCTTGGGCTTTTTTTGTAAAGCATTTTTTGTTACAGACTAAATCGCCCTAAAAAATAAAAACTTTAATTCCAAATTGATTCTACTGTGATACTCTTACGTTTATGAAACGTTATTGGAATCTTTTAGCGCTAGAACCGTTGCTGGCTCGACTGTCGCTTATTCAACTTATCGCTTATTTTGGTGCATGGTTTAGCAATGTAGCTATTTACACTTTACTGATTCAATTGCACGTCAATGCATCAACGATTGCTTTTGTTGCAGCACTTCATTTTTTTGCTGGAGTACTGCAAGCGCCTTTGAGTGGTGTGATTATTGATCGAATTTCTCCTAAAAAACTGATGATTTTTTTGACCATTACGGAAATTTTGGCTACGGTGTCGTTAATTAGTATTGATGATGTCTCCAAGCTTGGGTGGTTATATTTACTTGTATTTATTCGCATGGGGGCTGCAAGTTTCCAATTTACGGTTGAAATGTCCTTATTGCCAAAAATTGTTGAAGGTAAAGCCTTACAATATGCTAATGAAATTCACTCAATAATTTGGTCTTTTTCGTATACGTTTGGAATGGCACTTGGGGGTGCTGTGGTTTATTATATTGGGACTACGTATGCCTTTTTATTGGATGCACTACTTTTTTTAGTTGTTCTGAGTCTCGTTCTTATGCTGAAAATTGAGATTGAAATAAAGAAAAATAGTGAACGCTTTTTGACAATGATGGGTGACGCTTTTCGCTATATTCAACGTGAGCCAATCGTGATGCATCTAATGCTACTGCACGCAGTGGTTGGTTTTACGGCATTTGATGCCTTGGTCGTTCTGAGTGTGGAGCATTATTACTCCAGTGTTGTCGCGGTATCTCTTGGTATTGGGCTAGTGAATGCCTTTCGAGCCATTGGCCTGACAGTTGGACCGTTGTTACTAGGGGAATGGGTTAATCTTCATCGGCTCAAATTTTTGCTGATTGCGGAAGCTCTCGCAATCATTTTCTGGGGGATTGTCATTGAACATTTTTATTTATCTTTAATGGCCTCAGTGCTGGTTGGATTGGTGACCACTACATTGTGGTCGTATACGTACACTCTTTTGCAGGAACATACCCATTATGATTATTATGGGCGAGTGGTTGCCTATAATGATATGATCTTTTTAGCAACCGGAGGGTTGGTATCGTTACTCATCGGATTTTTAGTGGATCAACAGTTTGGGCTTGGGGTTATTGCTTCACTTTTAGGAAGTGCTTTTGGTATTGCGGCTCTTTATTACACATGGATTCGTTCACACTACAGTTTAAAAGAGATTGGAAACCAATGATATACAAACATGAAGAATATGAAATCGATCTTGCAAAAGTAACACGCCTCTATCCGGCAGCTCTTATCAGTGCCGGAGGAGAAAGTGCATCGGTGTCACTGGAATGGGCACAGATGAAAGAGGATAAAATTTTTCTTGAAGCATATGTTTTGATTTGTGATTTTGACCCAGTGGGAGAAGTCCCTGTTAATCGTATAGAATTAAAGTTTGAAACGAAAGAACAGCTTTTTCTTGCCATGAATGATATTTCTATTTTGTTAAAAGAGGAAAACTAGTTTTCCTCTTCTATCATTTGCTGATATTGGTTGATTATGGTTTTAAGGCGGCTGCGATCAGGCATTTTACGAGAAGCAATGTAACCAACTACTCCACCTTCAATATCAAGTTTTGGGACAATATTTACCACAACCCAGTAGTATTTTCCATCTTTTCGAAGGTTTTTGACATATCCTTCCCATGTCTTTCCACTTTCAATGATCTTCCACATTCCAGCAAAAGCGGCTTTGGGCATATCCGGATGACGTAGTAAACTGTGAGGCTGACCTATTGCTTCTTCTTTGCTGTAGAGGGTCATTTCAGTAAATTTGCGGTTTACAAAAGTGATGATTCCTTTGGTATCCGTTTCGGATATGAGGCTTCGTCCATCAAAAAGCACTTCTTCATTCACTGGGGCGGGGCGTTTCATTATTAAAATCCTTAGGGCGTAAAAATCTAATTTTAAAATATAAGTATAACCAAATCAAAAAATAAATTTCTTTAAACAATCATATTTATCTCATTTTTGTGTATCAAAGGCAAAATCAATAGGGAAGGGTTTATAATAACACTATTATGAAACAGACAATGTAAGGATAAATTTTGGACGTTATCGAACTTTTTAAAAAATTAATCAGCTCAAAAAGTCAAACTCCTGATGACGGGGGAATACTTGAATTTATTGAAAATTATTTGGAGGGGTTTACTTGTATTCGCGTTGATGTAGAAGGGGTTAAAAATCTTTTTGCATATCGTCATTTTGGAGAAGGAAAACATCTTTGTTTCGCAGGGCACGTCGATGTGGTTCCAGCTGGAGATGGGTGGAATAGCGATCCTTATGCGGCGACTGAAATAGATGGATATATTTATGGACGCGGTGCGCAGGATATGAAAAGCGGGGTTAGTGCATTTGTTCAAGCCGTTAAAGAGGTAAAAGAATTTAATGGAACATTATCGCTTTTACTAACCTCTGACGAAGAAGGACCAGCGAAGTTTGGAACGGCAGAAGTGCTCAAATATTTAAAAGAACATCGTCTTCTTCCTGATGCTGTGATCGTGGCTGAACCGACATGTGAAGCGGTGTTTGGAGATGCAATAAAAGTAGGGCGTCGTGGATCTATTAATGGAATTTTAGAATTACATGGAAAACAAGGGCATGCTGCTTATCCAAAAAAAGCGATCAATCCTATTCACCAAATTGCACCTATTTTAGCCAACATCGCAGGAGCTTTTTTGGACGAAGGAGATACGTATTTCGCTCCATCCCAGTTGGTTGTTACCGACATCCGCTCCGGCATCGAGACCACTAATGTTTCTCCTGGAAAGCTTAAAATGATGTTTAATGTTCGTAATTCGACTAAAACGGACCAGAAAAAGATAGAAATATTCATCGCACAACAGTGCCAAGGGCTAGATTACACACTGACTCTCGATCAATCTGCTATTCCATTTGTAACGGATGCCAATACGCATATTGTTCGAACATTGAGCGACTGTATACAAGAAGTGCGTGCGATCATTCCAAAACATTCAACTGCTGGGGGAACATCAGATGCGCGTTTTGTGGCATCTTATGGGATAGATGTGATTGAATTTGGTGTGATAAATGACACGATTCATGCTCCTAATGAACGGACATCTGTTGTTGAAGTTAAAGACTTGTATAAAGTCTTTAGTTTATTAATAAAACGATTTTGATAAAATAGTAATCGTTAAAGGAAAATAATGAAAAAATTATTAGCACAGTGTTTGTTAGCTATAAGCATGTTTGGTGCAGATATTATGTGGAATAGCTCTTACGAGCAAGCTCTTGTCAAAGCTAAAAAAGAGGGAAAACCTCTGATGGTGCTTATTACGAGTGAAACGTGTCGTTGGTGTCGAAAACTTGAATCTACTACACTGCAAGATGATGAAATCGTATCGCGTATTAATACCTCATTTCAGGTTGTTAATGTAACGAAAGACAAAAGTATCTATCCTAAAAATCTAACTGCTAAAATGGTTCCGATGAGTTATTTTGTCGATCCTCGTAATGGTAAAGTACTTTATTCAATGCCCGGTTTTTGGGGCACAGAAGATTACAACTCTATTCTAGATGATGCGATACAAAAATACAAAAAATAAAGGTTTAGTATGAAAAATGTTCAAACACCCAATGCTCCTGCAGCAATCGGACCCTATTCTCAAGCGATGATTGCAAATGGTATGGTATTTACTTCCGGTCAAATTGCTCTCACTCCCAGCGGTGAAATGCTTACTGGTGATGTCAAAGAGCAGTGTGCGCAAGTATTGGCTAATTTAAAGGCAGTTTTGGAAGCAGCAGGAAGCTCTTTGGATAAAGTTATTAAGACAACGATATTTTTAGACGACATGAATGATTTTAGTGCGGTTAATGAATTGTACGCAGCTGCATTTGGGGATCATAAACCTGCTCGTTCCACGGTTGCTGTTAAAACACTTCCTAAAAATGCATTGGTTGAAATCGATGCTATCGCTCTTTTGAGCGATAGTTAACGTCCTGCCGGAAGTAAATTGGGCAGCGGAGGAGTTTGTTCTTCATTCCAGCCACCTCCTAATGCCTTGTAAAGAGAGATCGTGGTTATAAGAGCATTTTGTTTGGCAATTAGAAATTGTTGAGAAGCTTGGAGCCATTGTTGCTGAACAAGCAGCATATCACTGTAGCTAATAGTTCCAACGTTATAACGTAGTTTACTTTGTAAGAGTGCTTTTTGGATTGCATTGGTGCGTGCACCTTGGTAGGTGACTTGCTCTTTTGCTTTAGTCGTTTGCCCTATAGCGTTGTCGGTATCATTAAAAGCATTTACAATACTCTTTTTATAGACTGCAAGGGTTTGGTTGTGATCGGCTTCGGCAGTTTTAATTTCACCTGCAATACGGCCAGCTGAAAAGATCGGGATGCTGATTGATGGAGCAATATCCCATATACGTGCTGGATTCGAGACAAAGTTATTAAGGTCAAGACTTTGTACCCCTAGCATTCCTGTTAATTTAATGCTTGGAAAATACGCGGCACGGGCTACTCCGATTTGAGCATTTGCTGCAATGAGATTTTGTTCGGCTGATGCGATGTCGGGACGATTGGTTAAGATACTCGCCGGTAAAGCATTCGGAATTTCTGGGACAACGATTGAGCTTAATGGAGACGTATTAACCGCAGACGGGTTACGGCCTAAGAGAATATTGAATGTCGATTCTTCAGAAATTTTTGAAGATTCGAGCCCAGATAAGGTTGCTTTTGCACTTTCGACTTCAGATAAGGACTGCAATAAAACAGTTTCGGCTATAACGCCATGTTTGTATTTGAGCTCATTAAATTTTAAAATATCCTTTGTTAAAGTAACATTTTCATTTGCTAAATCGATTTGTCCTTGCAGAGATGAAAGTTTCATATAGGATGCGGCCACATTGGATGCTATGGAAAGCTTGAGAGTTTGTGATGCATATTCACTCGATAAGAGTGTTGCACGAGCAGCTTCATTTGCACGACGTACTTTTCCAAATAGATCAACCTCATAACTGGCTAAAGATAGTGATCCTGCATAGGTAGATGTGATCCCCTCATGTAAGTTAACTCCACCGCTAGAAGCATTTTCTACTCCTTTACGATCCAAAGAGCCATTGGCGTTGATTTGAGGGTAGAGATACGATTTCGCCTGATCAAATTTACCCAGTAATGCATCAACTGAAGCTTGGGATGCTTGAAGATCATAGTTAGCTGATAGTGCTTCGTTAACATAGTGGGTAAGAGAAGCGTCGTTGAAGCTTTTCCACCATTGGAGGTTAATATTTTGCTGAGCTATTTTATTGGCATCCGTATGAAGAAAGGTTTCCGGTACGGGAACATCAGGACGTACGTAGTCTGGACCTATAGCGCATCCGCTCACCAATAAAGCAGTAAGGATCAGAGATCCATAGGTAGAATATCTATTCATGAGTAATTCCTTTTTCTGGAGCAATTTTCTCTTTAATGGTTGAAACCCAATAATACAAGAAAGGGATGAAATACCGTTCGATAAACGTTGCAGCCAACATACCGCCGAACATTGCAACACCGATCGAGAATCGTCCCATAGCGCCGGCACCGGAACTGAATATGAGAGGTAACATTCCCGCCAAAAAGGCGAACGAGGTCATCATCATCGGACGGTAACGCAATCTTGCCGCTTCCATCGCTGAGTCGTAAATACTTTTTCCCATTTGTCGCTGTTCTTCGGCAAACTCGACAACTAAAATCGCATTTTTTGCCGAGAGGGCTATGAGGGTCAGTAAGCCGATTTGGAAGAAGACGTTGTTATTCAAAAACGGAATCAGCCAGACTACGGTATAGGCTCCCATAATACCATATGGGACCGCAAGCATGATCGAGATTGGTAATGTCCAGCGCTCATACAATGCCGCAAGAATCAAATAAACCAAAACCAAGGCAAATGCCATAATCATAAGTGCTTTAGACCCGACCAGTTTTTCTTGGAGATATAAACCGTCCCAATCGTATGTAACACTAGCAGGTAAGACAGAATCCCCTTTTGCTTCTAAAATCTTAATCAAATCACCGGAACTGTATCCCGGTGCAGGAGAACCCATAACGGTGGTAGAGAGAACACCGTTAAAATGCTCGATGGATGATGGCGCGCTTGACATGCTCACATGTACCACTGAAGAGAGCGGAACGAGCTGCCCAGCGGATGAGCGAACCCATGCTCTACCGATATCTTCGGGAGTGGCGCGGTACGGCGAATCAGATTGCATCTGCACCCAGTAGGTTTTACCGTTTTTATCGAACTGGTTGACGTACATGCTTCCTATTGTTGCTTGAAGTGTTTGGAATACATCACTGATAGCAAGACCCATCATTTTTGCTTTCTCACGATCCACTTCGACGCTCAGAGTAGGAGTATTGATGTTCATCGTGCTCATCGGGTTTTTAATGCTTGGATCGTTGCGAAGTTCACCGACAAAGGCATTGGTCGCTTGTGCCAGTTTGTTAAAATCGTTGTCTCCAGGTTGGAGCAGGCGCAAGCTGAACATATCCGATGGTCCCATACCCCGTATCGGCGGTGGCGGCATAGCAAATACCTTCGCTTCTTTGATACTGCCCAGTTTTGGTCCTAAGGTTCCGAGAATACCAAATACTTTTAGCTCCTTCGTAGTTCGCTCATCCCAAGGTTTAAGTCGGGTGAAGATAACCGCTGAATTAGGCTCTTGAGAGAAGGTAAGGATATTAAGTCCTGTAATGGCAGTGTATTTGTACACTCCGTCTTGTTTGCTCAAAATAGCTTCGACTTGTTTTACTACCTCTAAAGTTCGATTGGCAGTAGCTCCATCTGGGAGGTTAACGCTCGTAATGAAATACCCTTGGTCTTCCATTGGTAAAAAGGCACTAGGCAGAGTTTTATGAAAAAATCCGATAAAGAAGTAAGTTGATAAATAAATGATGAAAAATATAAACGATTTACGAATCATCCATCCCGAACGGCGGACATAATTGTCGGTCATTTTTGCAAAAACACGGTTGAACCAGCGGAAAAAACGGGCAGGTTCATTTTCATGGTGTCTGAGAATAAGTGCACCGATTGCAGGGGCAAAGGTTAATGCCATAAAGCCTGAAAATACGACGGAAATTGCAATTGTTGCAGCAAATTGTTTATAGAGCTGTCCCGTCATTCCTCCAAGGAAGGTGGCAGGGACAAAAACAGCACACATAACAAGGACGATTGCTACTACTGGTCCGGAGATTTGGCTCATGGCTTTGATAGCTGCTTCGCGAGGAGAGAGTTTCTCATCCTGGAGTATCCTCTCCATGTTTTCTATAACGACGATGGCATCATCTACGACAATACCGATAGCGAGAACCAGTCCGAAGAGGGTGAGGGTGTTGATCGAATAGCCCAAGAGGTACATTCCGATAAAAGCACCAGTAAGAGAGATCGGGATCGAGAGAATTGGGATCATCGCTGCTCGCGAGCTTTGTAAAAAGAGATAAATAACCAAACTTACCAATAGGATAGAGGCAAGAAGTGTAAAGACAACCTCTTCAATCGAAATCTTGACGAAGTCAGTCGTATCGTAGGGAATGTTGTACTCAATTCCTTTCGGGAATTTTTTGGAGAGTTTTTCCATTTTAGCGGCGACGGCCGCAGAGGTATCCAGTGCATTTGCATTGGTATCGGCAAAAATACCGATCATAGCCGCAGGCTTACCGTTTACCCGTCCGAAAAATTCGTAGTTCTGGCTTCCGAGTTCAACTCTGGCAACATCTTTGAGACGGAGCATCGAACCGTCAGCTTTGGCACGAACAATGATATTTTGGAACTCTTCAGGAGTTGAAAAACGCCCTTTAGAGGTGAGCTGCATTGTCCACATTTGCGCATCGTTCGTAGGTCCTTGTCCTAAACGCCCCGGAGAAACTTGTAGGTTTTGGTCTTTGATTGCGCCAGCGATATCGGTTGTGCTTACACCCAAAGAAGCCATTTTGTCAGGGTTAAGCCATATGCGCATCGCATAGTCACGTTGGCCGAAAATTTGTGAACGTCCGGCTCCCGGAGTTTTTTTGATCTCATCGAGAAGATTAGCAGAGATATAGTTACTGATTTGAGTCGAATCATAACTGCCATCTGGAGAAGTAACGGCGACAAGTAACAAGATGTCGGAGGTCTTTTTCTGAACACTTACCCCAAGATCACGTGTCGTTTGAGGGAGCTGTGCGATAACGGAATTGATCCGATTTTGTACATCTACTGCGGCTAAATCTTGATTGACGCCGATGTTAAAAGTACATGTAATCGTAGCGCTTCCAGGCAATGCGGCGGCTTTGGATGACATATACATCAGCCCATCAGCACCGGAGATTTGAGACTCTAATGGCGTGAGGATAGTATTCGCGATTGTTTGTGCATCCGCACCCGGATACTGTGCGCTTACCACGACAGTTGGAGGCGTGAGATTAGGAAGTTGTGAGATCGGCAGCGTTTTGATTGCTACAAAGCCAAGCAACATGATAATCATTGCAATAACAGTTGATAAAACAGGTCGATTGATAAAATATTTACTAAACATTATTTTGTATTCGGAATGACTTCCGCTCCAGGTTTAAGTTTAGGAAGCCCATCGGCGGCAATTTTTTGACCTGCAGTGATATCGCCTTCTATTAAAACATTGTCACCTACCCATTCACCTGCCATGACAGCTTTAGGGGTAACCGTATTATTGGCTTCAATCGCATAAACAAACTTCCCTTTATCTCCTGTCAACAATGTTTTTTGAGGGACATAAAGGGCATTTTTCCACTCCATCCCCTTGACTTTCACGTGAACGAATTGACCCGGCAAAAGTTTATGATCAGCATTGTCGATAAGTGCACGGTAGGTAATATTTCCAGTCGTTGAATCGATAAATGGTGCGATAAAGTTGATTTCTCCTTTTCGTACTAACGTCGTTCCATCACTAAGTGTGAGTTCTACCTCATATTTACCATCTTTAGGAGCTTCCAGTTTACCGCTGGAAATAGCATTTTGTCGTGCAATTTTTTGATTTTCACTAAAGGTAAAGTTGACGTACATTGGATCGGTTTGATAGACCGTGGTAAGCAGTCCATTGGCTCCTGCTGCAACATAAGTACCGACATCGATTTTAGATTTATCGACAAAACCGCTGATGGGGGATGTAATCGTGGTGTAGCTAAGATTGAGTTTGGCTTGCTCCAACGAAGCTTTTGCTCCCATTACGGCTGCAGCGGCATTACGCTCATTGGCAGTCGCACTGTCAAGATCTTGCTGAGAAGCGGCATTGGCTTGCGCCAAGGGTTTGATACGATTCAAAACGGCTTTTGCATTGCTGTAGTTTGCGTTTGCAAGTTCATATGCAGCTTTTGCGCTCTCTAAGGAGTTTTTCAAATCAGAAGGATCGATCGTAAAGAGGGTTTGCCCTTTATTGACGTGTGCACCTTCGATATAAGCTCTTTTTTGGAGATATCCGTTAACTCGTGCAAAGACCTGGACCGTATAAAATGCTTGAGTTTGCCCGGTTGCTTCGAGTATAGCGGGGAAATTACCGGTTTTTACTTCTGTAGTTGTGACAAGCACAGGCCCTTCTGGCGGCTTCTCCATACCGGCAGCTTTAGGGCGTTCACATCCGCCAAGTGCGAGTAGTAAAGCAGTGGATAGCGCTAGTGTGGTAAAACGGTTCATTTGGATTCCTTGGGTGAATTTTTAGAATAATTTAAAAGAGAGCACATCTGTTTTAAGACGCGTAAAGTAATAGCAAGTTCGTTGGGATCGATGTCGTTATGGATATATGCATTTGCACCAGCTAACGTTTCCATAGTAGGTTTTTCCAATGCAATTCCATGCGGCGTAAGAGTGACAAGGTTACATCGTTTATCATGTTCATCAGTGGTGCGAGCGATCAATGCACGTTTTTCTAAACCTACAATGAGCCGCGTGATACTCGCTTTATCTTTACCAACAAAATCGGCAATGGTTTGTTGTGTAGCACTTTTTTCATTCCATAATGCAACCATCACCTTAAACTGCTCGATGGTCATATCAATACCGTTAAGTGCAAGTTGTCGTGTTAAGAACGTACGCGCCGCAAAAGCAGCATGATTGGTCAAGCAGCCTAATGATTCATCAACTGGGCATTCACATCGATTCATAAATTTCTCCTATAGTTGACTATGCAACTAATTGAGGGAATTGTAGCTCTCCATTATTAATATGTCAAGTTAAATTAGAGACGGATATTTAGTACCTCAGATAAAAGCACTTCAAGATCCTCTTTCGTCGCTCCGGCAAAGGCATTTTTCATAAAATGTACTATTCCCTTGTTTTCGTGCTGAATCAGCGGGACAATTTTAATTCCTGTAATTTCCGACATAAAATGCGATTGGTCACCCTCTTCGTATGCATGAAGGAGAATAGAGCGGGAAAAATTATTGAGTATATGATAGTAAATATGCAAAAATTCTGCTTCGAGAACTTTTAATCCATAAAAGTGAGTGACTATACGGCTTTCATGCGTTGCGATTGGATGGACTTGAGAGGGTTTGATCGTAATTCCGATTTCCTCCTTTACCTCACGTACAAGGGCATCCAATAGGGATTCATTCTCATCAACCGTCCCTCCTGGAAATCCCATTCGTCCATCCCAACGATCGATCATAATGAGGGCAGGACATTTTATGTGCTGCATATCATCCTTAAAATATTTCCAAGGTGAAATCGATTCAACATAGATAGCTAAAAATACAGCATTTCTTTTAGGATGCTCATTCCAGCCAAAGGGTACTCTGCGTGTTGTCATGTTTAATGTCTCACTAATTTTTTAAGATGAGGAAGTTTTTTAGGGTTATTAGAGCAATTTAGTGTAAAATAATACCTTTGTGATTCTAAAAAAGAGTTGGTTTTTAAATAATAATGGAGAATGTGGAGAAAATTATTGGTCTTACTTTCACTAGATAATCCTGTTTAATCCAAGCTTAAAAAATGTTTGGCTATAATTCGCAACTTTTGTAGACTTATAGGTAAGGAATGCTAATGTACGCAATCATTAAAAATGGTGGTAAACAGTACAAAGTTCAAGTGGGCGATATCCTCTTGTTCGATAAAATGGGACTAGATCCTAAAACTGCCATCGAAATCAAAGAAGTTTTAGCTGTTAATAGCGGCGAGCTTCGCACTGGTACTCCATTCGTAGAGGGTGCTGTTGTTATGGCTGAAGTAATCAATGAAGGTCGTGACCGTAAAGTCGTAATTTTCAAAAAACGTCGTCGTAAAGACAGTAAAGTAAAACGTGGTTTCCGTAGAGATCACACACGCGTTCGTATCACTGCGATCAACGCGTAATTAGTAGGAGAACAACATGGCTCACAAAAAAGGTCAGGGTAGTACACAGAATAACCGCGACTCAGCGGGACGTAGACTCGGTGTTAAAAAATATGGTGGTGAAGTAGTACGTGCGGGTAATATTATTATTCGTCAACGTGGAACCAAAGTTCACCCAGGTAAAAATATCGGTATGGGTAAAGACCACACTTTGTATGCATTAGTTGACGGTGTTGTTGCTTTCGAGCGCAAAGACAAAAAACGCAAACAAGTTTCAGTAATACCTGCCGCTTAATTTCCTCCATCGAGCATTTTATGCTCGATTCTTATGCTTTTTTCAAAATATTATTTTTTTAATAGTGTGTTTTATTTCGCAAAATGTGGTATTGAGCAAATAATTTCTGTCTTATAAAGACAATTTTCAGCGCCTTGTACAGGCCAGAGCAGCCAATAGAATTGTTTCTTTTGGCGTTATATAAAGGATATTCGATGTTTAATGACAGTGTAGAACTTACTCTCTCTTCAGGTAAGGGCGGCGCAGGATGCGTTGGTTTCAGACGTGAAAAATACGTCCTCCAAGGCGGACCAAACGGTGGAGATGGCGGAAAAGGCGGTGATGTTTATTTCAAAGTTGATAATAACACGCATACACTATCGCATTTCCAGGGAAATAAAAACCTAAAAGCTGAAAAAGGCAAACCAGGTATGGGCTCTAACATGGCAGGAAGAATGGGACAACGACTTGTCGTTGTAGTACCACCTGGGACACAAGTGGTAGACGTTGAAACTGGTGAAGTGTTACTCGATTTACTCGAAGATGGAAGAGAAGTTCTCTTTTTAGAAGGGGGACGTGGCGGACTTGGAAACGTTCACTTTAAATCATCAACCAATCAAAAACCTATGTATGCACAACCGGGCGAACCTGAAGTTGTCAGAGTCGTTAAGCTTGACCTTAAGCTCATCGCGGACGTTGGGTTAGTTGGATTTCCTAATGTTGGAAAATCAACGCTTATATCAACGGTTTCGAATGCTCGTCCAGAAGTGGCAAACTATGAGTTTACGACTCTTACTCCTAAGCTTGGTCAAATCAACATTGATTACGATTCATACATTATGGCAGACATTCCAGGAATTATCGGCGGCGCATCTGAGGGAAAAGGATTGGGTTTAAAATTCTTACGCCACATTGAGCGAACAAAAACATTGCTCTTTATGATCGATTTAGCGTCGTATCATGAGCTTGAATATCAATATGAAACACTCAAAAAAGAATTAGTAGCGTTTTCACCACTTTTGGCTGAACGTAATTATGCTATTGCATTGACACGGGCAGATGCTATGAGTACTGAAGAAGCAATTGAAAAAACCAATTTGTTTTTGAAACTTGTTCAGTTGGATGCGGCGAAAAAAAGCCGATTTGGATTTAGCAGTGATTATCCTGTGTATGAGCAAGAGAGTTTTGATGTAGGTTTTTACGATAAAACATTGCCTGCCTTTATCGTCCCTATCTCCTCAGCCATTGCCCTTAATATTAAACCGTTGACGTATGCACTTTATCAAATGGTAGTGTCACAGCGCAAATGAAACGGCTTGTTGTAAAAGTTGGCAGCGCTGTTCTAAGTGAGCAAAATCGTATTGCAAAAGATCGCATGCATGCTTTAGTCGATTTTATTGCTGAACTTAAAGCCCGTTATGAGGTAATTTTAGTCTCATCCGGTGCTGTAGCTGCCGGTTATACAGAGCTTAAACTTGATAAAAAAATTCTTGCCAATAAACAAGCTCTTGCCTCTATCGGTCAGCCGATATTAATGAACAAATACCGCAAAATATTTGAACAGCATAATCTCATTCCCTCTCAAATTTTAGTAACTGCCGCCAATTTTAATACTCTAGAAGAGTCACAAAAAGCCAAAGATACTATTGAAACACTCTTGGCCCATAATGTTGTTCCTATCATCAATGAAAATGATGCAACAGCAACCGAGGAATTGGTATTGGGAGATAACGATCAGCTTTCGGCATATGCAGCACATCATTTTGGTGCGGATATGCTTATAATTCTCTCTGATATAGATGCCTATTATGACAAAGATCCACGAAGTCATACGGATGCTGCTGTACGTTCACGTATTGAGTTTATTACGGATGAAGAACTTATTATGGAAGTGACGCCCAATCATAATTTTGCAACAGGCGGAATTGTTACCAAACTTAAAGCAGCCGACTTCTTACTCAGACGTGGTGGTTCGATGTTTTTGGCAAGCGGGTTTGATTTGAGTGATGTACGATCTTTTTTACTGGAAGATTCCCATAAAGGCGGAAGTTTATTTAAAGGGAAAGAACTTTAATGACACGTATCATTTTTATGGGAACTCCTGAATATGCAACTCAAATTTTAAGAACACTTGTTGAAGCTAATGATGTAGAAGTGGTAGCCGTTTATACGCAGCCGGATAAACCGGTAGGCCGTAAAGCACTGTTGACTCCGCCCAGTGTAAAAGTTTTGGCGCAAGAAAAAAATATCCCGATTTATCAACCCAGCCGTTTGAGAGATCAGGATACCATTGAAGAGGTTCTAAACATTCCGTGTGATTTGATTATTGTAGCGGCGTACGGACAGATATTACCCAAAGCAATTTTAGACTATGTACCGTGTATTAATCTCCATGCTTCGATACTTCCTAATTATCGTGGAGCCAGTCCAATACAGCAATCACTTCTGAATGATGATAAAACAAGTGGTGTAACGGCTATGTGGATGGATGAAGGTCTTGATACGGGCGCTGTTATTAAAGTTGCAAGTTTGACTATCGCGCCAGATGAAATGGTAGAATCATTATACATACGATTGACTCACATTGCGTGTGATTTAACACTGGATGTGATACGTACTTGGGATCAAAAAACTGCTATGGTGCAAGAAGAATTAAAAGCGTCGCATTGTAAAAAAATTTCTAAAACTGATGGCTTGATTACATTTGACAATGCTCGTGAGATACATAATCGTTATCGCGCTTTTACACCATGGCCCGGCATATTCATTGAGTCAGGATTAAAGATTAAATCACTTGCTTTGGAAGACGATGAGAGCGTGGGAAATCCAGGAGAGGTTATTGCTATTGATGGAACAGGTATTGTGATTCAATGTACGAAAGGGTCTCTTCGAGTGATTACGTTGCAGGCTCCTTCAAAACAAGAGACCTCTGCTATAGCATACTTAAACGGAAAGCGATTGGTTTGTGGAAATACTTTGGCTTGATGAGATTGATTCTACTCAAGGGTATCTTATCGATGCTCTTAAAAGAAAAAGGCTAGAAGCACCTATTTGTGTCGGGGCTACATTACAAACTGCAGGACGAGGTTCGCGAGGAAACACCTGGATTGGTGAAGAGGGAAATTTTTTCATCTCATTTGCCATTAAGCGATCTTCATTACCTAATGATTTAAAACTGGAATCTTCTTCTATTTATTTCGCAACCATTCTCAAAGAAACTTTGAAAGTGTTAGGGTCAAAAGTATGGTTGAAATGGCCAAATGATTTTTATTTAGGGGAACAAAAACTGGGGGGATTGATTACTAATTTAGTAGGAGATTCCCTTGTCTGCGGCGTCGGGATTAATTTGACAAATGCACCTGAAACTTTTGCAATGATAGACATCGAGATTTCTCCTGAAGAGTTAAGCAATCTTTATATGTTACGCCTAAAATGTTTTCCATCATGGAAGCAAATATTTAGTAAATTCCAGTTAGAATTTGAAAGAAGTAAATCTTTTTCAACACACTCCAACAATCTACTAATTGAATTGAATGATGCTGTCTTATGCGAAGACGGTTCCCTTGAATGCAATGGACAAAGGATATATAGTTTACGATGAGCGAAGTAATTGTAATTGCAAACCAAAAAGGAGGCGTTGGTAAAACGACGACTGCTGTAAATTTAGCCGCTTCCTTAGCCGTTGCTGAGAAAAGAGTGCTGTTGATCGATGCTGATCCTCAAGCCAATGCGACTACTTCATTGGGCTATCACCGTAACAACTATGAATTTAATATTTATCATGTCCTTATAGGGGCAAAAAAATTACGTGAAATTATTCTAAAGACAGCATTACCTAAACTTTTTATTGCTCCTTCAAATATTGGTCTTGTCGGTATTGAAAAAGAGTATTATGATGCAGCCAATGCCAAAGGGCGAGAGCTGATTTTAAAACGAGCCATTGCACAGGTAAAAGATGATTACGATTATATTATTATCGATTCACCACCTGCACTTGGACCCATGACGATCAATGCACTCTCGGCATCCAATTCGGTCATCATCCCAATACAGTGTGAATTTTTTGCATTGGAAGGATTGGCTCAGTTGTTGAATACCGTAAAATTAGTACGTAAAACAATCAATCCAAAATTGACGATCAAAGGTTTTTTACCGACAATGTACAGCGCTCAAAACAATCTTTCTCGTCAAGTATTTGCCGATTTACGCCAACATTTTCAAAGTAAACTTTTCAAATCAAGTGAAGATAATTTTATTGTTATTCCTCGCAATGTAAAACTAGCGGAGTCACCAAGTTTTGGCAAACCGGCTATTTTATATGATGTAAAATCAAGTGGTTCAATCGCGTATCAAGATTTGGCATACGCCATTATCGCGTAAAGGGTATTTATGGCAAAAGCATCTGCATTAGGTCGTGGTTTAGGGGCGCTGCTCAGTGAAATCGAAGAAGCGTATGATAATGAACTTCCTAAAAAAGGGGGAGTAGAAGATCTTTCTCTCTCAAAAATTCGTCCAAACCCTTATCAGCCTCGAAAACATTTTGATTCTGAGTCTTTAGCTGAACTTTCTGAATCGATTAAAATACATGGTCTTTTGCAGCCAATTGTAGTTAAAGAAGATCTCGATGGCTATATCCTGATTGCAGGTGAGCGACGCCTACGTGCGAGTAAATTGGCTAAATTAAAAACTATAAAAGCAATTATTGTTTCGGTAAGTGATGAGCAAATGCGTCAGCACGCTCTTATCGAAAATATTCAGCGTGATGAGCTTAATGCTATTGATTTGGCACAAGCCTATCAAGAATTGATTGAAATTCATGAATTAACGCATGAGCAGCTCTCAAGTACTGTCCATAAAAGTCGTGCACAAATCACCAATACGCTTCGTTTATTGCAGTTAGGTGATAAAGGTCGAAAAGCTCTGATTGATGGAAAAATATCAGCTGGTCATGCAAAAGTTGTTGTAGGCCTAGAAGAAAAAGAGCAAGTTCTTATTATTGATTCGATCATAGGACAAAAGTTGAGTGTTCGTGATGTCGAACAAATGGTTAAAAAAATCAAAACGAACGATACCGCTCCTTCCTATGATATGAATAAATTAGCTGAACTTGATTTTAAAAGATTACAGCTCTTTTTAGAACAAATGGGTTTAAAATCATCCAAAAAAGGATCAAAACTCACCATCGAATTTGATGACAATGAGCAAATTGATACATTTTTATCCACACTTTCGTCATAAAACCCTCCGTTTAACTGTCCCTTCAATTTAAGAGTTGTATAATCACGTAACTTTTAGGAGGTGGTATGTTAGATATAAGTCCGATGCTGTTAGTCAGTACACTGATTGTCTTCCTTGTCCTTATTGCCGCTCTAAATAGTTTACTTTATAAACCTCTTTTCAGCTATATGGAAAAAAGAGACGCAGATATTAAAAAAGATCTCGAAGAAGTTGGTAACAATGATTCTGAGATTGCTGCATTTCATTCTACCGCTGAAAAGATTATTAATGACGGTAAACTTGAAGCGCACGCAATGAGAGAAAAAGTTGTTGCTCAGGCCAAAGCATTGGCGAGTAACAAAATTGAAGCAAAACGTGCTGAGCTAGCATTAGAGTATGCTAAGTTCGAAGAGGCGATGTCCGAAGAGCGTTCACGATTGAGTGGGGCACTTCGATTAGAAGTCCCTAATTTTCAAGCGGCAGTTTCTGCTAAGCTTCATCAGATATAAGGAGAGTATATGGGTAAAATAGTAATAACTGTATTAATGCTTAGTGCATATCTCTTTGGATCTGATGCGGCACACGAGGGTTCAACGGATATAGTTCAACGAACCGTCAACTTCCTTGTATTCGTGGGTATTCTTTATTATCTTTTGGCTGAGCCTATCAAAAATTATTTTGGTGGACGAAGTGCGGGTATCGCAAGTGAACTTGAAAAAGTTCAAGAGCGTCTCCATGAGTCAAAACGTCTTAAAGAAGCTGCTGAGCTAAAGATTGATGAAGCAACACGCTTTGTTAATGAGCTTGGTGAGATGACAAAAAAAGAGTGCAAAATTTTGAGTGATAAAGTTATGTCTCAGTGTGATCAAGATGCAGACATTATGCAAAAGCAAAGCAATGCATTAATGGATCTTGAGAAACGTCAAATGGTACGTAGCGTTGTTAATGAAGTCATGGGTGAAGTTATGTCTGCTAGTGATGCTAGCATGGGTAGTGAAGCTATGACGGATATTTTGAAAAAGAAGGTGGCGTAAATGAAGCAAGAAATGATTGCTAAACGTTACGTTCAATCTCTTGTCGGTGTTTTAGATTCATCGTCATTGGATAATACTTCTGATCTTTTTGCAGTTTTAGCAACTGCTTTTGATGATTCAAAATTTCTTCAAATTATGAACAGCAATGATATTGCCTCTTCAGCAAAAACTACCTTGATCCTTGGAATGGTAGAAAGTGCTAAGAGCAGTGAAATCAATAACCTCATTAAACTTTTGGGTGAAAATGGGCGTTTAATATTGATACCAGCCATTTCAAAAGAGTTGAAACGTCAAATTGGATCGATCAAGCGTGTTTATACCGGTCGTATTTACAGCGTTTCAAAAATCGATCAAACGACAATTGATTCTATTGCACATGATCTAGGAACAAAAATGGATGCTAGTATTTCTTTGGAGTTTGCAGCTTCAGAGTGTGATGGTGTTCGTGTTGTTGTAGATGGTCTCAATATTGAAATCGATTTTTCAAAAAGCCGCCTTAATGCTCAAATCACTGAGCACATTTTAAAAGCAATTTAACCCTCGCGAAAGGAGAAACTAGTGGTAGCAAAAGTACAAGCAGATGAAATCAGTTCAATCATAAAAGAAAGAATTGGCAATTTCGAACTTAATGTAGATATTAATGAAACCGGTAAAATCGTCTCATATGGAGATGGCATTGCCCAAGTATACGGTCTAAACAATGTTATGGCCGGAGAAATGGTTGAATTCGAAGACGGGACTCAAGGTCTTGTTATGAATCTTGAGGAGAGCAGTGTTGGTATCGTTGTTCTTGGCCGTGCTAAATTACTTCGTGAAGGTATGAGCGTTAAACGTCTTGGACGTTTGTTGCAAGTTCCTGTAGGTGATGCACTTCTAGGACGTGTTGTGAATGCTCTTGGTGAACCGATTGATGGAAAAGGACCGATTGAAACAACTCTTAGTCGTTTCATTGAAGAAAAAGCTCCAGGAATTATGGCGCGTAAATCAGTACATGAACCAATGGCAACCGGTATTAAAGCAATTGACTGTCTTGTTCCAATCGGACGTGGACAACGTGAGCTTATCATCGGTGACCGTCAAACAGGTAAAACAACCGTTGCACTTGATGCTATTATCAACCAAAAAGGTAACGGCGTAGTATGTATTTACGTTGCTATCGGGCAAAAAGAATCAACAGTTGCTAACGTTATTCGTCGTCTTGAAGAAGCGGGTGCAATGGAGTATACGATTGTCGTTGCTTCATCGGCTTCAGAAGCTGCAGCGCTTCAATTCCTTGCACCGTATACCGGTGTAACGATGGGTGAATATTTCCGAGACTCTGCTCGTCATGGTTTGATCGTTTATGATGATCTCTCTAAACACGCAGTAGCATACCGTGAGATGTCACTGATTCTTCGCCGTCCTCCGGGCCGTGAAGCATACCCAGGGGATGTTTTCTATATCCACTCACGTCTTTTAGAGCGTGCTGCTAAATTGAACGATGAGTTGGGTGCAGGTTCTTTGACTGCTCTTCCAATCATCGAGACTCAAGCGGGTGACGTTGCGGCGTATATCCCTACTAACGTTATTTCAATCACGGACGGTCAGATTTTCTTGGAAACTGATTTGTTCAATGCGGGTATCCGACCAGCGATCAACGTAGGTCTTTCTGTATCACGTGTTGGTGGTGCAGCGCAAATCAAAGCAACGAAACAAGTTGCTGGAACATTGCGTCTTGATTTGGCACAATATCGTGAACTTCAAGCGTTTGCACAGTTTGCTTCTGATTTGGACGAAGTAAGCCGCAAGCAGCTTGAGCGTGGACAACGTATGGTTGAAGTTTTGAAACAGCCTCCATATTCTCCAATTTCAGCTGAGAAACAAGCGCTGATAATTTTTGCAGGTAATGAAGGGTATCTTGATGACCTTCCAGCATCAGCTGTTGTTAAATTTGAAGCGG
Organism: uncultured Sulfuricurvum sp.; assembly: GCA_903844635.1. Taxonomy (GTDB): domain Bacteria; phylum Campylobacterota; class Campylobacteria; order Campylobacterales; family Sulfurimonadaceae; genus Sulfuricurvum. Next base: position 47,973 of record CAIMUF010000032.1, on the reverse strand, counting down.
ATCTTTATCCATTTATTGATGCAAGTTATCCACAAATTCTTGAAAACATCCGAACAACATCAAAAATTGATGATGAGACGATGGGGATGATGAAAAAAGCGATCGAAGAGTTCAAAACTACTTTCGTTGCTAACTAAGGATTCTCATGGCTAACTTGAAAGAGATTCAACGACAGATCAAGAGCGTTTCAAATACGCAAAAAACTACACGTGCAATGAAGCTGGTCTCTACGGCCAAACTTCGCCGTGCAGAAGAACTTGCGAAACGTTCACGTCTGTTTGCTCAAAAAACAAATCAAGTTATCGCTGAAATCGCAAGTCGTATCCAATGCAATAAAGTGGGCGGAATTCAAAGCCGTTGTTTTGTTCAAAACGATACGCCAAAAACGATCGATATTATTTTTGTAACAGCGGATAAAGGTCTTTGCGGTGGTTTTAACATGCAAACGATCAAAGCGGTTAGACGCTTAATGACGCAGTACAAAGATAAAGGTGTAAATATTCGTGTTCGTGGTATTGGTAAAAAAGGGGTTGAATATTTTACATTTAATCAAGTTGAATTACTTGATGCGGTAAAAAATCTCAGCTCTGCGCCTGATATGCAACGTTCAAGTGAGTTTATGGCCCGATCGATCAAAGATTTCAATGATGGTATTGTAGATGCAGTTTATCTTGTCTATAACGGATATAAAAACGTTATTACTCAAGAGTTGCATGTTAATCGACTTTTACCGGTAACAATCGAAGATTTTGATTGTGAGAAAGCTAGCAATAGTGTTCTTGAACTTGAAGCGCACGATGAAGAGAAGATGCTCGATTCGTTAATTGCAAAATATGCTGAGTACAATATGTATTATGCCTTGATTGATTCGGTTGCAGCTGAGCACAGTGCTCGTATGCAAGCAATGGATGCAGCAACAAATAATGCAAAACAAATGGTTAAATCGTTGACTGTCAAGTTTAACAAAGCAAGACAAGAGTCGATTACGACAGAACTTATCGAGATTATCAGCGGCGTCGAGTCGATGAAATAATTATGGAGGATAGAATGATTGGTAAAATTGCTCAAGTAATTGGTCCGGTTGTTGACGTTGATTTTGAAGGTTACCTTCCAGCAATCAATGAAGCGATCGAAGTAAATGTTAGTGTTGAAGGAAATACAACTCGTCTTGTATTAGAAGTAGCAGCACACCTAGGTAACGGTCGTGTTCGCACAATCGCTATGGATATGTCTGAAGGTTTGGTTCGCGGAATGGCTGCAAATGCTACTGGTAACCCAATTAAAGTTCCTGTAGGGGAAAAAGTTCTTGGACGTATCTTCAATGTTATCGGTGAAACCATCGATGGCGGCGATCAGATTACGGATTGTGATACATGGTCGATTCACCGTGATCCTCCACCACTTATCGAGCAAAGCACTAAAACTGAAATGTTTGAAACAGGGATCAAGGTTGTTGACCTTTTGGCTCCTTACTCAAAAGGTGGTAAAGTCGGTTTGTTCGGTGGTGCCGGTGTTGGTAAAACCGTTATTATTATGGAACTTATCCACAACGTTGCACATGGTCATGATGGACTGTCTGTATTTGCTGGTGTTGGTGAGCGTACACGTGAGGGGAATGACCTTTATCATGAGATGAAAGAGTCAAACGTTTTGGATAAAGTAGCTCTGTGCTATGGTCAAATGTCTGAGCCTCCTGGAGCACGTAACCGTATCGCGTTGACAGGTATTACGATGGCTGAGTATTTCCGTGATGAAAAAGGGCTTGATGTATTGATGTTTATCGATAATATCTTCCGTTTTGCGCAATCAGGTTCTGAAATGTCAGCACTTCTTGGTCGTATTCCATCAGCTGTTGGTTATCAACCAACTTTGGCTCGTGAAATGGGTGCTCTTCAAGATCGTATTACATCGACTAAAAAAGGTTCTATCACTTCAGTTCAAGCGGTATACGTACCTGCGGATGACTTGACGGATCCGGCTCCAGCTTCTGTATTTGCTCACCTTGATGCGACAACGGTTCTTAACCGTAAAATCGCTGAAAAAGGGATCTATCCTGCTGTTGATCCATTGGATTCAACATCACGCTTGCTTGATCCGCAAATCATTGGTGAAGAGCACTACAATGTTGCTCGCGGCGTACAAAAAATGTTGCAAAAATACAAAGATTTGCAAGATATTATTGCAATTCTTGGTATGGATGAACTTTCAGAAGAAGATAAATCGGTTGTTGAGCGTGCTCGTAAAATCGAAAAATTCCTTTCTCAGCCGTTCTTCGTTGCAGAAGTATTTACAGGTTCTCCAGGTAAATATGTTTCACTTGAAGAGACCATCAAAGGTTTCAAAGGTATTTTGAACGGTGAATATGATCACTTACCAGAAAGTGCTTTCTATATGGTTGGTGATATGAACGAAGCGATTGAAAAAGCTGCAAAACAGAAAAGCAAGTAATTGCTTTTTAAAGGAATGAAATGGATACTCTAGTTTTAGAAGTGCTAACCCCAAATGGTTCCATCTTCAATGGCGCGGTTACAAGCGTAACTGTTCCGGGAGAAGAAGGTGAATTTGGTGTTCTTGCTGGGCACGTAGCATTGACAACACTCCTTAAAGCAGGTGTTATCGATATTATTAAAGAAAATGGTAATAAAGAGTCCATTGTTGTCAACTGGGGTGTTGTTCAAGTTGCCAATAATACAGTTACTGTATTAGTCGATGGTGCTGTTGCCATTCGTGGAGAAAATGAAGGTGATATTGCTGCAGCTCTTGATGAGGCAAAATCTCTTATCAACAGTGTTGCAGATTCACATGCGATGATTGCTTCTGTTTCTGCGCGCATTGAATCAGCTGCATATTCTCATATGCATTAAACCTCATGTTTGAGCTTTTTTCTGACTTTATCACGAAAAGCCATCCAGTAACACTTGGCGTGTTACTGATTCTTTCTCTTTACTTTATACTTATTAATTGGATTTTTATTTATCGTTGGATTTCTCTAAATGAATGGATTGATGTTGAGAATGAATCATTGGAAACACTTTTAATGGGATCAGATCGACTTAATGAACGCTCATTTTTAGCTCCATTTGTCAAATCTGCTAATTTTTTGACAAAACCACTATCTGATTTAGCGCACTATGCATCGACGAAAGAGGCGACGAAAGGGCTGACAATATTATCTATTGTAGCCTCCACTACCCCTTTTATTGGTTTATTTGGAACCGTTATTTCAATCTTGGATACGTTTAAGCACATTGGCGGCTCCAATGGGACAATGAGTATTATTGCTTCCGGAGTTTCAGATGCGCTTGTTGCTACTGCTTCAGGTATTTTCGTTGCTATTTTTGCATATACATATCATCAAATTTTAAAGCGTCAATCCTTTGAAGTAGTTGGCTTAATTCGTATGCAAAGTGATTCGATTCTTTCGAAAGAGTCTTAAGTATGTTTGATTGGGATGAAAAACCAGAACTTAACATTACTCCACTTGTGGATGTAATGTTAGTTTTATTAGCAGTATTAATGGTTATCACACCAAATATTATTTACGAAGAACTGATTAAACTTCCTAAAGGTTCCGCACAAACCGAAGTAAAAGAAAAAAAAGAAATTGAAATTGTTATTACAGATTCTAAACACATTACGGTCAACAAACAGCCGTTTGAGTTTGCTACCTTCAGTGATAATTTTGCTCTTTTTTCGAATCAATATCCACGAGAAAGTGTGGTCCGAATCAGTGCAGATCAAAAACTTGAATACGGTGATGTTATGGGAGTGATGAGTGGCGTTAAGCGATCAGGGCTTACCAATATTTCTCTTGCTACAAGCAACTAATTTTTCATGTCCAGAGATAATAATCGTCTTTTTCTTTTAAGTGGCGTTACTTCTTTTGTTTTATTTTTCTTAATTCTATTTACTATTGCTTGGCAGGCTAGTCAATTTAGAAAGCCCGTTTCTTATGCTTCAGTTAAAAGCGATGTGATTTCGGTTTCACTTGATTCTTCTCAAGTTGCTATCGAAAGTAAACCACAAAATAAACCTGCAGAAGAACTGCCACAAATAAAGCCTGAGACAGAAAAAAATTCTAAAAGTGCTGAAGTAAAAAAATCTCAGCCTGAAATTACTGATCTTTTTTCAAGTGTTAAAGTGATTCAAACTCCAAAAGAATCTAAATCCAATTCTAAAGAACTTTCAGAATTGAGTGCTTTAGAAGAAAAAGTTCTTTCAACGAAACGGACATCACAATTATTTGAGAAAGCAAAAAATTTTGATTTAACAAAACCTGGCGTTAAAGTTGTTTCTGCCTCAACTGGTCCTGAAATTGATGCGTATAAAGCTAAGATTCAAGGAATAATTTATTCACAATTTCATCCTGGTGCTGGAACTCAGGGATTTAGTGCCCGTGTTCGAATAGTGATAACACGGGATGGAAAGCTTGGCTCTTATCATGTTATAAGCTATTCCGGAAGTGGAGTATTTAATGCTGAAGTGGATTGGTTAAAGGAGCGGCTGCGTCAAGTTGCACTTCCAAAAAATCCCAAAGGCGATGAAGCTATTTTTGAAATTATTTTGACTGCTAAGGATTAAAATGCGTTATTGGATACTGTTTATTCTATCTATTATTACTCTCTGGGGTGCAGATACCACGCTTGAGGTGACTAAAACTGTTGGGGTATTGCCTAAGTTTGTTATTGAAGATGGAAGTACTTTTGCAGGTGCTGAGACACAAAAATTTCATAAAATGTTAAGTGCGGATATGAAAGTTATATCTTTATTTGATGTTGATGATTCCTATGCAACGCAATCATTTGAGAGTTTGCAACCTTCTTTGACTCATAAAGAGGCTGGATACATACTTCGGTATCGTTTGGTGGATGATGGTGCTGGAGGGCTTAAGGCAGAGGTAAAACTGCTTCAAAATAGTTTAGAGCTTTTTAATAAAACTTATCTCTTAAAACAAAGGGAAATGCTAGTGTTTCTCTCTCATTCAATTGCCTATGACATCAACATAAAAATGGGTGGAGCTCCTTTGGAATGGATGAAACGTAAGGTACTATTGGTACGCCTCAGTAGTGCGAGACATTCTGAAATTGTGGCTGCTGATTATACTCTTGCCTATCAAAAAGTTATTCTAAGTGGGGGACTGTACGGTTTTACTAAATGGGCAAATCGAGAACAAACAGATTTTTATTACACATCGTTAAGTGATTTTAAACCTACAATTTATAAAGGTAATTTAGCATCTGGTAGCAAACACGCTATTACATCATCGGATGGTATGGCTGTATGCTCGGATGTAAGTGAAGATGGTAGTAAATTGTTATTGACATTGGCTCCTGGCGGACAACCAGATATCTATCTTTATGATCTAGTTACAAATGAGAAAAAAAGGATTACTGACTATTCCGGAATTGATGTTAATGGTCAGTTTATGGGTGCTGATACCATAGCCTTTGTTTCAAATCGCTTTGGCAATCCTAATATCTTTTCAAAAAAAATCAACAGTACTGCTATAACACAATTGGTTTATGAGGGAAAAAATAATTCATCATTTACGACTTACCGCAACTTATTAGTGTATAAAACGAGAGATGGAAATGGTTTTAATTTACGTTTAGCTTCCTTAAATAGTAGTGGAAGCAGACAATTAACAAGCAGCGGTGATAATGATTATCCGAGATTTTCCTACGACGGTGAAGCTATTTTGCACATTAAACAAGAAGGGTCTCGAAGTTTGGTAGGGATTATTAGAGTAGGGATCAATAAAAGTTTTACTTTTCCACTTCATGTTGGTCGAATACAATCCCTCGATTGGTGATTAACCTTTTTTTGGTATAATTCGCTACAGATAATATTAAGGAGTTTCAAATGAAACGTATAACGTATGTGAGTGCAATTTTAGCACTATTGGTATTTAGCGGATGTTCAACTAAAGCTCCAACGATTGATGCAACTGGAAGCGCTTCAAGCAGCAGTGCAAATCAAGCTTCAGGTGCAGCACAAAGTTCTACAGGTGCAGATTCAGCTGTTATAGCTCCCCTTACCAATGCAAATTCTGCAGATACAAACAGCAATACCAATGGAAGTGTTGATGCTGCCAAGGGTGTGACTAGCATCTTGTTTGATTATGACAAGTTTGATATTCGTGCTGACATGCAAGAAAACGTAAAAACCAACAGTGCTTTGGTTAAAAATAAAACGTTTAAACTTGAAGGTAACTGCGATGAGTTCGGTAGTGATGAATATAACTTTGCACTAGGACTAAAACGAGCAAATGCAGTTAAATCAGCTTTGGTTAATGAAGGTATTAGTGCAGATTCTATTAGCATGACAAGCCTAGGTGAAGGCAATCCTGTTTGTTTGGAAAAAACTCAAGAATGCTGGGCTAAAAATCGTCGTGTTGATCTCAAGCTCCCGTAAATGCGTTCACTAGTCGTTATTACGCTTCTATCTTCTCTTCTATGTGCAGCAGAACCTTCGGTTTTTGGTGCAGGAGATCTTAATAACCCTAATCCCTATGGTCTTACGCATGAAGAAAAATTAATTCTAGAGAATAAAAAAGAATTAGAAGGAATTGCGCATAAGAATAATGTCCAGACTGCTCGTGTTGAGTCCGTGGCAGAGCGTTTAGACGGAATGCAGGCAATCGTAGAAGGGCTTGGACAATCTGTTAATGAACATCGAATGGCGTTAGAAAAAATCAATGAATCAATAACGGATCAAAATAGTTCCAAATCGATTGATGATTTGGTTAAACAAAGTTCTATAAACAGTGATAATATTATTCAGCTTAAAACGCTAATAGAAGAGCTTTCGGCTACAGTGGATCAAATAAATACATCCTACGTAACCAAAGAAGAGTTTAGTGCTTTGGTTAAGCAGCTCAAAATATCACTTCCCGCAACTGCAAATGCTCCAAAAAAGATGGATAACGCCAATCTTGAAAAAGAAGCAAAAAAACTCTTTGACCAAAAAAAATATTCTGAAGCACAAACATATTTTGAATTGATGATACAAAAAAAATATAAAACTGCAGATGCTTATTTTTGGTTAGGTGAAACGTGTTTTGAGCAAAAAAAATACAAAGAAGCAATTTCATATTATAAGCAAAGCGCTGCTGGAAATGAAAAAGGATCGACAATGCCGACACTTCTTCTTCATACCGGTATATCTATGGAAAAAAATGGAGACATTGGAAATGCTAAAGCATTCTACAATGCAACTATTTCAAAATTTTCTGGTTCTGGTGCAGCTGAGGAAGCGAAAGTAAAACTCTCTAAACTCAAATAGCTATATGATGGTTTTCAGCCTATCTATAGCTAAATGTGCTAAAATCGCATTATCTTAAAATTTGTAAGGCAAGTCAATGGCAATTGAAGCAAATCAGATCGTTTCGATCGAATATGAAGTTCGCGATGGTGCGAATGTTGTGGACAGTAATATTGGTGGTCAACCATTAGTATTTATGTTTGGAAAAGGGCAAATCATTCCTGGTTTAGAAAATGGGATTGCACACATGTCTATGGGTGAAAAAGGTGATGTGATGGTTAAAGCTGTCGATGCCTACGGCGATTATAATGAAGATGCACAGCAAGAGCTTCCACGTGAGCAATTTGCAGGTATCGATTTAAATCCTGGTATGACATTGTATGGTCAAGGTGAAGATGGCGGAACTGTTCAAGTTACTGTTAAAGAGGTTAAAGGTGATAATGTTATTATCGACTTTAATCATCCTCTTGCTGGTAAAGATTTAATGTTCAGCGTAACGATCAACGTTGTTCGTGATCCTTCAGCAGAAGAAGCTATGAGCGGTATCCCTGCTGAAAATGCTGTCGATGATAGCGGATGTTGCGGAAGCGGTGGTAACCACGGCTGTGGATGTCACTAATTTCTTAACTGCTTCAAGCGCCTCGCTTGAGGCGTTTAAAACTGCTAATCTCTTAAAAGGTCTATCGGTTAGTGCCATAATTATTGGTGCTCGAGGGACTGGAAAACTCACTCTTGCTCGCTACATATTACCCCATGCTCCTGTTATTGATGCCAGTAATTTTGATGAACTTATGGATTCATTGGAAAAGCATAGCGCCATTATTATCCATAGAATTGATGATATTTCCAATATAAAGCGATTTGAAGAGACTCTAAATCGAACTAAAACACGTATTATCGCAACAGGTGGATTTCGTTTTTCTCAGGAACAATTAGAAAATATTTTTTCTATTCGTCTGAGTATCCCTTCTTTAAGTGAGCGTCCTGAAGATATTGCTTTGTTATGTGATCTCTTTACGCGAGAAGCTCAAGAAACATTTGGGAAAATGGATCCTATCGATACGAGTAAATTCATTCCGGATGTGAGTGAAAATGCTCTCTCATTGCGTAGACAAGTTTATTTGCATTGCTTGTTAAGCAGTGTTGGTGAAGACGATCTCATGGGTATCATGGAAAATTTCTTATTTCAGAAGCTGGGCAGTAATAATGATTACCGAAAGTTTTTGCATTTATATGAAGTTCCTTTGATCCGTGCAGGAATAAAGAAATTTAAATCACAGTTGCAATTATCGGATAAATTAGGACTCAATCGTAATACTCTACGTAAAAAAATCACAGAACATGCACAGTATAAACTTGAAATAAAGGAATAAAAATGAACTCAAAAAAAATAGCAATGATTTTTCCGGGACAAGGCTCTCAAAGTATTGGTATGGGAAAGTCTTTTTATGAAAACAGTCCATTAGCCCGCGAAATGTTTGAGCGTGCAGGCGAACGCATTGGTGTTGATTTTAGCAAATTATTGTTTGAAGAAAATGAGCAGATTAATGAGACGGCATATACTCAACCTGCTATTTTATTGGTTTCTTTGATTGCTTATAAATTATTTCAAGAAGCTCACCCCACGGATGCCGTATTATTTTTGGGTCACTCACTGGGTGAATTTAGTGCATTGTGCGCGAGTGGTGCGATTGATTACGTCGATGCGGTGGAGTTGGTACATACTCGTGGGTTGCTAATGCAAAATGCATGTGCTGATATTAATGCCGGTATGATGGCGATTTTAGGTCTTGATGACAGTGTCGTTGAAGAACTTTGTCTAAAAGCCAATGCAGAGGGTAAGCGGATTTGGCCTGCTAACTTTAACCAAAATGGTCAACTTGTTGTCGCTGGAATCAAAGAAGATTTAAGTGCCATGGAAAGTGTCTTCAAAGAAGCGGGAGCAAAACGGGCATTGTTGCTGAATATGTCGATTGCGAGCCACTGTCCTCTTCTTTCAAGTGCGATGGAACCATTGGGCGAAGCGATGGAAGCAAAGGTCAATGATACCTTTAGTGCACCGATTGTTTCTAATGCCACGACGCAAAAATATGCAACTAAAAAAGAAGCAATTGAATGGTTGAAAATTCAATTGATCCAACCGGTTAAATACAAACAATCCATCGAAGCCATTGCAAGTGAAATCGATGTGATGATTGAGTTTGGTAACGGTGCGGTGTTAAAAGGGCTCAACAAGCGTAATGCACCTGAAGTTGAGACAATGGGAATATCCGACATGGAATCACTTGCAAAGGTATGCGAAGCCCTCTCATGAAAGCAGCTTTACTCCAGTTTGCACCCAAGCTCAATCGCTCTAATTTAGAGAGGGTTTTAGCGCTCATCGATATTAACTCAGATGCGGATGTAGTTGTTTTTCCTGAATTGGCATTGAGTGGCTATATGCTTCAAGATAAACTTTTTGAAGATGCCTGGAATCTTGATGAGTTAGTGCCGCTGGCAAAGGCTAGTAACGTGTGTGATATTGCAATAGGTGCAGCGATTTGGGATGATGGAAAGGTGTATAACAGCGCCCTTTATTTTTCTAAAGGTGAGTTGCTTCATATTCATCATAAAAATCATCTTCCGACGTATGGAATGTTTGAAGAGGGACGTTACTTCGCTGCAGGTAATGAAATAAAGAACTTTCAAACAGTCTATGGAACTGCGGCTATGGTTGTGTGTGAAGATGTTTGGCGAGCACAGACATTTGCTACTCTTGCAACATTGGATGTTGATGTCATTTATGTATTGGCTGCTTCCCCTGCACGTGACTTTAGTGATGAGGGATTGCTGATAGAATCTCAATGGGATGCCTTGTTAAAATCTCTTGCACTGCTAACGAAAGCATATGTTGTTTTTGTCAACCGTGTCGGATTTGAAGATGGACTTGGATTTTGGGGAGGAAGCAGGGTGATTACTCCTATTGGTTCTGTTGAGCATCAACTCTCTCTTTTGGATGAAGAGTCAAAAATTGTTTCATTGAATCATAAACTTCAAAAATTAGAGCGTTATATTGCAAAAAATACCTAAGAGGAACTAAAATGAAAATAGCCATTATGGGAGCGATGAGAGAAGAAATCGATCCAATATTAGAAAGTATCGGCACCTATCAGACGCTTGAACATGCTGGAAATGTATTTTACACGTGCACGTATAAAAACCATGAACTGGTAATTGCGTATTCAAAAATTGGAAAAGTTTTTTCTGCGATTACTGCTTCGGTCATGTTGGAACGTTTCGGTGCTGAAGTTTTACTCTTTAGCGGTGTCGCAGGCGGAATTTCCAAAGAGTTGAAAATCGGTGATTTAATTATGGCGTCTGCATTGTGTCAGCATGATGTTGATATTACCGCCTTTGGTCACCCATATGGTTTTATTCCTGAGGGAACGTTGATGATTGAATCCGATGCAAATCTTCGTTCTCTTGCCTCTGAAGTCGCCATCGATATGGGCGTTGATTTGTATGAAGGAATTATTGCAACAGGCGATCAATTTGTTGCTAGTGGCGAGCGAAAATCGTGGATACAGCAAACGTTTAATGCGGATGCGTTAGAGATGGAAGGGGCAAGTGTGGCGTGTGTTTGCCAAAACTTCGGTATTCCATTTTTTGTTTTACGTGCAATCAGCGATACTGCAGATGGCGGCGCAAGTGATGATTTCGATGCATTTTTAAAAACGTCTGCTGCTGAGAGTGCCAAGTTTATTTTAGAGATGGTAAAACGCATTGGTAATTAAGCTAAACAAGAAGATTATGAGTAAAATCGGACAAACGAATGCAGCTTTTAATCTTATAGAAGAGGGTGATAAAATCCTCGTCGGTCTTAGCGGCGGCAAAGATTCATTGACGATGATACACGCACTTCGTGAGCAGCAGAGACGTGCTCCCTTTAACTTTGAGCTTATAGCCGTCACGGTAACGTATGGTATGGGTGAAGATTTAACGAAGCTCAGTGAACATTGTGCTACGCATGGGATTACTCATCATATTCATGCAACCAATACGTATGAGATTGCTACCGATAAAATCCGTAAAAATTCCTCATTTTGCAGTTTTTTTTCCCGTATGCGACGCGGTGCTCTTTACGAGGCAGCGATTGAACACGGATGCAATAAAGTCGCACTTGGGCATCACCTCGATGATGCAGCGGAAAGTTTTTTTATGAATATGATTTATAACGGTCATATGAGAGCACTTGCTCCGAAATATAAGGCGGGTAATGGATTGATCGTCATTCGACCGCTCATCCAGTTACGTGAACGTCAGCTTGCAGTATGTGCTCTAGAGAACGAAATGCCGACAATCGGTGATGAGATGTGCCCATCCATGCGGTTCGATGTCAAAATGCCTCATGCTCGCGCTTCTATGAAAGTAATGTTAGGAGAGATGGAAGAAAAGCATCCGAATTTATTTGTTTCAATAAACTCGGCATTTGGTCATATTAGCGATGAAACATTTTTTGATCCTGAAAGATTTAGTTTATAAACTCCAGTATTTTATGATCCGCACGGCTCAGTGAAAGCTCGGAAATTTCTTCCAAGCTAAACCATTCGAACTCTTCGTCAACATCGTTACTTTTACATCGATAAACATCTGCTTCTAAGGCGAAGTGGCTGTAGTGTTGAGTGATGTGACCTAGGTATTCATTTTTAAATTCGTTTAGCTCTTCATACTGAGCAAATCCCCATAATCCGGATAAAAACCGTTCTTGTCTCTGATAGAGAGCAAATTTACCATTATTTTCAAAGATAACAATATTTCTATTGCGAACGGGTTTTACTTTTTTCATTTTAGGTGCTGGATAGAGGAGGGGAGAGTTTTTTCCTTGGCAGGTAGACTCAAAGGGACAATGCTCACATAACGGTTTTTTAGGTAAACATAGCGTTGAGCCTACATCCATCATTGCTTGATTGTATTCATACGGATGATTTGAATCAAAAAGAGTATAGGCGTATTCCCATAGTTTTTTTTCATTGCGGTCAACGAGTCTGAAATAGCGATAGAGTATTCGCTTAACGTTGGCATCCATGATGGGTAACGCTTCACGGTAGGCAAAAGCGGCTACTGCATGAGCGGTGGAGCGCCCAATACCGGGTAACTGCATCAAGTCATATGCATTGAGCGGAAGGACGCCATCGCATTGACGAGATGCTGCATGAAGATTACGAGCTCTTGTGTAGTAGCCTAATCCTTCCCATTTTTTTAGGACATCATCGACATGAGCTTCTGCTAAATCTTGTAACGTAGGGAAGCTATCCAAAAATGGGAAGTAAAACCGCTCTAAGACTGTTTTGACTTGCGTTTGCTGGAGCATTATTTCACTGATATATATTTTATAAGGATCACTTGTTATACGCCATGGTAAATCGTGACGACCATTAGCCTTATACCAGAAAAGTAGTGCTTGTTGAGGGGTTGATTGCATTTAGAAATTGTAGCGAAAATAATGAGGACCTTGGTATTACCCGCTCTCATTAGCAGTTCCAACGTCTCATTCGAAATATTGTATCAAATTCCGATAGAATGAATTGATCATTTTTTAATCATAATTTGAATTTTTAAGATACTTTAGGGTAACAGAGTATGCAAATACAGATAACTATCTTAAAGGAGTGTGTGATGGTCAGTGTAAGTGAAATATTTACAGACTCTATTGAGATCAAAGGGTCAAAATTTATCGCTTTTTGTATGCCTGTGTCTCTATATGAATACGAGATGCAACGTTTGAAGTCACTGCATCCAAAAGCAGTTCATTTTGTAAGTGCATACCGATTGTTAAATGAATTCGATCAGATTGTTGAATACAGTGGAGATGACGGTGAGCCAAAAGGGACATCGGGTAAACCTACTTTATCTGTATTGCAAGGGCATGGGCTTATCAATGCTGCTATTATCACCGTTCGTTATTTCGGTGGGACAAAACTGGGACCTGGCGGGTTGGTACGTGCCTATGCTGAGGCTGCTAATGCGGCATACGCGCAAGCAATTTTACAGCCATATGAAAAACTCCTTATCCATAAAATCGAATGCGATTACTCAAATATTTCAATGGTGGAGTATGAGAGTGCTCAATCAGATATTCAAATAATTTCTAAAGAATTTGGCGATAAAGGTGCACTCTTTGAGATTGAGGGCACTGCGGAAAAGTTGGAGAAGCTTTATGGTGTGCTAGGGCGGAGTATTCGACGAGTATAATTACTCTTTACTCCATAATTTCTCATTTAATTTTAATTCTTCCACTAATCCGATGGTATATCGTAAGGTATTTATGTACTCCATTGCTTGTTTGAAATCCAGCAGAGAAGTAAATACAGCAGGTTCAAAGAGATCTTTTTTGGTTCCGATACCGATATGGATATGATTATGGACAAAAGAAACGAAAAGCGGATGGGTTATTTTCTTCTGAAATTCCAAAATCCGTTTCATCATCGAATGGCTAAGAATATAGCGTGCTTCGATGGGGTCATTCCCATAGACGACAAAAGCTTTTTCAAATTCGGGATCATCCAGACGGATGAGGTCATCGCGTGAAAAATTGATGGATTGGAGCCATCCACCGATAAGAGTGCCGAAGTTTTTTTCGGCTTGATCGGGGAGGATGACGGTTTTACTTTTGAAATATTTATTAAACTCGGCGACAAGAAAAAGCCCACGAAAAAGAGTTTGCCATTGAGTTCGTCCTTTGGAGTCTTTGGTCTGATATTCGGCATGAACATCGGAAAATTCCAGTGGAACGCCATCAATTGAGCCTTTAACGTAATCATTACCGTTGTATCGATCAACTTTGTGATTAAAGAGCTGTGAACGCTCAAAGAGGTGCTGTGAAATCATAAAATCAGGATTATAGAGAAGATTTGAATCGATAGCACCGATAAGTGGAGTAATGATCTTGCTTTTGAAGTCTTTCGCATACCCTTGAGTCATAAAACGATAGGTAATAGATGCAAGAACGATAAAACCAATGGCAACAGCTATCATAAGTGGATGAAATAGCCCGAAGTTTTTCCCCATCCAAATAGCAGTAAGCGTGAAAACAACGGCTCCCATCCCCCCATACCATTTTAACTGAGAGATGATTTGCATCCTCGTTTTTTCGAGTTCGTTGAGAGAGGGATAAAGCTCTTTGTAATAAAAATCAGTAAGTTCGGAAAGCGATTTCATTTATTAAATAGAGCACCAACATCAACATTTTGACGTTCACTTACCGTGATTTCAAAAACAGCTTTACGTTGCAGATTCATCCAGCCGGCTATTATATTCGTCGGAAACATTTCGATAGCATTATTTAGATCCGTAACTGCTTGGTTGTAGGCACGGCGTGCAGCAGATATTTGCTCTTCAATTTCGTTGAGTGAACGCTGTAAATGCATGACATTTTCGTTGGCTTTTAGGTCCGGATAGGCTTCCATCGCAATGTTAATAGCACCTAAAGCAGAGGTGAGTTGGGCATCAAGAGATATTTTTTGCTCATCGCTGATTCCTGGTTTCATTGCTTGTGCACGAAGCTCTGTCACTTTTTCTAACGTTGATTTTTCGTGTTCCATGTATTGTGAAACAGACGCAACAAGGTTCGGGATCAGGTCAAACCGTTTTTTTAAAACCGTATCAACCCCTGCGAAAATATTTTCAACTTGATTTTTTTTGCCAATAAGTGAGTTGTATATCAAAATGGCGATAATTGAGAGTACGCCTAATATGATCAGAGCTATTTGCATGTGTTTACCTACTTTTTTGTGGTGTTTATATTGGACTATAATACCATAACCTGAAGTATTTAGTCAAAATTGCAAGGAAAAGGGGTAGTATGATTGATTATATTTCAAGTTTTGCAATTTCTTCTGTACTCATCCCCATTTCTTCGGCCTCATGAGTAAGCCAAGCCATAAAGAGCTTATAGGCCACTGCAAGCAATACAGAACCGACAAATAATCCCAGAATTCCCCAAGTCATGAGTCCACCGATTGCTCCGAGTAAAATGACAAGCATCGGGGCATCAACTCCGCGCCCCAGAAGAAGAGGCTTGAGGACATTATCACTAAATCCCAGCATAATACTAAAAATTGTAAATCCTATTGCCATCGCAGTTGTGGCTGTAAAAAACATATAAATAATTGGAAAGATGAGAACAATAATAGTAGGGAGTTGTGCAATAGCAATGAGCATAATTAAGATAGCCCATACAATTGGAAAGGGGATGCCAAATAATACACATCCAATGTATCCTGTAATCGATTGAATCAGTGCAATACCAATGACACCTTGAACAACACTTCGAATTGTCATTGTGGAAAGTTTTACCCATTCTATACCTTGCTTACCTGCAAGACGACGAGCAATAGTATGCATTAATGCAGTTGATGATTCGCTCATACTGGTAAATACAGCCGCAATAGTCATGGATGCCATAAAGGCAACAACCGACATAATTCCGCCGCCAATGCTTGATAATATAGGTTTAATGTATAAAGAAACATCATCTTTGTGAGCTATAGCAAATTTATTGAGATTGCTTGATGCCTCAGACCAGAGGCCAAATAACCGTTCTCCGATGAAAGGCCATGAAGCAACTTTTTCATTAGGCAAAGGAATGTGAAGAATTCCTGCTTTAAATTCAGCAAGAAGAGACTGAATATTACTTGCAAGTGAGATTCCAAGACTGATAGTAGGTAGCAGCAGAAGGATAAAGACGAAAAGAGTGAAATAAATTGACACCTTTGTACGCGATATTTTGAGAGTATTCTCACCTAGCGTGATAATGGGATTTATCGTCACTGCAATGATAATTGCCCAAAGAATGATCCCTAAAAAAGGTTGAATAATTAAAAAAGATCCATACAAAATAAGGCCTACAATAAGAATCTTGGCTAAGGTTTCAAGAATATGATTATCATGTAGTTTTTGAGTGTTTTTGAACATTTAGTTTCTTCTCATTTGTTTGAATTGCGAACATTATATAGTGTTAAAACTTAATGGTTTTCTTTGTTCTATGGATGTAAAGTTATGCAAAATAGATAAGTGAAAGTTTGTGATGTGTTCAGACCATTACTATTTAAATAAAATGGTGATAAAATAATAAAAAAGGGGATGTTGTGAAATTGATATTGGCAGTTATATACAGCAGTATAATTATTGGTTTTGGAGGTTGTGCACAATCAGGAGTTCCTCAAGTTGATGCAGATGCTTCAAGATACGAAATGATATCTCAGTCAGGTGTTGTTACGGATGTGCGGGCAGTTGTGGTTAAAGATGAAGGCAGTGGTGGATTTTTAGGTGCTATAGTTGGAGGTGTTCTTGGTTCGACGATGGGCGGTGGTAGAGGTTCAGTCCTTACAACATTAGGTGGAGGACTTGTGGGCGCATATGCTGGAAATGAGATAGGCAAGTCAAATGCACAAGAGCTTTCCGTTACATTAGATAATAGACAAGAGGTCGTTGTTGTTTCTAAAGGAACACAATTTTTTGTTGGACAACGCGTTAAAATCGTTAAACGTAATGGTCGTGTTTATAATGTTGAGTTGGCAAAATAATTATTCTATAGTGCGTAAACTAAAAAGGTAGAAAATGTTTAAATGGATAGTATTGTGGACAGTATTGCTCTCATCGTTTATAAATGCAGAAGATTCTGCTATAAAATCGTTGCAAAAAAAGCCTCCATATCAAAGTGTGAATCAAAAGTCGGAAGCACTTAAAGAAAAACCGATCAAAATAAGTAAAGAGCAAAAGAAAAATAAGTCATATCCCCGTGGTGTAATTGAAACCCATTAAGAGCTAAATATCTTTATGGTTTACGTTTTAATCTTATAAGCCGTCGGTACCAAAAGATAAAAGCGAAGAGAGATCCTAAATAACATACAAGCATGTCTTTTTGAGAGTCCCAAGGATCTCCTTGTATGCCCAAAAAGGCCGCACCAAGTTCGGCATGAGTTACTTCGGTTGCTATCCATTCGATGACTTCATATGCGCCTGAAGCCGCAAGGAGAAAGATAAAGGTGAAAATGAGAGTTGTCTTGACTGATTTTTGGAATGTTATAAATAATTCATAGAAGGGTAAAAACAGCAAAAATCCAAACAAGAAATGGGTTACCCTGTCATAATGATTACGCTCGAATCCAAAAAGCTGAGTGATCGAAGAAAACCAGGGCATTTCACTGTAGGTATAGTGAGCACCGATACCATGCAAAACAAAGAAGATAAATAGCATCCACACACTTGCATTTGAAAAGCCAATGCGACGATCACTCCAGATAAGAATGGGCAGAGTAATAAAGACTAAGAGGTTTTCCAGTAGCCAGTCTTCTCGATACCATGGATTGATACCAAGCAAAAGCCATATAAAAATATAGAGAGTGAATAAGGTATGTTTTAGTTCCATGGATAAATGATAGCATAAAGAAATTAGAATAAGGAAAAGGGAAATGTTAAAGATAGGTGGCGCAGTCGACGGGACTCGAACCCGCGACCTCCTGCGTGACAGGCAGGCGTTCTAACCAACTGAACTACGACTGCACAACTATGGTGGGAATTACAAGACTCGAACTTGTGACATCTACCTTGTAAGGGTAGCGCTCTACCAACTGAGCTAAACTCCCGATGTCTCTTTTGAACAAATGGCGACCCCTAAAGGATTTGAACCTCTGTTCTTACCATGAAGTGATAATGTCCTTGGCCACTAGACGAAAGGGTCACTTAAAACTATAAACCATGGTGTCCCGTGATGGATTCGAACCATCGACCCCTTCATTAAAAGTGAAATGCTCTACCAGCTGAGCTAACGGGACCTCTTCAACCATCATAAAAACGCTGATTGGGAGGGCGAAATTATAGGGGAAAGAAGTTGTTTTGTCAAGGATAAATACGCGATTAGATAAAAAGATTCTATCATTCCCACGAAAGTGGGAATTTGGCTGTTAAATTTTCAACTAAAGAAGAGCTCTCTTTCTATGTTTAAAAGCATTTTAACGGCCATCAAGACACTTTGTTCTTGAATGTAATTGCGATCACCTTCGAAATAAAATCGTTCAGTATGTACGGATGTTTTGGATCGTGCACTAATGTAAACGGTTCCAACAGGTTTTAGATCACTTCCTCCGGTAGGTCCTGCTACACCGCTAATGGCGAGAGCAAAATCGGCATAACTGACATTCAAAGCACCTTCAGACATTTGGTTTACTACGTCTGCACTGACTGCTCCATGAGTTTCGAGTGATTCTTCCTCAACGGCAAGCCAATTGGCTTTTAAAATATTGTCATAGGTGATAAGTGAGCCTTCGTAAATATTGGAAGCACCATTTTGAGACGTAAAATAATACGCAAGCGAGCCTCCGCTACAACTTTCCGCAAAAGAGATCTTTTTTTGATTTTTGGAGAGTTTTTCGATGATGAAAGCTGCAATATTAGAAGCTGCAATAACTTTATGATGCAACAGTCCTTTGGACGAGGCAATAAACTGAGCCATATTTCCATGTTTTCTTGCTGTAATCTTTACCCGTACCCATCCATCTATAAGTTCACAGGATTCAAGTTTGACATCAAAATTTTGAGCGAGCGGGTCAAGTAAGGCAGAAACACTGGAGAGCTCTTCATTGAAAACATGAATCCAACCACTTCGATGTTCATCCTCGATTAAAACAGGAGGGAGTTTTTTTCCCTCATGAGCTAAAATAACGTTGATTTCGGAAGTATTATAGGAGAGGAGATAGCTGCCATTTTCTAAAATACTCGCACGTGAGGGGATAAGCATGGAGTCTTTTAAGACTTGATTATCTGCAGTCACGGTACTAAGAAGTTTTCCAACGATGGTAAATGTGCTTTTTGTGGTGATAATAACGATTTTGGATTCAGTCTTTAAGAGTTGATCGAGATGAAGAAACAGTCCTTTGTCGGATTCTTCAAAATAACTGATAGAGTCAATAGTGGAGAGTTTTTCTTTGATACTGCGTAAAAGATAACGCTCGTACGATTCATTCAAAATCAACCTATTTCCGACAAAAAGGACATCTCGTTTCATTTTTTCACCCTCAATAATTTAGGACAGTATATCATATAGGGCTTTTGACAGCAAAATTTAAACCCCTAAAAGCTATAATGCACAACTTTTTAACTACAATTTTTAAGGGATCCAATGGATTACAAAGATACCCTCCTTTTACCACAAACACAGTTTCCTATGCGTGGAAATTTGATTAACAATGAACCCCTCCGCTATGCATCGTGGATATCTTCGGATGTGTACAGTCGTATGAAAACCAATCGCAAGGGTGCTCAAAGCTTCACGCTTCATGATGGACCTCCTTACGCGAACGGGCATACTCATATCGGTCATGCTTTGAATAAAATTCTTAAAGATATTATTGTTAAGTACAATTATTTTAATGGAAAATCAGTCCGTTTCACCCCAGGTTGGGATTGTCATGGATTGCCTATTGAGCAACAGGTTGAAAAAAAGCTAGGCGGAAAACAAAAAAAAGAGCTTCTTAGTACGGCTGAAGTACGTAAGCTTTGTCGTGAACATGCCGCTGAATTTGTGGATATTCAACGCAGTGAATTTAAAAAATTGGGAATCGTTGCCGATTGGGATAATCCCTATTTGACGATGGACTATAAATTTGAAGCCAATATCTATCGTACTCTTTGTTCGGTTGCTAAAAAAGGGCTTTTGATTGAGCGTTCTAAGCCGGTTTACTGGAGCTGGGCTGAGCGTACTGCTCTTGCTGAAGCCGAAGTTGAATACGAAGATAAAGAAGATTACTCCATCTATGTAGCATTTGAACTTTCCGATGAAGCCAAAGTGCGCGCGGGGATTGAGGGAAAAGCGGCGATTGTTATTTGGACGACAACCCCGTGGACACTCCCTGCCAATACCGGTATTTCTCTCAATCCTGAAGAGGTGTATGTTCGAACAAGCGATGGGTATATTGTTGCCCAAAAACGATATGAGGCAATGATCGAAGAGGGCGTTCTGACTGGTTCGGTTGTTCAAAAAATCGATGCACAAAAATTTGAAAATCTTTATGCAATCAACCCTCTTAACGGTCGTGGTTCACACTTGGTTCTGGGTGAGCATGTTTTGATGGAAAATGGATCGGGATGTGTTCATACTGCACCGGGGCACGGTGAGGATGACTATCGTATCGGTCTACGTTATAACTTAGAAGTCGTGATGCCGGTCGATGAGACGGGATGTTATGACACGACGCTGGTCCATGAAAAGCTTCTCCCGAATCCTGAAGAGTTTGTGGGGATGCATATTTTTAAAGCGAATGAGCCTATTCTCGCTTTATTGGGGGAGAGTCTGCTGAAAGTCTCCAAATTCCGTCACTCTTATCCGCATTGTTGGCGTTCACATACGCCATTGATTTTCCGTGCAACGCGACAATGGTTTATTGCAGTTGATGGGATTCCTGAAGGGGAAACCAAGACTCTCCGCTCTATCGCACAAGAAGAAGTGGCAAAAACGACGTTTTATCCTGAAACCGGCCGCAACCGTTTAGGCTCAATGGTCGAAAATCGTCCTGATTGG
Source organism: uncultured Sulfuricurvum sp. (assembly GCA_903844635.1). Lineage (GTDB taxonomy): Bacteria > Campylobacterota > Campylobacteria > Campylobacterales > Sulfurimonadaceae > Sulfuricurvum. The sequence goes on along the minus strand of CAIMUF010000032.1, from coordinate 27,155 downwards.
TGTATTTCTCGCCAACGTGACTGGGGTGTTCCTATTGCATTTTTCCGTGTCAAAGAGACGGGTGAAGTGATCTTGGATGAGAAAACACTGAATTTTATCGCGATGATTTTTGAGATGCACGGCACGGATGCGTGGTATTCAATGAGCATTGCTGAATTACTCTATCCTGGTTGTCCTCATAAAGCGGATGATTTGGAAAAAGTGACTGACATTTTAGATGTATGGTTTGACAGCGGTTCAACGTGGAATGCGGTACTAAAATCTCGTAACTATGATGCGGGAACCTATCCTGCTGATTTGTACATAGAAGGTTCGGATCAGCATCGAGGATGGTTCCAATCTTCACTCTTTTTGAGTGCGGCAGTGGAACATATCGCTCCGTATAAAGCTATTTTGACTCACGGGTTTACCGTCGATGAAAAAGGCGAAAAGATGTCGAAGTCCAAAGGCAATGTTGTCGCTCCTGATACAGTGCTCAAAGAGTACGGTTCAGAGATCTTGCGTTTGTGGGTCGCGATGAGTGATTATCAAGGGGATCTTAAAATCTCAGGTAATATTCTCAAGCAAACCGCAGAGCAATACCGAAAACTTCGTAATACCTTTCGTATTATGCTTGCAAACCTCGATGGGCTTGAAGCCATTGTCCCTTATGAGCAAATGGGTGAAATCGATAAATGGATTGTGGCAAAAGCAAAAGAGGTGTTCGATGAGACACATAAGTTGTTTGGAGAGTATAACTTTGTCCAAGGGATGAGCGGGCTGAATTATTTTATCGTCAATGAGCTCAGCGGTGTGTATATCGACATTACCAAAGACCGTATGTATTGTGATGCTTCTGACTCAGCTAGCCGAAGATCAACGCAAAGTGCTATGGCAATTATTGCAGGATCGATGCTTGGACTTATTGCGCCAATCCTTACGTACACAGCGGATGAAATTTTTGAAAATGCACCGGCACTTCTCAAAGGAGATGCCGCTGATATTTTTGATGTTGTTTACGCTTCGATCAAACCTGTAACAAGCAATTGGGATGACGTAAATACAAAAGCAGTTCGTGTAGGACTGAATGAAGTTGTAGATGGATTGAAAAAAGAAAAAATCATTAAAAATACCCTTGAATTGGTTGTTTCAACAAAATCTTCATTATTGAAATCGATGAAAAAAGAAGACATTGAAGAATACTTGGTTATTTCTAAATGGTGTGCGTGCGAGTTGAAAGATATTTTAGGAACTTTTGAAATTGAGGGTGAAATATTTAATATTGCTCGCGCTTCTAAAGCGAAGTGCCCGCGTTGTTGGAAATATCACAGCGAAGATGAAGAGACCTTGTGTGAACGTTGTGCGAGTGTTGTTGCATGATGAGAGAACCAGTATCTTTGCTTTTTATTGCTGAGACGGTTGGCGTTATTTTCGCAATTATCGCTTTGGGGATTTTGATGGTAAAAAATGCAAAACGTAAAAAGGAATCTGTATGATAACACTCAAAGAGGCGTTAAAACTTTCTGCTGATGAGCTCGTCGCCTTAAAAGAAGAATTAAAAATTAAAATTTTGGCGTATCCTGAACTGAACGGTTATATTGATATTGAAAATGTGGGGGAAGGTATTCCTATCGCGATTAAAGACAATATCCAAGTTAAAGGGTGGTCCGTGACATCGGGTTCAAATATCCTAAAAGGATATGTGGCTCCGTACAATGCAACCGTTATCGAGAAGCTGTTAGCAAACGGGATGTCTCCGTTTGGTCGTACCAATATGGATGAGTTTGCAATGGGTTCGACAACGGAGAGTAGTTGTTATGGTAAAACTCTTAATCCTCTCAATCATAACTGTGTCCCTGGCGGAAGTTCAGGCGGATCGGCTGCAGTGGTTGCTGCGGGTCTTGCGGTTGCGGCATTGGGAAGCGATACGGGCGGATCGATTCGTCAGCCTGCTGCATTTTGCGGAATCGTCGGGATGAAACCTACTTACGGACGAGTAAGCCGTTATGGATTAGGTGCGTATGCCAGTTCACTCGATCAAATCGGACCGATGACTCAAAACGTCGAAGATGCGGCGATTTTGTATGACATCCTCCAAGGGTATGATCCGAAAGATTCCACAAGCAGTGACCGTAATGACGGTAAAGTGAGTGATAAACTTGATCCTTCGGCCAAACTCACCATTGCTATCATCCCTGACTATGTTAAAGATGCTTCAGTTGAGGTGAGAAATGCGTATGCAAAAGCCGTTGAAGCACTTAAAAATGCAGGACATACCATTATCGAGAAATCATTGATGGATCCAAAATACGATATTTCAGCCTATTACATCACGGCAACGGCAGAAGCAACGACCAATTTGGCGCGTTATGACGGTATCCGATATGGGAATCGCGTTGAGGGTGAGAATCTTAAAGAAACGTATTTAAAAACCCGTTCTGCGGGTTTCGGTGCTGAAGTTCAACGCCGTATTATGCTAGGTAATTTCGTTCTCTCTTCAGGATATTATGATGCGTACTACGTTAAAGCGCAAAAAGTGCGGTCGTTGATTCAAGAAGAGTATAATAAGATTTTCGAAGAGGTAGATTTGATCCTCACCCCTGTTGCTCCTCGAACGGCATATGAATTTGGGGCTTTGAGTGATCCTATTGAAATGTACTTGAGTGATATTTATACGATTTCAGTCAACCTCGCAGGACTGCCTGCAATTTCACTTCCTGTGGATATTGCGGAGAATGGAATGCCGGTTGGCTTGCAGCTGGTCGCTCGTGCATATGACGAGCAAACATTATTTAATGGGGCATTGAGCCTCGAAAATCAATTAAAACAAAAGGATAATTCATGAATATTCGTAAACGCGCCCTCACTTTTGAAGATGTTTTACTTATTCCAAAATACTCTGAAGTTCTTCCACGAGAAGTGAGCTTAAAAACAATGTTGACACGGAATATTTCTCTGAATATTCCGATGGCATCTGCAGCAATGGATACAGTGACGGAATATCGCGCTGCGATAGCAATGGCACATTTGGGCGGTATTGGAATTATCCATAAAAATATGGACATTGAAACTCAAGTAAAACAGGTTAAAAAGGTGAAAAAATCAGAAAGCGGTATCATTATTGATCCGATTTTTGTCCACCCGCATGCAACACTTGCAGATGCAGAATTATTGATGACAGAGTTTAAAATCTCAGGTGTACCCGTTGTGGATGAACACAATAAATTGTTAGGAATTTTAACGAACCGTGATATGCGTTTTGAAAAAGATTTGACTAAACTAGCAACAGAAGCAATGACACCAATGCCTCTTGTAACAGCAAAAGCTGGGATAACTCTTGCAGATGCTGAACAGATGATGCACGTCAACAAAATTGAAAAACTTCCTATTATTGATGATAATGGTTTACTTAAAGGTCTTGTTACGATCAAAGATATTAAAAAACGTATTGAATATCCTGATGCCAATAAAGATGATTTTGGTCGTCTTCGTGTCGGTGCAGCGATTGGTGTGGGTCAGTTGGATCGTGCTCGTGCATTGGTCGATGCTGGTGTGGATGTTCTTGTCTTGGATTCTGCACATGGACACTCAAAAGGAATTTTGGACACCGTCAAAGCTATTAAAAAAGAAATGGTTGTTGACGTGATTGCTGGTAACGTTGCGACTGGAGAAGCAACGCTTGCCTTGATCGAAGCGGGTGCTGATGGAGTAAAAGTTGGTATCGGACCTGGATCTATTTGTACAACACGTATCGTAGCAGGCGTAGGTATTCCTCAAATTTCAGCGATTGAAGAGTGTGCACTAGTAGGGCGAGCTCATGGTGTGCCGATTATTGCGGATGGCGGTATTCGTTACTCAGGTGATCTCGCTAAAGCTCTCGCCGTAGGTGCAAGTTCTATTATGGCGGGCTCACTACTTGCAGGAACGGAAGAATCTCCTGGAGATACCATCACGTATCAAGGACGTCAATATAAAGCATATCGCGGTATGGGATCAATTGGAGCAATGACCAAAGGATCAACGGATCGTTATTTCCAAGAGGGAACCGCAGCTGACAAGCTTGTTCCTGAAGGAATCGAGGGACGTGTTCCATATCGTGGAACCATTAGTGCAGTAGTGCATCAAATGATGGGCGGTCTTCGCTCTTCTATGGGATATTGCGGTAGTGAAAGTATCCCTGTATTTTGGGATAAAGCCGAGTTTGTTGAAATTACGAGTGCAGGGCTCAAAGAATCCCATGTTCATGATGTTATCATTACGCAAGAAGCACCGAATTACCACGTATAAAGTAATTCCCTATTAAACTAATGGCCATTAAACCGTTAGGAAAACATGGGAAAAGTTATGTGATGTTGATACAATTTGTGCAATATAATCTAAAGGATGAAAATGCAACTCCAAACTGAAGCGTTACACGCTGGATACGATAAAGATAGTCAAAGTACGATGGCAGTCCCCATCTACCAAACGACTGCATATGAGTTCCGTGATGTCGAACATGCGGCAAATTTATTTGCTCTCAAAGAACTTGGAAATATTTATACACGTCTGAACAATCCGACAACCGATGTGTTTGAAAAACGGTTTGCCACGTTAGAAGGCGGAGCAGCAGGTTTGGCAACGGCGAGTGGCATGGCAGCAATTTTTTATGCGATTGCCAATGCGGCAGAAGCAGGAGATAATATTCTCTGTGCACGTCAGCTTTACGGCGGAACTGTAACGCAGGCATCGTATACATTAAAACGTTTTGGGATTGAAGCACGCTATTTTGATGTTCAAAACCCTAGCGAAATTGAAGCATTGGTAGACGATAAAACCAAAGTGATCTTTTTTGAGAGCTTGACCAATCCAAGTATTGATGTTGCTGATATTGCCGCCATTACAGCAATTGCTAAAAAGCACGGTATTCTCTCTATTGTGGATAATACGGTAGCAACTCCAGTGTTATGCCGTCCCTTAGAACATGGCGTGGATGTTGTTGTGCACAGTGCAAGTAAGTATACAACAGGGCAGGGGCTTGCTATTGGCGGGATACTTGTAGAGCGTCATGATTTAGTTGATTTCATCCGTTCTAATCCTCGTTATCCGCAGTTTAATGAGGCGGATGAGAGTTACCACGGTTTAGTGTACGTCGACGTTCCATTGCCTCTATTTTGCTTGCGTGCTCGTCTTTCACTTTTGCGTGATTTAGGCGCGGTTGTATCGCCGTTTAATTCATGGTTGTTTATACAAGGGATTGAAACACTCTCTCTTCGTATGCGTGAACACTCTCGTAATGCGCAAGCAGTAGCAGAATTTTTAGAAAGTCATCCAAAAGTGATAAAAGTCAATTATCCAGGTTTAAAAAGTAACAGTAATTATGCTAATGCGCAACGCTATTTTAATGGCGGTATGTCAAGTGGGCTATTAAGTTTCGAAGTGGATGATTTTGAATTGGCAAAGAAAATTGTAGATGCAACCAATCTCTTTTCATTGGTGGTTAATATTGGGGATTCTAAATCTATTATCACCCATCCAGCTTCCACAACTCATCAACAATTAAGTGCTGAAGAATTGGTAGCATGCGGTGTCCCCTCAGGGCTTATTCGTTTGAGTATCGGACTTGAAGCGACAGACGATTTGATTGCTGATTTAGTTCAGGCACTAAACGCGTAAAGGGTACTATGTTAAACCTACAGATTCACAGTGAGCATTTCACAAACCCTCTTTATTTAGAGAGTGGGCGAATTTTAGAGCCATACGATATCGTCTATGAGACGTACGGTACTCTTAATGAAGCACGTGATAATGTGATAGTGGTTTGTCATGCTCTTACGGGTTCTCATCATGCGGCTGGAACGTATGATGGGGATAACAAAGCCGGATGGTGGGATGGTCTTATAGGTCAGGGAAAAGCGGTTGATACCGATCATTTTTTCGTGATCTGCGCGAATGTCATCGGAAGTTGTTTTGGTTCTACCGGTCCTATGTCACCCCGCTATCCTTATAACGAGCCTTATCGTTATAAATTCCCCGTTGTAACGATATTGGATATGGTGAGAGCGCAACGCATTTTATTTGATCGTTTGGGTATCCATGAAGTGCATGCGGTCATCGGCGGTTCGATGGGTGGGATGCAAGCATTGGCATTCGGGGTATTTTTTCCCAATTTTGCCAAAAAAATTATTGCGATGGCATCGACTCACGCTACCCAAGCCTGGGCAATTGCATTCAATAAAGTAGCCCAAGAGGCGATTCTTAAAGACCCTGAATTTAAAAATGGATATTATGACCCTGAATTGATTCATGAAAATGGTCTTAGCGGTATGGCGATAGGACGGATGGCAGGACATATTAGTTTTTTGTCACCCCAATCCATGGAACGAAAGTTTGGTCGTGAGTACAAACGTAATGATGGATTGTACGAGTTATTTGGAAAGTTCCAAGTTGAATCGTATTTGGAGTACAATGGATACAACTTTACAAAATGGTTTGATCCTCTGAGTTATTTGTACATTACCAAAGCCATTAATATCTATGATCTTTCACGAGGATTTGACTCTTTGGAAGAAGCGCTTGGTCGTATTAGTGCGGACCTTCACTTGGTTGGATTTGAAAAAGACATTCTGTTTTTACCGTCTGAAATGGAAATGATAGCATCAACAATGCATACTATTGGAAAAGAAAATGTTGATTATGTTGAAATTAAAAGCGATTATGGACATGACGCTTTTTTGGTAGAAATTGATAAAATTGAGAAATATGTAAAGGATGCATTATGAATGAAGCAATAAGTTTTGAGACAAAAATAACGAATGCAAAAGCTATTTTAGAAAAATTAATGGACCCAACTTTGGCTATGGATGAGAGTGTTAAGGCCTATGAACAGGGTATGAATGAACTTAAAATGGCTGAAAAAATGTTAGAACAAGCGCAATTACAAATTCAAATTATCAAAAATCAGGATCAATAATGCGTTGTGCAATCTTACAGCTTCCCTCAATCGGTATGGGTGGTTCTACCTTAGACAACTATACGCGTGCTGCACACAATAAGGGTGTTAAACTAATGGTGTTGGGGGAATATCTTCTTAACCCCTTTTTTAAAGAGCTGATTCAAACACCGATTTCAATGATTCGTGAACAAAGCATCCATCAAATCGAAACACTAAAAGCTCTTGCTCTCAAATACGATATGGTTTTTATAGCACCCATTATCACTGTCAAAAAAAATGAGTGTACAAAAATGATTGCCAAAATCACAGGGCGAAGCGTGAGTTATTACCCTCAACAGTTTTTGATTAATTATCCTCATTGGAATGAAGAGAACTTTTTTGCTAATCCTATTGAAGCGATAAAGTCACCTATGATATTTGGACTAAACGGTTTTAAGTTTGCAGTTATGGGTGGATTTGAACTCCATTTTGATCCTCTATGGAGTGCAATTGCCGCTAAAAATGTTGATGTTGTCTTAGTCCCAAGTGCATCTACATTTGAATCGCATAATCGCTGGCGAGAATTAATTAAAATGAGAGCATTTACTCATAACTGTTACATTCTTCGTGCAAATCGTGTTGGTGAATACTGTGATGAAAAACATGCATGGAAGTTCTATGGAGATTCCATGGTTGTTTCACCTGATGGCGATATTGAAGCAGATTTGGGGAATACCGAAGAGCTTCTTATTGTTGATTTAGACCGTAAAGCTCTCAACGATTCGAAAAAAGGGTGGGGGTTTAAAGAGGCACTCAAAAAACGACAATAAGATGAAATATATTTGGTGGTTTTTCTTACTATTAGCAACGGCTTTAGAAGCAAAAACTCTCCATCTATGTTCGGATTCATCGTATGATCTTGCCCCGTATGTCTCATCTTTTGAAGATGCCAGTCGGGATTTGAATCTTTCGGATGTTTTACATCAATCCTTTGTTCCAAACCAACAAGAAAGCATCAATTTTGGCTTTACGCATTCTGCGTATTGGTTCAAGGTAGAGATAACGCGTGATGCTCATGCTGCACATAAAGAATGGTGGCTATCAATAGAATACCCATTGTTAGAAAAAATTGATCTTTATCTACTTTCAAAGACGGGTGAAATTATTCTGACTGAAAGAATGGGGTCTTCTTTACTCTCTTCCCAAAATAAAGTTCCCTTGCATAATTATGTTACACAAATCAGACTGGAAGAGTATCCTGAAGCAACATTAATGATGCGGGTTCAAACACAAGGCTCAATGCAGGTTCCTCTAACATTGCATTCTTCTGAAGGACTATTTGAAGAAATTGAATACAGCTCTCTGGCCATAGGAATTTTTTATGGAATTTTTATCGTTATCTTTTTATACAATATTGTTATTTATTTTTACACCAGAGACCCAAATTATCTTCGTTATTTACTTTTTTTAATCACCTTTATTTTTTGGCAAATGTCATTTGACGGTACAGGACGTACTTATATATGGGGAAAATGCAGATGGATGATAGATCATGGTCCAGGCTTTTGGATTGCTTTTTCATCGTTTAGTGCATTGTATTTTGGACGAGGATTTTTACAAACAAAAGGGACTTCTCCGAAGCTCGATACTGTTTTGAAATCAATGATGTTTTTAAGTTTTGGCGTTTCAATGATTTCCGCTATTTTGCCTTATTCACAAACTATACTTGTTAGTGCCAGTATGGTTATTTTTTCGACCTTTTTATTATTAACTGCCGGTATTATGATGATAAAACATGCTCATCGGGTAGCTCGTTTTTACCTTTCAGGATGGAGTTTTTTCCTAGTTGGAACCATGATTTTTACGTTTAATAAATTTGAGTTAATTCCTTATTTTTATGGTGTTAATCATGTTCAGCAAATTGGTGCAGCGTTCGAGATGATTTTTCTTTCCTGGGCATTAGCAGATCGTGTTTATTGGCTTCAGTCTGAGTATATTGATAAACTTAGCAACCTAAATGAAACATTGAGTGATAAAGTAGCGGAATCATTGGCGGCAGTTCGGAAAAAAGATGAACTTTTTGTTCAGCAATCACGTTTAGCTGCTCTTGGAGAGATGATCGAGCAAATTGCACACCAGTGGCGACAACCACTCAATACATTATCTCTTATTAATCAAAATCTTTATTTTAAGCGTCATATGGGAGAATGTGATGATAGTTTATATGAAACATCACATGAGCAATTTCAAGAGCATTTACAGTATATGTCAAAGACTATTGATGATTTTCGCAATTATTATAAAATGGACAAGCACAAAGAGGCGGAGGATATAGTTGAAGTGGCAGAGATTGCACTTCGTCTTAGTGCGGTATTATTAAATGATGCAAAAATCACAGGACACATTGAGAGAAAAACGACGACTAAAGCCATATTAGCCAAAAATGAAATGATTCAAGTATTTATGAATCTTATTAAAAATGCTCACGATGCGATATTGGAGCGGCAAATAAAATTCGGAGAAATCAATATTACTATTTTTGATGTAGAAGGATTTTTAGAACTCTGGATTGAGGACAATGCTGGAGGGATTGATGAATCGATTATGGACAAAATTTTTACTATTTATTTTACCACAAAGCCAGCCAATCAAGGGACAGGATTGGGATTGCACATGTGTCGTTATATTATTGAAGAGAGCTTTGGCGGGTCTATAGGAGTAGAAAATACACGTCTAGGGGCAAAATTTATTATTCAATTACCTATTGGTTAGATTAATTTATATAAAAGGGAAGTGATTATTATGATGCATTATTTTCATCGACAAGTACAGCTATGGGGTGAGGAAACACAACTCTCCCTTCAATCCAAGCGAATTGCTATCATCGGAAGCGGTGGGCTTGGTTCATCACTTGCCTTTGCCTTGGGGGCATCGGGTATTGGTGAAATCCATATGATTGATTTTGATACGGTAAGTTTGCACAATATTCATCGTCAAATTGCTTTTAAGAGTGGTGATGAAGGTAAATTTAAAGCAGAAGTATGCGCTCAATTGATTGAATCACGCTGTCCGTATGTCAAAGCTACTGCTCATATTTGTAATTTTGATGAATTTACAAAAAAAAATATTGAGGTAGATTTGATTATTGATGGAACGGATAATCTGCCTTCTCGAGGAGCGATTAATACCTATGCGATAGCTAAAAGAGTACCCTGGGTATATGGATCCGTTGAAGCATTTAATGGACAAGTATGTTTTTTTGAGGAAGCATCATTTACAGAGCTGTTTAAAATCACACAGAAGACACCTGCTGGTATTACTGCTCCGATTGTGATGCATATTGCATCATTACAAGCAAATTTAGCATTACGTTATTTGGCTGGTTTGAATGTACAAAAAGATAAGCTTTATTATTTATTTTTTAATGATGAAGGAGAGTTGGTAACGCAAAAGTTTGCATTACCTAAAAGTGAAAGATGAATTTCGAGTAAATGAATCAAGTTTTTTAGGAAACTCCCAGCAATTATTTCTCGTTATAATGTCGGAATATGTTTTGCCAAAGCATTGATCTGCTCAGGGCTAAGCAATTTTACTTGACCTTGCATTAAGCCTTTCATCTCTTTTCCATATGAACCAGCTTGATAGCCTTGGAGTGCATCTTTAATTTGTTGCTCTGTAAAATGTGCAATGATTTGTGACTTTCCTAGTGCTGACTTTTCAGCTTTATTTCCATGACACGCAGCACATTTTTGAGAGAAGAGGGCTCCGCCATCTACTTCTGAAGGTGTTGAAACTGCAAGCGTTTCTAGTGTTGGCTTTATTTCACTTGCTGGAGTAGGTGTAGTAGTGTTTTTTTCAGATATTACAGCAGGGGCTTCGGCAGTTTGAGACACTTGTTGTGTATCAGGTGTAGAATCTTTGGTTGAATTACCGCAACCAATTAATAGAATGGAACATACCACGGGAAGAATAAATTTCATATGCGATCTCCTAAATTATTTTAGGACATTTTAGTAAATTTTAGTTTGATTTGATGTTAAAGAGGAAAAGAAATGCATTTCGCGCCGAAGCACGAAGCTAAGTTATAACTTACGTTAAACTTATTTAGCAGGTGTAGCAGCAGGTGCAGCTTCAGCAGCAGGCGCAGCAGCGTCAACAGCAGCAGCGTCAGCAGCAGGTGCTTCAACAGCAGCAGCATCAGCAGCAGGCATAGCTTCAGCAGCAGGTGCTACTTCTTCAGTTGCAGCAGGTGCAGCTTCAGTTTTTGCAGATTGGCTGCATCCGATAAACATAGCAGCTAAAAGCATAGCAGAAACGATTTTCATCATGTAAGACTCCTTAAGAAATATGGCGGAAGTATACCACTTTCACCCCCACCTTTGTCAAGCATTTTGATAAAAATATACAAAGTTTTTTTAAAGGCCCTAATTATGGGCGTTTATGGAATTTTATTTCGGATATAATCACATTTATATTCTATACAAAATGAGATGATTTAATGACATTCCCTACTTCAATTATTCGAGTAGCCTTTTTATGGGCATTGTTTTTTACTACTGCATTTGCAGCGGATAAGAGTATTCCTGTTTTATGTTATCACCGGTGCGGGGAAGAGGTTAAAGATTCTATGACGATTAAGACCAAAGCATTTGGAGAACAACTTGCGTGGCTTATGAGCAATGGCTATACAGTTATCTCTCTCGATACAGCGGCTAAATACATTAAAGGGGAAATTAAATCGATTCCGGCCAAGTCCATTGTTATTACGGCGGATGATGGTCATAAAAGTGTTTACAGCGATATGGCACCGATTATTAAGAAATACAAAGTCCCTGTAACCCTTTTTATCTATCCAAGTGCCATTTCGAATGCCAAGTACGCCATGACGTGGGACCAATTACGTGAGCTGGAAGCGACAAAATTATTTCATGTGGAATCTCATACCTATTGGCATCCGAATTTTAAACGAGAGAAGAAGAGCCTATCTAAAGAGGAATATGAGAAATCAGTTCATGCACAGCTTTATAAATCTAAAGCAACTTTAGAGAAAAAAATGGGTCATCCTATCAAGTATTTGGCATGGCCTTTTGGGATTTATGATGAGGATCTTCTGGTAAGGGCAAAAGAAGCGGGGTATGAAATGGCTTTTTCGATTGATAACCATAATGCAAAAGCAGGTCTTAACAATATGACTCAACCGCGCTATATGATTATTGATGCCTATAATTTAAAACGATTTGAATCCATCAGCAGCGGGAAAGAGGATAAGTAAAAAAACGCTATAATAATAGCACTATATTTTACTACAAAGACCGTCCTTTGCACTTTGAACCGTACCCTTTTGAAAAACTAACCACTTTGCTGGACGGGATTATCCCAAATCCAGCCTATTCACCTATTGCACTTACCATTGGTGAACCGCAATTTGATACTCCTGCGTTTATCCAAAAATCACTAGCCATGCACTCTGAAGAGTTACGCCGTTATCCGAAAACAGCGGGTGAAGCCTATCTGAATGACTCTATGAGAGCATTTGTAAAGAGTCGTTTTGGCGTGGAGTTGAAAACAAATGAACTCATCAGCTCATTTGGAACTAGAGAAGTGCTTTTTAATTTTCCACAGTATTATTTGTTTGATAAAAAAGAGCCCGTGATGGCATATACCAACCCGTTTTATCAGATTTATGAGGGTTCGGCGATTGCATCACGCGCTAAAGTGATTCATCTCAATTTGACAGAAGAAAACGGCTTTAAACCTGTGGTCAATGAAGATGATCTTGCCGTTTGTGATTTGGTTATTTTGAATTTTCCTAATAATCCTACGGCTTCTGTATTATCGATTGAAGAATTAGGCGAGTGGGTGAAACTTGCATTAAAGCACGATTTTCTTCTTATTAACGATGAGTGTTATAGCGAAATTTATACGGCACAAAAAGTCCCATCGCTCCTCGAAGCATCAACTCATGTCGGAAATACGTCATTTAAAAATGTTCTCGTTATTAACTCGATTTCCAAACGCTCTTCTGCTCCGGGATTACGAAGCGGATTTATCGCAGGAGATGCAAATATCTTAAAAGGATATGCTCAATATCGCACGTATGTCGGTTGTGCATCCCCACTCCCTCTTCAAGCGGCAGCAGCAATGGCATGGTCGGATGATGAACACGTGCAAGTGGCACGTGATGTCTATGCACAAAATTTTAAAGCTGCACAGGAAATTTTAGGGATTGAGACGTCGGATGCAACATTTTATGTTTGGCTCAAAGTCGATAACGCATTGGAATTTACACAGCGTCTCTACCGTGACTACAACGTTAAAGTTCTTCCTGGAGAATTTTTGGCTCGTGAAGATAAGGCGGGTGAAAATCCCGGAATCGGCTATATTCGCATTGCGCTGGTCGAAGAAACCATCAAAATCATAGAAGCACTTAATCGCCTAAAGGAGGCACTGTCATGAACGAACTCAAAGAAAAAATACATCAAGCCCAAAGTGAAGGGGATATCGCATCCTTGTATGTTCTTGAAGCGCAGGCGCATGAGATGTTTGATGATGATACGTTAATGGCATATTATGCAAACATTTTGGATTTAGCCTTAGAGAGATTGACAAATGCTTTAGAAAATCTCGAACGTCTTGATATGAATGAAGTCCAAGATTTCGCAACACTACGTGCTTTGTATGAGTATGCCGTTGAGCATTACAGTGCGGGTTCGGCTACGGATGCAAGTGCTTTATTTGAGGTTATCGGCGGATTGAGTGAAGATGAAAGTTTTAATGAGGCGATGAAAATTCACAGAAGTGCATGTGATGGGAAGATTCCGTTTGATGATTTTATCGAAGAGTACGTGGATATGAATGCAGTGCAAGAAGGCGGGAAGTTTTATATCAGTTTTTTCACAAGGGAAATAGCATGAAAATCCATTTTATCGGTATCGGCGGGATTGGTATTTCGGGATTAGCCAAATACATGCGTTTTAGCGGACATGAAGTCAGTGGATCGGATATGAAAGATACGCATATAACGGAGCTGTTGCGTAAGCGAGGGATTACGGTATTTATCGGTCATGATGCACACAATATTCCTGAAGATTGTGAATTGGTTATTCATTCAGCCATTATCAAACCGACAAATTCAGAAGTGGTTGAGGCAAAACGTCGCGGTATCGAAGTATTGCACCGTCGTGATGCGCTATTGCGGATTTTGAATGAGAAAAAAGTTTACGCGGTATGCGGAGCTCACGGTAAAAGTACGACAACCGCCATTTTAGCGGCGATTATGGACGGAAGTGCCATTATTGGTGCGGAATCCAAAGGCTTTGGCTCGAATGTCCGTTTCGACGGAAGTACCGATGTCATGCTTTTTGAAGCGGATGAAAGTGATGGAAGTTTCTTAAATTCAAATCCATACTGTTCGATTGTTACTAATGCCGAGCCTGAGCACATGGAGTACTACAACTACAACATCGATGAATTTCATCATGCCTATCAGCGTTTTATCGAGATGGGAAGCGTACGGGTTATCAATGCGGAAGATCCGTTTATGTCAACGTTGACATGCGATGCCTTGCGCCTTTATCCAAGCACCGACATTACGAATATCACGTATACCCTCATCGATGATGAACCGTACACCCGTTTTCATCTCAAAGGATTTGGCGAGTTTGAAGTGTGGGGATTTGGAGAGCATATTGCGATGGATGCTGCATTAGCGATTATGGCAGCGGCTCAGAGCATGAGTATTGCTTCGATTCGTGTTCATTTGCTCAATTTCCGTGGGATTAAAAAGCGTTTTGACGTAATTTTTAAAGGCTCTGATCGTGTTATCGTGGATGATTATGCTCACCACCCGACTGAGATCAAAGCTACGATGCAATCGCTTAAAATTTATGCTGAACTCAAAGGATTTGAGAAGGTTATTGCGATTTGGCAGCCTCATAAATATTCTCGAACGATTGATAATCTTCAAGCATTTGTCGAGTGTTTTGAGGGAGTGGATGAATTGGTTATCCTCCCTGTATGGGCAGCTAGCGAAGAACATCGTGAGATTGATTTTGCAGGAGAATTTGGACGTTATAACCTGATTCTTGCTGATAAGCTCCACCGTGAAGGCGATACTATCCAAGTTGTCATTGGTGATGAGGTTCTCAAAACATATGATAAAGATTTAATCGTTGGATTTGGGGCAGGGGATTTAACCTATCAGTTACGAGGGATTAAGTAAGCTATGGGATATTTAGTCTGGTTTGGGATTGTCCTTGTCGTTTTTATGTGGATGCATTATTTTACTGCATTGACACTTCGACAAAAAGGGTTTGTTTCGTTGATACTTGCCATGATTGTGGGCAATGCAATTCTTTATAATATTATGAATGATTTAGAAAGTAAGCATGTTCATGCTATCGAACTGAAATTTACGAATGGAAAGGCTTTAATCTGTAATAATGTAAAAGTGGATAACAAGACGTTTACGTACAGTGTTGGCACGCAAAGTTTTATCGGTAATAAAGATTCGAGTTATCCTCAACAGATTTTTAGTGCATCCGAGTGTGAATGAATAATCTCTCCGCTAATCTTGCAGAGCTTTTCGGTAAGCTCGATCTTCTTCCTCATTTAAAAGCCTTAGAACACTTTTTTTCACGAGCGCAAAATATCGCCCTTCAGGGGGATCAAGAGCGTCATTTTCGTTTTATTGAAGCTCTTGATTTGTTGGAATTTAAGGCACCTCCGAAAAGTGTACCGTTTGAGGGGAGTATTAATCATCTCAAAAAACAGGGTGTTTTACGTTTTGAAGATATGTTTGAACTGATTAAAATAGTCCGATATTTTAGAACAATGCGTAATAACGGTTACGCAGGACTCATAGGTGAATGGATGGGGACGATTGAAATCCCGCAAACGTTTAGTGAAATTGATGACTATTTTGATGTAACGGGTCTTTTTATCGAGTCTAAGGATGAAGAGCTTTTTCAACTAGGGAAGCGAATAAAAGCCATTAAATCCGATATTCAAGAATCCATTAAACGTCTTTTTTTCACTCAAAAACTTGCACCCTATCTCGTTGATACCCAAATCCACTACATCAATGATGAAGAGTGTCTGTTGGTGCACGGAGGATTTAATCATGTCTTAAAAGGTGCGGTGATAGGACGTACGGGTGCGGGATTTTTCTACGTTGCCCCTGATAGCATCTTGCGCTCCAAAGAACAGCTTCGATACGTTAATCAAGAGCGTGATGCGGCATTGTATGCGTATGCTAAAAAGTTTAGTACAAAGCTCTCACCCTTAACGCCGTTTATCGGATTTATCGACCGTGAATTTGAGCGATTTGACCATTATCAAGCACGTGTCCTTTTCGCCCGTGCGCACAATTATGCGATTGTAAAGCCTCAAAATAACAGCAGTATTATTTTGGATGAATTTGCACATCCTGCCTTGCACAAACCTAAGCCCATCAGTGTCGAGTTTCGAGGAAATCTGCTCATGATAACCGGAGTCAATGCCGGAGGAAAAACGATGCTTCTCAAATCTATCCTCAGTGCGTGTGCGATGGCAAAATATCTCATCCCGATGAAACTCAATCCCCATAAATCGAGAATAGGAAGTTTTAAACGGCTTGAAGCAGTAATCGATGACCCGCAAAGTGTGAGCAATGATATTTCGACGTTTGCAGGACGGATGGTGCAGTTTAGCCATCTTTTTGAACATAAAAATGCTTTGGTCGGAGTGGATGAGATTGAACTGGGAACCGACAGCGATGAGGCAGCCGCACTTTTTGCTGTAGTGTTGGATGAACTTATCAAGCGAGGTCAGAAAATCATCGTCACGACGCACCATAAGCGTCTTGCCGCATTGATGGCAGACAGAGACGATGTGGAGCTTCTAGCGGCCATCTATGATGAAGAGCGACGTATTCCGACATACGATTTTCTGAATGGAACAATCGGTAAAAGTTATGCGTTTGAAACGGCATTACGGTATGGAATCAATGCAAACATTATCACCAAAGCCAAAGCAGTCTACGGTGAAAATCATGAAAAACTCAATATTCTAATTGAGCGCGGAAGTGAGATGGAGCGCAATCTAAAGCGTAAAAATAAAGAGGTCGATGAGAGACTGGATAGTTTAAAAGAGCAAGAACGGTTACTCAAAGAGGGACGTGAAAATTTACGCCAAGAACTTGACAGCGAAAAAAATCGTTTACGAGCCCAATACGATTTGGCAATCAATGAAGCCAAAGAAGCCGCACGAGGTCTGGACATGGCAGCCATTCATCGCCAGTTAAACAAAGCTACCGCATTGATTCCTAAAAATCCCGCTCCTAAGATTGCCCAACCTGAGGTGATTAAATACGAAGTGGGTCAAGCGGTAAAATACCGTGCGCAGCGTGGGACGATAGTAAGTATCGGAGCTAAAGATGCGATGATCGAAGTGGAGGGGATGCGCTTACGTGTCAAGCTCACAGAACTAAAACCAAGCGGTAATCTCCCGAAAAAAATCAAACCTTCCTATACCGCGCAGATTGACCAAAAAAGCGGTCTTAAACTCGATCTTCATGGATTACGAGGGGAAGAAGCATGTGAAAAAGCCGATAAATTTTTGTCTGATGCGCTTTTGCAAGGGTTCGATGAGGTAATTATTTATCACGGTATCGGGACGGGCAAGCTCTCCTATGCCATCAAAGAATTTTTAAAAATTCATCCAAGTGTCAAAAGTTTTACGGATGCTCCTCAGCATTTAGGTGGATTTGGGGCGAAGATCGTCCGGTTATAAAAAAGTAAAGATAGATAGTGGCGAACTATTGGAATATCCCCGCATGGCTTGAACAAGAGGTGCGTGAACGTGATAAACGATGTGTTTATTGCGGTATTGAATTTACACCTGCAAAAGTTTCTAAAAAAACAGCTGCAAGTTGGGAACATATTATTAATGACGCAAAAATTGTTACGAAAGAAAATATTGCTCTGTGTTGTTGTGGATGTAATGCTAGTAAAGGACAAAAACAATTTTCTATATGGTTGCAAACACCATATTGTCAAGAACGCGGTATCAATTCAGAAACAATTGCCCCGATAATCCAAGAAGCAATTAAAAACGGATTATAAGAATAGGAATCAGCTGATACGGAGCCCTAAATTATTAATTACGACGAACAGCTGACATGAGATATTCCAGCGATCTCAAAGAACTCAGAGGGCTTTAAACGATAGTATTTTTCCTCTATCTCGTTGGACTGCTCATCATATGGATGTGTCATAACCTCTTGCAATTCCCTAATAAGCGTATAGTCTCCGGTAGTGGCTTGTTGATAGGCAGGCACCAGGAACCATTCTCGCAGCGTGTATTTTGGGTTGACACGTTTCATCTTTTTTGAGAGCTTTTCACGTGATTCTGGTGTAGCCGCATCGATGAGTGATTTCCATTTTGCCAGCCACTGCGACCAGCGTGTTTGGATATTTTCATCTAGCATCGATTCTTGATAAAAGCTTTTTTTGAGAGGATCCATGTTCTGTGGAATATGTGAGAGTTCACGAAAGAAAATAGTGTAATCGACGTGAGTTTGGATCATCAGTATAAAGAGCTCTTGGAACAGTGCGGCATCAAAGGTGCACAGACCCAGTTTCGTAGCCAACATTGTTTCCATTTTTTCTTGCATGACTTGGGCAAAGCCATGTTCAATCTCATCTAATCGGCTTAGAATATCCGTATTTGACTCTATTAGCGGTTTCAATGCCGAATAAAACATATGAAAGTTACGTTCGGCTGCCTGAGGCTGATTGAGAAATGAGAAGTGGACTCCGCCACCCGTCCATGGCTGATATTTTGGGTCAAACATATCAATAAACCCAAACGGACCGTAATCGAGGGTAAATCCTCCAACGGCCGTGTTATCGCTGTTGAAGTTTCCTTGGCAGTAGCCCACTCGAATCCAATTTGCCACTAGGGATGTTAGGCGACTGCGAAACTCACTTGCCAATAAGAGCGCTTTTTCCTCAAGAGGTAACTTCTGGTCAATGACCTCACTGTACTCACGATCGATCAAATGCAGCACGATCTTTTCAAGCTCTTCCATCGCTTTTGGATGCTCGTTTTTACGTGCACGACGGCCGAAAAGCTCGATTTGCCCCACCCTAAGAAACGAAGATGCAACCCGTGTCGTGATCGCGACATCCTCTTCGATCATCACTTCGGGGTCTCTGGAGTAGGAGCCTTGGTTAAACCACGGTCGCTTTACTGTCTCAGATTTGGAGGTATATAAAGTTAATGAACGGGAAGTCGGTATGCCCAATGCATGCATATGCTCTTGAGCTAAAAACTCTCGTATACTTGAACGCAATACCGCACGACCGTCGGCTCCACGGCAATAGGGCGTTCTGCCACCTCCTTTGAGCTGCATTTCCCACCGTTTACCGTTGATATTGGCCTCAAGGATGGAAACGGCACGACCATCACCGTAGCCGTTGCCTGTTTGGAAGGGACACTGCTGGTAGTATTCACTCCCATTGATGGAGAGAGCATATCCCGTTGCCCAACCCACCGTTCGAAGTGGCTGAGGTACATTCGATATATCACCGGAGAACATTCGCATGAAATCGTCACGTGTAGCTAAGCCCTCATCAAATCCAAGTTCGTTAAAAAAATTCTTACTGTGCGCTATGTAGTGCGGCTCTTTAATGGGTGTAGGATTTACGGAGACATAGTGCCCGGAGAAGACTTGTCGCGCAGAGTGGTCGACTCCGTTTGCTTTCGCCTCAGGATCTGGGGTGAGGGTGTCTAGGAGTGAATAATCTGCCAAGCGTGCTAGATCGTCCAGTGTTTTTACGGGTGCAGAAGTCTTATTCATGGCGTTCACATATCTTCCTTAAAGTGTATTCTTTGTGTGTTTAGAGGAATTATATATGTGGAAGGTCAAACAAGAGATAGCAAAAGAATTTAATCCTTTTGTTCAAGATTAGGGGATCAGGTGAATCAGACGATCCAATGTCTGATTGGAATCCCCATCTTGATTCGATAGCGTACCAGCGGAAAGACGACCAAAGAGGCACCGATGGTCATGTAGAGTGGGTAACAATAGGTTCTGTTAAGAAAAGGGGGCCGGTTACTTTTTTTCCCCAATTAATCTAGTAGCAGTATAATTCCTGTAATAGGAGAATTAATGAAAAAAGTTTTTATTCTAAGCGGTGCAGGGATCAGTGCTGAGAGCGGTATTCGCACCTTTCGTGATGCTGACGGATTGTGGGAAGAATAGGATGTCACCTATTAGTTTTTTATTGCAATAAGCAACATATTTGTAAAGATGTAATGTACATCGTATAATAGTGGCAGTTTGTAAAAGGTGATCCGGCACCCTGACCGAGCTGCGCTGTGAGGATTGCGTACGGGTCTATACGATCAGTTACGAATCACAGGAAGGATCGGTGTGTCCCGGATACGAATCTGAACCAGCAGTAATGTGATTAATGTCTCTATGTTTGCTCAGTGGTTTAACTATTCGATCCGTTTTTTAAAACCGTTTATATCGAAAAAGCGATGACGGTAGCGCCGAAGATCGAGAATTTTCTTGTTTCATAGATTCCACTATGAAATATGTAATTTTATGTTATAGTAAAAAGATATTTATAGAAAAAAGGGGTCATAATGAAACGTTTTCTCCTATCAGCGGTAATTGCCGCTGCAACTTTCACTGCTCCGGCACTCGCTGCCGACGTTGGTGTATCGATTAGCATTGGCCAGCCCGGCTTTTATGGCCAAATTGACATCGGCAATTTCCCACAACCAAGAGTGCTCTACGCTCAACCGATAATCGTTGAACGAGGGATAATGATGAATCGCCCACCAGTCTATCTGCGTGTTCCGCCGAGCCACGCCAGAAATTGGAAGAGACATTGTCGTGAATATCACGCCTGCGGTGAGCGGGTCTTGTTTGTGCGCAATGATTGGTACGAACGCGAGTATGTTCCGCGTTATCAAGAAAAACACGGTGATCGCGGGTATGACCACGGAGACAAAGGCAGAGGTGATGATCATGGGAATAAAGGTCACGGCAATAAGCATGAAAGAGACTAAAAAATAAAGGGGACAGGCTACTTTTAGCCTATGCGTCTGGATAAAAACTGGAAATCACGGTATCGGGACGGGAAAACTTTCCTGTGCCGTTAAAGAGTTTCTCAAAATCCATTCAAGTGTCAAAAGTTTCACGGACGTTCCTCAGTATTGGGGGGATTTGGAACAAAGATTGTACATTTGTAGTAAAATAATGGTAATTTTGGAAAAAAAGGCTTTTTGTGTTTAAATCACTGCTTCGACCTTTACTTCATGCGTTTAATTTTAAAAAAATTACCAAATTGGCAGAAAGCGGTGATTCGGATGCACAAAATAAATTGGCTAAAATGTATCATTTTGGGTCGTATGTAGAGCAAGACTATTCAAAAGCAGTGAGTTGGTATACCAAGTCGGCCAACCAAGGAAATTCTGAATCTCAAAGTATTTTAGGTGAAATGTATGAATATGGGCACGGTGTTGAGCAAAATGATATTCAGGCATTTCATTGGTATGAAAAAGCCGCCGAAAATGGAAACGTATATGCCCAAAACAGCTTAGGCTGGATGTATGAAAAAGGTAAGGGGATCGAACAAGATTATGAACAATCACTGTTTTGGTATCGTAAGGCGGCTCAACAGGGAGAAGCGGATGGACAGTTTAATCTAGGAATGATGTACAACCTAGGGCACGGGGTTTTAAAAAATCATCGTGAGGCGTTTAAATGGTTTAATGAAGCCGCTCAACAAGAATATCCTCCTGCTCAAGCAAGTCTTGGGGCTCTTTATTTTGAGGGACTTGGGATTTCTGTAAATAAAAATATGGCATTAAGTCTGTATGAAAAAGCTGCATCCAATGGTTTTGCTCCTGCCCAGACTTATTTGGGCATTTTATGTGAAGAAAAAAATCAAATTGCAGAAGCCATCATTTGGTACCGTAAAGCAGCCCAACAAGGTGAATCTTCTGCTTTAACGAATCTTGGGCTTATGTATGGGCTTGGGCAAAATGTTTTTAAAAATGAACTGATTGCATATGCTTTGCTTGAGATGGCCGTAGTGAGTGGAAATGAAACGGCGTTGGACATACGTAAAACGATTGCTAAGTCTCTTGCTGCATCCAAAATGGATGAGGCAAAAGCACTTGTGCAAGATCCTGAAAAATTATGGGCATTGATCGATAGTAGACAAAATTTAAAGCTGAAATGAAAATATGACTAACACCGACTATAAAACCGCCGTAGAACAACTCAAAAAATATTCTTACCATTACTACGTCCTCGATGACCCAGTTACGACGGATGAAGAGTACGATATTCTTTATCATGAAGTGGTTGCATACGAGCATGAGCATCCTGATCAGATTATCATCGATTCCCCCACACAGCGAGTCGGTGACGTTCCTCAGGATAAATTTGAGAAAGCTCCGCATTTGAGTCGAATGTGGAGTCTGGAAGATTTATTTAACGAACAAGAGTTAGAAACATGGGTGAACCGTATTACGAAAGGGTATGGGGAAGTGCGCTTTTATTGTGAACCGAAGTTTGATGGGGCGAGTTTGAATCTTATCTACGATAAGGGTGCATTGGTTCAAGCGATTACTCGTGGTGATGGTGTCGAGGGTGAAGATGTTACTCAAAATGCCAAAACGATACAGAGTATTCCCCTCTCTATTGACTACCAAGAGCGTATCGAAATTCGTGGGGAAGTCGTGATTTTCAAAGAAGATTTTGAGAAGATCAACGAAGAGAGACTAAAAAATCGAGAATCTCTTTTTGCCAATCCTCGTAATGCGGCAGCGGGAAGTCTGCGTCAACTCGATACTCGTATCACTGCTGCTCGTCGTTTGGTTTTTATGCCTTATGGTATCGGTTTCAATGCATTAGAGATCAAAAATCTAAGTGAGCGGATGGAATGGGTCTATGCTCTGGGCTTTCGTAATCCCCACATGATTCATCTATGTGAAACTGCCGAACAGATTGAAGCGTTCTACCATGAGATGCGAGTGGAACGGGATAATTTTGCCATGCTTTTGGATGGAATGGTAATCAAAGTCGATGCCATTGCAGTACAGGACGAGTTGGGCTATACGGTCAAAAATCCACGATGGGCGGCAGCGTATAAATTTCCTGCGATTGAGAAGCTTACACGTTTGCGTGAAGTGATTTTGCAAGTAGGGCGAAGCGGTGTTGTCACTCCTGTGGCTATCGTCGAACCGGTTTCCATCGAGGGGGTTGTAGTCGAGCGCTCAACACTGCATAATTTTGATGAGATCGAACGCAAAGATATTCGAATCGGGGATAAAGTCATAATTTTGCGAAGCGGTGATGTTATCCCTAAGATTATCAAGGTCATTGCATCAGAGCGTGATGGAAGCGAAAAAGTCATTCCTAGACCAACACAGTGTCCTGTATGCAATAGCGAGCTATTGGATGAGGGAGCATTGATCAAGTGTCAAAATTTGGATTGTGAAGCGCGGGTCGTAAATTCCATCATCTATTTTGCCTCAAAACAGTGTCTTAACATCGACGGATTAGGGGACAAGATTGTTGAAGCACTCCACCAGTCAGGGTTAGTACGAGAGCTGATTGATCTGTTCAATCTTACGATGGAACAACTTTTGGCTTTGGAAGGTTTCAAAGAGAAAAAAAGCCGTAATCTGATCGATGCGATCGGTGCAGTAAAAGGATGTGATTGTTGGCGCTTTATCAATGCGTTAGGAATTGAGCATATCGGAGAGGTTGCTTCTAAAACCTTATGTACAGTTTTTGGCACGGCATTTGATACAGCATCTCGTGAAGAGATTTTGGCACTCGATGGATTTGGGGGAGAGATGGTTGAATCCATTCTTGAATTTGTCCGTGTTAATGGGGCTAAAATAAATGCATTACGTGAGGTACTGCAACCGACGGAGCCAATCAAAAAGATAGCGGTTGATAATCCTTTTAAAGGAAAAACGGTTGTTGTGACGGGAGCGATGAGTGTTTCGAGAGATATTGTTAAAGCAATGCTCGAAGAATTGGGGGCAAAAGTCGCCTCATCGGTTTCTAAAAAGACCGATTTTGTCATTTATGGCGAAGATGCGGGGAGTAAGTACGATAAAGCTGTGGAGTTGGGAGTCCCTCTTCTTACAGAGAGTGAATTTCGGGAATTAACGTCGCTTTCCGATAGCGCTTCGTCGGCGCAGGGGAGCAGTGTACATCCAAAAAATAGCCTTTTTGATTAAATAGGCGAGATACCCTTTTACTTTGATCCCTCCGGGGAGTAGTCCTGCACCGTATTCGCCTCCAAGAGCAATCATCAACCCTTGATTGGTAAAGCTGAAAGGTTGATAAGGCTGTCCTTTTTCTCTTAAAGCAATATTGCGCACCACATGCTCTGCGCTTCGTTCTGCAAGCTGTGCGGTAGGAGGGAGAGGCTTGCCCTGCTCATCGGTGAGATTAGCAACATCACCGATGGCAAAGATGGTAGGATAGTTTTCTATTGAAAGGTCATTTAAGACATTCAGATGACCCTTCGCATTGACTTTAAATTTTAGTCGCTCTGTCAATGCCGAAGCACACACTCCCCCTGTAAAAATCATAAATTCAAAATCGAGTAATTCTCCATTATCCAGGAGGATTGAATGCTCACGTACTTCGCTGATTCGGTTGTTATGCCAAACATGGACTCCGAGTTTTAAGAGACGCTCATGAGAACTTTCAATCAAAAATGGATCCATTCCGAATAATATCGTCTCATACGCATCGATGAGATAAACATCGACACCACGGCATCCGAAGTTTCCATTTTGATAAAAACGGTTGGCATACGCTGCCATCTCTGCTGCAATTTCAACACCGGAGAGTCCTGCTCCACCGATGACAATGTTAAACGGTTTTGCATCGCATCCTTGCTTTTGTGCTTCAATACGATCTAAAAGAGCCCGTTCAAATTGTTGCTTGAAATCTAAAGCGGTAGGGATACTTTTGACTCCATGGGTATATTCACGTAATCCCGGGATGAAGGTAGGAAAGTAAGTACGGCTTCCGGTTGCGATGATGAGGTAGTCATAGGATATTTTTTGCGTTGGGGTAACAATCTCTTTGGTGTCGGATTCGATTGTCAGTACTTCTTCACAAACGAAACGAACTAAACCGAAACTTTTTGTCAAGGAGGGAAGGTCGATCATAATATGAGACATATCTACTTTATTGGCGATGAAATCATACACTTCGGCTTGCATGTAATGATACGCGTTTTGATCGATCAAGGTAACATGAATATGCGTCGATTTAGAAAGATGCTCCATCGCTCGTATGCCACCATATCCTCCACCAATGATTGCGACATGAATAGGTTGCATACAAATCCTTACCCTAAAATTTTGACGCAATGGTATCCTAAACAAAGTTATGTCACGATAACGTATTACAATACGATGGATTAATATGAGACTTGATAGTTATTTAGTGGAATGCAAATTAGTGGAAAGTCGAAATAAAGCACAACAGTTGATCAAGGATCATGCTGTAAGTGTGGATGGAAAAATCATTGATAAAGTATCATTTGAAGCCGATGAAACGATGAAGGTAGAAATAGCTGATGTTGCGCTGTATGTGAGTCGCTCAGCCATTAAACTCAAAGGATTTCTCCCGTTTACCGAGTGGAATTTAAAAGGGCTTACCGCTCTTGATATTGGTTCAAGTACGGGCGGATTTACTCAGGTTTTACTGGAAGAAGGTGCGGAAAGTGTCACGTGTGTCGATGTAGGAAGCGATCAGTTACATCCGAGCTTACGAAGTGATTCTCGCGTAACGGTTCATGAAAATACGGATATTCGACATTTTTCGAGAGAAAAAACCTATGAAATAGTAACGTGTGATGTTGCTTTTATCCCATTGGAACTTATTTTAGAGTCAATTAATCAATTGGCATCAAAATACATTGTTGTTTTGTTTAAACCACAGTTTCAAGTAGGACGCGAAGTCAAGCGTGATAAAAATGGAGTGGTAAAAGATAACAGCGCAATCGGTAAAGCAATGATCCGTTTTGAGGATACCTGTTCTTTGATAGGATGGAAATTAGTGGCTAAAGAAGTAGCACACATAGCGGGTAAAGAAGGAAATCAGGAGACGTGCTATGGATTTATCAAAGGTTGATTCGATCGCCATTGGCGGATTTGATGGGATGCATGTAGGGCATCAGTCACTTTTTGGCGAATTAGGTGCTCATGGTGCCATTGTGGTTATCGAAACAGGATATGCGAATCTCACTCCCTCACGCGAGCGTGAACACTACACGCATTATCCAATTGTCTACTATTCATTAGAGGATATTCGCCATTTAGAAGGGGAAGAATTTGTTGCTATGCTTCAAAAACGGTTTCCCCATTTAAAAAAGATTGTGGTTGGCTATGATTTTCATTTTGGAAAAAACCGCCGTTATTCTCATGCAAATTTGGGTGAATTATTTATGGGTGAAGTCAAGGTAATCGAGCAGGTATGTATCGAAGGAGATTCCGTTCATTCGCATAAAATCCGTGCCAAAATTCAGATTGGAGATATAAGCGGAGCAAACCGTTTTTTAGGACATAATTATCAAATCAAAGGTTCGGCTATCAAAGGGCAGGGAATTGGTAAAACTAGCCTTGTCCCGACGATCAATCTCGAATGCCCCGGATTTTTGCTCCCGTATGAAGGAGTTTATGCGGCCTTGGTCAGACTTGATGAGGAAGAACATTTTCATCCGTGTGTTGTTTTTATCGGACACAGAGTAACCACGGACGGGCGTTATGCTATTGAAATCCATGTTTTAGGAGAAACGATCGGAGTATGTACGACAGCATCGATCAGTTTTGTAAAATTTTTACGAAAAAACCAAAAATTTGACTCCTTGGAACTGCTCAAAAAAGCAATTGAAAACGATATTCAAAAGGCAAAAAAAGAACTTTCTCATTTGAGTTTATAAGAATATAAATCCATTAAATGAACAATGTATTCATTTTTTTCTCATTAAATTGGACTACAATTTATTCATGTCAATTTGGAGGTTTATAATGAAAGCACGTGAATTACTAATGGTTGGTTTTGTATCTTTATTAATGTCAACCAAAATTTAAATCTGAAGTGCAATTTTTGAAAATCTCTTAAAATAAGAGAAACGAATAAAATAAAGAATTGTAGTTTTGGATTTGAAGAGGTTAAATGTTAAACTCTATCTTCAAATTCTAACCACAGAAAAGGAGAGGT